>JBKPOY010000034.1:0-48909 GCA_046733295.1 Actinomycetota bacterium | reverse complement strand
AGGCTGAGCTGCGTCGGCGTGCGGCGGAAACGGGTGAGCGGGCGGCGGCGATCGACGTCGAGCTCGCACGGCTCGAGGCCGAGGCCTCCGCGGCGCGGAAGCGGCTCGAGGATGCAGGCGCGCAACCGGCCGACGGGGACGATCGCGACGCTCTCGCCGAGCGGCTGATCAGGCTCGAGCGCCGGCGCGAGTCGCTGGGTCAGGTGAACCCGCTCGCGAAACAGGAGTATGAGGAGGAGAAGGAGCGGCTCCAGGAGCTGGCGACGCAGCGCGAGGATCTCGAGCGCAGCCTGGCGGAGCTCGAGCGACTTCGCAACGAGCTGACCGAGACGGTCGAACGCCGCTTCGAGGAGACGTTCGCGACGGTGCAGCGCCACTTCAGCGACGTCGCGGCGACGCTGTTCCCCGGCGGCGAAGGCCGCTTGCGGCTGACCGACGCGGAGGAGGACGGGGCCGATGACGGCAGCGAGCCGGGCGTCGAGATCGAGCTCCGACCCGCCGGGAAGCGGGTGACGAAGCTCTCGCTCCTCTCGGGCGGCGAGAAGGCGCTCGGGGCGATCTCGTTCCTCTTCGCCCTCTTCCTCGCGCGGCCGTGTCCGTTCTACCTCCTGGACGAGGTGGAGGCCGCGCTCGACGACACCAACATCGGCCGCTTCGTCGAGCTGCTGCGCCGCTACGCCGAGCAGGCGCAGTTCATCGTCATCACGCACCAGAAGCGGACGATGGAGGCTGCCGACTCCCTCTACGGCGTCACGATGGGCGGCGACGGCGTCTCCCAGATCGTCTCGCGCCGTGTGCCGCGCGAGGCGCCGCTGGTTGCGACCGCATAGGTAGGAGGGCCAGGCCTCCTGCGGCTACGGTTCGCGGCCGTGGCCAGATCCTGGGCAGAGCTCCTCGGCGACGCCGAGCCGGGCAGCCGGACGCGTGAGGAGCAGGAGGGGTTTTTCTCACGGCTGCGCGACTCGCTCGGCAAGAGCCGGCGCGCCCTCACCGAGCAGCTCGCGGTCGCCGCCTTCGACCCCGCCGACGACGCCGCCTGGGAGCGGCTGGAGGAGGCCTTGATCGCCGCCGACGTCGGCGTCCCCTCGACCGCGGAGCTCGTGACGCGGCTCGAGGCGCGAGGCGAGATCGCCGATCTCAACGAGGCGCTCGTGGAGGAGATCGCGGCGCTGCTCGGCGAGCCCGGGCGGCTCGGCCTCGACGGCCCGCCGAGCGTGATCCTCGTCGTGGGCGTCAACGGGACCGGCAAGACGACGACGATCGGCAAGCTCGCGCAGAAGCTCCGGGAGCACGATCGCACCGTTGTTCTCGCCGCCGCGGACACGTTCAGGGCGGCCGCGGAGGAGCAGCTCGAGATCTGGGCGGAGCGCGCGGGCGCGGACTTCGTCGGCGGCGAGCGCGGTGGCGATCCGGCCGCCGTCGCCTACGACGCGATCGCCGCGGCGGGCGAGCGCGGCCTCGACGTCGTCATCGTCGACACCGCCGGCCGTCTCCACACCCAGGCCAACCTGATGGACGAGCTCGCCAAGGTTCGCCGCGTGATCGCCCAACGGCAGGAGGGCGCTCCGCACGAGACACTGCTCGTCGTCGACGCGACCACCGGCCAGAACGGCGTCCAGCAGGCGCGCCTCTTCGGCGAATCGGTGGGGGTCACCGGCGTCGCCCTGACGAAGCTCGACGGCTCGGCCAAAGGCGGTGTCGCGATCCCGATCGCCCACGAGCTCGGCCTGCCCGTGAAGCTCGTCGGCGTGGGGGAGGGTCTCGACGACCTGCGGCCCTTCGATCCGCACGACTTCGCGCGCGCGCTGGTCGCCGGCTAGCCGGGGCTCGATCGTCGTCGCGACCGGCCGGACGCGAACGTCGGCGCCGCCCCTTGGCGGCACAGCCCCCACCCATCGAGGGTGGGGCTTCAGACCCGCCTCCCTCACGGCCGAGCGTACGCCTGCGCGGCGCGCGCAGGTGCGCCGCGGCCGTGCCGATCGGGTTACTTCTAGCGTTCGATCGCGAACGCGATGTTCACGGTCGTCCGGTACTCGGTGATCCGGTCGCCCTCGACGACGGCGCTCATCGACACCACGTCCGCGCCCGAGATTCCGCGCACCGTCTTTGCGGCTTCCTGCACGGCGGCGTCGGCAGCCTTCGCGAAGCTTTCCGGCGATGAGCCGATGATCGTGATCACCTTGGCGACGTCAGCCATCTCGTCCTCCCAACGATCGGTTGCGGGAGAATCTCTAACCGTGGCGGGCGGGACGCAAACGGACTGCTACATCTGCCGGAAGCACCGGGGCGAGCACCTCGTCCCCGGCGGGCCGATCCTCGAGGACGAGCTCGTCTTCGCATCGCACGGCTACCACCCGGAGCGCGAGCCGGAGCCGTATCCCGGCCATCTGCTCGTCGAGCCGAAGCGGCATGCACCCGGAATCGGCGACCTCACCGACGAAGAGGCGGCGGCGGTCGGCGTGGTCACCACGCGCGTCGCCCGCGCGCTGATCGAGAGCGAGGGCGTGGAGCACGTCTACACGGCCGTGATCGGCCACAACACGCCGCATCTCCACGTGCACCTGATCCCGCGTTACCCCGGGACGCCCGACGAGTACCGCGATCCATTCCGCGTCGCCGACTGGCCGGGCGCGCCGCACGGCGACGTAAACCATGCGGCGGTCGTGGCCGAGCGCGTGCGGGCCCGTCTGGGCTAGCGCGCCAACGGCCGCCAGTACACTGGCCGCCGTGTTCGACACGCTTTCCGACAGGCTCCAGAAGGCGCTCGGCGACCTCGGCAAGCGAGGGAAGCTCGACGACGAGGCGATCTCCAAGGCGATGCGGGAGATCCGGCTCGCGCTGCTCGAGGCCGACGTCAACTTTCAGGTCGTCAAGGACTTCGTGGGGCGTGTCCGCGAGCGCGCGGTCGGCGAGGAGGTGCTGAAGAGCCTGACGCCGGGGCAGCAGGTCGTGAAGATCGTCCACGACGAGCTGACCGCGCTGATGGGCTCGGGGGACTCGCGGCTGGGGTTCGCAGGCCGGCCGCCGACTGTGATCCTGCTCGCGGGGCTGCAGGGCTCGGGCAAGACGACCGCTGCCGCGAAGCTTGCGCTGCTGCTTCGAAAGGAAGGCAAGCAGCCTGCGCTCGTCGCGGCCGACCTGCAGCGCCCGGCCGCGATCGACCAGCTCGAGCAGCTCGGCCGCCAGATCCAGATCCCGGTCTTCAGCGCCGAGCGCAGCGACCCCGTCAAGGCCACGAGAGAGGGGATTGCGCAGGCCGAGGGCGACGTCGTCATCGTCGACACCGCCGGGCGGCTCCATGTCGACGAGGCCCTGATGGAGGAGCTCGCCGCCGTCCGCAACGAGGCGAAGCCGACGAACGTGCTGCTCGTCCTCGATGCGATGACCGGGCAGGAAGCGGTCTCGGTCGCACAGGCCTTCCAGCAGCGCGTCGATTTCGACGGGGTGGTGCTGACGAAGCTCGACGGCGACGCGCGCGGTGGCGCGGCCCTGTCGGTCAAGGCGGTGACGGGCAAGCCGATCAAGCTCGTCTCCGTCGGCGAGAAGGTCGACCAGCTCGAGTACTTCCACCCGGATCGCATGGCGTCGCGGATCCTCGGGATGGGCGACGTCCTCAGCCTGATCGAGAAGGCGGAGGCGGCCGTGGAGGAGGACGAGCGCGCGGAGCTCGAGCGCCGCATGATGCAGGGCGAGTTCTCGTTCGACGACTTCCTGAAGAGCTACAAGATGCTGCGCCGGATGGGGTCGCTGCAGGGCGTGATCAAGCTGATCCCGGGCCTCGGGAACCAGCTCGAAGGCCTCGATCAGGTCGACGAGAAGCAACTCGGGCGCGTCGAGGCGATGATCCTGTCGATGACGCCGCGCGAGCGTGCGCTCCCGCACGTGATCGACGGCTCGCGCCGCCTGCGGATCGCGCGCGGAAGCGGCACCGACCTCCAGCAGGTGAACCAGCTGCTGGAGGCCCGCAAGCAGATGGCGAAGATGATGAAGCAGATGCGGAGCGGCAAAATGGATCTCGGTTCAATGCTGGGGCAGGGCCCGGCGCCCGCGAACGGCGAGCGCCCGGCGACGGCCCGCAAGACCAAGAGCAAGCGCAAGAAGAAGAAGGCGAGGAGATAGATGGCTGTGAAGTTGAGGCTGACGCGGGTCGGCTCGAAGAAGAACCCGATCTACCGCGTCGTCGCCGCCGATACCCGGTCGCCGCGAGACGGCAAGTTCATCGAGATCGTCGGGCGCTACAACCCGCAGACCGACCCGTCGACGATCGAGTTCGACGAGGACAAGGTCAAGGATTGGCTTTCGAAAGGGGCTCAGCCGTCCGAGACGGTGAAGCGCCTGTTGAAGGCCAAGAACATTGGCTGAGCTGCTCGCCGAGCTCGCCCGCCGGCTCGTGGACGACCCCGACGCGGTCCGCGTCGACGAGGTCGAGCGGGACGGCGCCGTCGTCCTCCAGCTGCACGTCGCGAAGGACGACGTCGGCAAGGTGATCGGCCGCCAGGGCCGAATCGCGCGGGCGCTGCGCACGATCGTGCGTGCCGGTGCGGCGCGCGAGAGCCACCGCGTTCTTGTCGAGATCGTCGACTGAGTTCGTCACCGTCGGCCGGGTCGGGAGGCCGCATGGTCTGGACGGCTCGTTCTTCGTCGAGCGGGCCAGCGAGGATCCGGAGCGCTTTGCGAAGGGGGCGATCCTCTATGTGGACGGCTCGCCGGTAACGATCGCCGCGGCGAAGCGGGGTTCCGGCGGCAGACCCGTGATCCGGCTCGAACGCGAAGTTCCCCGCGGCGCCGAGCTGACCGTTCGCCGCGACGACCTGCCCCCGACCGAGTTGGGCGAGTACTACATTTTCCAACTCGTCGGGCTCGAGGTGGAGGAGGAGGGAGGCCGGGTGCTCGGTCGTGTGACCGAGGTGGCGCCCGGAATCGCGAACGACAACCTCGAGCTCGATTCCGGTCTCCTGCTGCCGCTCGTCGATGCCTGCGTCCGCGAGGTCGATCTCGCGCGCGGCGCAATCGTGGTTGCGGCGGGCTTCGCCGAGCCGCCGCTACGCTGAGTCTTCCTTTGCAGCTCGATGTCTTCACCCTCGTTCCCCACGCCTTCGCGTGGCTGACGGAGCAGCGGCCCGTGGCCGCCGTGCTGGGCGACGAGCTCGACCTGCGGCTGTTCAGCTACCGCGATTACACGCCGCTGGCCAACGGCCAAGTCGACGACGATCCCTACGGCGGCGGGGCCGGGATGGTGCTGCGCGTCGACGTGGTCGGCGCTGCGCTCGATGCCGCGTACGGCGGCGAGCCCGACCACCGCGTCGTGGCGCTGACGCCCCAGGGCCGGCAGCTCACGCAGCCGGTCGTCGAGGAGCTCGCGAGCGAGGAGCGGCTGACCCTCCTTTCGGCCCGGTTCGAAGGCTTCGACGAGCGGGTGCTGATGAACCTCGCGTCGGACGCGATTTCCATCGGCCCGTACGTCCTCTCCGGCGGTGAGCTCCCTGCGATGGTGCTCGTCGACGCGATCGCGAGACGCCTGCCGGGCGCGCTCGGCTCCGAGGAATCGGGGCTGATCGAGAGCTTCTCGGCCAAGCTCGAGGGAGGCCTCGAATATCCCCACTACACGCGTCCGGCCGAATTTCGAGGCTGGGGGGTGCCCGAGGTGCTCCTCTCCGGCGACCACGCGAGGATCGAGGAATGGCGCCGCGAACAGAGTCGTCTACGGACGGCCGGTTGAGGCAGGATATGGAGATGGACCCACACGCGCCGAGCGCTGCGCGGAATCCATACGAGGTGCTCGGCGTCAGCCCGAACGCCTCGCTGGAGGAGATTCGAGACGCCTACTGGCGGCTGGTCCGCTTCTACCGGACCGAGGCCGATCCGTCGTCTCCGTGGACGGCGTCGCACCTCGAGGAGATCCAGGACGCTTACGAGCTGCTCTCCGACCCCGCGAAGCGGTCGCAGATCGACGCGGACGACCGCTGGCCGGAGCACGCCGTCCCGCCCCTGCGCGAGCCGGAGGCTCCGCCGCCTGCCGTCGAGCGCGCGCCCGAGTCGCGGCGCGTGTCGCGAAACCCCGTCGATCGGCTGACCCACCGGCTGCCGCGCCCGTGGCGCGTCGCGATCGACTGGATCGTGACGATCGCCGGCGCGATCGCAATCGTGCTCGCGATCAAGGCGTGGATCGTCAACCCGTACCGAATCCCGTCGTCCTCGATGGAGCCCACGCTGCACTGCGCAGGCGGCCCGGGCTGCGAGGCGCACCTCTCCGACCGCGTGCTCGCCAACCGCTTCATCTATCACTTCCGCAACCCGCATCGCGGCGAGATCGTCGTCTTCAAGACGCCGCCGCAGGCGCAGGCGCGCTGCGGGGCCGGCGGCACGTTCGTCAAGCGGCTGATCGGTCTCCCCGGCGACACCTGGGCCGAGCGCAACGGCTTCGTCTACATCAACGGCAAGCGCCTGAACGAGCCCTACATCAGGCCTGACCGCCGAGACAACGAGACCCACGAGGCACGCAAGATCGCTCAGGGGCAGTACTTCATGATGGGCGACAACCGGCAGTCCTCGTGCGACTCGCGTGTCTGGGGCGCCGTGCCGAAGGCCAATCTGATCGGCAACGTCTTCGCGACGTACTGGCCGCCGAATCGAATCTCGATCTACTCGCTGTACCTCTCCGTGGGGCTCGGGGCCGCCGGTCTTCTGCGCCCGCGCCGCACGAAGAACGTCCGCTAGCATTGGGCGCCGGCCCCGGGCGGGGCCGTTCTTATGCATCGTGTCATCCGGGATCTCGAACAGCGCCAACTGCGCACGGATCGGCCCAGGTTCAAGCCGGGCGACACGGTTCGCGTGCACTTCCAGGTCATCGAGGGCCAGCGCCGCCGCGTCCAGGTGTTCGAAGGGATCGTGATCAAGCGTCAGGGGGCGGGCGCCCGGGAGACCTTCACCGTCCGCAAGCAGTCATTCGGGGTCGGCGTCGAGCGGACCTTCCCGCTCCACTCGCCGAAGATCGAGAAGATCGAGGTCGCGGCCATCGGTGACGTGAGTCGGGCGAAGCTCTACTACTTGCGCGGCAAGGTGGGGAAGAAGGCGCGCGTCCGCGAGGTGCAGCGGAGGGGGCCGCTATCCTCGACCGATGCTGTCGCAGCCGGCGCCGACGACGGAACCGAGCCCAGCGGCGCCGAGCACGAGCCCGAGGCCGCCGAGAAACAGCCCGAGCCCGAGTCGGCCGTCGAGCCCGAGTCCGGGGCCGCCGAGCCAGCAGCAGACGAGCCCGGAGCCGGAGACGCCGAGGCCGAGCCCGAGCCCGAGGCCGAAGAGGCCGGGGCGGAAGCTCCTCGCGTTTGACCGGCGCCTAGGCGCCCGATTCGTCGCCGGGACGGACGAGGCCGGACGCGGCTCGCTCGCGGGACCGCTCGTCGTCGCCGGCGTCCTGCTCGACTACGCCTGCCTCCGCGACCACCGCGTGCGACCGCTCGCGCTCCTGAACGACTCCAAGCAGCTGACGACCGCCGGGCGCGAGGCGCTCTTCGGCGCGGTTGTCGGCTGCGCCGAGAGGATTGCGGTGCGGGCTGTCTCGCCGCGCGAGATCGACTCGAACGGCCTGCACCGCTCAAACCTCGCCGCGATGCGCGCGATCCTCTGGGAGCTGGCGCCACCGGCGGAGATCTGCCTGGTCGACGGCTTCCGTCTGGGCCCGACGGCACCCGAGCACAAGGCCGTCGTGGACGGGGACGAGAAGAGCGCGGCAATCGCGGCCGCCTCGATCGTGGCGAAGGTCGTGCGCGACCGGACGATGCGCCGGCTCGCGGCGCTGTACCCGCACTACGGATTCTCGTCGCACGTCGGCTACATCACGCCAGGCCACTCGGCGGTCGTGCGCGAGCGCGGTCCTTGCGAGATCCATCGCCGCTCATTCGAGGCGCGGTGCTATGCGCCGCAGCAGTTCGTCGAGCCCGCCGCGTAGCACGTTCCTGCGCGGCCGCGCCGCCGAGCGGCGCGTGGCCTGGGACTACCGTCTGCGCGGCTACCAGATCCTGGCCCGCAACGTCCGCGCGGGCGGCGTCGAGCTCGACCTGATCGTCCGCCGAGGCAGGCGGCTGGTGTTCGTCGAGGTGAAAGCGAGGGAGGGACCCGGCTACGGGGATCCGCTCGAGGCCGTCGACGCGAGGAAGCGCGCGCGGTTGCGGCGGGGTGCCGCTGCCTGGCTGGCGGCGAATCCGGCGGCAGGCGGGCTCAGGACAGCGTTCGAGGTCGTGGCCGTGCGCCGAGATGGGCTCGAGCGTGTCGCCGATCTTCTCTACTGAGACGACTTCTAGGACTCCGCGGCGTTCCGCCGAACAACCGGGAGCCGTGGCGCCGACCCAGGAAGCCCTCTACCGTGACCTCGACGTCGAGCTCTCGTGGTCGGAGGGCGAGCTCCCAGAGCGAGAGCGGACCAAGCATGTCCACCGGCTCCACCCGTACCTGGGCAAGTTCATCCCGCAGCTCGTGGAGGTGCTGCTCGAGCGGTACTTCGCCCCGGGCGAGCACGTTCTCGATCCGTTCGCCGGCTCGGGGACGACGCTCGTCCAGGCGCTCGAGTCGGGGCTCGACGCAACCGGCTCGGACATCGCAGCCTTCAACTGTCTGCTGATGGAAATCAAGGCCCGCCGCTACAACCCGTTCGTCCTCGAACGCGAGGTGCGCGCGGCCTATGACCGGATCGGCGAGACGAGTCCCGAGCGGCCGCGCGGCTACGTCCGGGAGTGGTTCGCGCCTCGGGCCGCAGCCGAGCTGCTCGGCTTTCGCGCCGCCCTCGAGGGCAGCCTGAACGCGGACGTCCTGCGGGTCGTTCTCGCGCGCGCGGCGCGCTCGGCGCGCCGAACGACGCACTTCGACCTCGACTTCCCGCGCGAGCCGCAGCGCGGCGAGTACTGGTGCCACAAGCACAAGCGAACCTGCCGGCCGACCGAGGACGCGTCTCGGTTCCTGCGCCGTTACGCGCTCGACACGCTCGACCGGATCAAGACCTTTTCGCGCCTCCGTGCCCGGGGGCGGGAGGCGCGCGTGCTTCACGGCGACGCCCGGGAGCTCGACTACGGGGGCCGGTACGACGGGGTCGTGACCTCACCGCCGTATCCGGGCCTGATCGACTACCACGAGCAGCACCGCTACGCCTACGAGCTGCTCGGTCTCGACGATTGTCGCGACCTCGAGGTCGGCGCGGGGGAGCGGGGCACGTCGCGCGCGGCCCTCACCGCCTACAGCGACGGAATCGTCGCGGCGCTCGAGAACGTGCGCGGGTCGCTGCGACGGGACGCACCGGTTGTGATCGTCGTCAACGACCGGCGCGAGCTCTACCCCGAGATCCTCGAGCGGGCGGGGCTCCGACTCGACCGGCGGCACCGCCGCCACGTGAACCGACGGACCGGTCGCCGCGCCGGCGAGTTCTTCGAGGACGTCCTCGTCTGTCGTTTTCACGCTTCGGGCGCAAAGACGTAACGGTCGCGTCACACCTGTCCGGCTAACGTCGGTCCGTGCTCGCGCGGATGGTCACGCACGCTCTCGTCGGGCTCGACGCGCGCCGCGTCGAGGTCGAGGCCCACCTCCAGGAAGGCCTCCCCGCGTTCGCGATCGTCGGGCTGCCGGACCGCGCCTGCCAGGAGGCGAAGCAGCGTGTCCGGAGCGGGATCACGTCGGCCGAGCTGAGCTGGCCCGACCGGCGCCTGACCGTCAATCTCGCGCCCGCCGAGCTCCGCAAGGAAGGCTCCGGATTCGACTTGCCGATTGCGCTCGCCGTTCTGGCCGCGTCGCGGCAGGTGCCCCAGGACGGCCTCCGCGGTCACGCCGCTGTCGGTGAGCTCGCTTTGGACGGCCGCATCAGGCCGGTCTCCGGCGTCATCGCCGCGGCCGAGGGCGCGAAGCGACAGGGACTGTCGCGCCTCTTCTGCGCCGCGGCCTGCGCCTCCGAGGCGGCCCTCGCAGGCATCGAGCCGGTGCCGCTCCATCACCTGGCCGAGGCGGCGTCGTACCTGCGGGGCGAGTGGCAACCGGAACCGTCCGCCGAGCCGGACGAGTTGCCGCCGCCGGACGGCCTCCCGGACCTCGCGGACGTCCGGGGCCAGGAACGCGCCGGCCGCGCGCTCGAGCTGGCCGCCGCCGGCGGCCACAACCTGCTCCTCGGCGGGCCGCCGGGCACCGGCAAGACGATGCTCGCCCGGCGCCTGCCAGGCATCCTCCCGCCCCTGACGCGCGAGGAAGCGCTCGAGGTGACTCGCATCCACTCCGTCGTGGGCCTGCTCCCGCCGGGGCGTCCCCTGGTATCGGCCCGACCGTTTCGGGCCCCGCACCACACCGCTTCGGCGCCGGCGATCGTCGGCGGCGGCCCGGGCCCTCGGCCCGGCGAGGCGAGCCTCGCGCATCGTGGCGTGCTCTTTCTCGACGAGCTGGCCGAATTTCCGCGGCCGACGCTCGAGGCCCTGCGCCAGCCGCTCGAGGACGGGGCGATCAGCATTGCGCGCGCCGAAGGAAAGGCCGTGTTCCCCGCCCGCTTCCAACTCGTGGCGACGATGAACCTCTGTCCCTGCGGCGCGCGTGGCGATCCCGCGGCCGAGTGCTCGTGCTCGGCGCAGAGGCTTGCCGCGTATCGCGACAAGCTCTCGCGGGCGCTTCTCGACCGTTTCGACCTCGTCGTGACAGTGCCGCGACCGCGGGCGCGCGAGCTGGCAGGCGCGCCCTCCGAGCCCTCGGCGCAGATCCGCGAGCGGGTGGTCGCCGCCCGCGAGCGGGTCGGCACTGGGTGGCCCGAGCGCACGGGCCCGGCGGACGAGCTGCTCTCCCGGGCCGTCGAACGCCTTCCGCTCTCGGCCCGGGGCCGCGCGCGGGTCGCGCGCGTCGCGGTGACGGTGGCGAGCCTGTCGGCGAGCGAGGCCGTCGAACCGGAGCACGTGGCCGAGGCGCTCTCCTACCGGACGCCGAACGAGCTGGCGGCGGCCGCATGACGATCGCGTCGACTCCTTCCGTGCGCCGTGTCGGGCGGCGAGACCTGCCGGAGCTCCTGCGCGAGATTTACGATCCGCCCGCCGTGCTCCACCTGCGCGGCCGGGCGGATAGGACGGTGCTGACGATGCCGTCGGTGGCGATCGTCGGCGCGCGAGCGTGCTCGTCATACGGATCGCAGGTCGCGCGGAGTCTCGGGCGCGACCTCGCGAGCGCCGGCCTCGCGGTGGTCAGCGGCATGGCACGCGGGGTCGACGTCGAGGCTCACCGGGGGGCGCTCGACGCAGGCGGCGTGACGATCGCCGTGCTCGGCTGTGGAATCGATCGCAACTACCCCGCCGTCCACGCGGAGCTCGCCCGGCGGATCGCGGAACGCGGGCTCGTCGTCTCCGAGTACGGGCCGGGTATCGAGCCGGCGCCGTGGCGCTTCCCCGCTCGCAACCGGATCATCGCCGGTCTGGCGGCGGCGACGATCATCGTCGAGGCGCGCGAGCGGAGCGGCGCGCTCATCACCGCCGACTTCGCGCTCGAGGAGGGCCGCGAGGTGTTCGCCGTCCCGGGCGAAATCACGAGCTCGCTGGCGGCGGGCACGAATCGCCTACTCCGGCAGGGTGCGACGCCGCTCACCTCCGTCGACGACGTGCTCGAGGTCTTCGGGCTCAGCCGCGAGCAGCGTCCCGCCCGCGCTTCATCGCTCGGTCCGGATGCCCGAGTCGTGCTCGACCGCCTCGGTGCAGGGAAGATCACCGCCGACGAGCTGGTCAGGGCAACGGCCCTCGAGCCGGAGCGGGTGGCCGCCGCGCTCGCCGAGCTCGAGCTCATGGGAGCGATCGCCGAGGCGGATGGGCTCTTCAGGGAGGTGAGGCCCGCGGGCTAGCATCGACGACATCGAGGGCTCTGGCTCCTTCTGGCTCGACGAAGAGGCTCCGCGCCGGGCGCGGCGCGCGGTCACTGGTCGGGCCGACGTGGCGATCGTCGGCGCGGGCGTGACCGGCTGCACATGTGCGCTTCGGCTTGCCGAAGCGGGGCTCCGGGTGCGGGTCCACGAGGCGCGCGAGGTCGCGAGCGGCGCGAGCGGCCGCAACGGCGGCTTCGCGCTCCGCGGGGCGGCGTTCGCCTACGACACGGCCCGGGAGCGCCTCGGCGCCGAGGCGGCTGCGTCCCTCTGGCGGCTGACCGAACGGGCCCTGGCGACCCTCGCCGGGTTCGCGGGCGATACGTTCCGGCGGACCGGAAGCCTGAGGCTCGCCCGCGGCGCGGGGGAGACGGCCGAGCTGCGTTGCGAGTACGAAGCGCTTCGCGAGGACGGGTTCGCCGCCGACTGGGCAGCCGAGCTGGATGAGCCGCTCACGGGTCGGTTCGACAGCGCCCTAATTCACCCGGTCGACGCGGCGATCCACCCTGCCCGGTGGGTGCGCCGCCTCGCCGCCCGCGCGGCGGAAGCCGGGGCCGAGATCCGGGAGCAGGACCCCGTCCGCGCGCTCGACGAGCTCGACGCCGAGCGGATCGTCCTCGCGACGGACGGGTACACGGACGGGCTGCTGCCCTCGCTCGACCGGGTCGTGAAGCCCACGCGGGGGCAAGTGATCGCGACCGAGCCGCTCTCGGCCATCGCGTATCCGCGCCCCCACTACACGTTCGACAGTTACCTCTACTGGCACCAGGTAGCGGACGGCCGGTTGATCCTGGGCGGATTCCGCGACCTGGCGCTCGAGACCGAGCAGACGCGCGAGGAAGCCACGACCCCTGTCATCCAGGCGGCGCTCGACGAGTTCGCGAGCGAGCTGGCCGGAGGTGATATTCGGGTCGCCCGTCGCTGGTCGGGCATCTTCGGCACGACCGACGACCTGCTTCCACTGGTCGGGCAGGTCCCCGGACGCGACGACCTGTGGGTTGCGTGCGGGTACTCCGGCCACGGGAACGTGCTCGGCCTCGCATGCGGGGAGCTGGTCGCGCGGGGGATCGGCGGGGATCGAGCGCCCGAGCTCGACCTGTTCGAGCCGGGCCGCGCCCTCTAGCTCATGGCCGAGACCTGGTGCGAGGCCGACGGTACACGCCTCTTCGTCCGCGGCTGGGGCGAGCAGGGTGGGCAGTCCGTGCTCTGCTGGCACGGCGTCGGATTCCGGTCACCTGCGAGCCTGACGTTCTCAGGTGTCGGCCGCTGCTCGCTGAGCACGGACTGCGCGTCCTTGCGCTCGATGCGCCGGGGTTCGGCCGTTCACCGGCGCTGGCACCCGAGCGGTATCACCCGCGCGCGCTCGTCGTGCTCGTCCCGCCCTTGCTGGCCGCCCTCGGCGTCGAGCGCACCCTCTTCATGGGCTTCTCCTGGGGCGGTGATCTCGGGTGCCATCTCGCAGTGCGTCATCCCGACCGCCTCGCCGGGCTCGTGCTCCCTTGATGCCGGTTACGAGGACCCGCATCTCGATCCCGCGATCCCGTACGACGCGTATGTCGAGTCGAACGAGCGGAAGGCGCCCATTGAAGACGCAACGGTCGAGCCGCGGATCGTCGCGGCGGTCGAGCACGGGATGGCGCACGCTCCACCCTCGGCGACGAGGGGCGCGATCGCCGCGGGCGACCTCCCCGTCCTGCTCGTCGCGGCCGGGGAGGCCTCCGAAGCGCAGCTCGAGCGTTTCGCGAGCGACGTACCCCAGGCCGATATCCATCGCCTCGAGGGCGCGGGTCACGACGTCCTCGCCGACGGCGGCCGGCATGTCGCCCCCCTGCTCGTCGACTGGTTGCGATAGGAAGCTGCCGATGGCCGAGATCGATTGGTTTGGTTGGCACGAATGCTACGACGAACCCACGACGGGCTTGCACGAGCGCCTTGGAGTTGTCCAGCGATTCATTCGCTGTGCCCTCGACACCCGGCCGCTGGGCGAGCTGCGGGCGGTTAGCGCGTGCGCGGGCCAGGGTCGCGACCTTTTGCCGGCTCTCGCCGAGCACCCACGAGGAGCGGAGGTCGCCGCCCGCCTGATCGAGCTAGAGCCTCGCAATGCCGCGATCGCGCGCAGATTTGCCGAAGAGGCCAACCTCGACCGGGTCGAGGTCGTGACCGGTGATGCCTCGATGACCGACGCATACCTCGGCGCCGTTCCCGCAGACCTGGTCCTCATGTGCGGCGTGTTCGGAAACATCTCCGACGAGGACGTCGAGACGACCGTGCGGCTGCTCCCCGAGCTCTGCGCACCCGACGGAATCGTCATCTGGACTCGCGGCCGGCGGCGGCCTGATCTGACTCCGGGGATTCGCCGCTGGCTCGACGAGGCCGGTTTCGAGGAGCTGGCGTTCGAGTCGCCCGGGCTGGACGCGTTCGCCGTTGGGATGCATCGGCTGACGCGGGAGCCGGTGGCGCTCCAGCCAGGTCGTCTCCTGTTCACGTTCCGCGCGACCGACGAGCCGATCAGTGATGGCCACGGCTGGCCTCGCACGTAAACGCGACAGGCACCTTGACGACATCGACGAACGTCGATACATTGACGCCTGTCGATTCGAGGGAGGTGCTCATGAAGCTCTTCAAGCGGACGAAGAAACAGGTGATCGAGTTCTGCAACCGCTGTGGCAGGGTCTGCGACGCCGCCTGCAGGCGCGCGGCGGTGATCGAGCGGGTCCGCGACCGTGCGCTGCTGGCCGGAGGCAGGTGGTGAGCGTCGCCGTCGAAGCCGTCGCGTGTTGCGCGCCGCTCACCGCTGAGGCGCTGAGCGACGACGAAGCGGCGGCGACCGCTGAGTTGTTCAAGGCGTTGGCCGATCCCGCCCGTGTGCGCGCGGTGAACCTGCTCGCGACGGGTGACGGCCCTGTGTGCATCTGCAACCTCGTCGAGCCGCTTGGACTCTCGCAGCCGACTGTTTCTCACCACATGAAGAAGCTGCTCGACGCCGGGCTCGTCGAGCGCGAGCAACGAGGGAAATGGGCCTACTTCTCGTTGAGGCCCGATGCCGTCGAGAAGCTCGGGGCGGTGGCTGACTTGAAAGGGGGGTGCTGCTGATGGCAACGACAACGAACGACCTACGCGAGGAGGTCCGGCGTCGCTACGCCGAGTCGGCGCGGGCGGTGACAGAAGGCTCCCGCGGTTGCGGCTGCGGCAGCGGCTCTTGCTGTTCGGACGGGGCCACCGACGATTTCGGCGAGGCCCTCTACAGCGCGGAGCAGCGTGGCGAGTTGCCGGATGCCGCGGCGCTCGCATCGCTCGGCTGCGGGAATCCCACCGCCGTGGCCGATCTCCGGGAGGGCGAGACGGTGCTCGACCTGGGTTCGGGCGGCGGGATCGACGTCATCCTGTCGGCCAAGCGCGTCGGCCCGACCGGGCGCGCCTTCGGGCTCGACATGACGGACGAGATGCTCGCCCTCGCGCGCAAGAACGCGGACGAGGCGGGCGTTGCCAACACGATCTTCTTGAAGGGTGTCATCGAGGAGGTGCCGCTGCCCGCCGACTCGGTCGACGTGGTCATCTCGAACTGCGTGATCAACCTCTCGGCTGACAAGGCGGCCGTGCTTACTGAGATCGCCCGAGTGCTGCGGCCCGGGGGCCGCGTCGGCGTCTCCGACGTGGTGGCCGAGGACCGTCTCTCGTCCGAGGAGCGTGCCGAGCGCGGCTCGTATGTCGGTTGCATCGCCGGCGCGCTCTCGAAGGCCGAGTACGAGGACGGGCTCCGGGCAGCCGGTTTCGAAAACGTCGAGGTCCGGTTCACACACGAGGTGGCCGACGGTATGCACGGCGCGATCGTCAAGGCCGTCAAGACCACGGAGCCGGCGCGAGCGGGCCTCCCCGTGGTCACTCCGGCTGAGAGCGCCGGCTGCTGCTGAGCGTGCAATCCGGTCGTGAGCGGCGGAGGCGAAGTCCCGTGAACGTCCTCTTCGTGTGCGTTGCCAACAGCGGCCGCTCGGTGATGGCGGAGCGCCTGTTCCGTGTCGCGGCAGGCGGCCGCCACGCCGCGCGCTCGGCCGGGTCGCAGCCCGGCAAGTGGCCGCACCCGCAGGTCGTCGACGCTCTGCGCGAGGTCGGCATCGACGCTTCCGACCACCTTCCGAGCGCACTCGACCAGGAAAAGGTCGAGTGGGCCGACGTCGTGGTCGCGACGTGCGACGACGCGTGCCCCGTGATCCCCGGCAAGCGGTACGTCGCCTGGCACCTCGCCGATCCGAAGCATTTGGCGCTCGAAGAAGTCCGCCCGATCCGGGACGAGATCGAGACCCTCGTCGGCGAGCTGGTCGACGAACTCGACCGAGCCGGGGCGGCGGCGTGAAGTACGTCGAGCTGATCAGTCGGCGCGGAGCGGGCGTGCTGCGTCAGAGATCCAGCGCGGGAAGGTCCAGCTCGTCGGCGCGTTCCATCGCCGCGAGGGCGATGGCGAGGTCCTGAATCGCGAGCCCCGTGCTGTCGAAGATCGTGATGTCGTCACTCGACTGACGGCCGGGCACCGCCCCGGCCAGCACGTCCCCGAGCTGGAGCACGTCGTGCTTCGTGATTCTTCCGGCCTCGACCGCATGGGCGAGGTCTCCGTTGTGACTGGCCTGCTCCCAGTCGTCGGCGAAGAGCCGGACCCGCGCGTTCGGGTCGAATACCGACTCCGACTGCTCCTGGTCGTCGCGGAAGATCCGCTCGCGAGCCAGCTCGTCGACTGCGATCTCGGCCTTGCCGGGCCCGTCTGCTCCCATCAAGCTGACGTGCTGGCCGGGGCGCAGGGATCCTGCGCCGAGCAGGATCTCGTGGCCCGGCGTCACCGTCACCAGGCGATCGGCGCCGAGGGCCTCTTCGCGGGAGCCCCGACGCACGCCGAGCTCGTCCGCGACCGCGGTGGCGCGCTGCTCGTCGACGTCCCAGACGACCACATCGCGGCCGAGTGCGGCAAATGTCCGCACGACCGCCTGCCCGTTCACGCCGGCGCCGATCACCGCAGCCGTGTCTGCATCGCCCCGCCCGAGCTCCTCCGCCGCGAGCACCGCGGCGGCGCCGGTGCGCAGCGCGGTCACCGCCGCGGCATCGAAAACAGCCCGCAGGGCGCCCGTGGAGGCGTCTGAGAGGAGTGCGAGGCCGGTGACGGTGGGTAGCCCGAGCGCGGGATTCCCGGGGAACGACGTCACCCATTTCAGCAGAGCGTGGCCCGCCCCGAGCACCGGCATCGCGCGGAAGTCGCCGGCGGGATAGGCCGGCACGTAGACCTTCGGCGACATCGACCAGTCGCCGCGTGCGTAGGCGACGAAAGCTTCGCGGACCGCCTCCACGGCTCGCTCGGGCGACACGGCGGCAAGCACGTGCCGGGCTGAGAACGCCGGGATCATCGACGTTACAGGGTCTT
Organism: Actinomycetota bacterium; assembly: GCA_046733295.1. Lineage (GTDB taxonomy): Bacteria > Actinomycetota > Thermoleophilia > Gaiellales > Gaiellaceae > 13-2-20CM-68-14. The sequence goes on along the minus strand of JBKPOY010000034.1, from coordinate 31,648 downwards.
GACGCCCGCGATCAGGTTCGTGATCGATTCCTTCGCGTCCCCGAAGAGCATCACCGTCTTCGGGTTCAGGAAGAGCGGGTTCTCGATCCCGGCGAACCCCGGGTTCATCGAGCGCTTGAGCACCACGACGCTCTGCGCCTGGTCGACGTTCAGGATCGGCATCCCGTAGATCGGGCTTCCCTGGTTGTTCCGCGCGTCAGGGTTCGTCACGTCGTTCGCCCCGATCACGAGCGCCACGTCGGTGCGCGGGAACTCCGGATTCGCGTCGTCCATCTCCTTCAGCTGCGGGTAGGGCACGTTTGCCTCGGCGAGCAGGACGTTCATGTGGCCCGGCATCCGCCCCGCGACGGGATGGATTGCGTAACTGACCTCGACGCCGCGTTCCTCGAGCAGCTCCGCGAGCTGCCGCACGTCGTGCTGCGCCTGCGCTACGGCCATGCCGTAGCCGGGGACGAAGACGACCTTTTGCGCGTAGGCCAGCATCACGGAGACGTCGTCGGCGCTCGCCGAGCGGACGGTGCCGCCGTTCGTGCCGGCCGCCTCGGCCGCCGCGCCCGTGCTCATCTGGCCGAACGCGCCGAAGAGGACGTTCGCGATCGAACGGTTCATCGCCCGCCCCATCAGGATCGTCAGCAGGGTTCCCGAGGCTCCGACCAGCATGCCGCTGACGATCAGGACGTTGTTCTCGAGCTCGAATCCGGTCGCCGCAGCGGCGAGGCCCGTGAAGGCGTTCAGGAGCGAGATCACGACCGGCATGTCCGCGCCGCCGATCGGCAGGACGAACAGAACGCCGAAGAGGAGCGCGCCGGCGATCAGCCCAGCGAGGAGCCATTGGGCCTCGACGCCGGCGGTGATCGCGATTCCGTCCGCGACGAGGAGTGCGAACAGCAGACCGTTCACCAGCTGCTGGCCGGGGTAGACGATCGGCCGGCCTTTGATCAGCTCCTGCAGCTTCGCGAAGGCCACCATGGAGCCCGAGAACGAGATGCTCCCGATCAGCGCCGAAAGGATGATCGAGACGCTGATGTCGCCGTGCAGCCGGCCGGGATCGGGGGCTCGGTTGTGGAACTCGGCAAGCGAGATCAGGGCTGCCGCGCCACCGCCGACGCCGTTGAACAGCGCCACCATCTGCGGCATCGCGGTCATCCTCACGCGACGCGCCGCGACGGCACCGAACGCGCCGCCGATGACCATGCCGACCAGGATCTCCCAATAGCTGTCGATCGACTTCTGCGCGAACGTGACCGCGATCGCGATCAGCATCCCGACGGCCCCGATCTGGTTTCCGCGTCGCGCCGTCGTCGGGTGCGAGAGGAACTTCAGCGCGAGGATGAAGGCGATGATCGTCGCCAGGTAGGCGAAGTCAGTCGCGACCCGGCTCATCGCCCTCCCGCGGCTCCTCTCGCTTGCGGAACATCTCGAGCATCCGATCGGTGACGACGAAGCCGCCGACGACGTTGGCGGAAGCGAGCACGACGGCGACCAGGCCGATGATCGTCGTGAGCGTGTCCTTGTCGCCGGCGCCTGCGACGAGCATGGCGCCGACGATCACGATCCCGTGGATCGCGTTCGTGCCGGACATCAGCGGCGTGTGCAGGAGCGTCGGCACCCGCGAGATCAGCTCGAAGCCGAGAAAGATCGCGAGCACGAGGATCGTCACCTCGAACGCCAGCAGCAGGCCGTGGCTCATGCTTCCCTTCCGGGTCCGGTCGCCGCGCCGAGCCGATTCGCGCAGCCCCCACCCTTAGGGTGGGGCTTCGTCCCGCCTCCCTCGACGGCGACGGTAGCGCCCGCAAACGCACCTGTGCGAGCCGGAAGCGTGTCGATTCGGCGCCGGTTCTCGCGGCTCACGCGGCGACCTCCTCCTTTCGCGTCACGCAGGCGGAGGCGGTGATCTCGTCCTCCCAGTCGAGCGTCAGCTGCCCCTCGGGCGCGAGGTGCTGGAGCAGGGCGAGCACGTTCCGGGAATAGAGCTGGCTCGCATGGAAGGGCATCGTGCTCGGCAGGTTGGTCAGCCCGACGATGGTCACGCCCTCGCGGACACACTCCTCGCCCGGGGTGGTCAGCTCGCAGTTGCCGCCTGCCTCGGCCGCGAGGTCGACGATCACGGAGCCGGGGCGCATTGCCGCGACGGCGGACGCGGGGATCAGGCGCGGTGCCGGCCGGCCGGGAATCAGCGCCGTGGTGATCACGGCGTCGAAATCGGGGAGCCGGTTCTCGAGCTCCTCCTGCTGGCGCCGCTGCTCCTCTTCGGTCAGCTCGCGCGCGTAGCCGCCTGCCGTCTCCTCACCCGTCACACCGAGGTCGAGAAACGTCGCGCCGAGGCTCTCCACCTGCTCCTTCACGACGGGACGCACGTCGAAGCCGGAGACGACCGCGCCGAGGCGCCGCGAGGTCGCGATCGCCTGCAGGCCCGCGACCCCGGCGCCGAGCACCAGAACCTTGGCGGGTGCGACCGTGCCGGCCGCGGTCATCAGCATCGGAAAGAACTTCGGCAGCCGGTCGGCCGCGAGGAGCGCCGCCTTGTAGCCGGAGACCGTGGCCTGTGAGGAGAGCGCGTCCATCGACTGCGCCCGGGTGATCCGCGGGATCGACTCCATCGCGAACGCGACCACGCCGCGTCCGGCGAGCCGGTCGATCCCCTCCCGGTCGGTGAGCGGCTGGAGGAAGCCGATCACGATCTGCCCGTCGCGGAGCCGGGCCGCTTCCTCGGCCGACGGGGGCTGCACCTTTACGAGGGCCTCGGCCCCGAAGGGGTCGGCGAGCGACGCGCCGGCCTCCTCGTAGGCCGCATCCGGGAGCGAGGCGGCCTCGCCGGCTCCGGGCTCGACGACGACCTCGAAGCCTCCTCCCGTCAACCGCTTGACCGTCTCGGGCACGAGCGCAACTCTCCGCTCGCCCGGCGCCGCCTCCCGAGGAACACCGACGTGCATCCGCGCGGAACTCTAAAGCCGGGACGTCGCACGAACGTGCCTGATCCGTCACACAAGTAGATTTCGCCCGTGACCGAGCCGAGCGCAGCGCGCCTCGCGGAGGTGTCCGCGAGCTTCTTTCGGCCGTCGGTCCAGGAACTCGTCCCCTACGAGCCCGGCAAGCCGGTCGAGGAGGTCCAGCGGGAGCTCGGGCTCGAACGGGTCGTCAAGCTCGCGTCGAACGAAGGGCCGTTCGGGCCGTTCCCGGCGGCGCTCGCGGCGATCGAGCGCAGCGCGACGGAGCTGAACCGCTATCCGGACGGCGGCGCGTACCGCCTGCGCGCCGCGCTCGCGGAGCTCCACGGCGTCGCGTTCGAGGAGGTCGCAGTCGGCGCCGGCTCGGACGGGCTCGTCGACGGCCTCTCCCAGGCGACGCTCGACCCTGGGGACGAGATCATCTGCTGCTGGCCGTCGTTCCCGAGCTACGTGATCGCGGCGCACAAGCTGGGCGCCGTCCCGAAAACAGTGCCGCTCCGGGACGACACCTACGACCTCGAGGCGATGCTCGAGGCGATCGGCGAGCGAACGAAGCTCGTGTACATCTGCCACCCGAACAATCCGACCGGGACCATGAACACGCGCGCCGAGCTCGACGAGTACTTCGGGCGAGTCCCGGATCACATCCTGACGGTGCTCGACCAGGCCTACCTCGAGTACATCGACGACCCCGACTATCCGGACGGGGTGAGCGAATACCTGAAGGCAGGCCGCAAGCTGGTCGTGCTGCGGACGTTCTCGAAGATCTTCGGCCTGGCCGGACTCCGCGTCGGCTACGGCCTCGCCGCGGCCGAGGTCGTCACCGCCCTCGGCAAGGTCCGCCGCGCATTCGACATCACGACGCCGGCCCAGGAAGCCGCGCTCGCGAGCCTCGGGGACGACGCGGAGATCCAGCGACGGCGGCGCACGAACGCCGAGCAGCGGCCCGAGGTCGAGAGGATCCTGCGGGAAAACGGCTTCGATCCCGCGGGGCCGGCAGTGGCCAACTTCGTCTACGTGGACGTCGGCGAGGACTCGCGCCCGCTGTTCGAGCAGCTGCTGCGTCAGGGCGTGATCGTCAGGCCGATGCACGGTTTCGGAAATCCGAACGCGCTCCGGGTGACCGTCGGAACGGCGCCGGAGAACGCCCTCCTGGCCGAGGCGCTGGCCGCGATCGCGGGCGGCGTGCCAGCGGCATAGCCCAACCGGCCGCGGCCGAAAAAACCCTCTTTCGGGTCGACAAGCCCCTGTTACCGTTTCAGGGGCCGTGAGCCGCAACTCGATCGGCCGCCAGCTCGGGCTCCTGGGACGAGAGCCTGGCTTCCGCTCTCTCTTCCTCGCGACGCTCGGCTCGGGGCTCGGGACGTGGCTGGCGCTCGTCGCCCTGCAGATCGACATCCTCCGCCGGACCCACTCGCCCGTCTGGATGAGCGCGCTTCTGATCGCGAACATCCTGCCGACGCTGCTCGTCGGACTCCTCGCTTCGCCGCTCGTCGACCGCCTCTCGCGGCGACACCTGATGGTCGGCGCCGACCTCGTGCGGTTCGGCGTCTTCTGCGCCCTGCCCTTCGCCCCGAACGCGGGCACGATCGTCGCGCTGTCGGCCGTCGCCGGCACCGCGGCCGGATTCTTCCGCCCGGCTGTCTACGCGGGCCTGCCGAACCTCGTCGAGGACCCGGACCTGCCGGCCGCAAACTCGCTGCTGCAGACGATCGACAACGCCACCTGGGCGCTCGGGTCGCTCGTCGGCGGCGCGCTCGTCGCGGCGCAGGGCCCGCACCTGGCGTACTGGATCAACGCACTCACGTTCCTCGTCTCGGCCACGCTGCTCGTTCAGATCCCGCAGCGTCGGCTCCAGCAGGCCCGGGCCGAGACGCGCGGTCACTGGCGCGATCTCGCCGACGGCTTCGTCCTGGTCCGTCAGTCGCGTGCGCTGCTGACCGTGCTGATCGCCTGGAGCGTCGGGATGGTCGCGAATGCGTTCGTGAACGTGGGCGAGCCGTTCCTCGCCACCGACGCCTTCAACGCCGGCAGCTTCGGACTGGGCCTGATGATGGCCGCCGCCGGCCTCGGGCTCGCGCTCGGCGCGTTCCTCGCGGGCGCCTGGATCGACGAGCGCGGGCTCGCGAACGTCTACGGGGCCTCGCTCGGGCTGATGGCGCTCGGCGTCGCCGGGGCGGCCGCAGCGCCGAACGTCTGGGTCGGTGCCGCCTGCGTGATCATCTCCGGCGCGGGGAACGGCTCGACGATCGTCTGCAATGCGCTCCTCGTCCAGCGCGGGGCGCCGGACCGCCTGCGCGGCCGCGCGTTCACCGTGCTGATGAGCTCGAACACGGTGATGCTGACGTTCGGCATGGTGCTCGGCGGGCAGCTGACGGATTCGTTGGGCCCGCGCTGGATCTGGGCCGCGGCGGCAATTCTGTCCGGCGCCGCCGCCGTGATCGGTTACACGCTCGCGCGGGGCGTCCGCGATGAGCCGCCGGCGACCGCCGAGCAGGTGCGGGCGGCGCTGGAGCCTGAGCCCGAGGCGGCGGTCGAAGCGGCCCGGCGCTCCGCGTAGCATCCAGCGCATGTCCAGCCGCCGCGACTTCACGCGGGAGTCGCTCGCGGCCGGCGTCCGCGCCGGCGAGAAACGAGCGCTCGCCAGGGCGATCACGCTGGTCGAGAACTCCGACCCGCTCGCGTACGAGCTCGTCCGGGAGGTGTACCCGGAGACCGGCGGCGCGTATGCGGTCGGTGTCACCGGCCCGCCCGGCGTCGGCAAGTCGAGCCTGATCTCGGCGCTCGTCCGGCACGTGCGCGAGGACGGGAAGAGCGTAGGGGTGATCTCGGTCGACCCGTCGAGCCCCTTCACGCAAGGGGCGCTGCTCGGTGACCGGATCCGCCTCGCAGATCACTTTCTCGACCCGGAGGTCTTCATCCGCTCGATGGGAACCCGGGGCCACCTCGGCGGCCTCGCCGAGGCGACGTTGCAGGCTCTGCTCGTGCTCGACGCGGCCGGGAAGGACCTCGTCTTCCTCGAGACCGTGGGCGCCGGCCAGGGCGAGGTCGAGGTGATCGGGATCGCCGACACCGTGCTGCTCGTCCTGATGCCCGGATCGGGCGACTCGATCCAGGCGTTGAAGGCCGGGATCATGGAGATCCCCGACGTGATCGCGATCAACAAGAAGGATCACCCCGCCGCGAAGACGATGCTGAACGAGGTGCGCTCGATCCTGGCGCTCGATACCGAACGGGCGTGGAAGCCGCCGATCGTCCTCACCGAGGCGACCCGAGGGGAGAACGTTCCCGAGCTTTGGGCCAAGGTGCGGGAGCACCGCGCCTACCTCGAGGACGAGAGCCTGCTCGAGCAACGCCGGCGCGAGAACCTCGCGGGCGAGGTGTTCGCGGTCGCCTCCGCGCGGGCAAAGACCCATCTCGAAGACGCGGTCGCGGAGGATCCGGAGCTCAGGCGCCTCCTCGACGAGGTTCAGCGACGGGAGCTCGACCCGCTCAGCGCCGTTCGCGAGATCATGGAGAAGGTGTTCAAGGTTGGCAACGGAAACAGCAGGCCCGAAGCTCGCTGAGATCGAGGCCGCGCGTGGCCGCCTCCAGGGAATCGCGCGTGTGACGCCGGTCTACGGCTCCGAGACGTTCTCGCGCCTGACGGGGCGCGACGTGCTCCTCAAGGCGGAGAACCTGCAGCGGACGGGCTCGTTCAAGATCCGCGGCGCCGTCAACAGGATCGCGACGATGGCGGGCGAGGAGCGCGCCGCCGGCGTCGTTGCGGCGAGCGCCGGCAACCACGGCCAGGCCGTCGCCTGGGCGGCGCGCGAGGCGGGCATCCCGGCGCGGATCTACGTCCCGCAGGACGCGCCGATGGCGAAGGTCGAGGCGTGCCGGAACTACGCCGCCGACACGCAGATGGTCGGTGCCGCGTTCGAGGACGCGCTCGCGGCCGCGCACGAGTTCGCCGAGGAGACCGGAGCGACGTTCCTCCACCCGTACGAACACGAGGTCGTGATCGCCGGGCAGGGCACGATCGGCCTCGAGCTCGCCGAGCAGGTGCCCGAGGCCGGCACGGTGCTGATCCCGATCGGCGGGGGCGGTCTCGCCTCGGGCATCGCGCTGGCACTGCGCGAGGTCAAACCGGAGACACGGATCGTCGGCGTCGAGGCTCGACGCGATGGCTACACGATCGCCGACGGGATCGCCGTCAAGCAGCCGGGCGAGTTGACCTCGCGCATCCTCGACGACACGCTCGATGATGTCGTCGCAGTCACCGACGACGAGATCAGCGAGGCGATCGTGCTCCTCCTCGAGCGCGCGAAGCTCGTCGTCGAGGGTGCCGGCGCGGTCGGTGTCGCGGCCCTCCTCGCCCACCGCGCGAGCGGCTCGGGCCCCGCGGTCGCCGTCCTCTCGGGCGGCAACATCGACCCGACGATGCTGATCTCCGTGATGCGGCACGGCCTGACGGCGGGCGGCCGTTACCTCGTGGTTCGCACCCACCTGGCCGACCGGCCGGGCGAGCTGATCAAGCTGCTCTCGCTCGTCGCCGAGGAGCGCGGCAACGTGATCTCGGTCGAGCACCACCGTGAAGGGATGGACATTCCCGTGAGCGAGACCGAGGTCGAGTTGACGCTCGTCACCCGCGACGAGGAGCACTGTCGCCGGCTGCTCGCCGCGATGGGCGAGCGCGGCTACATGGTTCAGCGCCTCAGCTAGCGCTAGCGGCGTCCGCAGCGCCGGAACTCGACCGTCGCGCCGCCGCCTTCTTCCCAGTCGGGGATGCCGCCGTGCAGGACGGGCCTCGCCTCGACCCCGGAGGCGGCGAGCACGCTCGCGGCGACCGCGGCGCGGGCCCCGCTCTCGCAGATCGTCACCACCGGCCTGCCCTCCTCCTTCAGCTCCTCGCCGTATTCGCGCAGAAGGCGATAGGGGATGTTGCGGCTGCCCGGGATGTAGCCGTCGTCGCGCTCATGCAGCTCGCGGACGTCGATCACCTCGACCGCATCCGCGGCGACGAGGCGTTGCAGCTCCTCCACCTCCACTGGCACCACGGTCTCGGTCTCCGGCGCGTGCAGCACGTAGCCTCGCAGGCCCGAGAAACCGACGGCGTGAAGCCGCCTCGCGGCGTCCTCCGCGTCCTCGCGGGAGGAGGCGACGATGAGCGGCGGCTCGTCCGGCGTCAGCACGAAGCCTGCCTTCGTCGCGAAGCCGGAGTGAGCGAGCGGCACGTTGATCGCACCGGCCGCGTGGCCACGGACGAACACGTCGGCCGGGCGGATGTCCAGCAACGGCGGCTCGATCCGATCGGTCTCCTCGAGGGCAGCGGGAGCGCCGAGGAACGGCCCGCGGTTGATCGCCACGATGCGCTCGAGGTTGGGGGGCCGCGGCGAGCGTGTCTGCGCGGAGGAGTTGACGAAGTCGTCCGCATTCTCGGCGGCGAGCATCGGGTTGAACCGGCGTTCGAAGCCGATCGTCGTCGAGCCCTTCGAGCTCATCGCAGCGCCGCAGAGCGAGCCCGCAACGTGGCCGGGGTAGACCTCGACGCCGTCATCGAGCTCCAGCAGCCGCTTCAAACTTCGATGCAGCTCGCGCGCGCCGTCGACGGCCTCGACCGCCAGGTCGGGCCGTGCAGCGTCGCCGACGAAGAGCGAGTCCCCGGTCAGGACGAGCCACGGCTCCTCCGCCCGCGTTCGGTCGATCACCGCGAAGCAGCAGTGCTCGGGCCGGTGCCCCGGGGTGTGGATCACCCGCAGAGCGACGTTGCCCAGCACGATCTCGCGGCCGTCCTCGAAGGCTTCGTGCGGATACTCGGCCTCGGCGGCTGCGTGGATCCCGATCGGCACGTCGCGCTCGAGCGCGAAGCGGCCGTGGCCCGAAACGTGGTCGGCGTGCGTGTGCGTCTCGAGGACCCTGACGATTTGCACGCCTTCCTGCTCGGCCGCTCGGACGTAGTGCGCGATCTCGTAGCCGGGGTCGACGATCACGGCCTCGCCGGTTTCCCCGTCGCCGATCAGGTACGAAGCGCAGCCGAGATCCTCATCGACGAACTGACGGAAGATCACCTGCCGACCGTACCAACCCGTTCGGCTTGTTTTCTTGAAGTGAGCCGCCTACGGCCGCGTCAGCCAGCGCCGCAGGCCGAAGAACACCACGGCGGCGATCAAAGCGGCCCCTGCGACGCCGACGAGCACGAACACCCAGGCCGGAGTCCCGGAGCTCGGCCTTTCGGCCTGTAGCGGGTGGCCGTTGGCAGCCGCCACGCGGCGCATCGCCGCGGCCGTGTCGCTGCCGAGGCGCTCGACGTCACCCGTGCCGGGCTTCGCCAGCGCCGCGAGCGCCTGCGTCGCCCTCGGCCGCGCGCCGGGCCCGAAGACGCCGAAGCCGTTCGGCATCGAAACGAGCAGCGTCCCGTGGTAGCGGCTGAACGTGATCAGCTCGCGGCCGAGGAAGTTCGCGTACGCCTGTGGCTTCCGCCAGAGGCTCTGCACGAGGCCGAGATCCGACTGCCGGGCGATGACCGCCACCCGGATCTCGAACTTCTTCTTCTTCGCCTCGTCGGCGAGGAACAGCAAGTCCTCGCCGGCATCGGAGGAGGTCGGCTCCTGCGTCGAGAGGAAGACCGGCCTGAACGGGAGGACGTCGCTCGCCGGGTCCCCGTTCGCGCGCGCGACCGTCGCGGCTCCGGCGGCCGCGAGCAGGACGAGCGCGACCGCAAGCCACCTCACGCGCGAATCATGACGTCCTGAATCATGCCGTCCCAGGTCCTAGATCGTGTCCTGGATCAGCAACACGACGATCACGACCGCCGCGATCCCCGCGGCGAGCGCGAGCAACGCGGCCGCGAGCCGGATCGATGTCTCGCGCGTCGTCATCCGTTCGCCTTGTCGACGAGCACGACCGTGAAGGAGTTTCCTCCCCGCGGCGCGACCCGGAATTCGAGGCCCCAGTGACCGACCATGACGAGCGCCGGCTCGGACCGGCCGTAGCGGCCGGGGGACCGTTCGGGCAACCGGTATTCCTGCTCGCCCATGGACATGTCGAGCATCGCGAAGTTGACCGTGACATCCGCACCGCGCACCGCTCGGCCGCCCTTCGTGATCCTGACCTCGAAGGCGTTGGGGACGGCTGCACGGTTGGGGGTCACGCGGAACGCCAGGCGGTAGCCGTTCTTCTCGACCACCGATTCGACCCTGCCCGGCCCGACCCTGGCGCTCGCATGCCCGATCGACGCCAGCGCCTTCGAGGGCGGCGCCAGGCTCGTGAGCACTGCCGCGCCCAGCACCGCGCCGCTGACGAGAAGCACCTCACCGCCGACGAGCCTCCGGAGCAGCGACGCCGCGGGCGGCCCCAGCTCCGGCCGGCGGTCGGTGGCCCTGAACCGCGGGGTCGTCCGCAGGAGGTTCACCGCCGCCAGCAGCAGCGCGGTCGCGAGCAGCGCGATCTTGACGAGCAGCGTCTGGCCGTACGAGGTGTCCCAGAGCGTCGCGAGCGTCGGCAGCTGCTTGATCGCGGAGCCGATCCCGGACGCGATCAGGACGAGGACCGATGCGAGGGCGACGTTCGAGAACCGGGGGACGCAGACGACGAGCGCGGCCACGCGCCGCGCCGCCGGCTGGCTGGCGGCTAGGACGAGCATGCCGATCAGCCCGCCGACCCAGATCGAGCCCGCCGCGAGGTGGAACCAGTCGAAGGCAAGCGAGAGACCGCGGGGAGCGGTCTGGCCCGGGTGGCCCGCGGTCCCGGGCACGAGCAACGTCGCCCCCGACGCGGCGAGCGCTCCGGCGAGGGCGATCAGAGCGGCGACGGATCGCTCTCTGCGTTCCGCCCGGTCCAGCCAGATCGCGACCGCCGCTGCGCCGGCGAACAGCGCGAACACGAGCTCGAGGTCGAGCCAGCCGCGTCCGAACGCCGACGACCGGACGACCGGGAAGACGTCTCCGAAGTCCCAGAACGAGCGTAGGGCGAACTCGGACGTCGCGAGCAGGAAGTACACGGGGATCGCTACGAGCGCGATCACCGAGGCGATCCCGAAGGCGAGCGTCACATATTGGAGGCGCGAGCCGGCCACGCGGGTGACCAGCGGCCGGGCGACGGCGGTCCGGAGCAGGAAGAGACCGACCGCGGCCATGAGCGACAGCAGTGCGACCCAGCGGGCCGCGATCAGCTTCGGGGTCGCCGCGGTCTCGGATGTCGACGGGATCACGAACTGCGGCGCCGGGCCGGGATTCGGGCCGACGGCGAATGTGAACGCGCCTCGCACCGGATGGCCGTCGACCGAGATCACGCGCCAGTAGACGAGGTACCAGCCGTGCGCCAGCTTCTCGACCGGGACGACCAGCGTGTTCCGGTTCGCCGGCGACCGTGTCGGCGCGCCCGTGGTCTTCTGGTCGCCGCTCGCATCGGTCACGGAGACGATCGCGAACCGCGGTTCGACCGGCTCGGTGAACTCGAGTGTTACCTGGCGCGGGGGCGTGTTGACGATTCCGCTGGCGGAGGGGGTCGTCTTCACGAGAGCAGCGTGGGCCGACGCCGCCGCGGGCAGCGCAAGCGCTACCGCGACGGCGGCGAGACCCAGCACGGTCCTGCGCGGGAGGCTCACGCGAGCGATCGCGTCCCTCCGCGGGTCGCGAGCGCGATCGCTCCCAGCAGGATTCCGACAACGCCGGCGATCAGCGCCACGATGGCGAGCGTCGAGCTGCCACCGCCTCCCAGCGACGACTTCGCCTCGACCGCGGGCGCGGGCGTGTCGGACGATTCCGATCCGCTCCAGTCGACCACCTCACCGTCCGAGTACGTCTGGCGGACGGCGAACGCGTACGAGTGTGACGACTCGGCCTCGCCCACGAACTGGAAGAACGCGCCCTCGTCCGTCGGCACCGAGCCGCCGGACCAGGTCACCTTCGTGATCCTCGTGTTCTCACCGGAGCCCGTTGTCTCGACCTGGCGTTTCCAGCCCGGCGAGGCGGCGAACGCGTCGATCGTGAAGCCCTCGGGCGGCGTCAGCTCGACCGTCGTCGTGGTGACGCCCTCCTTCTCGGTCGGAACCGTCAGCGCGAACACGTCGTCGTTCTTCGCGACGAAGACGGTCGGGCTGAGGTGCGCGTGCGCCCACGCGCTCGAGGCGACCGCCAGCGCTCCCGCTCCGGCGGCCACGACTGCGAGCGCACGCACGCTCGCGCCAAGGCCTTTCATCAGCTTCGCTCTCCTTTCGGTCGACAGATGCCGCGGCCGGCTGCCGCGGCCGGATCAACCGAGGCGGGGAGGAGCGCGCGCGCCGGACGCACCTGCGAACGCCGGTGTGGCCCGGTCGGCGGCGCCGATGGGCGAAACCGTGAGTGCGAGCTCCTGCACCCGGAGACCGCGCCGAAGATCGGCCAGCGTCCGCCGCATCCATGCCACGACGTGCTCCGCGGCCGTAACGAGGGCCGCGGCGACGAGCGAGAGGCCGCCGAGCAGCGGAACCGCGTCGGCGTGCACGGGCCCGGTCAGGCAGTGGAGCCCGTGCCACCCGAGACCGGCGCGCCAGTGGATGTACGACTCGAGGAACCCGAAGGCCAGTAGGGCCGCCGCGAAGAGCGCCGTCGAGCGCGCGGTCAGCCGCGCCACGCGGACACGGTCGAGGGCGACGATGGCGTGCGGGTCGAGGAGCCGGCGCTCGCGCACGCCGAGCGCGGCCAGCCAAACCACGGCGGCCGAGATTCCGACCGCGAGCACGAGCGACACCGTGGCGACGATGGGCAGCGCAGGCCCGCCGGCGCGCCCCGACAGCTCTGCCGCGATCGGCGACGGCGAGAGTGCGTAGGCCAACGCGCGCCCCGCGAGCACGACGAGCGCGAGGACGCCGAGCCAGAGGAGTGCGCGTGTCTTCAATTCACCTTGATGACGTAGGGAACGCTCACGTGCCGGCCGTTCGGGCGTGCTTGCAGGAACATCTTCCAGGTGCCCGCGGTGGGGAGTAACACGCCGATGGTGAGCTTCCCGGGCGCGCTGCTTCGTCCCGCGACGCGCGAGCCGGCGACGACCGACGCGCAACCCGAAGCCCCGGGCGCGCAGACGTGGGTGTGGAAGTAGTCGAGCGTGCCTGCGCGGAAGAAGATCGCGTGCGCCAGGGCGCCGTACCACGGCACGAACTTCGCGGGGCGTCCGGCCGAGTCGGTGACTCGGATGGTGAGAAAGGCGGGGAATCCGGCCCGCAGGCGCGGCCGGCGCGGGGCGGAGAACGTCAGGCCGTTCACGGTCACTTTTCGCGGATAGCCGCCGAGCGGTTTGCGCTTCGCCGAGCCGCGGACCACGACGTCCTTGAACAGCTGGAAGTTGGGCAACACGCCGCTGCGCGGGTAGGCGTCGACGATCACGCGGTAGCGACCCGGCGCCGGAAAGACGACGCGCTGGTCGAACCGGCCCTCGGCCTGCATCGGGGGGTGCCGGTGGATGATCGTCGAGAGGTCGTCGCGGACGATGATCAGGTGGACGCCCGTGTGCGGGCCCGAGCCCGTGCGATAGGCGGTCAGCGCCTCGTCGGACGGCTGGAGAATCTTGAAGCCGACGGTGGTCGGCTTGCCGGCCGCGACCGTCCCCGCGGGCTGGAAGTCGGCGAGCCTGTACTGCTTCGCCGGCGCGATGTCGATCGTGTTCGATCCAGACGAGGACGAGCAACCCGCGAGGAGGGGCAGGAGAAGCAGCAGCACGGCGAGCCGGCGCATCGGCAGTCAGTGTAGGGAGAGGGCTTGGCGGGGCACCCCGGTGCCGGACCGAGGTCCGACACCGAGATCGCACTGACGAACGACGTCCGCTTAGAGGCCCAGGTGCTTGGCGATCACCATCCGCTGGACTTCGTTCGTGCCCTCTCCGATCTCGAGGATCTTCTGGTCCCGATAGAGCCTCGAGATCGCGAACTCGTCCATGTAGCCGTAGCCGCCGTGGATCTGCAGGGCCCAGTTGACGACCCGGTTCGACATCTCGCCCGTATAGAGCTTCGCAATCGCGGCCTCTTGACCGAACGGGTGGCCCTGATCTTTGACCCACGCCGCCTTGTAGACGAGGTTCCTGGCGGCCTCGATCTCGGTCGCCATGTCGGCGAGCCGGAACTGGACGGCCTGGAACTTCGCGATCGGGCGGCCGAACTGCTCCCGCTCCAGCGCATAGGCGCGCGCGAGGTCGTAGGCGCCCTGTGCGAGCCCGACGCCCATGGCGGCGACGGAGATCCGGCCGCCGTCGAGGATCTCGAGGAACTGACGGAAGCCTTCCCCGCGCGGGCCGAGCAGGTTCTCCTCCGGCACCGAAGCGTCGCGAAAGGAGAGCTCGCGCGTGTCCGAGGCGTGCCAACCCATTTTCTCCATCGGCTGGGAGATCTCGTACCCCGGCGTCCCGTTCGGGACGATCACGTTCGAGATCTCGCCGTCTCCGGTCCGGGCCGTGATCGTCACGCACGCCGTGATGTCGGTGCCTGCGTTGGTGATGAAGATCTTCGAGCCGTTGACGACCCATTCGCTTTCGCGGAGCTCGGCAGTCGTCCGCGTCGCGCCGGCGTCGGAGCCCGCGCCGGGCTCGGTGAGGCCGAATGCAGCCAACTTCGTGCCCGCTGCGAGCTCCGGCAGCCATTGCCGCCTCTGTTCCTCGGTGCCGTAGTAGTAGATCGGCAGCGTCCCGAGCGAGTGGTGGGCGGCGACCGTGATCGCGACCGAGGAGTCGATCCGCGTCAGCTCCTCGACGGCGATCGCGTACGCGACGGTGTCGGCTCCCGCGCCGCCGTACTCCTCCGGGATGGTCATTCCCATCAGCCCCAGCTCGCCGAGCTCCGCCACGAGGTCGTAGGGAAACCGGTGCTCGCGGTCGAGCTCCTCGGCCACGGGCGCGACTTTCGACTCCGCGAACTCGCGGACGGTCCGCCTGAGGAGCTCCTGCTCCTGCGTGAGATCGAAGTTCACGCGGCGAGCCTTCGCGCCAGCTCGGCGATCAGACGCACGCCGTAGCCGGTGCCGCCCTTCTGCCAGACATAGTCGTGGCGCGGCCAGGTGAGAAAGCCGGTGCCGGCCATGTCGACGTGTGCCCACGGGCCCTCGCCGGCGAACTCGCGCAGGAACTCGGCAGCGAAGACTGGGACGCCCTGCGAGCGGATGTTCGAATTCTTCAGGTCGGCGAACTCGGAGTCGACGAATCGTCGGTAGCGCGAGTGCAAAGGCCAAGGCCACGCGTGGTCGCCGCTCGCCTCGCCCGCCTCGACGACGAGGGTTCGCCACTCCGCGTCGTTGGCGAAGACACCGGCGTAGAAATCGCCCAGCGCGCGCTCCATCGTGCCGGTCAGCGTGGCCAAATCGACGACATGTGTCGCGCCCTGGGAGCGGGCGTACGGAAGCAGGTCGGCGAGAACGAGCCGGCCTTCCGCGTCCGTGTTGACGATCTCGATCGTCTTGCCGTTGATCGCGGTCAGGATGTCGCCTGGTCGAAACGACCCGCCGCCGACGGCGTTCTCGGTCGCACCGACGACCGCGACGACCTGCACGGGCAGCTCGAGCTCGGCCAGCGCGCCCAGCGCCGCGATCACCGCGCCGCCCCCGGCCATGTCCCCCTTCATGTCCTCCATGTAGTCGGCCTTCTTGATCGAGATTCCGCCCGTGTCGAAGGTGACCGCCTTGCCGACGAGACCGAGGACGAGGCCTTCGTGCGTTCGTTGCGGTGGCTCGTAGCGCATCACGATCAGGCGGGCCGGGTTGTGGCTGCCCTGCGCGACGCCGGCGAACGAGCCCATGCCGAGCGCGCTGATCTGTTCCAGGTCGGCCGATTCCACGGAGAGGTGGGGCGAGCCCGAAGCGATCTGCTCCGCCTGCTGCGCGAGCCGCTCGGGCGTCAGGACGTTGGCCGGCTCGTTCGCGAGGTCGCGCGCGCGGTTCGTCCACTCGGCGACGACGGCCGCTCGCTCGGCCGCCTCGCGGACGGCTGCGTCGGACGAGACGATGACGAGACGCTCGAAAGTCGTCTCGCCGTCCGCGCTCTTCCAGCGGCCTGGGTCGTAGGCGCCGAGGAGCGTCCCGTCGACGATCGCCCGGGCCTGTTCCGCAGGTGGGACGGGGAGCGATTCGTCCAGGAGCCAAGCCACGCTCTCGGCGAATCCCCGCGTCTCGCGGACAACCGTTGCGGCCGCAGTCCGCAGCGCGTCGGCGTCGAGCGCCTCGCTCGCGCCGAGTCCCGCCACGGCGAGCCGCGAGGCCGCGAGCTCGCCGTTCACGTGCACCATCGGCGCCGTCTTCAGCTTGCCGCTCAGCTCGCCGTCGGCCGTGAGCTTCGTGAGGACGCCGTTCAGCCGCCCGTCGAGCTCGGCCGCAGGGCCCTCGAGAGCGCCTCTTGCGAGCAGGGGTGCGGCGAGGACGTCGGCGTCGACCGACTCCGGTGAGCCCGGTTCGACCTCGAGCCGCATCGCGGCGCGATGCTATCCGACGCCCCGCCTAGCCTCCCTCGCATGCGGGGCCGGCCTCAACTTCGGCGCCGTCGCGCCGATAGAAGGGCAATGGCGTCTGTTTCCCTGCGGTCTTGGGTCCCCGTGCGCTCACAGCGCTCGGTCGAAAGCCTCCGCGACATGCACACGACGCTCGTGTTCGAGCGCCAGCAGCTCCGCTCCGAAGGCGCCCACATCGAGGATCTCGAGCGGAACCGGCTCGCGATCGTCCAGTGCCAGTGGGAGCTGTCGCGGGCCCTGATCGAGCTCTACCTGCCGGCCCCGTCGGCCGTGCCGAACGCGGCTTAGCTCGACCTCGCGCCGCTAGCCTGCGGCCCGTGCGGGCACAGCTGGACAAGCGCGCGATGGCGGCGCTTTCGAGCGGCCATTGCGCGACCGACTTCGCCGGCGGCGCACTCCCCGCGCTCCTGCCCTTTTTCGTGGATAAGTTCGATCTCTCGTACACGCTCGCGGCCGCGGCCATGCTCGCGTCGGCGATCTCGTCCTCCGTCGTCCAGCCGCTGTTCGGGCTCTGGTCCGACCGGCGCGGTGCGATCTGGCTCTTGCCGGCGGGCGTGCTGCTGGCCGGTGTCGGCATGGCGCTCGCGTCCGTCTCGCCGAACTACGTCGTCGTGCTCCTCTTCGTCGTCGTCTCCGGGCTCGGGACGGCGGCGTTTCATCCCGAGGGCTCGAAGTTCGCCGCCTTCGCCGGCGGTCGACGCCGCGCCAGCGCGATGTCGCTGTTCTCGATCGGCGGCAACGTCGGCTACGCGCTCGGCCCCACGATCGCGACACCGCTGGTGCTCGCCTTCGGGCTGAGAGGCGGCCTCTTCCTGGCCGTCCCGGCGATCGTGGTCGCCGTCGTGCTGCTCAGGATCGCGCCCTTCCTCGGCTCGCTCGCGTCCGAGACCGGAAGGCGGATCCAGTCGACCGACCCCGACCGCGTCGGGGCGCTGCTCCTGCTGCTCGGCGTGATTGCCTTTCGCAGCGTCTCGTGGTTCGGGCTGGTCACGTTCGTGCCCCTGTATGAGGTCTCGCTCGGGCACTCGAAGGCCTACGGCAATCACCTGTTGTCACTGATGCTGCTGGCGGGTGGCCTCGGCACCCTCGCGGCGGGCCCACTCGCCGACCGGTTTGGACGACGACCCGTCCTGCTCGTCAGCACGGCGGCGACCGCGCCGCTGATCCTCGTTTTCGTGGCGGTCGGCGGGATCCCGGGGGCAATCGCCCTGGCCGGCGTCGGGATCGCCGTGATCGGGACCTTCGGCGTGACGATGGTGATGAGCCAGGAGTACCTCCCGCGACACATCGGCATGGCTTCCGGCCTCTCGATCGGGCTGTCGATCGGCCTCGGCGGGATCGGAGCGATCGCGCTCGGCGCGATTGCCGACTCGATCGATCTCGAGGCCGCGATGTATGTCGCGGCCGGCAGCGCGCTCGTTGCGCTCGTCCTCGCGATGCTGCTGCCCTCGTCCCGGTTGCAGCGTCCGCTCGCCGCCGAGCCGGTCGTCCCATAGGGTTCGCGTCCATGGAGGTCCAGAACGCGCGGCAGTTCTTCGAGACGCTCGAGTCGCGTGCGGGCGGCTCGACCAAGGCAGCCGGTCTCAACGCGACCTACCTCTTCGACATCGACGGGGCCGGCAAGTGGACGGTGACCGTCGAGAACGGCAACGTCAGCGTCGAGGAAGGCGAGGGCGAGGCCGGGACGACGATCGCGGCCTCCGAGGAGACCTTCATGAAAGTCGTGAACGGCGAGCAGAACGCGACGACCGCCTACATGATGGGCAAGCTGAAGGTGCGGGGCGACATAGGCCAGGCCATGAAGCTGCAGCAGCTCTTCTGAGAACGCAACGGGGGAGCCGAAGCTCCCCCGCTGGCATCAGCTGAACCGACCCCGCAGTCAGCTGAAGATGAGGTTGCCGCGCGTGCTCTGGTCGAGCATGATCGTCGGCGTCTGCGCCGCCGCAGTGGCGCCACCGACAATGGTCAGTGCGTGTCCTGGTGTTTCTGCCCGCCGAAAGACGCCGAAAACCGCTCCTAACGAAGTCCTAACGTCAGTCTTCAAGCTCGACCAGGACGGCGCCGCCGGCCACGCGATCCCCCTCAGAGACGTGCACCTTTTGCACCACCGCCGCGTAGGGCGCGACGACGGGCGTCTCCATCTTCATCGCCTCGAGCACGACGAGCGGCTGGCGCGGCTCGACCCTTTCGCCCTCGCTGACGGCGACGCGAATCACGGTCCCCGGCATCGGCGCGGTCAGGCTCGACTGGGCGCCCGTGTGCCGCTCGTCGTGGACGGCCGCGTCGGGATCCGGTAGCGGGCCCGGCGCCGGAGGCGGCAGGTTCAGCCGCCACGGTTCGGCCCAGGGACCGGAGGGGAGACCCTGCGGGGCCGTGGACAGCGGCGCGTACTCGGTCAGGAACGACGTCGTCGCAGCCCCGGCGCGAACGGTCGGGTGACCGACGAGCCAGCGTAGGAACGGCAGGTTCGTCGTCACCCCCGCGACCTCGGTCTCCTCCAGGGCCCCGGCGAGCCGGTCGAGCGCCTCCGCCCGGGTCTCGCCGCTGGCGATCAGCTTCGCGATCATCGGGTCGTACGCGACGCCGACCTCGTCGCCCTCCGCGATTCCCGCATCGACGCGGATCGTCGAGGGGAGCCGGAGTCGCTCGACGAGGCCGGTCTGGGGTAGGAACGTGCGCGGGTCCTCTGCGTAGAGCCGGACCTCGACCGCGTGGCCGCGGAAGCCGTTGCTGACCGTAGCCAGTTCGTCTCCCCGCGCAACGGCGAGCTGGAGCGCGACCAGGTCGAGGCCGGTCGCCTCCTCGGTCACGGGGTGCTCGACCTGGATCCGACCGTTCAGCTCTAGAAAGTAGAACTCACCTCCGTCGAGGAGGAACTCGGCGGTGCCGAGGCTCCGGTAGCCGACCGCGCCGGCGAACGCGACGGCTGCCTCGCTCATCCGCGCCCGTAGCGCGACGTCGAGTGCCGGGGACGGCGCCTCCTCGAGCACCTTCTGGTGTCGCCGCTGGATCGAGCACTCGCGTTCGCCCAGCGCGTGGACGTTTCCGTGCGCGTCCGCGAGCAGCTGGATCTCGACGTGTCGCGGCCGTGGCAGGTAGCGCTCGAAGAAAACCGTGTCGTCGCCGAAGCCGGCGAGCGCCTCGCGCCGGGCTGCGGCCATGGCCTCGTCCAGGCCGGACGCCTCGCGGACGACTCGCATGCCGCGGCCGCCTCCGCCGCCTGCCGCCTTGATCATCAGCGGAAAGCCGATCTCCTCCGGCTCGCCGGTCGGCAGGGTCGCCACGCCGGCCTCGCGGGCCACGCGCTTGGCCTCGAGCTTGTCGCCGCTTCGCCGGAGCGCTTCGGGGGTGGGGCCGAGGAAGGCGAGGTCGGCGGCTTCCACCGCCTCGGCGAACTCGGCGTTCTCCGCGAGAAAGCCGTAGCCCGGGTGGATCGCGTCGGCGCCCGCCGCCTTCGCCGCGCGGATGTGCTCCTCGGAATCGAGGTAGCCACGAATCTCCACGACCTCGTCGGCGGCGCGCGTGTGGAACGAGCCCCGGTCGTCGGGCGCGGCAACCGCGACAGTCTCGATCCCCTCGGCGCGGGCGCCGCGGAAGATCCGTGCCGCGATCTCGCCGCGATTGGCTACGAGGAGCTTTCGGATCTCCACGCCGCGGGACGCTTGTCGAGGAACGCCCGGAGGCCTTCCTGCCCTTCCTTGCCGGTGCGGAGCTGCGCGGCGAGCCGCGCGGCGGCCTCGGCCCCCGGGCCTTCGCGAATCAGCTGCTTGGCGGCTCGTGTGGCCTCGGGCCCCGCAGTGAGGATCTCGGCGACGAGCCTGTCGACCGCCGAGTCGACGTCGGCGGTCACCTCGGAGACGAGGCCGATCCGGAGAGCCGCGCCGGCGTCGAACCGTTCTCCGGTCAGGAAGTAGCGGCGCGCTGCGGCGGTGCCGATGCGGGCGAACACGAATCGCGAGATCACTGCCGGAACGATGCCGAGCTTCACCTCAGAGAACCCGAACGTCGCCCCCGGTTCGGCCACCGCGATGTCGGTGCAGCAGACGAGCCCGGAGCCCCCGCCGAGCGCATAGCCCTGCACCCGTCCGAGCACGGGCGCCGGACACGAATCGATCGCGTCGAGCATGTGGTAGAGGCGCATCGCATCCTCGACGTTCTCGTCGTAGGAGAGGTCGACGGCCGAGCGCTGCCAGTCGACGTCGGCGCCGGCACAGAAGCTCTCGCCGTCGCCCGCGAGCAGCACGACGCGTGCGTCGCCGACGTCGGCGAAGGCCTCGGTGAGCTCGGAGATCAGCGAGGCGTCGAACGCGTTTCGCCGCTCGGGGCGCGCGAGCGTGACCCGAAGCACCGGCCCCTCTCGCTCGATCCGGAGCGCGCTCACTGATCGGGAGCTTAAAGTCGTCGCCGTGCTTCGAGGTGCCGTCGCCGCAGCGGTGACGCCTCTCGCCGACGGCGGCGAGCGGCTCGATGAGAACGCGTTCGATCCGCTCGTCGCCTTTCTGGCGGCGGGCGGCGTCGACGGCCTGCTCGCCCTTGGCACGACGGGCGAGGGGATCCTGCTCGACCCGGACGAACGACGCCGGGCCGCCGAGCTTTTCGTCGCGGCCCGTCCGGACGGCTTCGCGATTGCCGTCCACTGCGGAGCTCAGACGACGCGCGAGACGGCCGAGCTCGCGGCCCATGCCGCCGATCTCGGCGCCGACGCCGTCGCCGTGATCGCGCCGCCGTACTTCGCGCTCGACGGCCGCGCGCTCGTCGATCACTTCGAGGCGGCGGCCCAGGCGTGTGAGCCCGTTCCCTTCTACGTCTACGAATTCGCAGCACGGAGCGGCTACGCCGTTCCGCTCGACGTGCTCGCCGAGCTCCGGCTGCGGGTCGCGAATCTCGTCGGCCTGAAGGTGTCCGACAAGCCCTGGGCCAGCTTCGAGCCATACCTCGTCGAGGGGCTCGACGTCTTCGTCGGTCCGGAGAGTCTCATTCCGCAAGGGCTGGAGGCCGGTGCCGTCGGTGCGGTCTCGGGGCTCGCGACGGTGTTTCCGGAGCCGGTGGCCCATGCTGTCCACGAACGCACTGGCGATGCGACGGAGCTGGAACGGCTTCGCGCGGGCCTCGAGCGGTTTCCGTTCCAGGCCGCTGCCAAGCGCGCGCTCGCCTATCGCGGCGTGCCGATTCGGGAGGCGGTGCGCGCGCCTCTGCGCACCCTCTCGGACGCCGAGGGGAAGGAGCTGGACGCATGGCTCGAATCGTCGTAGCCGGAGCGGGCGCCGCCGGCGCGAGCGTCGCCTACCACCTGGCCCAGCTCGGGGCCGACGACGTCGTGCTCTGCGACCGCGGCGCGATCGCCGGGGGCGCGACCGCGAAAGCGATGGGCGGCGTGCGTCAGCAGTTCTCGACGGCGGCGGAGGTGAAGCTCGCGCAGGCGAGCATCCGCTTCTTCGAGGAGCTCGGCTCGCCCTTCTTCGACCAGGTCGGCTACCTGTTCCTCGCCACCACCGACGGCGGACTGGCTGCGCTCCAGGAGCGGGCGGAGCTCCAGCGATCGCTCGGGGTGCCGGTCGAACGCGTCGAGGCGCCGCCCGGCGTCCGTTCGGACGACGTCGTCGGAGCATATGCGTGCTGGCAAGACGGGGTCGCGGATCCACCGGCGGTCGCGCGGGAGCTCGTCCGCCGGGCAGCCGGATGCGGGGTGGAGGTGCGGGAGCGAACCGATGTCGCAGCGCTCGAGGCCGATACGGTCGTGGTCGCGTGCGGCCCCTGGTCGGCCGAGGTCGCGGCCCGGCTCGGCGTCGAGCTGCCCATCCGCCCCCTGTGTAGGCAGTTGCTCGAGACGTCGCGAGTCGAGGGCCTCCGTGCCGATCTGCCGATGACGATCGAGGCCGAAACCGGCTTTCACTTCCGGCGGCGGGGTGACCGCCTGGTGTTGGCGATGGTCGATCCCGAGCCGCGGTGGGGGTTCGAGGAGACGGTCGACGAGTCGCTCTTCGATGACCGGCTCGCTCGTCTGATCCATCGGTTTCCGCCCGCCGCCGAAGCACGGATCGAGCGGGGCTGGGCCGGCCTCTACGACATGACCCCCGACGCCCACCCGATCCTCGGGCGCGTTGCGGACGGCGTCTACGCCGCGTGCGGATTCTCGGGTCACGGCTTCATGACGAGCCCCGCCGTGGGGCGCGCTGTCGCCGAGGAGGTGCTCGGGTTGGAGCCGAGCTCCGACCTCTCGCCGTACCGGCTCGGCCGCTTCGCGGGCGGCGGCGCTTTTCCCGAAGAGCTCGTCCTCTAACTAGTCAGCTGCGAAAGCGTCTTAGCTCCTGACGAACTGCGTCAGATCCGTAGACAGCCATGTAGCTGACGAAGGAGGAGGGATGAGAAGGAAGGTTTTCGCGCTGGTCGCCACGGTCGTGGCTGGCGCCCTGCTCGCGCTCGCGCCCACAGCCGCGGCCGATCAGCCGGTCACGACCGAGGTCCATCTCGACCGAACAAGAACGATCCCGGCCGGTCTCTGCCCGTTTCCGTTCATCGTCCACACGGAGGGCACGCTCCGGGAGACCGTCTTCTCGAGCGGGAAGGACGTCACCCACGCGGTCAGCTTCCACATCACGTACACGAACCCGGCGAACGGCAAGTCGCTCACCACCGTGCTCGCCGGCCCCTTCGTCGTCGAGCCGAACGGCGATGGGACGGTGACCGTGACCATCAATGGCAACGACGGGCACTTGACCGAGCCCGGCGAGGGCACCATCTTCGCCGCCGTCGGCAAGCTCGTCTACATCGCCGACCCCAGCGATCTCGCCACGCCGCTCGAGATCCTCAAGTCGACGGGACAACAGGATCCCAGCCAGTTCCCGGCGACCTGCGACGGGCTGTCGTAAGCCCTCCTGCCCCCGGTGCCCCGCCTGCTCTTTTCAGGAGGCGGGGCGCCCTTTCTTCCGACGCTCTCGATAGTGAGCCTGCGCCACGCGGTCGGCACAGAGGGTGCAGCAGAAGCGGCGCGACCTGTTGCGACTGCGGTCGACAAAGGCGCAGCGACACGGCGAGCCGGCGCAGCGGCCGAACCGCTTCCAGCCGAGATCGCGCAGGGCCTCGAGCAGCCCGGCCGTCGCGTAGGCGGCGACCGCGTCGAGGCCTTCATTCTCGTCCGGCCAGGTCCGGACGCGCCAACTACGGCCGACCCGCTCGAGCTGGGGCGCGGTGGCGAACTCGCGGGAGAGCTCGTTGAGAAGCGCGGCCGCCTCGGTCTCGCTCTTTGCGTCGAAGACCCGGTCGAATCTCGAGCGGAGCTCTCGGACTCGATCGACGTCTGCTTCGCGAACCCTGCGAGCGGCGCCGTGGAGACCGTGCCAGTCGAGCCAATAGCGGACATCCCTGACGTCGTCGATCAGATCCGGCTCCGCTTCGAGCTCGTCCCAGGTGTTGACGAGGTCGACCGCGACCGCGACGCCGGATCCCCGGCCTTCCCGTGTCAGTGGCATAGAGGCTAAACGGTACTGACTGGGAGGTCGGTCGCGCTAGTCGCCCGGCTCGAAGGCGAGTCCGCGCCGGGAGAGCTCCTCCACGGCGAAGTCGCCCTCGATCGTGCCCTCGACGTCGAACTCCTCGGCGATGTCGGGCTTCTTGCCGATCAGCTCGCGGGCACGGCCGGGCAGGTCGCCGTGCGCGGCTTCGGCCGACTCCCAGACGTAGACGGCGCCCCAGCGCTCGGTCGCCTCATCCGAGATCCAGGCCTTGAACCTCAGGCCGGGAATCTCGGCGAACCGGTCGACCGACTCGTCGCGGAGGTAGCGCCGGAGCTCCTGGATGTTCGTCTTCGAGTCGGCGAGGTTCCAGAGGACGAGCCGGACGAGCACGTCCGCCTACTCGTCGAAGAAGCGCTCGTGGTACGGCAGCTTCTCGAGCAGCTGCTTGAGATCCCGGAGGACCTCGGCCTCGTCGTGGCCGAAATCGTCGAGGTACGCGTGTAGGGCGTTGCGGACAAGCTTGAGCTCGTCATTCGTGAGCTCGATCGTGTGCGCTGCCATCAGAAAGGCCCCCTTTGCCGGTAGCTCCCGCGTCGCGTCCCCACGGCGATCATCGTCAGGCCGTCCGGCCCGGCCTTCGGGCCGCGCTCGGTCTCGGGATCGAACCGGAACACGTCGCCTTCCCGGACTTGAACCTCCTCGCCGTCGATCCTGTACGTGCCCGATCCGCGGACGATCACGTTGACCTCCTCTTGGCCCGTGTCCTGTTCGTCGTGGAGGTTGCCCTCCGTGTTCGGCGGCAAATCGAACCAGTTGATCCCGAACGCCTCGAGGCCGAGCTCGCGCCGCACGAACCGCACCATGCCGCCGGGCCCGGCCGGCTCGATCTCGTGCACGTTCACCTTCGAGTAGCCCATCGTCCTCCTCTACATGCGAAACACACCGAAGGTCGTCTCCGGGATCGGCGCGTTCAGGGCCGCAGAGATCCCGAGGGCGAGCACGCGCCTGGTATCGAGCGGGTCGATGATCCCGTCGTCCCAGAGGCGAGCGGTCGAGTGGTAGGGGTTTCCCTCCTCCTCGTACTTGGCCCGGATTTCGTCGGGGTCGGCGTCGCCAACCATCGTCAGAACGGTCGCGGCCTGCTCGCCGCCCATGACGGAGATGCGCGCGTTGGGCCACATCCACAGCTGTCGCGGGGAGTAGGCCCGCCCGCACATCCCGTAGTTGCCCGCTCCGAACGAGCCGCCCACGATCACGGTGAACTTGGGGACCTCGGCACAGGCGACGGCGGTCACGAGCTTGGCGCCGTCGCGGGCGATGCCGCCGGCCTCGTACTCCTTGCCGACCATGAATCCGGTGATGTTCTGGAGGAAGACGAGCGGGATCTTCCGCTTGCACGCGAGCTCGATGAAGTGGGCTCCCTTCTGCGAGGACTCCGCGAACAGGACGCCGTTGTTCGCGAGGATGCCGACGGGGTAGCCCTCGATCCGCGCGAACCCGCAGACGAGCGTCTCGCCGTAGAGCGCCTTGAACTCGTCGAAGCGGCTGCCGTCGACGATGCGCGCGATCACCTCGCGGGGATCGAACGGCTCGCGGAAGTCGTCCGGAATCAGGCCGTAGAGCTCCGACGGGTCGGCCGCCGGCGGCTGAGGCGACGCCGCCTCCCAGGGCGCGGCTGGTTTCCGCAGGTTCAGGTTGCGGACGATCTGCCGCACGAGCGCGAGCGCATGCTCGTCCGAGTTCGCGTAGTGGTCGGCCACGCCCGAGAGGCGCGTGTGGACGTCCGCGCCGCCGAGCTCCTCCGCCGAGACCTCCTGGCCCGTCGCGGCCTTCACGAGCGGCGGCCCGCCGATGAAGATCGTCCCCGTCCCCTTGACGATGATCGTCTCGTCGCTCATCGCGGGGACGTACGCGCCGCCCGCGGTGCAGGAGCCCATCACGGATGCGATCTGCGGAATCCCCTTGGCCGAGAGCCGGGCCTGGTTGTAGAAGATCCGGCCGAAGTGATCGCGGTCGGGGAAGACCTCGTCTTGAAGTGGCAGGAACGCGCCGCCCGAGTCGACGAGGTAGATGCAGGGGAGACGGTTCTGCTCGGCGATCTCCTGCGCGCGCAGGTGCTTCTTGACGGTCAGGGGGAAATAGGTGCCGCCCTTGACGGTCGCGTCGTTCGCGACGAAGACGCACTCCTGGCCCTCGACGACGCCGATGCCCGTGACGATGCCCGCCCCCGGCGCCTGCCCGTCGTAGAGCTCCCAGGCCGCCAGGGCCGAGAGCTCGAGGAAGGCCGAGCTCGGATCGAGCAGGCGGTCGATGCGCTCGCGCGCCGTCAGCTTTCCGCGTGAGCGGTGGCGCTCGAGCGCCTTCTCGCCGCCGCCGCGCGCGACCCGGGCGGTCCGCTCGCGCAGCTCGGCGACGAGCGCCTCCATCCGCGCCCGCCGGCGCTCGTGTTCCTCGCCCGGCTCGACGTGGGACTCGAGGACCGCCACGGCCTCAGCGTAACGACCTCGGAGTCGGCGGCGAAGGCGTCGTCCCGCATGGGCGTGGCGCCCCGTCCGGGTCGGACCGGGCCGCACCGGCCCTCCCGTCCCCACGTCGGACACCGGCGGACGGCGGCGCTGAGCAGCGATTTCGGGGCCACCGTCACACTTCGGTAACCCTCGTCGGACACCGGGACTGGTCTGGCCGACCCGTGTTCGCCAGGGACGCGTGCCGGCGAGGTCTTAGGTCGGCCAGGGGAGGACGCTGACCGACACCAGGGCGGACTCCGCCTCGGGCGGGCGCTCTCGCCTCCGGCGGTACTCGTCGGCCAGCTCGAGCAGGCGCGTGCCGAGCTCGCCCGCCTCCTCGGGCGTCAGTTCGACGATCCAGCTGCCGACGAACGAGTTGCGGTGCCAGCGCGCGTCGAGCTCCGGCAGCGTCGTCACGAACTGCTGACGGGCGGCCGCGTCCCGCGCGAAGAAGATCGCGAACATTCTGGCGCTGATCGCCCGGCCCTCGGGATCGTCGTCGGTGGGGATGACGGTCAGCTGCTCCGGCCGCCGCCACCAGCGCTCACGCGCCGTACCCAGCTCGGGGGCCTCCTCGATCGCACCGGCCCGGCCGAGGATGCGGAGGTGGTAGCTCGCCGTACCGCTCGACTCGCCCAGCCGGCGGCCCAGTCGCGACGCGGTCGACGGACCCTCGCGCAGGAGCTCGAAGAGGCGGAATCGGATCGGGTGGGCGGTGGCCCACATCTCGACCCGCTTGAGCTCGTGAATCGGCGCCTTCGCCATTGCAAAATTCCTTTGCAAACTCTAGGCCGAAGCCGGGCGTCCGACAAGACATGAGGGCGAAGGCGGGGCGCAAGAAGGGAGTCGGCGGAACGATCGTCGTCGTCGGCGCCTTCGCGGCCCCGGCCGGGGCGACTCCCCCGTTGAACCTCGGCCTGGTCGCGGCGCCTTCCCGGGCCTGCGGGTCAGGGCGTGAACGTCGTCGTCGCGGTGCGTGCGGGCCACACCGCCGCCGCGGGGATGCGCGTGCGCGTCCGGATCCGCCACGGCCGGCGGAGTCGTACGTTCAACGTGCGCCCCGCCGGAGCCCTCGGCCGCTACCGCGACGGGCCGGCCGTGCCGTCAGCCGTCTGATGCGCCGAGGGGCGGCCGTGGCGCATACTTCGAGGCCGTGCGCGCCACGGTCAAGGAAAAGCGCGAGGTCGCCCGCGGCACGCTGATGTTCGTGTTCGACCTCGGCGGTCGGAGCGTCGACTTCACGCCGGGCCAGTACTTCTGGGTCGAGCTGATCGACCCGCCGTACGACGACGAGCGCGGCCCGCGCCGCCACATCTCGGTCGTGACCTCGCCGACCGAGGGGGATGTCCTGGGGCTTTGCACCCGGCTGCGTGACACGGCCTTCAAGCGTTCGCTGGCCGAGCTCGAGGTTGGCGCCCCGATCGAGGTTGAAGAGCCGAAGGGCGACTTCCTCCTTCCGGAGAACACCGAGCCGCACTACGTCTTCATCGCGGGCGGAATCGGGATCACCGTCTTTCGCTGCATGCTCCGGTACATCGCCGACACCCGGTCGCCCCACCGCGTCACGCTCGTCTACTCGAACCGTGACCGCGAGTCGACCGCCTTCCTCGATGAGCTCCAGGAGCTCGAGGAGCAAATCCCCGGCTTCGAGCTGATCGCGACGATGACGGGCGACCCGCAGTGGAAGGGCGAGACGAGGCGGGTGGACGCGGGGTTCCTCGAGACGAAACTCGGCGACCTGAACGGCTACATCTACCTGCTCGCCGGGCCACCCCCGATGGTCGAAGGAGTCGTCGAGGAACTGAAGCAAGCGAACGTCCCGGAAGACCAGATTCGGCCGGATCGCTTCAGCGGCTACTGAGCACGGCATACAGAGAGGCGCCGCAGACGGTCTAACTGCCGCTAGTCCCCTTGCCGGCGCCTCATCAGGGAGAACGGGAGCGGCCCTGGTCCGGATACGGAGGGGCAGCAGGATTAGGGCGGCCTGTCTGCGGGAAAAGTCGTCATTCGCGAGTCGAAAGGGAGGAGCCGGCAAATGGCTGAGCAGCGGAGCAGAGCGAACGGTTCTGGGTCGTCGGCAGGGGCCCGCGGGTCGAGCAAGTCCACGGCCGCGCTGCAGGGCCGCCCGCCGAGCCACGACCCCGATGTCTTCGTCGACGTCCCGAAGGTGAAGGTGGATGAGATCTACGTCGACGTGGAGCAGTTGGAGGCCCATCTCGCGCTCCGCTGCAGGCTCGCCAACCTGCTGCACGTCGTCGCCGGTGTCCACGTCCACCTGGGGAAGGTCGAGGTCGATATCAAAGGCGTCGAGGCGCAGGCTCAGCTGAAGGTGCGGCTCGAGAACCTGTACGACATCCTCGATCGGGCGCTGACGACGCTCGACCGCAACCCCCAGATCCTCGAGAGCCTCGTCAACACGGTTGACGACACCGTTGGCACTGTCGGTCAGCTGGGCCAAGAGGCACTCGGCCCGGGCGGCGCGGTCAGCGAGACGCTGGGCGGTGTCGGGCAGGCAACGCAGCAAGCACTCGGGCCGGGAGGTGCGGCCAGCGAAGCGTTGGGCGGGCTGAGCGGCGCGGCAGGAAAGGCGGTCGGGGGTGGTGACGGACTCGGAGGACTCGGTGGCGTCGGGCGTTCGGCCAAGGCACTTGTAGGTCAGGCCAAGGACACGGCCTCCGAGGTGATCCCGGACTTGCTCGGCCGGGTCAAGGACGTCGCCGGTATCGGGGGCGACGGTCAAGAAGGGGACGGGACGCAGCCCGTTCGTCGTCAGCGAAGCTTGGATGCCGACCAGCTTGAGAAGGATCGACGCGAGCGCGCCGAGCGGCGACAGCGTCGCAGCGAGATGCAGGGAGCCGGCGGGGCCGACAGAACGAGCGCCGCGAAGACGGGTAGCAACAGTCGGGGGAAGACCGGCACGAAGCGTGGCTCCGCGCGCGCGCGCTCAAGCAAGGGAACCGCATCAGGCACGCGCTCTCGCACCAAGTCGTCATGAGCACACCGGACTTCGAGATCGTTGCGAGCCTGCGCGCCCGGAGGATCGTCAGCCACGTACCGCCCGAAGGCGAGACACGGACCGAGGGCGAGGACATTGAGCTCGCGCACGACGAAACGCGCCGCGGACTGCCGACGCCGATGCAACCAGAAAGACGCTACGACGATGTGTCCGTCCAAAAGCGAGTGCTTGGGTTCTTGGGGGGCCGGCGGCGATAATCGGCCTACCGAACCGGCGTTGAGCAGCGGATTCGGGACGCGTAGACTCGCCGCACTCTGTCCGTTGGGCATGCACCTGTACGCACGTTCCTGATCGCGGACATCCGCGGCTATACCCGCTTCACGCAGGAGTACGGCGACGAGGCGTCCGCCAGGCTGACGTCAAAATTCACCGACATCGTCCGCGAGGCGATCCAGACGCGGGGCGGAACGCTGGTCGAGATCCGAGGCGACGAGGCCTTGGCCGAGTTCGACTCGGCGCGCCAGGCGATCCGAGCAGCGATGGATCTGCAGCATCAGTTCGCGGAGGAGTCCGACGCGGACACCGACCTGCCGCTCCGAGTCGGGATCGGGATCGACTCCGGCGAGGCGATCGCCCTCGAAGACGGTTCCTTCCGCGGAGCCGCCCTCAACGTGTCCGCGCGGCTCTGCGCGCTCGCCCACGGTGGCGAGGTCATCGTCAGCGAGGGGACCAGCCACCTGGCAGGGCGCCTCCCGGGCGTTCGTTACGTCGACCGCGGGCGCGCCCACCTGAAGGGAATCGCAGATCCCATCCGCGTCATCCGAGCGGCGCCGGAAGAAGAACCAAGCCAGCCGTGGATCTTCATGTTCTTCGGGTCTCCGAAGCGTTTCGGGTGGCGCGCCGGCGTCGCAGCGGCGCTGATCGCCGCTGCGACGGCAGGCGTCGTTGTCTATCTGACGGGTCGAAACAGCGGGGAGAGCAGCTCCGCCGCAACGGAGCCACAACCCGCAGGCAGTACCGAGGCGCGTCTCTCCGACGTGATGGCTCTGATCCCCGCCAGCCTGCGGAAGACGTGCGTGAAGCAGCCCGTCGCCGACATCGGCGCGATCCAGACGGCTGTGTGCGTTCAGCCCGCGACAGAAACGAGCTTCTCGCCCGACCGCTGGCAGGTCTCGACCTATCGAGACGGCGCCGCCGCGACTGCGGCGTACCGCGCCGAGATGCGACGTCACGCGATTACGGCGAACCGCGGCAAGTGCAATTCGCTCAGCTGGGGAGGAGAGGGGCCTTGGGCTCACGGGCCGAACAAGCCCGGTGGGCGCAGACTGTGCTACTTCGACGGCGACGATGCCGTCATCGTCTGGACCCATGAGCGCCTCGGCCAGGCGAACCACAGGGACATTCTGGCCGTCGCGCGTGAGGGCGGCAGCGATCACGCAAGACTGGTCGGTTGGTGGGCGTTCGCCCACCATCTGATCGGCAAGCTCGAATAGCAACGACCGGAGCTTTCCGTGATTGGGTACAGGCCGAGCGCATGAGAGACGACTGGCGGATCCGAATCGACGTCGAAGACGAGCACGCCGAGCGTCTGCTCGACCGGCTCGGGCTCGGGCTGTCGTCCGAGGCGCGCGAGCTGGCGAAGCAGCTCGAGGGACGGCGTCTCATCGTGTCGCGCGACGACGAGACAATCTTCGTGTACGCGGGCTCCCGGCAAGAGGCCGAAGGTGCACGCGCGATCGTCGAGGTCGAGCTGCGTGAGGCGGGCATCCACGCGGCCGTCACCGATCCGGAGCGCTGGCTGCCCGAGGACGAGCGCTGGAGCGGAGAGCCGCCGTTGGAATTCGAACCGGAGGAGGCGGCGCGCGCTCATGGCTACGCGCCGTGGGAGGTGAGGGTCAACGCCCGCTCGCCGGAGGAGGCGGATGAGCTCGCCGACCGGCTCGTGCGCGAGGGGCGGGAGGTCGTTCGCCGCCACATGTACGTGCTCGTCGGGGTGGCCTCCGAGGAGGAGGCGCGCGCGCTCGCCGAGCGGCTGCACGGCCAGGTCGAGGCGAGTGGCGAGCTGGTCTACGAAGCGATGCCGCAGAACCCGTTTGCCATCTTCGGTGGGCTCGGGGGAGCCGGCACGCCGCTCTAGTGACGCTGAGGCCGTAGCCTGATCGTCTCGCTCCACGTGGCGACGGGCGCGGCCGGCGGCGCGCTGCTCGGCTCGCGGCTCGGATCGCTACCGCTCGGGCTGCTCCTTCACCTCGCCGGCGATCGGATGCCGCACGAGGACATCCCTGACCGCAGCTTCGAGATTGCTTCGGGCATCGCCGGTGTCGTGCTTCTCGGCGCTGTAC
>JBKPOY010000033.1:0-17120 GCA_046733295.1 Actinomycetota bacterium | reverse complement strand
GCCCAGCCCGGCGCCGAGTAGCACCGCGAGCTGGACGTCTCCCATGCCCAGAGCGCCCGGTCGAATGAGCGCGGGGATCAAAATCGCCAACCCCGCACCGAGAGCCGCAACGAGGAACCAGGGCGAGGGCGTGACGACGGCGTGCGCGACGAGCAACACGATCGTCGCAGGCAGGACGATCCGGTTCGGAAGGAGGCGCTGCCGAAGGTCGATCTCGGCCAGACGCACGAGCACGACCCCGAAGAAGGCTGCGATGAGGCCTTCGGCGTTCAGACCGACGCGAAGCAGGCACAGCAGCGCCACGACGCCGGCCACGATCACGGCGGCACCCTCGGCGCCCAGACGCGCCCGCGCCTCGACGCGAGCGGCGGCGGTCTGCGGAACGCTCACGCCGCCACCGCTTCCGCGGGGCGCAGCGCGAGCCGGTCGCCCTTCCGAAGGCCGATCCTCTCCACCTCGCCGGCACCCAGCTCGAGCGCGTCGCGACCACCGCGTGCGAGCGCGACACGCCACGGCCGCAGGTCTGCCACGAGCTTGACGACGACGCCGCTTCGGTCGAGGAAGACGACGTCGATCGCGAAGCGCATGAAGAAGGTGTGAATGGAGCCGGCCGGGCGGATCAGCAGCCCCTCTCCAGACGCCAGGCCGCTCTTGCCGAGCAGCCCGCGAAAGCGGCTGACGAACGTGCCGGCGAGACGACAGGACTCGCAGACGACCGACCCGTCGTCCCGCACCAGCGTGAATCGAGAGCTTGCCACGACTGCCGGGATCGTCACACGCGACCGGTCGCAATTCCCCACCCAAACGGTCCGGCCCAACCCCCCCTTCGTCCGTTAAAGCCGCCTCCTCGCTCCTCTAAACACTTGTCCCAGAGGGCAATTCGCGGCTCCGCGTCGCGGGTCGCCGGGAAATGAGAGGGGAGGTATGCAAATGAGCGAGCAGCTCATGCTCTGGGTGGGCAAGGTCTTCGCCCGCATCGACGAGCTGAAGAGCCGCGAGGACGGTCAGGCGCTGGTCGAGTACGGCCTGATTCTGGCTCTCGTCGCAGTCGTCTGCATCGCCGCGCTCCAGCTGTTGGGGACGAGCGTGCGGGATCAGATCAACGCGATCGCCACCGCAATCGCGGGCGCGTAGAGCGACCTCGCTGCCCGGGCCTGCCGTGCCTCCCGGCATCGGCGGCCCGGGCAGCGATTCGTAGCAAGGGGTTGAGAAATGGATTCCCACGGGGAGGACAACCGAATCGAAGGCGGGGCGCGAGAGCTCCTGCGCGAGGAAGGCCAGGCGCTCGTCGAGTACGCGCTCATCCTTGCGCTGATCTCGCTCGTCGCGTTCGGCGTCAGCCCAATGGGCACCTGGCTGGTTGCCCGCTTCTCCGAGCTCTCGGCGGCGCTCTGAGATGGCGCTCCGCCTCCGAAAAATGCGGTCGATCGCCGGCGAACGAGGCGCGGCCCTCGTCGAGTTCGCGCTCGTCCTGCCGATCCTGATCGCGATCCTGTTCGGGACGCTCGAGTTCGGCAAGCTCTTCAACTACTGGATCGACGAGACGCACCTGGCGAACGAGGGGGCGCGCTGGGCAGCGGTCAACAACGTTCCGGGCGGCGGAAACCTCCAGCAGTACGTGCGCAGCCAGGCCGACTCGGCCGAGCTACGGGCGGGCGCGCACGTCTGCATCAGCTTTCCCTCCGGAACGACGAACGTCGGCGACCCCGTGAAGGTCGACATGACCTACAACGCCGGCGTCCCGATCGTCAGGCGCGTCCTGAACGGGTTCTTCGGCGGGACGCTGCCGTCCACGATCAAGGTCACGGGAACGTCGGTGATGCGGCTGGAGGCTCCACCGACGAACTACTCCGCGGGTGACGGAGGCACCGGCGCATGTTGAGTGGGGTCCTCGGTCGCGCGGTGGAGGAACGGGGGGCGACCCTCGTTCTGTTCGCGGTCTGGTTGCCCGTGCTGGCGGTCTTCATGATGTTCGTCCTCGACGTCGGCAACTGGTTCGAGCACCGCCGGCACCTGCAAATGCAGGCCGACGCCGGCGCACTCGCGGGGGGCGGCTCCTTCAACTCCTGTTTCGGCGGCAGCTCGGGCTCCGCGACCGTGACGGACGCCGCGCGCCAGTACGCGGGTGACCCGACCTACGGGGCCAGCGCGTACAACAGCCAGATCGGCGGCACCAACCGCGGCACCGTCAGCCTGCTCGTCAACAGCAAGACGTACCCCGACCCGCGCGCCGGCGACCCGGCTCCCGACGACACCGTCGAGCAGCCGCCGTGCGACGCGCAGATGGTCGACGTCAAGCTGAGCGAGTCCAACCTGCCCCTCTTTTTCGGCCTCGTGCCGTCACTGCCGTTCCTGCCACGCATCCACGGCCACGCGCGGGTCGAGGTCCGCGAGCAGGCTGCGGCCCGCGGCGAGCTGCCGGTCGGGGTCCCGGACGTGAATCCGACGATCGGCCGCGTGGTGTTCCTCGACGAGGCCGACGGCAGCGTGCTCGGGTCGGCGCCGTTGACGAACAAGGGCTTTACGGGCGGGCTCGAGATCTGGGACAACACGGCCGCGCCGGTCTCGCTCAACGTCAGCAGCGGCACGATCGGCGTGCGGGTGATCCTCGGCGGCGGCGCATCGACGACCTGCGGCGACCCTCTCGTGGCCTGCCTCGACCAGATCCTGTTCGTCCAGGGCTGGTCGAGCGGGGGCAACGCCGCGCAGCCGAACCCGCCGCTCGTGCGCAGCACGTCGCTCTTCAACGGCTCGTGCACCGACCCGTATTTCACGTCCGCAACGAGCGCCTGCACGATCGGCGTTCGGGCGCGCGTCGATTTCGGCACCGGCGCGACGAATCCGACCTTGCCGAAGGCCTCGGGCGGGGTCGGCGCGCAGCTGACCGCGACGATCAACGGGATCACCCAGCCGCTGGCGTACGACGCCGCGACCGGCACGTGGGACTCGGCCGCCACGAACCTCTTCACGGTCAATCCCCAGGCGGGGCCGCTGCCCGTGACCCTGAACTGGGAGGAGACCTCCGGCACAGTCGGCATCGACACCTGCAAGACGACCGGCGGCAACAAGTGCAAGGGGTCGTTTGCGAACGTGCAGCGGACGTTCTCCGCCTCCGACGGCGTGTCCGGCCCGATCAAGCTCGCGCAGGTCTGGGAGGGCGGCAGCTTCTGGGTGAACTCGCTCCAGCGGGGGACGACCCATGATCTCGTCGTCAAGGTCGGGATCACCGCAAGCCTCGGCAATGCGGCCTCGGTGACGGACCCGGTCGTGTCGCTGCGGGTCATTGGCGGGAGCCAGAACCAGTCGCTCGACTGCGACCCGAACTACTCGAACCTCAAGGACGAGCTCGCGAACGGGTGCCGACCGCTCTACACGAAGAACACCGGCACGGTCTGCCCGGGCAGCCCGACGGCGCTCTGGGGCACTGCGGAGCCGTGGCCCTGCGTGGCGCTACAGACCGGCAGCGCGAAGAATCAGGTGCCTGAGGGGATGAACATGCGCGTGCTCGGCGCACCGAAGCCGACCACTTGCCCGCCGGCCGGAGCCCTCGGCCACAACAACTGGAGCATGTTCCCGAACTTCCCGTCCGGCGACCCGCGGATCGTGCAGGTCTTCCTGACGCCGTTCGGCAGCTTCTCCGGCAGCGGCTCTTCGACGGTACCGATCACGAATTTCGCCACCTTCTACGTGACGGGGTGGACCGGCCAGGGCAGTGGCTTCTCGAATCCCTGCCAGGGCAACGGCGACGATCCGGTCCCGAACAACGACGCCGGCTACATCGTCGGCCACTTCATCAAGTACATCAACGCCCTCAACAGCGGAGGCGGAGGGCCCTCTCTCTGCAACTTCAACGCCTTCGGCAACTGCGTCGTCGTGATGACCAAATAAAGGAGGAACGATCGTGGAGTTCGCACAGAAGTTGGTTTCGACCAGGGCGGGGACGATCGCCGTCGCAAGTGGCGCGGCGCTGCTAGCCGGCATCTTCATCCTCGTCTACGTCAATCGCTACCGGCACAGCATCAAGGCTCAGGGAGCCCCAGTGACCGTGCTGGTGGCAAAGCATCTGATCCCGAAGGGAACGTCCGGGACGGCCGCGCTGCAGGAAGGCCTGTTCACCCGCGAAACGATCCGCGAGAGCCAGCTTCGCGACGGAGCGTTCAGCGACGCCGCGAGCATCCGAAGCCTCGTGGCGACGACCGACGTCTACGCCGGCCAGCAGCTCTCGGCGTCCGATTTCACCGCAGGGGCGAAGTCGCTCGCCACGACGCTGAGCGGCTCGCAGCGGGTGCTAGACGTCCCGCTCGACACCGCCCACGGTTTGATCGGCCATGTGCAGGTCGGCGACCGCGTCGACGTGATGGTCGGCTTCAACGTCCAATCGGCCGGTGGCGGCACGGGCTACGCGGTCAACAAGCTGCTGGCCCAGAACGTCATGGTCGCGGACGTCGCGGAGCAGAGCGGCGGCGTGGCCACCGCGTCGAACAACACGACCGTCAGCCTGCGGGTCTCCAACCGGCAGGCCGAGGAGATCGCCTACGCGGCGGACAACGGGAAGGTGTGGCTCGTCCTGCGGCCGCCCACGGGCGCGAAGCAGGCGCGGCAGGGCCTCGTGAACGCGGGGACGATTCTGCTCGGCGTCCCGCCGATCACGCTTCCTTCGTACACGGGTGATGTCAACCGCGCAATCCGGAACGCCATCAAGAGGGCGCTCACGACCTCGGGCGGTGGACGATGACCGGCCGGCAGATCAAAGCGGTGGTCGCGCTCGACTACGGCATCGACCCCCACTCGGTCGAGGCCATCCTGCCGGTCGCCTCGAACGTGCAGGTGGTCGGCATGGTCGAGGGGCTGGAGCGCGGTTTCACGGTGCTCGAAGAAACGAATCCCGACATGCTGATGGTTGCCTGCCAGGGCTATTCGGAGCGGGCGCTCTACCTGATCGAGGGGGCGACCGAGGGACGGCCCGACCGGCCGATCGTCGTCCTCTTCTTCGGGAGCCCCGACGGTTTCATGGAACGCGTCTTCGAGGCCGGCGCCGACGACCTGATCACCCTGCCCGCTCCGGCGGAGGACGTGCGGTTCGCGCTCGAGAAGGCTGTCGCGCGCAAGCGCGGCTCTTCCGTCGCCTCGGCCGTCAACCCGATGATCTGCGTGCTCGGGCCGAAGGGCGGCACGGGCAAGACGCTCACGTCGTGCAATCTTGCCGTGGCGCTCGCTCAGGCGGGCAAGTCGTCGGTTCTCGTCGACCTGGACCTCCAGTTCGGCGACGTGGGCATCGCCCTCGGACTGTCGCCGGATCGGACGATCTTCGATCTCGCCCAGACGGGCGGCTCGATCGACGTCGACAAGGTCGACAGCTTCCTGATGGACCACTCGTCGGGCGCGAAGGTGCTGCTCGCTCCGAGCCGGCCCGACCAGGCCGCGGCGGTGACCGTCGAGCTCCTGCGCGAGGTCTTCGCTGCCCTGCGCTCGAAGTACGAATTCGTCGTCGTCGACACGGCGCCCGGGTTTACCCCCGAGGTGATCGCGACTATCGACACGTCGTCACACCTGTGCGTCGTCGGGATGCTCGACGCGCTGTCGCTGAAGGACACGAAGCTCGGGCTCGAGACGCTCGAGCTGATGGGCTGCGATCTCGACTCGATCCGGCTCGTGCTCAACCGCGCCGACTCGAAGATCGGGATCGCTCCGGAGGACGCCCAGGCGATCCTCGAGCGTCGCCCCGACGTGCTGGTCCCGAGCGACCGAGAGATCCCGCGTGCGATCACCGATGGACGGCCGATCGTGCTCGCCGGCGACCGGTCGGGAGCCGCGCGGGCGTTCAAGATGCTGGCGGGCCTCTTCGCCGTCGATCTGCCGACTCCGCAGAGCTCGAACGGCGATGCGACGAGCCACAACGGCAACGGGAGCGGCCCGGCTCACGACCCGGCCTCCAAGAAGGCCAAGAAGACGGAGAAGCAGGGCGAAGCCGGTAAGCGCCGGGGCCCGATCTCCGCGCTGCTGAGGAAGGGGTAGCACGATGGAGCTCCACGAGCGGATCTCGACAACGAGACATCACCGGCAGGGGGCGAATGGGCGCGACCCGTTCTCCGAGCTGAAGAACCGCATCCATCTCGCGCTGATCGGCGAGCTCGGCCCACAGCTCTTCGCACTAGGGGCGGATCCCTCGCAGATTCAGGCGCGGGTCGAGAGCGAGATCAAGGACCACCTCCAGCAGGAGCCCGGCCTGTCCCGTGACGACCGCGAGCGCCTCGAGAGCGAGATCGCGGACGACGTGCTCGGCTACGGGCCGCTCGAGCGGCTCCTTGCCGACGAGTCGGTCTCCGAGATCATGGTCAACGGCCCGCACGAGATCTGGGTCGAGCGGCAAGGCCGTCTCTACGAGACGACGCTGCGATTCACCGACGAGTCGCACCTCCGCCGGATCATCAACAAGATGGTCGCGCAAGTAGGGCGGCGGATCGACGAGTCGTCGCCGATGGTCGATGCTCGCCTACCGGACGGCTCGCGTGTCAACGCTGTCATCCCGCCGCTGTCCCTCACCGGGCCGCTCCTGACGATCCGAAAGTTCTCGCAGAAGCGGTTCGACCTCGAGGAGCTGATCCGGATCGGCACGCTGACTCGCGAGACGGTCGACTTCCTGCGCCTGTGCGTGGAAGCCGAGCTCAACCTGCTGATCTCCGGCGGAACCGGCGCCGGGAAGACGACGCTCCTGAACGCCCTCTCGGCGGCGGTCCCGAACTCGAACCGCATCGTCACGATCGAGGATGCGGCCGAGCTCCAGCTCGTGCAGCAGCACGTGCTCCGCCTCGAGGCGCGGCCTAAGAACATCGAGGGTGAAGGCGAGGTGGCGATTCGCGACCTCGTCAGGAACAGCCTCCGGATGCGGCCCGACCGGATCATCGTCGGCGAGGTTCGTGGCGCCGAGGCGCTCGACATGCTCCAGGCGATGAACACCGGCCACGACGGCTCGCTCTGCACGGTGCATGCGAACTCCCCGCGCGACGCGCTGGCTCGGATCGAGACGATGGTGATGATGGCGGGCTTCGAGCTGCCGGTGCGCGCGATCCGGCAGCAGGTCGCCTCGGCCCTTGACCTGATCGTCCAGCTCGAGCGGCTCGAGGACGGGTCGCGCCGGGTCGTCGCGATCACCGAGGTGCAGCGGATGGAATCGGATGTGATCACGCTGCAGGAGCTCTACGCCTTCAAGATCGAGCGGGTTCTCTCCGACCGCACGGTCGTCGGGAACCTGGAGCCGACCGCCCTGCGACCGAGCTTCCTCTTCAAGTTCGACAAGCACGGCATCGAGGTGCCCCCGACGATGTTCGGGTGCACCCCGCCGGCGCCGGCGATGCAGGTGGTGCGCCCGTGAGGCGGTCAATCGTAGGGAGCATCGTCGTCCTGATTACGGCTGCCGTCTGCGCGAGCGCGGCCGCGGCCGACACGGTGCGGATGACGCCGATCGGGCGCCTCCACTTCCCGGATCGGGGGTACCTGCTCGACCTGCCGCGCAACGCGCGCCTCGACGCATCCAACGTGGTAGTGCGGGAGAACGGCCGGCCGGTCGACGAGCTGCGGCTGATGCCGGCGAACGAGGCCTCGGCGAGCTTCGGCGTCGTGCTCGCAATCGACGCGAGCAACAGCATGCGCGGGCGCGCCTACCGCGAAGCGCTTGCTGCGGCGCGCACGTTCGCCGGCCACAGGAGCTCGCACGAGCTCGTCGGCGCCGTGGCGTTCAACGACCGGACGCACGTCCTCCTCCGCCCGACCGCCGACGCGTCGGCCTTGCGTGACGCGCTAGCGCACCCGCCCCGACTGAAGCAGGGGACGCACATCTACGACGCCGTGGCCCGGGCGGTTCAGCTGCTCGAAGATGCCGACGTCGCCTCCGGCGTGGTCGTGCTCCTCTCGGACGGTCGCGACACCGGCAGCAAGCTCGCCGCCCGCAGCGCGAGCGCACGCGCGAGGGCGAACCACGTTCGCGTCTTCACGGTCGGCCTGCGCTCCGGCGGTTTCGCGCCGGCCCCCCTCCGCCGCCTGGCCGCGGACACAAACGCCTCGTACGCGGAGGCGCGCTCCGCGCGTGACCTTCATCGCATCTACGGGGGCCTTGGGGCGCGGCTTGCGAGCGAGTACCTGCTCGCGTACCGGTCGAACGCGGCGCCGCACTCGCACGTCCACGTCACGCTGGCGATCGAGGGCGTCGGGTCGGGTGACCTCTCGTACAGCGCAGGGCCCGCGCGCGGCCTCGGCCCGTATCACCGCTCGATCCTCGAGCGCTTCTGGGGCTCGGCCTTCTCGATGGTGGTGATCAGCCTCGCCGCGATGGCGTTGATCGGAGGCGGGGCGGCTCTCCTCCTCCGCAGGCAGCCCACGACGCTCGTCAGCCGCCTCGGCGCCTACATCTCGCTCGCGCCGGCAGAGGAGTCTCGGCGGAACTCAGTCCTGTCCGACCGCATCTTCTCCGGCACCGAGAGCTCGCTGAGCAAGACCGACTGGTGGGCGAGATTCGTCGAGGAGCTCGAGATCGCGGGCATCACGGTCGTCCCGGCGCAGATCGCAGTCGCGACGGCCGCCGGCACGCTCTTGCTCGGATCGTTCCTGGCGCTGCTCGTGACCCCGCTCTTCTTCCTGGGCGGCGCGGTCGTTCCGTTGGCGGTCCGCGCGTTCGTGAAGCGGAAGCTCAACCAGGTGCGAAACGACTTCCTCGAGGAGCTGCCGGACAACCTGCAGGTGCTCGCATCCGCCCTCCGCGCCGGGCACAGCTTCACCGGCGCGCTCGCGGTCGTCGCGAACGACGCCCCCGAGCCGGCCAGGCGCGAGTTCCAGCGGGTCGTGGCGGACGAGCAGCTCGGCGTGCCGGTGGAGAACTCGCTCCGCGAGGTGGCCCGGAGAATGGACAGCTCGGACGTCGAGCAGGTTGCCTTGCTCGCCGAGCTCCAGCGAGAGGCGGGCGGCAACATGGCCGAGGTTCTCGACACCGTCGTCGACACCATCCGCGACCGCTTCGACCTGCGGCGGCTCGTGAAGACGCTCACCGCCCAGGGAAGGATGGCGCGCTGGATCCTGACCCTCCTGCCGGCCTTCCTCGGCTGCGTCATCTCGTTGCTGAACCCGGGCTACATGCGGCCGCTTTTCTCCACCACCGGCGGTCGCTTCGCCTTGTTCCTCGCGGTCGTCATGGTGGTCTCGGGGTCGCTCGTGATCAAACGAATCGTGAACATCAAGGTCTAGGAGGAGGCTGCCCTGTGTTCCTGATCCTGCTACTCGGCCTGATGTTCGTCGCGGCCACCGTCGCCCTGCTGGCCCGCGTCGCCGTTCTCAGCCGCGCCGATACGCTGCGGACGCTCGAGCGCATCCGCTCGTACAGCTTCGTAGCCGCGCCCGCGGAGCCGGGCACCGACCTGCGCGTGAGCAGGCAGCTCGACGCGCTCGCGGGCGCAGTCGGCGGCGTCCTCGCGAAGAGGATGAAGAGCTTCAGCGAGGAGGAGCTGCGCACCGAGCTCCAGTCCGCGGGGATGTACACGACGAGCCCGCGGAAGTTTCTCGGCTACCGGCTGTTGCTGGCGATCTTCCTGCCGGCCCTGGCCCTCTGGTTCTCGACCACCACCGGCGCTGGCGGTTTCCGGACGCTCATCGGGCTGGTCTTCACCCTCGCCTTCGGCTGGTTCGGCCCGATGGTCTTCGTCCGCCGCCGCGCGCGGATGCGCCTCGAGCGCGTCGACGACGAGATGCCGGAGCTGATCGACTTGCTCGTGACCATGGTCGAGGCCGGCGTCGGCTTTAACGGCGCCCTGCAGCTGGCCGCGAACCGGCTGCGCGGCCCGCTCGGCGCGGAGCTCCGGCTGGCGGTCCAGGAGCAGAACATGGGCCTGGCGACAGAGGAGGCGCTGACGAACATGGTCAGCCGCGCCGACACGCCGTCGATGCGCTCGTTCGTCCGCTCGATCATCCAGGGCGAGACGCTCGGCGTCTCGATCGGCAAGATCATGCGCGACCTCGCGCTCGAGATGCGCAAGCGTCGGCGCCAGGTCGCTGAGGAGCGGGCGCAGAAGGCGCCCACGAAGATGCTCTTCCCGCTCGTGCTCCTGATCTTTCCGGCGATGTTCGTGGTCATCCTGGGGCCGGCGGCGCTCGAGATCATGCGCGCGATCGCG
Organism: Actinomycetota bacterium; assembly: GCA_046733295.1. Lineage (GTDB taxonomy): Bacteria > Actinomycetota > Thermoleophilia > Gaiellales > Gaiellaceae > 13-2-20CM-68-14. Next base: position 6,963 of record JBKPOY010000033.1, on the reverse strand, counting down.
GGGACGGGTTGACGCGCATCCGCTGGCGATCGGCGCTCTTGAACGTCGTGCTCGTCTGCCTGTTCGCGGCGTTCGCCTACGCGAACTTCCTCCGCTGGCAGAAGACAGGCCACCCGGTCGGCCTCGGCGCGGTCTTCCTCGAGGGGATGACGGCGCTGCTCTTCGTCGTCCGCCGTCCTCCCCGTGAGACGAGCGCCCGGAGCCTGGCGTGGTTGAGCGCCCCCGTCGGCTCGTTCGCGATGCTGCTGACGAGGCCCGTTGCCAATCCCGGTGCCGGCCCGCTCGGCGTCTTCGAGCTCGTGCAGCTCGTCGGTTTCGGCGTCGCGCTCGTCGGCCTCGGCTTCCTCGGCCGCTCGTTCGGAATCGTGGCGGCGCTGCGAAGCGTGAAGACATCGGGCCTCTACACGCTGGTGCGGCACCCGATCTATGCGGCGTACGTCGTTGCCTATTCCGGCTACGTTGCCGAAAACCCGTCCGTGCGGAACTTTTCGCTGTTTGCGCTCGGAACCGGGGCGCAGCTGATCCGGATCCGGGAGGAGGAACGAGTCCTCGACCACGACCCGGAGTACCAGGCCTATCGGCGGCGCGTCCGCTATCGGCTGATCCCGTACCTCTACTAGGACACCTGGACCTTCGTCCATAGCGGGTAGCGCATGGTCCAGGCCCGATAAAGGTACCCCTTTCGGGGCTTGAGTTATCGTCGATTTGCACGGAAAATGCTCCAGGGCACCTGTTGTCACGGAGGGAGACGGGGATGCGGCGGCTCAAGCTTCTCATCGCGGAGGACCATCCATTGATGGTCGAGGCGATCAGTGTCGCCCTCTCGATCAGCGGCGAGTTCGAGATCGTCGGCGTCGCAGATTCAGGGACGGACGTGCTGCCGTTGGCCAAGCGCCTGGAGCCGGACGTCGTGCTCCTCGACCTTCGCCTGCCCGGCCTCGACGGCCTCGAGGTGCTGCATGCATTGCGGAAGGCGGGGATCGGAGCGAAGCTGGTCGTCCTGTCCGCCCAGGACGAGTCCGACGTCGTCGAGCTTGCGTTCCGCGCCGGCGCCTGCGCCTTCATCACCAAACGCATCGACCCGCACGATTTTCCCGCGGCGCTTCGTCAGGCACTCGATCAGACCCTGTTCCAGCCGTTCAAGGTAAACCCGCTCCTGAACGGCGGCCCACCCGAGGCGTCACTGACCGAGCGTGAGCTCGCCGTGCTGAACGCCGTCGCAGACGGGCTCTCGAACAGGGAGATCGCGCAACGGCTCTCCTACGCCGAGCAGACGGTCAAGCTCGACCTGACGCGCGTCTACCGGAAGCTCGGCGTCTCCAGCCGCACCGAGGCCATGGCGGTCGGCTACCGACGCGGGCTGATCGACAGCCACCTGGTCGAGCTGGCACCAAGCGCAGCCGCAATATCTTCCTAGGCCCTAGGCCACGAGTCGCGCGCCCACGTTCGGATGGCGCAGCTGCCAGGCACGCAGGAAGAAGGCGACCTCGATCGCGGCCTCGTCCTCGCTCGACGCGAGCGGATGCGCGACGCGAAACGCGCGCCCACTCGCGCGGTCGGCGACACAGCCGCTGCGTGTCAGCGTATTCATCAGGTCCGCCAGGAGCTCGGCGTCGGTGATCTCGACGGTCATTGCCATGCCTGAATCGATTATTTCAGCGGGGTTTCGGGACTCCCGACCCGAACGTCGAATCCTGCTCGACTAGGGGCTAGCTTGCGTGGTGCGGGCCTGTTCACCGGCCTCCCGCCCCTGTCGAATGGTTGAACCGGCCTAGACCAATAGGCGGCGTCATGGACGCCCTCAGACTCGATAGTGGCGCCAGGACTTGGTTTTCCGCCTTGGCGGACGAGACGGGGAGGGCCAGAGGGGAACGATGAAGCGACTGCGTCGGTTGTCGAAGCGAAGCGTTGCCGTGGCGTCGAGCATGGCCGTCGCCGCCTTCGCGCTGCTCCTGGTGGTCGCGCCTGCCGGGGCACGCGTGCCGGCGCCGGTGCCACTCGCTCCCGTCTCGGGCGCGACGACGGCCGAGGTCCCGGCCTTCGCATGGAAGGCGGTTCCGGGGGCCGACCAGTACGAGTTCCAGATCTCCGCCGACGCGGGCTTCAACTCGCCCGTCCTCGGGCGCGGCCAGGACGACTTCCTGACGAAGAACACGCGCGCCACACTCAAGAAGACGTTTCCGAACGGGACCTACTGGTGGCGCGTCCGAGCGCTCACCAGGGACGGCGCGAACTCGCCCTGGTCACGCGGCCGTTCGATCAAGAAGCTCTGGGCCCCCGCCACGAACCTGCTGACCCCCGCGAGCGGCGCGACGGTGATCTACCCGACGACGCCGCTGAAGCTGAGCTGGTCGCCCGTCCCGGGCGCCCGGAAGTACCTCGTCTCGATCGCCTACGACCCGGCCCTCGGATCGCTCGTGCCCGGGACGGGCCCGACGCCTGGCCCGGTCGAGACAACCGCGTCTTCGTTCACGCGTGCAGCCGCGCTCGCTCCCGGGACGTACTACTGGGGAATCACGCCCCTGGACGCCGAGGGCAATCGCGGCGTCCGCTCCGAGGTTCACTCGTTCACGTGGTTGTGGCCGTCGGCGACGACGACGCATGTTGCCGACCTGAACTCGGCCTCCGAGGTCTTCGACCCGCAGTTCTCGTGGAACCTTGTGCCGGGCGCCGCCCGCTACGAGGTCGAAGTGAGCTCGTCACAGGACTTCGCGCCGGGCTCGAAGGTCTGCTGCACAGGGACCACCATCGGGACGTCGCTCTCGCCGACGACCGTCCTCAAGGACAACACCTACTACTGGCGCGTACGGGCGATCGACGTCGACGGAAACGCCGGTTCCTGGAACAGCGGCCCGACCTTTACGAAGACGTTCGACAACGTGCCGCCCGTCGCGGGGACGAGCATCAAGAACGTGCACATGCGCGACAACCTCGCCGATCCCGGCACGGACCTCGACGCGGGCGCCGCGGGGTACCAGACGCAGGTTCCGATCATCACCTGGGATCCCGTCCCGGGCGCGTCGAGCTATCTCGTCGAGGTCACCCCGTTCGAGAGCGTCGGCGGCGCTCCCGCCGACTGCAACTGGACATCGTCCGCGCTCCCGCCTCACCACTGGAAGGTGTCCACGGCCGTGACCGCGTGGACGCCGCTCGGAACCCACTGGAACTTCCAGAAGCCGTTCGGGAATCCGAGCACAGTTTCCACGGACACGAACGAGCTCCGCCCCGGAGTCTCATATTGCGTCCGCATTCGGGCCCGGAGCGACCGGGTCGGGCTCGAGGAGGTCGTCGGAGATCCGACCTACCTCAAGGACGGCTCGCAGGCGTCGTCTGCCCCGAACGGACCAGCGTTCACGTGGACGGGCTATCCGTCGTCAGGCTTCTCCGCCGGCTGCAACTCGGGCTACCTCTGCCCCGCCGACTACTTCGCGCCGGTTGCGGGTCCCTTGAGCTGCGTAAACCCGCCTCCGGGCACCCCCTGTGTAACGCGCACGCCCGTCTTCACGTGGAGGCCGGTCACCGGCGCCGCGAGCTACTTCGTGATCGTCGCGAAGGACTCGAGCTTCACGAACATCGTCGACTACGGGTTCACCCAGGTGCCCGCGTACGCGCCGCGCAGCTTCATCGGCGCGACCACGTTCGCCGACGAGACGACGCTGTACTACTGGGCGGTTCTGCCGGCGACCGGGTTCACGGGCGCCGGCGCCAAGGGTGACCCCTTCTCGGCCTCCGCGCGGACCTTCCAGAAGCGCTCGACGCCCCCGACCCAGCTCCAGGGCGGTCCCACGTTCCGCTGGACGCCGACCGAGGGCGCGCGGAGATACCGGCTCCAGGTCTCGCAGGATCCCGCATTCGGAACGCTGATCGACGACGTCACGACCGCGTCGACCGCGTACACGAGCAGCACGACCTATCCCGCGGACACGATCTTGTACTGGCGCGTTCGGGCCGACGACGAGAATCTGGTCGGTCTCACCTGGTCGGCGACGGGAACGTTCCGCAAGACGCTCCCGATGCCCCAGCTGAGCGCGGACAACCCGGCCGGCGGGGACTTCATCCCCACGTGGTCGTGGGCCCCGGTCGACGGCGCGGTGGCCTACGACGTCTCGGCCGATCTCCCGGATGGGACGCACAGGGACATCAACGGGCTGCGGACGCCCGTCCTGACGCCGATCCTGATGTACGGCACCGGCGTCTTCAGCTGGCGCGTCCGGGCCCAGTTCCCGAAGAGCCCCTTCGGCACGATCCCGGGCCCCTACACCGCGACGCACACGTTCGTGCGTTCCATCGGCGAGCCGACCGGCGTGCGGACAATCGCGGGCATCGACCACGTGCTCCTCAGCTGGAACGCGAAGGCGGGGGTGAAGGGCTACGTCGTTCAGCTCTCCGCGCGCCCCACGTTCCTCCAGCCGCTCGAGAACGTCACCACCGACAACACGAGCTACGCGCCGCCGTTGAAGTGGTTCGCGCTCGCCGGCCTCGACACCGGCCGGATCTACTGGCGCGTCGCCGCCATCGACGAGGGCAACAACACCGGCGACTTCGCGCCCGTTCAGCTCATCTCGAGGAAGCGGCGGCTCCAGATCGTCGTGACCGGCTCGCCGCGCAGGCGACGGACCTCGACGCTGAGCGTCACCGTGCGCAACTTCGAGTCCGCGGTCGGGGTCATGCGCGCCACGGTCCGGGTCTCGGGCGCGGGCATGCGCGCGAGGCGGGCACACACCACGGCCGGCGGGATGACCCGCTTTCTGATCCGTCCGAAGCGCAAGGGCACGATCCTGATCAGGGTGTCGGCACCCGGATACCAGGCGGCACGCGCCGCGGTCCGCGTGCGCTGAGCGCAACTCCGGCGGGCTCCTTACGCGGCCCGCAGGCCGTAGTCTCACCCTCGATGATCGAGGCGGTGCTGGGCGACATCACCGAGCAGCAGGTCGACGCGATCGTCAACGCGGCCAACTCGTCCCTGCTCGGCGGAGGCGGTGTCGACGGAGCCATCCACCGCGCGGCGGGCCCCGAGCTGCTGGCCGAGTGCCGCACCCTCGGCGGCTGTCCCCCCGGCGAGGCCAGGGCAACGAAGGGCTACCGGCTCCCCGTTCGGCACGTGATTCACACGGTCGGCCCGGTGTGGCAGGGCGGCGATGCCGGGGAAGCCGAGACGCTTGCGAGCTGCCATCTGAACGCCATCGCGCTCGCCGCAGAGCTGCGCTGCCTCATCGTGGCCTTCCCGGCGATCTCCACCGGCGTCTACGGGTATCCCGTGGAACATGCGGCCGAGATCGCCGTGCAGGCGACACGGCGGGCGCTCGCCGGTCAGACCACCGTCGAGCGCGTCAGGTTCGTCCTCTTCGGCGAGCAGGCCTGGCGGATCTACGCAGACGCCATCGCCCGAACTGACCAGGACGAGTCGACGAGCTAGGCCCGCCGCCGGGCCGGGCTGCGCGCAGCCCGGCGCCGAGCGGTATTCCGCCTAAGCGACGTGGTAGATCGGGTGCTCGACGAGGCCGTGCTCGTACGCGTACCGGACGGCCTCGGTCCTGCTGCCCACCCCGAGCTTGCGATAGATGTTCGTCAGGTGGAACTTCACGGTCTGCTCCGCCAGGAACAGCTCGCTCGCGATCTGCTTGTTGGACAGGCCGGACTGGAGCGCCTGGAGGATCGTCAGCTCGCGCTTGCTCAGGTCGGCGTCGTTGTTGCCGTTGCTGCCGTTCTCGAGCAGGCCGAGGGGCTGGAAGACCGCTCCCTCGATCGCCTGGCGGATCGCGGCGGGCAGGTCGCGCGGATCGATGTGCTTGACGATGAACGCGCTGGCGCCGCGGCTGAAGGCCGCCTTGACGACTGACTGGTCGTCGACCGCCGAGAGCATCGCGACCCGAACCTTCGGATACCGCTCGCGCAGGCGCTCGAGCACCGTGAGCCCGTCGATGCCGGGCATCCTGACGTCGAGCAGGACGATGTCCGGATCCGTCTGCCCGACCAGCGGGACCACCTTCGGCCCGGAGTCGGCCTCGGCCACGATCTCGATGTCCTCGCTCTCTGCGAGCGCCAACCGAATGGCGTGAAGCATCAGCCGATGGTCATCGGCAATCAGTACCTTGAGCCGCCGCATTTGGCTCCTCCCCTCTCGTTTGTTCCCCGACCTGAACGGTAAGAAGGCGAAGGCCAGTCAACAACCGTCAGACGCCCGTTTTAGACTCTCGGCGGACGAACCTTGGGCGAAGGTCTAGCTGAAACCGAGATCGAGGGGCCGATCGAGCTCAGGAGGAGGAGTTTGAGCCGTTGATCGTGTCGGATGTCTCAGTCGAAGGATTTGTCGCCGCGCTGCTGATCGGTTCGGCACTGCTCGCGATGTGGATCCTGGTGAGGCTGCCGAACTTCGGTCCGGTCGAACTCCCGAAGGCGCTTCTGCACGTGTTCGCCTCGGTGGTCGTGGGCGCGGGGATCGCGCCGGGAATCCGCGCCGTCGGCGCGGCCGGCGTGCCGGGAGCGCAGTTCGTCGGCACGTTCGCAATCGCGCTGCCCGCCCTGACCTACATGTTCCTCGCGGCCGCGTGGTTGATGCGCGTGATGCGCGACTTCTTCCAGAACCCGCACTACTGAGCCGGCGCGTGCCGGAGTGGAGTGCCGACGTCGTCGTCGACGAGGGGTTGGCGCGACGTTTGATCGGCCAGTTTCCGGAGCTCGATTCCGCCTCTCTGCGGCCGCTCTCGGAAGGCTGGGACTACGCGATCTGGGTCGTCGACGAGACCTGGGCGTTCCGGTTTCCCCGCCGCGAGTACGGAGTGCCGGGGACGCGCCGGGAGATCGAGCTGATGCCGTCGCTGGGCGCCGAGCTGCCGCTGCCGGTGCCGGTCCCGGTCTTCGTCGGCGTGCCGACCGACGAGTACCCGTGGCCGTTCTTCGGCAGCCGTTTCCTCGGCGGGCGTGAGCTTGCCGAGGTCGAGCTCGACGCGGAGGCCCGGACGC
>JBKPOY010000032.1:0-15153 GCA_046733295.1 Actinomycetota bacterium | reverse complement strand
GGCGTCACACTCGTTGAAGACGATCGATGACGAAATGGCAGGGCGCGCTCCGCCGAACGGCATTTCCGCTTAGAGCGGAGTCCCCGGCGTCTGACGCGGGACGTCCCGTATTGACCGCGGGGCTTCCGGCCCGCTCCGCCGCGTCCTGCGACGACAAACCGCCCAGCGGTCGCCCCGGCACTGCCCCGACATTTTCGCTGCCGACACCGGCTTTTGGTGCCGCAATCACCAAGCGAAGTGGTGGTTACGAGTACAACTGAGTGCATCTGACGGCCGAGCTCCTGGACGTAAACTATGCGCTCTCGCCCGACAAGAAAACCGCCGATTTGCGGCGGTTTTCATGGAGCTAGCCGGACTCGAACCGGCGACCTCCTGGGTGCGATCCAGGCGCTCTCCCAGCTGAGCTATAGCCCCGAGAGCACTATCTTATCCGGCGGCGTGAGGCCGTACGGAAACCGGGTGAGCACCTCGCAGCGGTCCTCGGTCACCAGGACGAGATCCTCGAGCGTCACTCCGCCGACGCGCCGGTCCCACAGGCCCGGCTCGATTGCGAGCACGTCACCGACGACCAGCGGATCGTGTCCGGCGAGCCCGAGTGCTGGAGCTTCGTGCACGTCGAGCCCGACCCCGTGTCCGAGCGAGAACTGGAAGCCGTCGGACTCCTCGTCCGGCTGCGCGGTGCGCTGCGTGGCGTAGCCGGCCGACTCGAACGAGTCGCAGACGGCGTCGAAGAGCTCGCGGCCTGTCACGCCCGGGCGGACGAGCCCTTGCGCCTGAGTGAGTGCGCTCCGCACGAGTTGCTCCTGTTCGGCGATCAGATCGGCGTGCTCGGGTGCGGGATCGCCGACCATGAAGGTTCGTGCCATGTCGGCCCAGCAGGCGCTCGCCTCGTGACGCGGCCAGATGTCGATGTGGATCGGAAGGCCGGCGGGGAGGGGCCCGCTGCCCGGCTCGTGCCCCTGGCCTTGCCACGCGGAGGCAACGATCACGTCGGGCGGGCAGGGTGCCCCGTGCTCCGCGCACGCGGCCCGGAGCGTCATCCGGACGTCCTCGGCCAGGAGCGGCCTCCCGTCGTGCTGAAGCTCGCCGCCCAGTGCGGGCCGGGCTTGCCTGAGCAACTCGCACGCGGCGGCCATCCCTGCCTCGGCCGCGCGCTGTGCGGCGCGAATGCCCTCGAGCTCCGCAGGCGCCTTCGCTCGACGCCGTAGCTCGATTGCGGCATCGTCGACGGTCAGGACGACCCCGTCCTGGCGCAGGCGGTCGCCGAGCGCGAGCGGAAAGTCACCTGGGACGATCGCCTCTTCGAGGCCGATCTCGCGCACGGCGCGGGCCTCGACCTCGCGCCCCGCGTCGGCCATCGACATGCCGTCGGCGACCAGTTCCTTGTATCCGAGCGCGAAGTAGTCCAGCAGCTCGGCATCGGGCAGCGCGCGCTTCACCCGGTCGTGTTCGAGCGCGGTCGTCAGCACGTACCTCCGCCCGTCGGCCTCCGCGAACAGAAGTGGATCGATGATCGCGAGCGGGATCTCGTGGCGCATCGCCGCCGAGCGCTCCGTGTCACCGTAGAGCAGTACCCCGCGCATGCGCGCGCGCTCAGCTTCCCTTCGGACGGATCAGCGTGACGCCGTCTCGCACGGTCAGCATCACCGAGACAACGCGCGGGTCGGATCTGACGTGCTCGTTGAAATCCTTGATCGCACGCGTGCTCTCGTCAGCGTCCTTCTCGAGCACGCGACCGCTCCAGAGCGTGTTGTCGGCGGCGATGAAGCCACGCTCGCTCAGGCGGGGCACGACGGCCTCGTAGTAGTTGACGTAGTTCGGCTTGTCGGCGTCGATGAAGACGAAGTCGAACTCGCCGTCCAGCCTTGCGACGGTTTCGAGCGCGGGGCCGAGGTGAACGGTGATTCGGTCGGCGTAGGGGCTCAGTTCGATGTAGCGCCTCGCGACCTCGGCGTGCTGCTCCGAGATCTCGCACGTGTCGATGCGACCACCTTCAGGCAAGCCGGCTGCCATCGAGAGCGCGGAATAGCCGCTGTACGTGCCGAGCTCGAGAACTCGCCGTGCGCCACTCGCATGGACGAGCAGCTCGAGGAAGCGCCCCTCGACGGTTCCGGTCAGCATCTGGGGCGACTGGAGGGTCTCGCGCGTCTCGGACGCGAGCTCGGCGAGCAGCGGCTCCGGAGGCGTCGTGTGCTCCTCGGCGTAGCGGTCGATCGGCTCCGGGGTGATGGCCATCGGCCGACTGTACCGTCCCGACGTGGCCGCGCCGGAACGTGTTCTCACGCAGCGTGAGCTGAACCGCGCCGTCCTCGCGCGCCAGCTGCTGCTCGGGCGGAGCACGCTGACCGTTCCGCGCGCGCTCGAGCGAATCGCCGGGCCGCAGGCGCAATATGCGCCCTCAACGTACGTCGGCCTCTGGTCTCGCCTCGAGGGCTTCGATCGAGAGGCGCTCACCCGCGCGCTCGAACGACGAGAGGTCATCCAGGCGACGCTGATGCGCGTGACGATCCACCTCGTCTCGCGCCGCGACTTCTGGCCGCTCGCGCTTGCGGTCCGCGAGCCGCGGCGCCGCTGGTTCCTGCGCACCCATCGCCACCTCGGCGATGCGAAAGAGCAGAATGGACGCGTCGAGCTCGAGCCGTTCCACCGGATCCCTCGAGCGGCGCGAGAGGAGCTCGAGGAGGAGGCCGAGCGGCTAGCCGCGTTCCGCGCGTGAGCGAAGCAGATGGTAGGGCGCCATGAGCATGCAACCGGCCTCCCGCGCCAGCAGCCACGGCCTGACGCGGTCGCGTGGAGAGGAGCTGCGGACGGCGACATCGGCGTCGCCGAGCGCCGCGCGCACCAGCAGTCGCGCCCGCGGCGCATGCCAGCGGGACGTGACCAGCACGACCTCGTCGGCTCCGAGCTCTCGCGCGACCCGCGCGATCCCCGCCGCGTTCTGAGCGGTGTTCCGTGCCGTCACGTCGCAGACCAGTGGCACGTCGCCTCCCTGCCATGCCTCACGCATGAGCTCGGCCTCGCCCCCGAGCCTCCGTCTTGCCCAGCCGGACAGGACGACGGCGTCCGCGGCCAGGCGCTCCGCGTGCCGCAGGCGCAGGGCGCAGAGCGGGTCGAGCCCGTTTCGCCGCCGGGCCGAATAGCCGAGCACCGCGACGAGACGCATCTCAGCGCCGGCGGAGCCGGTCGAACGCCAGCAGCGTGCCCGCGATCGTGAGGACGACCATCAACGCCTTCTTGCCGCGCAGCTTCGAATCGCCGCTGGCCCGCTCCCGCATGTGCACCGGCACCTCGTCGACCCGGAGGCCTGCCTCGTCGAGGCGGAGGAGGGCCTGCACCTCCGGCGCCTCGGAGGTGTATGGCCGAGCGAGGACCGGAAGCGCCGCGGCGTTGGCGGCATACATCCCGCTCGTCGCGTCGAGGAACGGCTTGCGCAGCGCCACGGCCATCGAGCGGCGCAGCAGCGCGGTTCCGAGCCGCCGAGCGCCGCTCGGCTCGTAGCGATACGGCTCGTAGCCCTCGCCCGACGCGAAGCGCGAGCCGACCGCGACGTCGCAAATCCCTGCTCGGACCCGGTCGAGCAGCCGCCGCAGCTCGTCGACGGGATGCTGACCGTCCGCGTCGACCCGACCGCAGTAGGCATAGCCGTGCTCGGCCGCGTAGCGGTAGCCGGCGGCGATCACGGCCGGAAGCCCGCGATTCACGTCGAACGAAAGCACCTCGGCCCCCAACCCGCGGGCGATCTCGGCGGTTGCGTCCGTCGAGCCGTCGTCGATCACGAGCACGTCGGCCTCGGGCAGCCCGTGGGCCAGCTCCCCGAGGACGTCCGGAAGATTGCCCTCCTCGTTCCACGCCGGAACGAAGACGAGCGTGTCGCGCGCGGTCACCGCTCGACGCGTGAGCCGCCGACGATCGCGTCCTCCCCGTCGTCGTAGCGCACCCAGGCCTTGCCCTTGCCGTCGTAGTCCGGCGACCAGACGACGAGCGTCGCCTCGCGTCCGCCGACCCTCACGCGCTCCGCGCCTTCGGGCTCCTCGCCCCGCCAGACGCGGACGAACGGGTTCTGGGCCCACTCGCGGCCAATCGTGGTCTCGTCCGTGTGCCCCGGCAGGACGCGCGTCTCGGGCGGGAGCTTCATCAGCACGTCCATCACCGAATCACGCACCTGGGCGAGGTTGCCGCCGCCGACGGCGTCCCTGAAGAGGACGTCGCCCGTGAAGGCGGCTTCCCCGTTCGCGACGAACGTCAGGTGGTCGTCCTTGTGCCCTGGGGTCGGCAGCGCCTCGAACCGGAGGCCGCCCGTCTCGAGCGGCCCCTTGACGATCTCGAGGCGGTAGCGGTCGCGGAGCTCGTCGTCACCGGCGATGTGATCGCTGTCCGCGTGGGTCGTCAGCAGGTGGCTGACGGTCAGGCCGCGCTCTTCGACCGCCCTGTGTAACGGCTCGAGCGGCGCCCCGGAGTCGACGAACACGGCCGTTCCACCCTCCTCGTCCGCGACGAGATAGGCGTTCGAAAGCCACTGCGGATGCATGCTTCGCTCGATCAGCATGCTCTGTACGCTAGCGGCGCGAACTGCGACTGGGAGGGCTGATGGCCGGGTTGATGCAACGGACGATGACGCTGATCAAGGCGAAGTACTCGAAGCTCCTCAATCGGGCCGAGAAGCCTTCTGAGACGCTCGATTACTCCTACGAGCGGCAGCGTGAGCTGCTCCAGAACGTCAAGCGCGGCGTCGCCGACGTCGTCACGGCCAAGAAGCGCCTGCAACTTCAGACCGAGCAGCTCGAGCAAAACGTCGTCAAGCTCGAGACACAGGCCCGCGAAGCCCTCGCGCAGGGCCGCGAGGATCTCGCGCGCGCGGCGCTCGAGCGGAAGTCCGCGGTGCAACAGCAGCTGCAGGGGCTGGATCAGCAGATCAAGCAGCTCGACAACCAGCAGCAGAAGCTGGTCGCGAGCGAGCAGCAGCTCTCGGCGCGCGTCGAGGCGTTCCGCTCCGAGAAGGAAGTGATCAAGGCGCAGTACTCGGCGGCCGAGGCCCAGGTCCGGATCGGCGAAGCGGCCACCGGCATCGGCGACCAGATGGCGGACACGGGGCAGGCGATCGAGCGCGCCAAGGAGAAGACGGAGGAGATGCAGGCCCGGGCCTCGGCGATCGAGGAGCTGACCGCGGCCGGCACGCTCGAGGACTTCTCGTCGTCCGGTCAGACACAGCTCGACCGCGAGCTCGCGCAGATGGCGTCGCAGTCGCAGGTCGACGAGGAGCTCGCGAAGTTGAAGAAGGAAGTCGGCGCGGGCGCCGGCGGCCAGAAGGAACTCGAGGGCTAGGAGGTTTTTTCTCCTAACTAGGAGCAGGCACTCCCAGCGGGAGCCGGGGCAGGCCGGGCTCCCGCTGGGAACTGCAGCGCCGCGCCGCTAGTGGCGCTTGCCGTGGTCGTCGTCGTGGTGCTTGTGGCCGATCTGGCCGCGGATCTCGCCTGCTGGCCAGCGCGACGAGTGGACGTTGACGTAGGTCGCCCCCGCCTTCATCGCCTTGACCAGTTCTGCGAACGATCCCGGCTCGATCCCCTGACCGGCCGGGCCGATCACGTCGGCCGGTGTGATCGTTCCGGTGACCGTTGCCGGTGCGCCCACTCCCGACGGGCACGCCGGCTTAGTGCCGGCACACAGGAAGACGATGATGCCGCCCCCGACGTGCTGCTGCGCGAAGTGGATGTGGCTTTGTGTCGCGGGGTTCTCGAGCACGTACCTCATCGTGTACGTGATCTTCTGCTCGCTCTTGTCGACCTTCGCCTTGAAGGTCCCGCGACCCACCGTCGAGATCGAGCCTGGCCCCACCACCTCGTTGTAGCCGTTCATGCGGGCCGAGAACGAACCGCCTCCGTGGTCGTGCCGGGCGCCTGCGACCGCGGATCCTCCCGCGGCAAGCGTGGCGGCGACAGCGAGCCCGGCGACGGCATAGACCCAGAGCCTGCGCATAGTCCCCTCCCTTGCTGGAGTTTCGCTCGGCTGTTCCTACGGACTATGCCCGGCCGGCGGATTGCGACACGCTCAGAGCGGCGCGTTGAAGAGCCCGAACCAGCGCGAAAGATCCTGCTCGATCGGCAGTTCGTGCTCGAGCTTGGCCTTCAGCTCCAGCTCCTCGGCGTTGTCCCGCTCCTTCTCGCCCTTCGGGACGAACGGCCAGAAAGCCCCGCGCTTGAAGCCGTAGATCCAGTAGACCGGGTCCTTGCCACCGTCGAAGCGGAACGCCGCCGCAAGCAGCTGGCCCCCGAAGCCGCGCTCCTGCAAGCCGTCGGCGACAGCGTGCACCGTCGTGACCTGGTCCTCGAGGTCGGCGTCGCGCACGACGATCCACTCGTAGCCGAAGTCGTCGGACTTTCGCTCCAGCCGGGCGCCGTACTCCGTGGCCACGGCGTCGAGCAGCAGCTGGAGCTCGTTCTCGGCACGGACGAACTCGCCCGCCGAGAGCGGCTTGAAGACGACACCGGCGGCGCCGGCGGTCTTCAGGCTGAGCTCGGCTTCGAGCGTGACCCGCGCGGTCGAGAGCGCGAAGATCCGCTCCCCGGACGCGTCCTTGAGCTTCTTTCGCCCGAAGAGGACGTCGGTGAAGCCCAACGGCTAGACGGGGCGGCCCATCTCCCGCGCGATCGCGCCGAGCCGCTCGAGGCGCTGTTCCAGCGGCGGGTGCGTCAGGAAGAGCGTCCGGGCTCGCTGCTTGACGCTCGTCGGGACGATGAAGAACGCGTTCATCGACTCGACCTCGCGGAGATCCTGCTGCGGGATCCGGAACATCTCGCTCGCGATCTTCTGGAGCGCGCTCATCAGGTGCTCCGGGGCGCCGGTGATCAGGGCCGAGCCGCGGTCGGCTGCGAACTCCCGGTAGCGCGAGATCGCCAGGATCAGCAGCTGGCTGAGGAAGTAGGTCACGATCGAGACCAGGAGCACGATCAGCCAGACGGGCGGGCCGTTGCTGTCGCGGTCGCGCCCGCCGCCGAACATCCCGGCGAACATCATCCAGCGGGTCAGAACGCCGGCGAGCATCGCGAAGAAGCTCGCGACGGTCATGATCAGGACGTCCCGGTTGCCGATGTGCGAGAGCTCGTGGGCGAGCACCCCCTCGACCTCCTGCGGCTCGAGGCGCTGCCACAGGCCGCGGGTGACCGCCACAGCGGCGTGCTTGGGGCTACGCCCGGTCGCGAACGCGTTGGGGACGTCGGTGTCGATGATCGCGACCCGCGGCTTCGGCAGGTCGGCCATCGCGCAGAGCCGCTCGATCATGTCGTGGAGTTGCGGCGCCTCGTCGCGCTCGACGACCTTGGCGCCCGAGGCCATCAGGGCGAGCTTGTCGGAGGTGAAGTACTGGAAGAACGCCAGCCCGCCGATGATCAGCAGCATCGGAACCAGGCCCACGCTCAGGTACTCGAAGAGGACGACGGCGAAGACGACGTAGAGGAGTCCCAGCAACGAGCCCGTCAGCAGCATTCGCAGCGAGAGCCCGGCGTCGCGACCGTAAGACTTGCGCTTCATTGAGAATCGGCCTTCCTTGAGGGCAAAGGGATACGCCGCAATGGTAGCCACCGCGCTGCTGCTGGCCTGCGGGAACGCCGCCGCCGCCCCGCGCGCGGAGCCTGTCGCGGTGCGCGTGGTGCCCCTGTTCCCGCTTTCCCGCTACGCCGACAGCGGCGCGGTGGGGACGATGGTCCCGGCGTCGGGATCGACGGTGAGCCGCGAGACCGCGCTGTCGTCGTTGCTGCGCGGGAAGCTGGAGAACTCCCTGCTCGGCGGCAAGCCGGGCGGCAAGCCGCTGATCAGGCTCGGCGGGCCGCCTGCACCCGTGACGATCTACGTCGCCCTGCCGCCGCCCGGCGAGCACCACAACCTCGACCGGTACCCGATCGCTGTCGTCGGCGGCGGCTACCACGGACTCCTCCTCTCGAGCGCGACCCGGATCCCCGGCCTCGTCTCGATCGCGGACGTCGCGCCCAGCGTGCGCGCGCTCGAGCGAGGAGAGCATCCGATCCTCACTTCCCGGGCCGCCGGCGATGCTCCCGGCGAGGTCGCCGAGACGAACACGCGCCTCGACGCCGCCCACCACGCCCGGAAGAAGTCCACCCGGGTGTTGATCGCGCTCGTCTTCGGCTTTGCGGCGCTGGCGTGGGCGCTGCGATCCACGCTCGCCGGCCGGGCAGCGCTCCTGGCGGTGCCCGCGACGGTGCTCGGCTCGACCATCGCCTCGGCCTTCCACATCGTCAACGGAATCCCGTTGTGGACCGGGGCAATCGCGCTGACGCTCACCCTCCCACTCGCCGTCGTGACGCGATCGTCCGCCGCGCTCTCGCTTGCGCTCGCCGTCCTGCTCGGCGCCTACGCCGTCTTCCTCGGGGTCTCCCGGGAGACGGTCTCGCTCGCTGCGCTCGGCCCGCATCCCGAGGGCGGCGGTCGGTTTTTCGGCATGACGAACCAGATAGAGACGCTGCTGCTCGCACCCGCGCTCGCCCTCGGGTCGCTGGTCGCGCTGCCGCTCCTGGCTCCCGTGGCCGTCGCCTCGCTCGCGGTTGTTGCGTGGAGCCGGCTCGGTGCCGACGGCGGCGGGCTGATCGTGTTCGCCGCGGGCTTCGCGGCGCTGGCGCTGTTCCGCACCCAGGCGCGCCTGACGCCGGCGCGGGCCGCACTCGCGGCCGGAGCCGTGATCGCGATCGGCCTGGCGCTCGTCGGCCTCGACGCGCTGAGCGGCGGCTCGAGCCACGTCACGCATGCGGTCGGGGACGGCCCCGGCGCGCTCTTCTCGGACTTCGGCCACCGCCTACACCTCTCGTGGAGTGGCATCGTCAACAAGTCCGACCACCTCGCGATCGCGCTCGTCTCCCTGGCGACGCTGATCGCCGTCGCCGTCCTGCGCCCCCGCTCGCGCACGCTCGACGCGTTGCTCGTAGCCCTCGCGGTTTCGCTGCTCGTCAACGATTCCGGCTTCGACGTGCTCCGCTTCGGAGCGCTGGTGGCGATCGCCGTCCTGACGTGGAGCAGAACCGCCGGCCCGGTCTCGGGCCGCGAGTAGACTCACGCCCCATGCGCCGCACCGCCGTCGTCGTCCTGGCAGCGTCCGCCTTGGCCGTGGCGGGGTGCGGCTACGAGAAGACCACGAAGCCGCTTCCAGAGACCGTGATCGGTCCCGTTCCGGAGGAGCAGACGACGACAACCGCCGCAAAGGGCGACCCGGCGGCCGGGAAGAAGCTGTTCGCCTCGAACGGGTGCGGCGGCTGCCACACCTACGTGCCCGCGAACTCGAACGGCCAGACGGGCCCCGACCTCGACAAGCTCGCCGACTACGCGAAGACCGCCGACAAGCCGCTCGGAGAGTTCGTCCAGGAGTCGATCGTCAATCCCGGCTCCTACGTCGAGGAGGGCTACCAGAACGTGATGCCGACCACGTACGGAAACCTGCCGCCGAAGCAGCTCGCCGACCTGGTCGCGTTCCTGACCGCCAAGCAGTAGCCCTCGCGTGATCGACGCGAAGGCCGCGCGCAACGACCCCGACGCCTACCGGAGCGCGCTCGCGCGCAAGGGCGCGGCCGAGGCGTTCGACGAATGGCTCGCGGCCGACGAGCGCTGGCGCACGCTCGTGCCGCGCGTCGACGAGCTCCGCTCGCGGCAGAAGCTCCAGGGAAAGCCGACGCCCGAGCAGGTCGAGGAGCTCAAGCAGGTCAAGGAGGAGCTTAGGCGCACCGAAGAGCAGCTCTCGCAGGCCGAGGCCGAGCGGGATGCCGCTTTCGCCCGCGTTCCGAACCCGCCGCACGAGTCCGTGCCCGACGGCGTCGACGAGGAGGACGCGGTCGAGATCCGGCGCTGGGGCGAGCCGCCCTCGCTCGTGAGCCCACGCGACCATCTGGAGCTGGGCCGCTTCGAGATGGAGCGCGCCGCCCGACTGTCCGGTTCCCGCTTCGGCTACATCGTCGGCGCCTCGGCGCTCGTCGAGCAGGCGATCTTCCGGCTCGCGATCGCGAGGCTCGTGGAGGCCGGTTTCACGCTCATGCGCCCACCCGTCCTCGTCCGCGAGCAGGCGATGTACGGCACCGGGTTCTTTCCGACCGAGAGGTCCAACATCTACGACGCTCCCGAGGACGGGCTTTACCTGACCGGCACATCCGAGGTCGCGCTCGCCGGCTTCCACATGGAGGAGATCCTCGAGGCCGAGTCGCTGCCCCTGCGGTACGCGGCGTACTCCACCTGCTTCCGGCGAGAGGCAGGCGCCGCGGGTAAGGACACCCGCGGAATGTTCCGCGTCCACCAGTTCGACAAGGTCGAGATGTTCGTGTTCTGCCGGCGTGAACACTCGTGGGAGGAGCACGACCGCCTGCTCGCGATCGAGGAGGACCTCGTGCAGGCGGTCGGCATCCCGTATCGCGTCGTCAACGTGGCGGCCGGCGATCTCGGCGACCCGGCAGCGAAGAAGTACGACATCGAGGCGTGGTTCCCCAGCCAGGAGCGATACCGAGAGATCACCTCGTGCTCGAACACGACGGACTTCCAGGCCCGGCGCCTCCAGATCCGCTACCGGCCGAACGGCGGCCCCACGCCCGTCCACACGCTCAACGGCACGGCCGCGACCGACCGCTGGCTGCTCGCCGTGCTGGAAAACTTCCAGCGCGAGGACGGTTCGGTCGAGATCCCCCCCGTGCTCCAGGAGCACGGCGCGCCCGCGGAGCTCAGGCCGGGGTCGTAGCCCCGGGGCCGAGGGGCTCGATGAGAAGGCGCCGCCGGCGCGTCTCGAGATCACCCTCGGCGGCGTCGAGTGCCTGCTCGCGCGCGTTTAGGCTCTGCTCGAACCGCTGGAGCTCGCTCTCCCGCTCGTCGAGCGCGCGCTGGCGGCGTTCGACCCCGCGCTCCAGATCGGCCGCGCGCGCCTCGCGCCCGGCGAGGCCCTGCTCCGCGATCGTCAGCCACTCGCCGCGCTCGGTCAGCTCGACCGAGAGCTGAACGAGCTTGGCCTCGCGGTCATCGAGGGCGTCGAACCTCTCCTTTGTACGCTCGACCCGGGCCGCTTCTTCGCGGACGTCGCGCAACTCGTTCGCGACGCGCGCTTCGGCCGCGGCAAGACGGCCCGCGCGCTGCTCGAGGGCGTCCGCCAGGCGCGCCACGCGCGGCTCGCGTTCCTCGACCTCCGCCCATCTCTGCCTGGCCTCGGCCTCGCGGGGGCCGACCTGGGCCAGGCGTCGCTCCGCCTCTGCCCGGGCCGCCTGCAGCCGGTCGCGTTCGGCCTCGAGCTCGGCTTTCAGGCGCGGCAGCTCGGCCTCCCGCGGCGCCAGCTGCGCGACGGCGGCCTCACGTAGCTCGAGCTCGGCCCTCGCGCGCGCGACTTCGTGCTCCCGCTCGCCGACGCGCGACTCGCGCTGCAAGAGCTCGCGCTCGGCCGCCGCCACCCACTCGCCTCGCTCGTCGAGCTCGGCGATGCGGGCGGTCAGCCCTGATTCGCGTGTGTCGAGCTCGACCAGGTGTCGCCGCGCTGCCTCGACCCGCGCCTCCGCCTCGGCGACGATCCGCTCCCGCCGTTCGACATCCGCCCTCGCCTCGGCGACGGCGCCTTCGCGATCGGCAAGCCCCGACTCGCGCTGCGTGAGGTCCTCGGATCGCTCACCGAGTTCCTCCCAGAGCGCCGAGACGCGCGCGCTGCGCTCCTCGAGCTCGGCCGCGCGCTGGCGCGTGGCCTCCTCGCCGCGGCGCTCGCGCTCGGTCAGCGCCTGCCAGGCGGCCTCGAGCTCGTGGTTCCCTTCCGGCACGACCCTCTAAGTTTCGCCTGCGCCCCGACTACCCTTTCTCCCCGCACAGATCGGCGCGCCTCCGAGACTTCGCAACAGACTGTTACAAGGATTTGGCAGGAGCCCGAGCGGAGGCGAACGGAGTCCGCCTCCGCGACAATGCATAGAGGCGGGGTGCCGGAGCGGTCGAACGGGGCGGTCTTGAAAACCGTTGGCGGCCGAAAGGTCGCCCGTGGGTTCGAATCCCACCCCCGCCGTGGATCAAGCTGACTCCGCTGCTAATCCGGCGGTTTCATCGCTGTCGTTCCGTTCGGCAGATCGAGAAGCTAGGCACTGGTTTCCATCCGCTACTGACGCATCACTGACGCAGCGTTCGTTGGATTCGCGCGCTGGCAGCCGGGCTAGGAAGGGGAACGGGCGCTCAACCGCTCGAGCTCGTCACGCGGCTCGTCGAGCAGGCCTGAGACCAAGCGTCCTGAGATCCCTGCCCGTTGCCGAGCTCGCGCGTCGAGAAGCCCATCTCGCAGATTTCGAGGGAGCTACGGGTCTGCAAGTTCGGCGCAGAGATCGCGTTCCGTCCCGTTGGACGTCCTCGAAATCACGTTTCCGCTGGCGTCGAGCACGATGACGCCGTGCCCGGAAAAGATGGTCCCGAACAAGGACGAGAGGACGAAGCCATTGGAGGTAATGGTGGTCGTGCCGTCGCTGTTTTCCACCACCGAGAAGCTGCCCGAAAGGTTGATCGTGACCGTCTTACCGGTGTCGAGATTGGTGGCGGTCCCGACGAATGGCCCGGAACCGTGGATCTCGCCGTTGCTGAAGATAAAGAAGTTCTGGACGTCGGGCGCGGTGGGCTGGATGAGGACTGGGAAGCTGCACGCGTTGAGCGTGTCCGGCCCTAGCACGACCCGCTCCATGAACGGCTTCGTGGCGCCAGCCGTCCCCGCGAGAGCGAGCACACCGAGTACCAGGGCCGCAATGACCACTGCCAGACGCTTCATCTGGAAACTCCCTTCTGCCGTCAAAATTGAGACGACGAACCTACGAGGCGCCTTCCGTTGCATCGAGCGACCAACCTGCCGCAGCTCGCCGCTCCACGCTACGTTCGTGGCAGAACTCTCTTGCCTCTCCGCAGAGAAGTCAAGCCTGTCGCGTTTCACAGCACAAAAGAGCAAGGTCGCCAGAAACGGCGTCTCGTCACGAGGGTGAGACCTGCCTTGGGTGGCTCTGAGCGCTCGCAGTAACGGCGACACGCAGTCCGCAGCGGGCCGTTCATCTCAACAACGTGATCGACATCAGTAACTCGTTCCAATCTCCACTTCTAAGCGCTCAGCCCGGCTTAGGCGACGAAAAAACGGTGACGGACGAGGGCGGACGAAGCGCCGCCCTCGTCTGCATCGCGCCGCGAGGCGAGACGGAGCGGGTGCGTCTTCGACACCCACTCCGATCGCCAAGCTCTTCATTCGCTACGGATCGAGCAAGTACGGCCCCAGGACGTTGCAGAAGGCTTCGAAGTCGCTGAGCAGGTCCGGGTGTGGGCCGTGCAGGCCGGACAGACTCTGTGAGATCAGGTCTCCGAACGGCTCTTCGGGATTGCCCGTGTACTCGAAGACGCTGGTAATTGTCACTATCCCCGCATCGCGGAGCAGCGTCCGGCCGCGGGTAATCGACAGCTTCTCAGGCAGGCCGACGAACGTGGTCGTGGTAGTGACCGTCCCCGCCGCCTCGTCGATCACGGGTGCCGTGGCGCTCTTCGCCGGGCCGGCAGCGAAGATCGTGATCGACTTGCCGTTGTCGGCCGTAAAGACGGCCCAGAAGGTACCGCTCGCGAAGAAGCCGCCGTTCGGAAGATCCCGGAAGACGGCGGTTCCATGGATTGTTGTCGTCCCGGTAACGCCGCAGATCTCGTCGGGGAATGGACCGTCGGTGAAGTGGTCGACCTCAGTCGCTCCAGCCGCCACGCCGGTCCCGGCGAGAACACAACCGGCGACGGTGGTGGCGACGAGTAGTACGAACCTTTGCCGCATGGTGTTCCTCCTAACCCCCCGCTGGTTTCGAGGACGCCGTCTAGTGCAGTCGCCACCTACCTTTCGGCCGAGTTGGGGCCTAGCCTCCTATTTCGTGGCGTCTGCGTCAAGCGGTCCCGGCCCGGACGCGCTGATGGATTCGTGGCCGCCGTGGAGAAGGGCCTCGCTGTATTGATCGCCGGTGAGGGGGCGACGCTACGATCGGCCACATGAGCCGAAGCGTTCTCCAGCGGATCCACAATCCTCAGGGGGCGGGAGTGTGGCTGCACACCCGAGTGCTGGTGCAAGCGAACGTCCTGGGGCCGGGCGCTCCGCTGGTACCTGCCGAACGCCACTTCTCCGTCTCGCCCGAGTGGAAGCGGGCCCGCGAGGATCTCTGAGCCGAGCTCGCCGGAACGAGGGCCAAGATCCTCCGCGCTTGACTCCCAGCGCGGATCGCGAGATCCTCGCGGCATGGCAATCACAGCCCCGATTCTCGGACTGGGTGGACTCGGAATCGCGCTGGTGATCGCGATTCCGATCGCGATCATCATCCTTGTCGGCTACTCGATCTGGACCCTCCGCAAGCCCGAGGGCTGGGAACAGCGGTAGAGCCGGCACGGCGCGCGTCGAAGAGGCGCTGTCCGCGCAGTTTTCCCGCTTGACTCTGGCGTCGACCTCGCTAAGGTCGCGGGTCGGGTCATCTCCGTTGGAAGGGACGGGAGCACGATGGAAAAGGTGAACTTCGCCGGGCGCTGCGGCCGGTGGGCCGCCGCGCACTGGAAAACGGCGTTCTTCGGCTGGCTCGCGTTCGTCGCGATCGCGATCCTGCTGGGAAACGCGGTCGGCACGAACACGCTTGCGGATTCCGACGCCGGCGACGGCGAGTCGGGCCGGGCACAGAAGATCCTGGCGAAAGCCGACTTCAAGCAACCGGCGACCGAGTCGATCCTGATCCAGAGCACGAGGCAGACGGCCACCGACCCGGGCTTTGTCGCCGTGATCAAGGACGCGGAGGCAACGATCGCGAAGGCAACGGGGGTCACCAACGTCCGCTCGCCGCTCGGGACGGGCGTTGCGAACAAGGGCCAGATCTCGGAGGACGCGCATTCCGCCCTCGTCAGGTTCGACATCAAGGGAAAGCCCGAGGACGCCGAGGATCACGTCCAGCCGGCGCTCGACTCGACGGCGGCGGTCCAGCAGAGGCACCCCGGGTACATCGTCGAGGAGTTCGGTGACGCCAGCGCGAGCAAGGCGCTGAGCGACACGCTCGGGAAGGACTTCACCCGCGCCGAGAAGCTCGCGGTTCCGACGACGCTGATCATCCTGATCTTCGCTTTCGGCGCCCTGGTGGCGGCCGGCCTCCCCGTCCTTCTCGCCTTCTCGGGCGTGCTGGC
>JBKPOY010000031.1:0-163297 GCA_046733295.1 Actinomycetota bacterium | reverse complement strand
GCCATGTTCAGCAGCGGGCCGCCCGAGTTGCCGTGGTTGATCGCGGCATCGGTCTGGATCGCTCCGGAGATGGTGAAGTTGTTGCTCGAGCTGATCTGGCGGTCGAGGGCGCTGACGATGCCGCTCGTGACCGTTTCCTCGAGCCCGAACGGGCTGCCGATCGCGACGACTCCGTCGCCGACCGAAAGCGCGCTCGAGTCGCCCAGGGAGAGCGCGTGGAGCTTGCTCGACGGCGCGTCGACGTTCAGGACGGCGAGGTCGGTGGACGCATCGGTCCCGACGACCTTGGCGCTGTACTTGGAGCCGTCCGCGAAGGTGACGCTGATCGAGGAGGCGCCGGCGACGACGTGGTTGTTCGTGACGATGTGGCCGTCGCTGTCGTAGACGAAGCCCGAGCCCTGAGCCTGGGACTGCTGAGAGCCGCCGTTGCCACCGAAGGGGAACGGCGAGTCGTTGCCCGAGCTCGCCCTCGTGGTCGTCGTCACCTCGACGACGCCGTCGCGAGCGGTCTTGTAGACGTTGCCGACGCTGAGGCTCTTGGTCGCGGCCGCGGGAGATCCCGTGGCCGGCGCCTGCTGGACGACGGTCGTCGTCCCGCCGCCGCCCTCGACGGCGGCATAGCCACCGACGCCTGCGCCGACTCCGGCGACGAGCGCTGCGGCGGCAATGAGGATGGGCGTGCGCTTGCGTGACATTCCGAATTCCTTTCGAGTGATTGCCGGGCCCTATGTCATCACCGCTCGATGAAGAGGGGGTGAGAGGCGGCTAAGAAGCGCCTAAGAATCGGGGCGGCCGTCTTTAGAGACTTCTTACGCCCGTCTTAGCCAGCTCTTATGGACCGATGCGACGGTGTCCCCGGCCACCTCCCCCGTGTGCCCCTGGTCGTGGCGGCCGGCGACCGAAAGCCAGTAGATCGCCGGCCGCCTCTTATCGTTCTCTCACCTTCTCGGGCCACAATTCCCATATGAGCAATCCCCAGATTCTCGTCGTCGACGACGAAGCGGCGGTGCGCGAATCGCTCCGCCGCGCACTCGCGCTCGAGGGTTACGAGGTCGAGCTCGCGGGCGACGGTGCAGAGGCGCTCTACCGGCTCGACACCGGCGACGTCCAGCCCGACGCGATCGTGCTCGACGTGCTGATGCCGAACGTCGACGGGCTCGAGACCGCACGGCGGCTGCGCGGAGCCGGAAACAGCACCCCGATCCTGATGCTGACGGCGCGCGACGAGGTGGAGTCCCGCGTCGCCGGGCTCGACGCCGGCGCCGACGACTACGTCGTCAAGCCGTTCGCCCTCGCCGAGTTGCTGGCGCGTCTGCGAGCGCTGCTGCGGCGCACGACCGACGGGTCGGGCGAGGTGCTCCGGTTCGCGGACCTGGAGCTCGATCCCGCGACTCGCGAGGTGAAGCGCGACGGCGATCCGATCGAGCTGACGCGGACCGAGTTCTCCCTGCTCGAGCTCTTCCTGCTGAATCCCCGCCAGGTGCTGACCCGTTCCCTGATCTTCGAGCGCGTCTGGGGATATGACTTCGGACTCTCGTCCAACTCGCTCGACGTCTACATCGGCTACCTGCGCCGCAAGACCGAAGCCGGCGGCAAACCACGTCTGATCCAGACCGTGCGCGGCGTCGGCTACGCCCTCCGCGAGCCGTGAGCTTCCGGGCTCGCTTGACGCTCGTCGCGGCCGCCGCGGTGGCGTTCGCGGTGATCGCGGCTTCCCTCGTCGTCTTCCTGGTCGTGCGCAACCAGCTGCGAGGACAGGTGGACGATGCGCTCAGGGGGCGCGCACAGGAAATCGCCAGGGTGGGCGACCTCCGCGTCGACCACGGCTATCTCGAGGGCGTCCCGCCGACGCCGCTCGGGGCGGGCGACTTCGTCCAGCTCGTCGACTCGAGCGGCAAGACGACCCAGACTCGGTTCGAGTCGGGCTCGATTCCGCCCAGCGAGGCCGCGCTCGAGGTCGCGCGCGGCGATGCAGACGAGCGACTCGGCGACGCGAACCTCAGCGGGACCGCGTACCGCGTCTACACCCTTCCCGTGCGGGACTTCAGCGGGCAGACGTATGCGCTTCAGGTGGCGCGCTCGCTCGACGAGGTCAACCACACGCTCCGCCGCATCACGGTGTTTCTCCTCGTGATCGCCGCGGGCGGCATCGCCATCGCCCTCGGGCTCGGCTTCGCCGTCTCGCAGGCCGCGCTCGCGCCGGTGCGCCGACTGACGACCGCGACCGAGAACGTGCGCGAGACGGGAGACCTGTCGGAACGGATCGAGACCCACGGCGACGACGAGCTCAGCCGCCTCGCGACCAGCTTCAACACGATGCTCGAGGCGCTCGAGGAGTCGGCGCGGTCACAGCGGCAGCTCGTCTCCGACGCCTCGCACGAGCTGCGGACGCCGCTGACGAGCCTGCGGACGAACATCGAGGTGCTCGCACGCGACCGGGACATGCCGGCCGACGAGCGCGAGCGGCTCCTCCACGACGTGGTCAGCCAGCTGACCGAGATGACCGCGCTCGTGACCGAGCTCGTGGAGCTCGCGCGGGGGGACACCCATCCGGTCGAGGCCGAGGACGTTCGCCTCGACCTGCTCGTCTCCGAGGTCCTGGACAAGGCGCGGCGCGACTATCCGCAGGTGGAGTTCGACGCCGACCTCCGGCCGACTGAGCTCCACGGCGTGCCGAGCACGATCGCGCGCGCGGTCTCGAACCTGCTCGACAACGCGGCGAAGTGGAGCCCGCCCGGCGGCAAGGTCGAGGTCGGCGTCCAGGACGGCCAGGTCGTCGTCCGCGACCACGGCCCGGGCATCGACGCGGCCGATCTCCCCTACGTGTTCGACCGCTTCTACCGCTCGGCCGACGCGCGGAGCCGGCCCGGGTCGGGCCTCGGCCTCGCGATCGTCAAGCAGGTTGCCGAGGCCCACGGCGGCCACGTCGACGCGGAGTGCACCGAGGACGGCGGCACGCGCATGAAGCTGACCCTGTCGGATTCGAACGGCGCCGGCCGGGCATAACCGGCGAGATGGGTTTTCTCGACCGCATCTTCGGACGCAGCAGGGGCACGGCCGCGAAGCAGGAGGCCGACCCGCACGCACTCGAGCGCGAGGGCGACCCCCGCGGCGGCCTCCAGGCGGAGGACTACCGCACCGCCGACCCCCGCGACCTCGTCGAATCGGACGGCACGGTCATGAGCGGCCCCGGCGGCGCCCCGCAGGACGGCACCACTCCGGACGACCCCCGCCGCGGGCAGAGCTGACGCCGCCCCGCCCCAAGGGGCATGTCCGGGGTCTGACCCAATTCGGGTCCGGAACACGTCCGTAGACCGGCGTCGAACGCGGGTAGCAGGCGTTTTGCTTCCATCGGACACGTCCGGGGTCTGACCCCCGCCAGGGCCCGTTGAGACAGGTCCCGGGCGGGACTACTCGGGCACGAGCGGGAGGCCCGTCGCGACCACGCGCTGCGCCCCGACGCGGTAGACCACGTCGACGCTGTCGTTCTGGCGGTACGTGCCCGCGACGCCGAGGAAGAGGGACAGCCAGCGCCAGAAGCCCAGGCGCCCTTCTTTCGCGAGGTGCTTTTCGAAAACGAGCTCGTTGCCCTCGCGCCGAAAATCACGACCCGGGCGCTGCAACACGCCGTTGAGGTAGACCTGGAAGTCGCCCGTCGCGCCGGCCGGAAGTATGACCCGCGTTCGCCCGGTCACCCTCCATAGAATGCCAACGCCCGTGCGGAGGAAGACCATCGTCCTCGTCTGCGTCGCCCTCTTCGGGCTCGTCCTCGCACACGTCGCACTCGCCGACGATCCGGCCGGAATCACCCCGCGCGGTCCGGACTCGCCGCAGGCCGCGGGCATCGAGGACATCTACTGGCTGCTGCTCGCGATCGCCGGCGGGATCTTCGTCCTCGTCGAGGGCGCGCTCGTCTTCTGTCTCGTCCGCTTCCGCAACCGTGGCCGCTCCCGCACGGCCGAAGGACCGCAGATCCACGGCGCGACCCGGCTCGAGCTGATCTGGACGGCGATCCCCGTCGTGATCCTGGCCGTGATCATCACGTTCGTCCTCTACAAGCTCCCGGGGATCAGGGACGTCCAGTCCGCGAAGGCCGGCGCCCAGCAGGTCGAGATCGAGGTCGAGGGGCGTCAGTTCTACTGGAACTTCGTCTACCCGAACGGCGTCATCCAGGTGCAGACGCTCAGGATCCCGGCGCAGAGGCAGATCCGGCTCAGCATCAACTCGGAGGACGTCGACCACAGCTGGTGGATCCCCTCGGTCGACGGCAAGTTCGACGCGATTCCCGGCAAGACGAACCACATGGAGTTCATCGCCGAGCGGCCCGGCACCTACCGGGGCCAGTGCGGCGAGTTCTGTGGCTACGAGCACGCGAAGATGGTCGGAACGGTCGAGGCCGTGCCGCCTCGCGAGTTCGACGCCTGGCTCTCGCAGCAGGCCCGCGCCCAGCGGGCCGGAACGTCGAACCTCGGCGAGATGACCTTCAAGGGAGTCTGCGCCACCTGCCACGGCCTGAACGGCGAGGGCGGCCTCGGACCGTCGCTCCAGGGTAACCCGGCGGTCGCCCAGTCGAACGCAATCCGGATACTCCTGCGAGAGGGCCGCGGCAAGATGCCCGCCGTCGGGCGCGGCTGGGACGAGCGGCAGATGGACGCGCTGATCGCCTACCTGAAGCGCTTCTCGGAAGGGAGCGGAGGGAGCGGCGGTGGCGGCTAGGACGGAGAGCTACCCCGCTGCGACCGTCGTCTCGCGCGGCCGCTATTCGGGCTGGCTCGCGACCGTGGACCACAAGCGGATCGGGATCCTCTACATCCTCACGAGCCTGATTTTCTTCGTCGCCGGCGGGATCCTCGCGCTCCTGATGCGCTCTCAGCTCGCTCGGCCGAACGAGACCGTCTTCACGGGCGACACCTACGACCAGATGTTCACGATGCACGGCACGACGATGATCTTCCTCGTCGTCGTCCCGATCTTCGCCGGGTTCGGGAACTACCTCGTGCCGTTGATGATCGGCGCGCGGGACATGGCCTTTCCGCGCCTGAACGCGCTCTCGTACTGGCTCTACCTGCTCGGCGGGATCGTCCTCTTCACCAGCTGGTTCGCGAGCCAGGGCGCCGCGCGATCCGGGTGGTACGCCTACCCGCCGCTGTCCGAGAACGCGTTCTCGCCCGGGAACGGCCAGGACCTCTGGATCCTCGCGATCCACCTGACCTCGATCTCGTCGATCATCGGCGCGATCAACTTCATCGTCACGATCCACAACATGCGCGCGCCCGGCATGGGCTGGATGCGCCTGCCGCTCTTCGTCTGGACGATCGAGGTCTACGCGATCCTGATCCTGATCGCGTTGACCGAGCTGGCGGCGGCCCTGACGATGCTGCTCCTCGACCGCAACGCCGGCACGCACTTCTTCCTACCGCAGGAAGGGGGCAACGCCGTGCTCTACCAGCACATGTTCTGGTTCTTCGGCCACCCCGAGGTCTACATCATGGCGCTCCCCGCATTCGGGATCCTCTCCGAGGTGATCCCGGTCTTTTCGCGCAAGCCGATCTTCGGCTACAAGGCGATCGCCTTCTCGACCGTCGCGATCGGCTTCTACTCGATGCTCGTCTGGGCCCACCACATGTTCTCGGTGGGAATGCCGAACGCGCTGAACATCTTCTTCATGCTCTCGTCGATGACGATCGCCGTCCCGACCGGGATCAAGATCTTCAACTGGATCGCGACGACCTGGCGCGGAAACGTGATCCTCGACACCGCGATGTTGTTCGCGCTCGGCGGGGTCGCGATCTTCATCATCGGCGGCCTCTCGGGGGTCTTCCTCGCCGCCTTCCCGTTCGATTGGCAGGTCACGGATACGTACTTCGTCGTCGCGCACATGCACTACGTGCTCTTCGGCAGCTCGGCGTTCGCGCTCTTCGCCGGCTTCTACTACTGGTGGCCGAAGATCTTCGGCCGGTTCCTCGACGAGCG
This sequence comes from Actinomycetota bacterium, assembly GCA_046733295.1. Lineage (GTDB taxonomy): Bacteria > Actinomycetota > Thermoleophilia > Gaiellales > Gaiellaceae > 13-2-20CM-68-14. The sequence continues at coordinate 157,324 of JBKPOY010000031.1, read as the reverse complement.
CCTCGGGAAGGTCAACTTCTGGCTCTACTTCATCGGCATGAACTTGACCTTCTTCCCACAGCACTTCCTCGGGCTGCTGGGCATGCCTCGCCGGGTGTACACCTGGGACGGCGATGCCTGGTGGCAGACCTGGAACCTGATGTCCACGATCGGCTCCTTCGTGCTCGGCTTCGGAACGCTCGTGTTCATCGTCAACGCGATCAAGACGGCCCGCGTCGGCAAGCGCGCCGGCCACGACCCGTGGCTCGCCGACACGCTCGAGTGGTACACGAGCTCGCCGCCGCCGGAGCACAACTTCGACACCGTCCCCTACGTGACGAGTGCGAGGCCGCTCCGCGACCTACGCCGGCGGATCCAGAAGGTCGAGGCGCGTGCCTGAGGCTCCAGGCCCCTGGCTGCGGCTGATGGCAATCGGCGCGTCGGCGGCAGCGGCGCTCGCCGTCGTCTCGGGAGCGCTCGCGCTGCACACGGCGCACCGGGCGCTCGCGGCGCTCGCGATCCCACCGCTCGCGGCGCTCGTCTCGGCCGCGTGGGTCGCACACCGACGGCTCCTGGTGCCGGCCGTGACGGCGCTGGGGTCGTTCCTCGTCGCCGCCCTCGTGACGCCGCGGCCACTGCACGTCGCCTTCGCCGGGCTCGCGCTGGCGGCGGCGCTTGTCGGCGCGTCCGCGACCTTCCGCGGTGAGCCGGTGCCGGCCGCGCCGTGGCGCGACTACGTCACGCTGACGAAGCCCCGAATCATGACCCTGCTCCTGCTCACCGGGGCGTGCGGCATGATCGTCGGCGCCGGGGGGCTGCCGTCGGCCTGGCTCTTCGTCGTGACGATGTCCGGGCTCGCGCTCGCCTGCGGCGGCGCCAGCGCGCTCAACCACGTCCTCGACCGCGACATCGACCGCCATATGCGCCGTACCGCTCGCCGGCCGGTGGCGGCCGACCGCGTCCCACCCGCGCGCGCGCTCGAGTTCGGACTGGCGCTCTCGGCCGTGTCGTTCGTTCTGCTGGCCAGCCTGGTCAACGTCCTGACGGCCGTCCTGGCACTCGTCGGCAACCTCTTCTACGTCTTCGTCTACACCCGCTGGCTGAAGCGGACGACCCCGCAGAACATCGTCATCGGCGGCGCGGCGGGCGCGATCCCGCCGCTCGTCGGCTGGGCCGCGGCGACCGGCTCGGTGACGGTGCCGGCGCTTCTGCTCTTCGCCATCGTCTTCTTCTGGACGCCGCCCCACTTCTGGGCGCTCGCGCTTCTGATCCGCCGCGACTACGAGGCCGCCGGCGTGCCGATGCTGCCGGTGGTTCGGGGCGAGCGCGAGACGACGCGGCAGATCGTCCTCTACTCGCTGGTGCTCGTCGCGGTGACCGCGTGTCCGTTCGTCTGGGGGACGCTCGGCCTGCCCTACCTCGTCGCCGCCCTGCTGCTCGGCGCGGTCTTCCTCGCCCTCGCGCTCGACCTCAGGCGAGAGCCGACACCGCGACGCGCGGCGCTCCTCTTCCACTTCTCCCTGCTCTACCTCGCTCTTCTCTTCGCCGCGATGGCCGTGGACGTGACGGTGTGACGGAGCCGCTGCCCGAGCCGCCGCCGCCCCGCACCGCGCATGAGCCCGCGGAACCCGAGGCCGAGCTCCGCCGCAAGAACATCATCTGGGGCGTGGCGCTGTTCGTGTTCGTCCTGCTCCTCTTCGGGGCGTCCTTCCTGGTCGCGATCGTCTATCTCGCCCTCGACTGACGGCATCTTCATCACGGAGGTGGAAGAGCCGGCTCCCGGCCTCCGCCTCGCCGTCAAGGACCTCTTCGACACCGCGGGGCTGAGGACGACGTACGGCTCCGCGATCTTCGCGGATCACGTGCCCGACAGGACCGCGGAGTCGGTTTCGAGGCTCGAAGGCGCAGGCTACGCCACCGTCGGCAAGGCGAACCTGCATGAGTTCGCCTACGGCGTGACCTCGGAGAACCCGCATTTCGGGAATGTGCCGAACCCGCGGGATGCGAGCAGGGTCGCCGGCGGCTCGAGCGGTGGCTCGGCAGCCGCGATCGCGGCCGGGCTGGCCGAGGTGGCGCTCGGCTCGGACTCCGCCGGCTCGATCCGGATTCCCGCCGCCTGCTGCGGAATCGTCGGCTTCAAGCCGACATTCGGCCTCGTTCCGCTCGACGGCTGCTTCCCCCTCGCGCCGAGCTTCGACCATGCCGGCCCGATGGGGCGAGACGTTGCGGACTGCGTGGGCATGCTGGAGGCGCTCGCACCCTGCTTCCAGCCGGCGAGCGTGGGGCTCGCCGATCTCGCCGTCGGCGTCGCCTGGCTCGACGAGGCGGCGCCGCTCGTCCGGGAGCGCGTCGTGGCGGCCGCCGCCGCGTTCGCCCGCGCCCGTACCCTCGACCTCGCCGTCCCCGACCGCCGCGACTGGGGCCCGCTCTTCCGCCGTGAGGCGCTCGAGTCGCACCAGGGCCTGTTCCCCGAGCGGGCCGAGGACTACGGGGACGACGTGCGCACGCAGCTCGAGCAGGCCCAGGAGCTGACCGAGGCCGATGTCTCGGCCGCCGCCCAGGTCCGCGAGCGTTACCGGGAGCGGCTCGCGGAGCTCATGGAGGGCCTCGACCTCCTCGTGACGCCGACCCTGCCGGTGGTCGCGCCCCCGTTCGGGCACGGCGACCGGACGACACTGACGAAGTTCACGTCGCTGTTCAACCTGGCAGGGTGGCCGGCGCTCGCGCTTCCCTGCGGCGACGCCGAGGACGGCCTTCCCGCCTCCGTCCAGCTTGCGGCCCCCGCCGGCTCGGACGCGCTCGTCCTCGCGGCCGGCGCAGCGCTCGAGCCCGCGCTCTAGCGTCACCCGATCGAGGGACGCCCGGTGCCCGCAAGGTGCCGAAACCCTTTGACGCATGCTCGTGGCCCGCCTCGTCACGCCCGCGCTCGCCTTCGCGTTCGCGCTCGCCGTCATTGCGCCGGCCCACGCGGCGGCTCCAACAACCGTCGCGCGGCCGACGACCGGCGGCACCTACGCGTACACCAGCCCGGAGGCGCCTCCGTACGCGGGCGTGCGCACGGTCGTCCACTACGTGGCCTCCGGGGCCGACGCGCCGCCGCTGACGGACGACGACGCGAGCGGCGTGCCCGACTACGTCGAGCAGACGGCCCTCGCCGCCGATACCGCGCTCCTCTACTACGAGCGTCACGGCTTCCAGCAGGCCCTCCCGGACCGCGACGGCCCGGACACGAAGCCCGACATCTACATCCACAGCCTGCCCAGGGGGGTCTTCGGGATCACGTTCACCCAGAAGTTCGCGGAGGGCGGGACCTTCGTCGTCCTCTCGCCGCAGCTCGACGCCGGACACGTGGCCGCACTCGGGACGCTCCGCGTCACGGTCGCCCACGAGCTTTTCCACGTGATCCAGTTCTCCTACGTCGTCAGCGCCACGATCCCGGTCTGGGCGGCCGAGGGGAGCGCCACCGCGATGTCGATGCTCGTCTTCCCGGACGTGAAGGACCTCGCATTGACCCAGTACCTCGACGAGTGGCTGCGGCGGCCGTGGCTGCCGCTCTACGACGAGCGTTCGGCGTGCATCCGCTGCTACGGCGGCGCCTGGTGGTGGCTCTACCTCGCCCGGCTGAACCGGGGCGTCCTCCCCGCGTACTTCCAGCGGCTCCAGGCCGCCGATCGTCGAGGCAAGCCGACCCGCATCGGTGTCTCCCAGCTCGATCTCGCGCTCCGAGAGCGCCACGCCGGCTCCCTCTTCGACGTGTTCAGCCGGTTCTCGCTCAGTCTCTACCGGCGGGGCCTGCCGGTCGGAGCCCCCTACTCGCTGAGGTCCTCGACGGCGCCGCGCGCGACGCGCATTCGCAGCGTCTTCGGCCTCTCAACCCACTACGTGCCGGTGCAGGTTCCGCGCGACGCGCGAGGCGTTGTGATCTCGGTCCCTTACGCGGGCGGCCCGAAGCCGGAGGTCATGCTGGTGGTGGGCGGCCGAAAGGGACGACGGATCGTCGGCAAGCGCTTTCGGCCCGGGCACGGGGTGATCCTGTCGACGCTGTTCCGAAACGCCCGCGAGCGCAGGCGCATCGTCCTGATCGTGACGAGCGGCAGCCTGAACGGCGTCAGGTACCAGATCGGCTACGCGGCCGTGGGGCCGCGCGGCCGGCTGCCGGGCTGGATCGCCTTCTAGAGCGAGCGCCCGAGCAGGCGCTCGTCGAGCCGGCGGCGGTGGCCGCGTGCGAGAGCCGCCGCGCAGATCCCGAGGATCAGGAACGGTCCGGCGACGATGAGGGCGTAGAGGAGGATCTCCGCCTCGCGGACGAGGACATCCGCGGCATCGCTCATGGTGCGCTGGAAACGGCTCGCGGGGGCGGCCGCCGCCTTTCGCTCCGTGGTCAGTCCGAGCGAGATCCTCGCGAGCTCGGCGCGGCGAACGGTCGCCCTGCTCCGCTTCGTCAGGTAGTCGAGCCGTGCCTTCAGCGCCTCCAGCCGCGGCCGCTCGCCGGCTGTGACGCCGTCCGCTTCGAGGCTCGCAATCTGGGTGCGCAGCCGTGCGATCTCCTTCGCCTGCTCCTGGACCTGCTTGGTGACATCCGTGATCGAGACCCTCTGCGCGAGCAGGGTGCCGAGGCCCGCATACTCCTCGATCGCGTCCTGGACGCGGTCGACCGGGACCCGAACCACGATCGCGGCGGAACCGGCTCCGAAGCGCGGAGCGCTGTACCGAACCTGTGCGACGTAGCCGCCGAGCAGCCGGGCGACGCGCATCGCCCGCTTCGTCGCGTCCGAGAGCTCGTCGCGGTTCTTCACCTGGACGCGCAGGGTTGCGCCGTACTGCTGCAGGCGCGACGGCGTGTTCGGCACCGCATCCGCCTTCTGAGGTGCGAGAGTGGCCACGGTCGGGGTTCTCTCGAGAGCCGTGCCCCCACTCGACGCCTTCGCACGCACCGGCTCGACGGCTCCGCCGGAGTGGGCGAGCCCGTGGACAAGCGCGCCTCCCACGGCCAGGGCAAGCACCGCAGCCGCAGCGATCAGGGCGACACGCCGAAGCGGAGGCAGCATGAAACCAGGGCCGCGCGGAGCAGCTGTCGCCGCGACCGCGCGCACCCGTTCCCGCAGCTCGGGCGAGACGGTCGGCCGCGCAGCGCGCAGCTCGAGCGCGAGCTCAGGCGACCGCATCGGCGCTCACCTTCTCCTCCAGCTTCTGCAGCGCGCGGCTGAGCCGCGTCGAGCAGGCCGTGGGGCTGATCCCGAGCACGCGCGCGGCCGTCTCGCCGTCGAGCTCGAGCACGACCCGCAGCGCGACGACTTCGCGTTCTGCCCGGGACAGCTCCCCGAGCGCATGCTCGAGCGCGACGGACAAGCCTTCGCCGAAGCTCGGCGGCGCAACCTCGCGGAGCTCTCTGACCGCGTAGCGGTCCTCGCGGCGGCGGCGTCGCTCCTCGGCACGGAAGTGGTCGAGCGCCGCCGACCGCGCGAGCTGGCAGAGCCACGTGCGCGCGCCTCCGCGGCGCGGGTCGAAGCGATTCCACCGGCGCAACGCGCGCTCGAACGTCTCGACCGCGAGGTCTTCGGCGAGGGAGTGGTCGGCGGTGAGGTAGACGAGATAGGCATGGACGTCGTCGAGGTGCCGCTCGGCGATGGCGGCGAAGCTGGGTTGCTCCGCGTACACGTCGTCTATACGCCGCTGGATGCGGCCTACGTCACAGCCGCGCGCACCGCGTCCTCGTAGACACGGTCGCGATCCAGCTTCTCGAGCTCGTCCGAGAGCAGGTCGGCGCCCGGAGGCGGATCCCCGGGCGGAAACGGCGCCGCCTTGCCGTCGATCTCGACGCCGACGAGCCGATCCGAGTCCTCGTGCTCGAGCTCGACCGGCCGGTTCAGCCGCGATCTCAGCCACCCGGCGAGCAGGTGCGCCTGGGCCGCAGTCCCCGTGACGCGGATCCGGCGGACGTCGCCGATGGCCGGCCACAGCGAGGCGAGCATCGGCCGCCAGCGGCTCGTCCGGGCCCACGCGATGTCCGAGACCGCGACTCGGTCGAAGATCTCCGCGAGCTGCTCGTAGCGTGCAGGGAGACCCGGCCACTCGGTGCTGTCGACCACGAGCCGGTCGACCGTGTCGACCAGGCTCTCGAACGCCGAGTCGCCGAACGGCGGAGCGCCGCGCCAGCGCAGAAACACGGGCAGATCGGAGATCAGAAGCGGCTGGACGACGCTCTCGGGGTGCTCCGCCGCGGCGCCGCTCAGGTGAATGCGGATCGTCTCCGTACAGACCGAGCGACCCTGGCCCGTCGAGAACGACTCGAGCGCGACCTCGCCATCGAGCCCGGCGCCGCCGTTCGACTGGGGGAACAGGACGATCGTCCTCGACGGGTGCCGCTCGGCGAGCCCCGCGAGGACGTCCTCCGCCGCCTCGACCCACCGCTCGGGCACCCAGGCGATGTGGGTCATCACGTTCGTCCGCTGGCGGGATCCACCCTCCTCCTCGACTCGCAGGCGGGCGAGCTCGCGCTCGATCTCGGACACCGACCCTAGTGCCGCCGCCACGAGCGTCCGTCCCGGTGGAGCAGGTCGTCGGAGGACGGCGGCCCCCAGGTCCCGGCGGGGTAGTTCGGGAACGACGGCCGGTCGCGCCGCCAGGCCGCCACGATCGAGTCGACGATCTGCCATTGCTCGTCGACCTCGTCGGCGCGAGTGAACAACGTCGCGTCTCCGCGCATGCAGTCCAAGAGCAGCCGCTCGTACGCCTCCGGCATGTCGGTGCGGAACGCACCGCCGTAGAGGAAGTCCATGTGCACGGTGCGGATCTGCATTCCCTGGCCGGGCACCTTCGCCCCGATCGCGAGCGAGACGCCTTCGTCCGGCTGGATGTGGATCAACAGGACGTTCGGGCGCAGCCCTTCCGCGGCGAGCTCCTCGAAGGGCGGGTGCGGGGCCCGCTTGAACTGGATCGCGATCGTCGTCTCGCGGCGGGCGAGCCGCTTGCCTGCTCGCACGTAGTAGGGCGTGTCGGCCCAGCGCCAGTTGTCGACGAACAGCTTCGCCCCGACGAAGGTCTCCGTCATCGAGTTCGGATCGACCCCGGGCTCCTCGCGATATCCCGCCACCTCCTCGCCCTCGACGTAGCCGCGGCCGTACTGCCCCCGCACCACGTGCTTCGGCCCGGGCGTGTGGATCGACTTGAGGACCTTCACCTTCTCGTTGCGAACGGACTCCGACGTGAAGTCGATGGGCGGCTCCATCGCCGTGAGCGCAACCAGCTGGAGCAGGTGGTTCTGGAAGATGTCCCGGATCGCACCCGCGCGCTCGTAGTAGGCCGCACGGCCCTCGATCCCGATCGACTCGGCGACCGTTATCTGGACGTGATCGATGAACTGACGGTTCCAGATCGGCTCGAAGATGCCGTTCGCGAACCGCAGCGCCAGCATGTTCTGAACGGTCTCCTTGCCGAGGTAGTGGTCGATGCGGAAGATCTCCCTCTCCTCGAAGTGGCGGTGGAGGAGCGCGTTGAGCTCGTGCGCCGAGTCGAGGTCGTGGCCGAACGGCTTCTCGACGATCAACCGCATCCAGCCTTCCGCCGAGCGGCGCTGCCCGAGTCCATCGACGATCGTCTCGAACGCGTCCGGCGGGACTGCGAGGTAGTAGACACGATTGCCCGCCGTGCCTCGCTGCTCGTCGAGCTCCCCGAGCGCCTCGGCAACTCGGTCCGTGCCGGCCTCGTCCGAGAACTCGGCCGCGATGTAGTGCATGCCCTCGGCGAGCCAGTGCCAGACGTCCTCCTTGAACTCGTCGCGGCCGTATGTCTGCACCGCCTCCTTCATCCGCTCCCGGAACTCCTCGTCGCTCTCCTCGCTGCGGGCGACGCCGACGACGCCGAAGTTCTCCGGCAGGAGCCCGCGCACCGCAAGCGAGTAGAGCGCCGGGAAGAGCTTGCGCTTCGTCAGGTCGCCGGAGGCGCCGAAGATGACCATCGCGCAGGCCTCCGGCCTGCGTGCCACCGGCAGCCCGGCGAGGAGCGGGTTCTCGAGCCGCTGCTCCTCGGCGACCGCCATTAGCGGGGGTCCGGGCTCGCCTTCGCCCGCTCGACGGCCCGCACCGCGTGACCGCCGAACTGGTTGCGAAGCGCGGCGGCGACCTTGGCGGCGAAGTTGATCTCGTCGCGCGAGGCGAAGCGGGCGAACAGCGCCGCCGAGATCACGGGCGCCGGCACGTTCTCGTTGATCGCCTCCGTGATCGTCCAGCGGCCCTCGCCGGAGTCCTCGACGTAGGGCGCAATGTCCTGGAGCTCGGACCCGTGCTCCTCGAAGGACGAGTGCAGGAGCTCGAGCAGCCAGCTCCGGACAACGGAGCCGTAGCGCCAGATGCCCGCGATCTCGTGGAGGTCGAGGTCGAACTCCGAGTGGTTCATGACCTCGAACCCCTCGGCGTACGCCTGCATCAGCCCGTACTCGATCCCGTTGTGAACCATCTTCACGAAGTGGCCCGCGCCCGCCGCACCGACGTGCGCATACCCGTCCTCGGGCGCAAGGGTCGCGAAGATGGGCTCGAGCTCGCCGACCGGCGCTGCATCCCCGCCGGCCATCAGGCAGAAGCCGACCTCGAGGCCCCAGATGCCGCCCGACACGCCGACGTCCACGAAGTGGATGCCCTTCCTCGCGGCGTCGTCGTGCCGGCGCTGCGAGTCGCGGAAGTTGGAGTTGCCGCCGTCGACCACGACATCACCCCCCTCGAGAATGCCGAGGAGCTCCTGGAAGGTCGACTCCGTGATCCTGCCGGCAGGAATCATCATCCAGAGATGACGCGGCTTGTCGAGCCGCTCCGCGAGCTCGGTGAGAGAGCTCGCGGTCGAGTCGACGTTCGGGTCGTAGGTCTGGACCTCGTGGCCTCCCTCGCGCAGGCGCTCGGTCATCCCGGCGCCCATCCGGCCGAGGCCGATCATTCCGAGCTTCACGTCACCTCCTCCAGTCGCACGCGCGCGACACGCCGGCCGCGCTCCTTCAGGGACTCGAAGTCGCCGGCCGCCTGGGCGCGGATCAGCCGCGCGAAGCCGAAGGGCCGGCCCGGGATGTCGAGCTCCTCCCCGGGATCGTCGACGACTTGCAGGAAAAGGCCGGTGTTCGGTCCCCCCTTGTGGAGCTGGCCGGTCGAGTGCAGGTACCGCGGCCCGAGCCCGTGGGTGACGACGCAACCCGTCTCGTCGCGTGCCCGGTCGATCAACGGCCGGAGCTTCTCCTCGAGTTCAGGGTCGACGAACGCCTGGATGGCGACGTAGTCGCCGGGGCGCGCCTGGGCGAACAGCTCGTCCACTGACGACGCGGGCTCCAGCGCGATCGCTCCGCCCTGCAGCACCTCGTTGGTCTTGTCCTTCGCGGCTTGCACGTTCGGCTGGTCGAACGGATTGATCCCGAGGTACGAGCCCGCGACCGCGACCGCGAACTCCCAGCGGAAAAACTCCTGGCTGAGCTCGTAGGGGTCTTCGAGCCGGACCTCGCCCCGTTGGCGATCGGGCCCCGCCGCGGGCTCACCGGGTGCCGGCACGAGGCCCTTGTCGTCCTTGCCGGTGGATTCCGCGATCAGCTGCTCGGCCCAGAGCCCGAAGCCACCGTCGGTCGCGTCCAAGCAGACCTTGTCGCGGCCCTCGCGCCAGCTCTCCCCCAGCTGGACCCCGAGCTCGAGTCCGGGGTTCCCGTCGGCAAGGCGGCACGCCTCGACCATTTCGGCCGCCCGCTCCAGCAGGCGCTCGAGATCGATGCCAAGCAAGGCCGCGGGCACGAGGCCGAACGGGGACAGCGCCGAGTAGCGGCCGCCGATCGCGGGCTCTCCGCGGAAGACCTCGAGGAAGCCGCGCTCGCGGGCGAGGGCCTCGAGGTCGGAGCTCGGGTCGGTGATCGCGGCGAAGTATTCCCCTCGGCCGCCGTTGCGCTCCCAGAAGAAGTCCAGGTGCGAGCGCGTCTCGAGGGTCGTTCCGGACTTCGAGGAGGCGATGAAGAGCGTTCGGTCGTAATCGAGCTCCTCGGCCGCCCGTCGGACTGCGGCCGGGTGTGTCGTGTCGAGCACCCGGAGGCCCGAGCCCTCGAAGCTCCGGCCGAACACGATCGGCGCGAGGCTCGAGCCGCCCATTCCCATCACGACGAAGGTGTCGATCGTCCCCGGAGCGGCGACGTTCTCGACGAACTGCAGCAGCTCGCCGATCCGCTCGCGCATCCGCTGGGGCTCGTCGAGCCAGCCGAGCCAGTCGGCCTCGTCACTCCCCGTCCAGACGGTCGGGTCGCGCGCCCAGATCCGCTCGACGAGCTGAGTCGTGGCGACGGCCACTTACGCGGCCTCGACCTCGGCGAGGAATTCGAGCACGAGATCCTCGAAGACCTCGGGCCGCTCGAGGTTCACCAGGTGGCCCGCGCCCTCGACCGTCACGCGGCGGGAGCCGGGGATCTCCCGCTCGAGCCGTTCGGCCACGACATGGACGTCGGACACGTCGTGCTCGCCGACGAGCACGAGCGTCGGGACCGAGATCTCGCCCAGCCGCTCGCGCACGTCGGAAACGAGGGGCTCCTCTTCGGCCTCGTCGGCGCCGTCCAGCCAGAGCTCGAACCCGCGCCGCTGCATCTCTCCGACCTTCTGCCGAACGTCGGGATCAACGGCCTCGGGGTCACGGTCCGGCCCGTCGATCCAAGCCCGAAGATTCCCTTCGACCGCGGCGTCGAGATCGCCTCGCGCCAAAGCCGCCTCCTCCACCGCCCATGCCTGCGTGACGTAGTCGGACCAGTCGTGGCCTCGCACGCCCGAACCGACGAGCACCAGCGCCGAAACGAGGTCCGGCCGGGCGACCGCAACCTGGAGCGACACGCCGCCGCCGAGCGACGCGCCGACCAACGCTGCAGGCCCCAACCCGAGCCGGTCGAGCAACCCGATCAGGTCGCCGGGATGCGAGTAGCGCCCCGGAACGAGGGGCGAGAGCCCGAACCCCCGCAGGTCGAGGCGGACGACGAGATGCGAGCGCTGAAAGCTCTGCCACTGCCCGTCCCACATTCGGCTGTCACAGATCCCGGCGTGGACGAGCACAACAGGAGCTCCCGAGCCGGCTACCTCGTGATGCAGCTCCGCTTGCTTCGTCGCGCTCACGCCGCGGCGAGCTCGCCGCGCTTCGCGCGGATGCCGTCCAGGAGCTCGGAGAAAGAGTCGGCGAACTTCTGGACGCCTTCCTCCTCGAGCACGCGGACGACGTCGTCGTAGTCGACGCCCGCCTCGGCCAGCTGCTCGAAGAGACGTTCGGCCTCGTCGATCCCCCGCTCGAGCGTCAACGCGACTTCGCCGTGGTCCTGGAAAGCCAGGATCGTTTCCTCGGGCATCGTGTCGACCGTTTCCGGGCCGATCAGCTCCTCGACGTAGAGGACGTCGCGGTAGTCCGGGTTCTTCGTCGACGTCGAGGCCCACAGGCAGCGCTGCCGCGTCGCGCCCTTCGCCGCGAGTGCATCCCAGCGATCGCCGCTGAAAATACGCTTGAACCGCTGGTAAGCGAGCTTCGCGTTCGCGACCGCGAGCTTGCCTTTCAGCTCCTCGTGGCCGCCGGTCTCGTCGAGCCGCTTGTCGGCCTCGGTGTCGACGCGCGAGACGAAGAAGCTCGCGACCGACGCCACCTTCGACGGGTCGCCGCCGCTCTCGACCAGGCGCTCGAGGCCGCGGATGTACGCCTCGGCGACTTCCTCGTACCGTTGCAGCGAGAAGATCAGCGTGACGTTGATGTTCCGGCCCCGTGCGATCATCTCCTCGATCGCCGGCAACCCCGCCTTCGTGGCCGGGATCTTCACGTAGAGGTTCGGCCTGTCGATCGTGTCGTGGAGGTGCTGTGCCTCGGCGATCGTCCCCTCGGTGTCGCCGGCGAGATTCGGGTCGACCTCGATCGACACGTAGCCGTCCTGCCCGCCCCCGGCGTCCCAGACGGCGCGGAGCAGGTCGCAGGCATCGCCGACGTCCTTCGACGCCAGGGCCCAGAAGATCTCCTTCGCGTCGTCGGTTTCGGTCAACAGGTCCCTGAGCTCGTCGTCGTAGGCGTCCCCCGAGGAGATCGCCTTTTCGAAGATCGTCGGGTTGGAGGTGACGCCGACGACGGCATCCTCAGCCATCAACCGACCGAGCTTCCCCGAGCGCAGCATCTCGCGGGAGAGAAAATCGATCCAGACGCTCTGGCCGAGCGCGGAAAGCTGGTGTAAGCGCGATTCAGACATGTGCGGTTCCCTTCTCTAGCTCCTCGATCTTGCGAAGTCGGCCTGCGTACGGTTCCCCGCCGTCGAACCGCGCGTGCAGGAACGCCCGCACCAGGTCGACCGCGAGGGACGGCCCCACCACCTCGGAACCGAGGCAGAGTACGTTGAGATCATCGTGCTCTACCCCCTGGTGGGCCGAGTACACGTCGTGGCAGATCGCCGCGCGGATTCCGTCGAGCTTCGAGGCGGCCACCGATGCGCCGACGCCGGAGCCGCAGACGAGGATCCCCCGCTCGGCGTCGCGGTTCTGGATCGACTCGCCCAGCTCGCGCGCTTTGTCGGGGTAGTCGATGCGCTCGGCGTCCGTGTCGGTGCCCAGATCGATCGTCTCGTGGCCGAGCGCTTCGAGCTCCGAGAGAACGGTTTCACGAAGCCGCACGCCGCGATGGTCGAACGCGACTGCCACTCTCATCGGACCGTTACGTTACAGCGGAAGCGCACGCCGACTACCAAGGGAGGCCGAATGAACGACGTCGAGCTCTGGCGGGAACTGGGGCAGCAGCTCCGGGTCGACTCCGTCCGCACGGCGGCGGCCGCGAAATCGGGCCACCCGAGCTCCGGCATGTCGGCAGCCGACCTGATGGCCGTGCTGCTCGCGAAGTACCTCCGCTACGACTTCGACAATCCAAAGGACCCTGCAAACGACCGCCTCGTCTTCTCGAAGGGGCACGCGTCGACCTTGCTCTACGCGATGTTCCGGGCGGCCGGGGCGATCTCGGACGACGAGCTGATGAGCTATCGGCAGTTCGACAGCATCTTCGAGGGCCACCCGACGCCGCGGATCCCGTGGGTCGACGTCGCGACCGGATCCCTCGGGCAGGGGCTCCCCTACGGGGTCGGAATGGCGCTCGCCGGCAAGAAGCTCGACCAAACGGGGATGCGCGCGTGGGTCCTGATCGGCGACAGCGAGATGGCCGAGGGCTCGCAGTGGGAGGCGTTCGAGCACGCCGACCACTACCAGCTCGACAACCTGATCGCGATCATCGACGTCAACCGGCTCGGACAGCGCGGCGAGACGATGCACGGCTGGGATCTCGACTCGTACGCAAAGCGGGCCCGGGCGTTCGGCTGGCATGCGCTCGAGATCGACGGGCACGACGTCGAGGCAATCGATCGCGCCTATGCGGAGGCGGTCGAAACCGGCAAGCCCACCGTGATCGTCGCCCGGACGCTCAAGGGCAAGGGTGTCAAGGCCGTCGAAGACAAGCTCGGCTGGCACGGCAAGGCGCTCGACGACCCGTCCGAGGCGATCGAGGAGCTCGGCGGCAAGCGCGATCTCCAGGTCGACGTGGCCAAGCCGGATGGGATCGGCCGCGCGCGCGAGCGCCTGCGCCTGCCGCTCGAGCTGCCCCGTTACGAGCTCGGTGAGGAGGTGGCGACCCGCAAGGCCTACGGTGACGCGCTCGCGGCGCTCGGCAAGGCGCGAGGCGACGTCGTCGGGCTCGACGGCGAGGTCTCGAACTCGACCTTCGCCGAGATCTTCGCGAAGGAGGTACCCGAGCGGTACTTCGAGATGTACATCGCCGAGCAGCAGCTAGTCGCGGCCGCCGTCGGCATGCAGGTGACGGGCTGGAAGCCGTTCGCCTCGACGTTCGCGGCGTTCCTCTCGCGCGCCTACGACTTCATCCGGATGTCGGCCATCAGCCGCGCCAACTACTGCCTCGCCGGCTCCCACGCCGGCGTCTCGATCGGTGAGGACGGGCCGTCGCAGATGGCGCTCGAGGACATCGCCGCGATTCGGAGCGTCCACGGCTCGACCGTCCTGCACCCGTGCGACGGAAATCAGACCGCGAAGCTCGTCGGGAAGATGGCCGACAGCGACGGGATCGTCTACGTGCGAACGCTTCGGCCCAACACGCCCGTGATCTACGGGCCCGACGACGACTTCGAGATCGGTGGCTCGAGGACGCTGCGGGACGGTGACGACGTCGCCCTCGTCGCGGCCGGGATCACCGTGCACGAAGCACTCGGGGCCGCGGACGCGCTCGCCGAGGACGGCATCGAGGCGCGCGTGATCGACCTCTACTCGATCAAGCCGCTCGACGAGGAGAGGATCCGGTCGCTGTCCATGCCGATCGTCACGGTCGAGGATCACTGGCCCGAGGGTGGGTTGGGCGAGGCCGTGCTGTCCGCGCTCGCCGACTCGGACGAGCGGCCACGCGTCGTCCAGCTCGCCGTTAGAGGGATGCCGCACTCCGGCAAGCCGGCCGAGCTCCTCGCGGAGGCCGGGATCGACGCCGGGCACATCGCGGACGCGGCCCGCTCGCTCGTGCGCGCGCCGACGCCCGCCTGAAGCCGCCTGTAAAGACGACGTTCGGATCCCGTACGGATTCCGCGCGGCGCCTTGAACTCGTGAAGAACGGCGCTTAGCTTCGGCGCATGTTCGGCAGGAGCGTGGCGATGACGATCGGAGCGGCGTTGATCGTCGCGACTGCCTCGTCAGCGGCGGGCCCGCCCCCGAACGACAACCGCACTAATGCTTCCGCGATCGGCGTGCCGGCGACCGTTTCCGGGTCGACGGCCGGGGCGACGAAGGAGGCCGCCGACCCCTTCACCTACTGCGGCGATGCCGCGGGGACGCTCTGGTACAAGCTCAACGACGTCCCGCGTGGCAGGCTCGTGCTGCGGTTCAGCGCGGCGGGCGACCTCGACGCCCTCGTGGCCGTGTACAAGGTCGTGCGCTCCCGCGTCTCCCTGCAGGTTTGCGATGCGACCGACCGCAACGGTAAGGCCGCGCTGTCGTTCAACGTGGAGCCCGGCACGTCGTACCTGATCGAGGTGGCGCGATTGGCGGACTCGCCGGACGCCTCCTTCCAGTTCAGGCTCTTCCAGCCCGAACCGTCCTCGCGGCCACCGGGGAAGGCGCTGCCGCGGCGTGGCGTCACCTCGACCGTCGATCCCCTCGTCGACTTCGACGACGCCTGGTCGTTCCGGATGCGGCCGGGCACGCCGTACCGCTTCAACCTCGCGCCCCCTCGAAACAGGTGCGTCGCGGTCTCCCTCTACCGCCCGGGCATCCGGTCGTTCTCGGGGGTGCAGCCGCTCCATTCGCTGCGCTGTGGTGGGTATTTCACGCTCACGCCGGGGCCCGACGACGGTGGGCGCTACACGCTCCTCGTGACCGCACAGGGAACGCGGGCGGGCGCGGAGCGCTACCACCTCGCCGCCGGCGCGGCAGGCACCGACGACACCGCGCCGGGCGTGCCGATCGCAAACCTGCAGAGCCGCCGCGGCGCACTGAACGCACGCGGGCTCGACGTCGTCGACCTCTACCGGTTCGACGTGCCGGCACGCAGCGACGTGACGGTGCGGCTACGCGCCGGCGGCTCCTCGACCTTCGACCTGCGCGTGCTCGGCGAGACCGGCCGCAGGGTCGGCTGCGCCTGCGGCTCGAGTGGATCCCAGCAGCTCACGACGCGACTCGGTTCAGGACACTACTTCGCGGTCGTGCGTGCTCGGGGGTTCACTCGGGGCGGCTACACGCTCTCGCTCCTCGTGCGCCAGATCACGACGACGCAGATCGCATTCGGCACCGGCTCGGCCTCGCCGGGCCGGGCGGTCTCCGCGACCGCTCATGTTGCCGCGGCGGCGGCAGGGCGCGTCACGATCCGTGTCGACCGATTCGACCCTCTGATGGGCTGGCAGTTCGCGCGCCGGTACCGGCTGCGCCTGGGCAGCGGCGGCACGGCGTCGGCGACCTTCGTCGCGCCGACCGTCGGCCGCTGGCGGGCTCGCGCCTTCTACTCGGGCACGCGGACGTCGAGCCCGAGCAAGAGCGGTTTCTCGGTTTTGGTCGTCAGGTAGACCGAGCTTCGCGCGGCGGCGCGGGTTCTACTCTGTGCCGGTGGCGCTCGTGATCGCATCCCAACTCCGGAAGGAGCTGTCCGGCTGGCAGCTCTTCGACAACGTCTCCTTCAAGGTCGAGCGGCGAGACCGCGTCGCGCTGTCGGGGCCAAACGGAGCCGGGAAGACCACGCTGCTCCGAATCCTCAACGGGGAGACCGACCACCAGGGCGGGGAGCTGGTCTTCGCGAAGGGAACGCGGGTTGCCCTCCACGACCAGCGGCCGCCGCTCGAGCGGGGCCTGTCGCTGCGCGAGTACGTGCTCTCCGGAGCCTCCGACCTCGTCGCGACGGAAGAGGAGTTGCGGCGGCTCGAGCAGGCGATGGCCGAGGGCGCGCACGACGCCGGCACGCTCGGCCGGTACGCGGAGGCCCAGGCGCGGCTCGAGCACGCCGGCGGCTACGCCTGGCGCGAGCGCGCCGCCTCCGTCGTCCGCGGCCTCGGGTTCGCCGAGCGCGACCTCGACCGCGCGCTCGACACGTTCTCGGGGGGCGAGCTGACGCGGGCGTCCCTCGCGCGCGCGCTCGGCGGCGATCCCGACCTGCTGCTGCTCGACGAGCCCACGAACCACCTCGACGTGGCGAGCCTGGAATGGCTGGAGCAGGAGCTGCAGACGCTCGACGCGGGGATCATCCTCGTTGCGCACGACCGCTGGTTCCTGGAGGCCGTGACGAACGCGGTGCTCGAGCTGGGCGGGGGCCGGTCGATCTACTTCGCGGGGCCTTGGCATGCGTGGCGTCTCGAGAAGGCGGCCCGCGCCTCCGCCGCCGGCAAGGCCGCGGGACGCCTCGACGAGGACATCGCGCGGCTCGAGCGCTTCGTGGAGCGGTTCCGCTACAAGAAGAGCAAGGCGAAGCAAGCCCAGGCGAAGCTCACGCACATCGGCCGTCTCGAGCGCGAGCGCGCCGAGGCCACGGGGGAGCTCGAGGCGCTGAGCGTCAGGCGAAAGGCTCTCGGCTTCGACTTCCTCGACCCGCCTCGAAGCGGGCGGACGGTCGTCGAGACGAAGGACTTCGAGCTGGCCGCAGGCGACAAGCCGTTGCTCCGGGACGTCTCGATCGCGCTTGAGCGCGGCGAGCACGTCGCACTCGTCGGCCCGAACGGCTCCGGCAAGACGACCCTCCTCGAGACGCTTCTCGCCAAGCGCGAGCCGCTCGCCGGCTCGGCGCGGCTCGGGCATGGGGTCGTCCCCGCGTACTTCTCCCAGCACGAGGTCGAGCTCGACGAGACGGGCAGCGTTCTCGAATGCGCACAGAAGGCGACGCGGCTGAAGCGCCCGCAGGCGCAGAACCTGCTCGGTCGCTTCCTCTTCTCGGGCTGGCAAGAGCAGGACAAGGCGGTCTCGAAGCTGTCGGGCGGCGAGCGCCGCCGGCTCGCTCTCGCGCTGGTCGTCGCATCGGGAGCGAACTTTCTCCTGCTCGACGAGCCGACGAACCATCTCGACCTCGAGAGCCGTGAGGCGCTCGAGGCCGCCCTCGAGGCGTTCCCGGGAACGATGCTGCTCGTGTCACATGACCGGGCGCTGCTCGACGCCGTCGCGCAGCGCACGCTCGCGGTGGAGGACGGGACGATTCATTCCTACGACGGCGGCTGGGCCGACTACGTGCGCCGGCGCGAGGAGCTCGCGGCAGCGCCGCCCAAGCCGAAGGAGGCCACGCGGAAGACCCCCAAGGCGCGGCCCCGGGCGGCGGCCCGCCCCAGCGAGCTGGACGCGATCGCGGCCGAGATCGCGAAGCGCGAGGAGACGGTCGCGGAGCTCGAGCGGCGCCTGGCCGACGACTGGTCGGACGTCGAGACCCTGACGGCGCACCGTGCCGCCCGCGACGAGCTGCAGTCCCTCCTCGCGAGGTGGGAGCAGCTGTTCGAGCAGGCGCAGGCCTAGGATCTAGCTGGGTTCGCCCAGCGTCGCGACGACGGCCTCGGCGACGACCCGCAAAGGCCTTCCCGACACCTGCGAAGCCTTCCGCAGCCGCGCGAAGGCGTCCGGCTCGGAAAGCCCTTCCTTCTCCATCAGCAGGCCCTTGGCGCGCTCGATCGTCTTGCGAGCGGCGAGGGCCTCCGCGAGCGACTCCGCCTCGTCGCGCAGCGCGACCAACTCGCGGTGCCGTGCGCGCGCGGCCGCGATTGCCGGCAGCAGGTCCTGTTCCCGGAAGGGTTTGACCAGGTAGCCGAAGACCCCGGCCTCGACCGCACGGTGGACGAGCTCCTCCTGCCCGTAGGCGGTGAGCATCACGATCGGGATCGGTCGCTCGTTCAGGATCCGGCGTGCGGCCTCGATGCCGTCGAGACCAGGCATCTTCACGTCCATGATCGCGAGGTCGGGCTCGTGCTCGCGGGCGAGCGCCACGGCCTCGTCGCCGTCGCGCGCCTCGGCGCAGACGTCGAGCCCGGCGCGGGCGAGCATCTCGACGAGGTCGAGCCTGATCAGCGTCTCGTCTTCGGCGACCAGGATCCGCACGCCGGGGAGTGTCACGGATTCGGCGCCGTTCTGGAACAGACACGGTGTGGTTTCCCGAATAGCCTGACGGTCGGTGGGCGGGGATCGGGGCGCCCGCGTGCCGCGCGCGCGTGGAACCTCAGGAAGGCGAGGGCCCGTAGGGGCTCACGCCGGGAAGACCACCTCGGCGCGCGTGCCGCCGTCGCTGCGCAGCTCGAACGTTCCCTGCAGCTCGTCGCGCACGAGCGCCCGCACGATCGAGAGGCCCGTGCCGCTACCGGCGTCGTCGTCGACTCCTCCGTCGTCCGCGATCGACAGCACCGCGTTGCCGTTGCGCGCAGCGAGCTCGATCCGCACCGTCTCGCCGCCGTGCTCGAGCGCGTTCTGGAGCAGCTCGCTGAAGACGAGAGCAAGTGCGGTGGCGCGGTTCCCGGCGAGAGGGATCGGCGCGAGCTGCGCCTCGACGTGCTTGCCGCCTCCGAGCCCCTGGACCAGCATCGCGCGCAGCCGCTCGAGCAGGTCGCCGAGGTCGACGTCCTCGTCACGCTGCTCCGTCAGGACCTCGTGCACCGCCGCGATCGCGAGGATCCGGTTGACCGAGTCGTCGAGCGCCTTGCGCGGGTCGATCCCGTCCCCGGAGCGCGCCTGGAGGCGCAGGAGGGACGCGACCGTCTGCAGGTTGTTCTTGACGCGGTGGTGGATCTCCTGGGCGAGCACCCCGCGCATCACCGCTCGGCCGTGCTCGAGCGCAACCGCTGCATGGTGGGCGATCGAGGTGAGCAGGGCGCGCTCGTCCGCGGTGAAGTCGGCGTCGCGGTCGCAGACGAGCTCGCCGATCTGGCGGCCTTTCCACCGCAGGGGGATCCGGACGGCGAAGGCGCCGGCGCGGCCTTCGGGACGCGCGATACCGCCGTCCTCGAGCACGAGCGCCGCGCCGCTCGCGCCGACCGCGTCCATCGTCGCCTTGACGATCGCCTCGAGCGACTCCTCGAGGTAGAGCGACTCGGAGACGGCCTCCGAGATCCGCGCCAGCGCCTCGAGCTCGCCGACCCGGCGCTGGGCCTCGGCGTAGAGCTTCGCGTGCTCGATCGTCTGCGCGACCTGCCCCGCGATGGCGACGAGCAAATCGATTTCGGCCGGGCTGAACTCCCGCGGCGCGCGCGTGCGCACGTTGAGCGCGCCGGCGAGCTTGTCGCGGGTAAGGATGGGCACGGCCAGGATCGACTCGTACTCGTCCTCGGGCAGGTTCGCGAAGCCCTTGAAGCGCTCGTCGAGGTGGGCCTGGGCCGCGATCATGATCGGCGCCCGCTCGGCCGCGGCGCTCCCCGTGATCCCCTCGCCGGGACGCATCCTCGGGCGGCGCGTCATCTCCTCGACCCGTGTCCCGTGGGTCGCGCGGAGAACGAGCTCGCCGCTGCGCTCGTCGAAGAGGTAGACGAAGCACGCATCCGCCTCGAGCGCTTCGGCGACGTTGCTCGCGACGAGCGCGAGAACCTCCTCGAGGTCGAGAGTCGAATTGACCGCCGCGATCGTCTCGGTCAGCAGGCGGAGGTGCCGCGCGGTGGCGTCCATGGAGCGATTGTAGGAGCGCCTCGTTTAGGGTTGCGTCCCGTGAGCCTCTACGACTGGCTCGTGTTCTTCCACGTCACGGGCGCGTTTTTCCTGATCGGCGGCATCGTGGTCGCGGGAATCCTCAATCTCGCGGCGATCGGAAAGGAAAGGCGGCCCAGTGAGGTGGCGACCCTCTACGGGCTGATTCGGTTCGCCTTGCCGCTGATCGGGCTCGGCCTGCTCCTGACGCTCGTGATCGGCCTGTGGCTCGTCCACGAGGCTGGTTACGGCTACGGCGAGACGTGGATCATCCTCGCGATCGTCCTGTGGGTGCTCGCGAGCGCACTCGGCAATATCGACGGCAGGTACCAGCGCCAGACGGGTGAGCTCGCGCAGCGGCTCGCCCGGGAGGGCGACACGACAAGCCCTGAGCTCCGCGCGCGCCTCGTCGATCCGAAGGCGCTGGCGATCAGCTACGGCAGCGGCCTGATGGCGTTCGCGGTGCTCGCGATCATGGTCTGGAAGCCGGGCGCCTGATGCTGGCCTTGGCGCGCCCCGACTCGTGGGATCTGCCGCTCTTCCTTCACGTGCTCGGGGCCACATTGACGTTCGGCGCGACCGTGACCGTGGCGATCGTCGGCTTCGCAGGCGCACGTAGTGACTCCGAGCGAGCGCTCTGGCTGCGGCGCCTCGCCTTCCGGATCGGCCTTTTCGTCCTGGTGCCGTCGTTCCTCCTCATGCGGATCGCCGCCGGCTGGATCGCCGACAAGGAGTACCCGGATGACACACCGGGCTGGGTCGACGTCGGGTTCATCGTCACGGAGCCCGGCGCGATTCTCGTGCTCGTGATGCTGATCCTGGCCTGGCTCGGCGCGAGGCGCCGGGAATCCCGCCTCGCGGCGGTCGTCCCGTGGCTGGCGACCGTCTACATCGTCGCGCTCGGAATCGCCTGGTTCGCGATGAGTGCGAAGCCCGGCAGTTAACAAAACAATTACAGCGGTCACAGTTTCCCTTTAAAGGACGGGGATAGGTTGGGCGCCGTGGCCGTCGCCGCTACCGACCTCAGATGGTTGAACGGATTCCTCGTCGCCGACCGCGACGGCCGGGTGGTCGGCCGGGTGGAGTGCCCGATGTACGGCACCGCTCCCGACGTGCCGGATGCGCTCGCGGTGCGTTCCAGATTCTTCGCCCGTCGGCGCCGTGTCGTCCCGGCCGGGGCGATCGACGAGATCGACGACTCGACCGGGGTGATCGGCCTGAGCGTCGAGCGCGAGTCCCTGACGAGCTTCCTCTAGCCGGACGCAAGCCGGGACGCTAGCCCGGGCCGCGCGCGTAACTCGCTTCGTGCGGGCGCGCGTAGTGCTACTGGGTCTTCTCGCTGTCGCGGCGGCCGGCTGCAACGACCGCGGGAGCACCGTCGTGCACTCCGAATCGCTCGCCAAGCTGCAGCGGTTGAGCGGCGAGCGAAACGACTTCGGCGTCGTTCTCGATGCCGACAGCGGAAAGGCGCTCTCGGCCTTCCGAGTCAACAACCGGATCCGCGCCGCCGTCCCGGACGAAGACGGCGGCTGGTTCATCGGCGGCGGCTTCATCCGTGTCGACGGCCACCTGCGCAAGCGGCTCGCACACATCCGTGCCGACGGAAGCCTCGATCCGAAGTGGCATCCCGAGGCCAACGGCAACGGGGTCTCGGTGACCTCGCTCGCCCGCATCGACCAACGCGTCTACGTCGCGGGCGATTTCGCCCGCCTGAACCGTCACGAGCGACTTCACCTCGGTGCGGTCGACGTTTGCAATCGCAGGCCCCGGCGCGGTCTACGTCGCCCTCCCGAGCGCCCTGGCTGCCCTCCATCCCGATTCGGGGCGGCTGCTCCCAGGCTGGCGCCCGCGCCTCTCGCTCACGACCGGCATCTACGCTGGGGCGAACGTGGGTGCGCTGGCGCCGGCCGGCGGCCGCGTCTACGTCGCAGGCATGTTCGACGGCGTCCGCGGGAAGCGGCGTCTCGGCGTCGCGGCGCTCGACACAGGCACTGCCCGGACGCTCCCGGCCTGGAGCCCCCGCGCCAACCGCGCCTCGGGCTCGCTCGTCGTACGTTCGGGCTCTCGCGTGCTGGTCGGGATCGAGCTCGCGCCAGGTGTGGACTTCGACGTTGCCGGCATGGAGGCGTGGAAGCAGCCCCTGAAGAGCGTCGACCTGGTGCTTGCGCTGAGCGGAAAGGGCCGCGTCAGGGTTGGGCTCGGCAGGAAATGCGACTACGCACGTTGGGCCGAGACCGGACATTGTCTACGACCGGTCTCACGCTGGTTGGGATCGGTTCACTTCGCGAGGGCGATGCGAAAACGCTGGCGCCGGCCCTTGGGCCTTCCGCCCGGGAGCTACTTCCTGCGCTTCGTGCCCAGGGCGGAGAGCGGGCCGCCACAGGCGCCTTACGACATCGCCTTCAGGCATTCCTGAGCTCCAAAACGACCGCGAGGTGCGAATCCTCGGCACCTCGCGATCGGCCGTCAGTTGGCTTCGCCAGCCGCAGCGGCGAAGCAGGTTCAATCTTGCCTTTTTCGCGCGCTCGAAACTAGAGGACCGCCAGATATCGCTCCAGCTCCCAGCCCGTGAGCTGGACGCGGTACTCGTCCCACTCCTTTCGCTTCAGCTCGACGTAGCGGTCGAAGATGTGCGGGCCGAGCGCCTTGCGCGCGACCTCCGACTGGGCGAGCTCGTCGACCGCCTCGCCGAGCGTTTCCGGGAGCGAGACGATTCCGCGCTCGCGCCGCTGCTCGGGAGTCAGGTGGTAGAGGTTCGTCTCCATCGGGTCCGCCAGCTCGTAGCCCTGCTCGATTCCCTCCAGACCGGCGTGGAGCAGCGCGGCGAAGGTCAGGTACGGATTGCAGGCCGGGTCGGGGCAGCGGATCTCGGCCCGGGTCGCCTGCTCGGAGCCCGGCTTGTAGAGCGGAATCCTGATCAGCGCCGACCGATTGCGCTGCGACCAGGCGACGTAGACCGGTGCCTCGTAGCCGGGAACGAGCCGCTTGTAGGAGTTGATCCACTGCGCGAACACGGCGGCAATTTCGCGCGCGTGGCGGAGCTGGCCCGCGATGAAGGCCTTCCCGGTCTCAGAGAGGTGCCACTGGTCGCCTTCGTCGAAGAACTGGTTGCGGCCGTCCGTGAACAGCGACATGTGGGTGTGCATGCCCGAGCCGTTCTCGCCGAAGATCGGCTTCGGCATGAAGGTGGCGTGGTAGCCGGACTTCTTCGCGATCTCCTTGACGATCAGCCGGTACGTGACCGTGTGGTCGGCCATCTCGAGCGCAGGCGCGAAGCGCATGTCGATCTCGTGCTGCGACGGCCCCACCTCGTGGTGCACGTACTCGATGGGGATCCCCATCGCCTCGAGAGCATGGACCGTCTCCTGGCGGATCCCCGAGGCGGCGTCCATCGTCGTCATCGCAAAGTAGCCGCCCTCGTCCAGCGTCACGGTGCCCTTGTCGTCCTCGAACAGGAAGTACTCGAGCTCGGGGCCCACGTTGAAGGTGTCGAACCCCATCGAGCTCATCCGCTCGAGCGCGCGGCGCAGGACGTAGCGCGGGTCGCCTTCGTACGGCTTCCCGTCGGGCGTGACGATGTCGCAGATCATCCGAGCGACCCTGTGATCGCCGTCGGCCCGGGGCATCAGGCGGTACGTGTTCGGATCCGGGATCGCGACCATGTCCGACTCCTCGATCGCGTTGAAGCCGGTGATCGACGAGCCGTCGAAGCCCATCCCGTCGTCCAGTGCCTCCTCGACCTCGCTCGGCGTCACCGCGAAGCTCTTCAGGTGCCCCTCGATGTCCGTGAACCAGAGGAGGACGAAGTCGACCTCCTCGTCCCGCATCTGCTTGAGGGCTTCGCGCCGTGCATCCGGATCGCTCGTCGCCCGTGCCCTGCTCTCGACCTGCGCCATGGAAACCTCCTTGAAAACACGAAAGCCCCAGGCGCCCCGCGGCGCCTGAGGCTCCGTCGCCTACAGACGCCGCTGAGTCTACACCGAGTCGGGGGCGCTTCCCAGCACGACTCTCCGCTCGTGGCCGTCGCGCTCGGTATCGCGCATGCCGGGCATGAGATAGAAGCCCGCGGTCAGGACGAGTGCTCCGGCGCCGGCCCCGATGAGCACGGTGTTCACCCCCAGCCAGGCCGCCGCAGGACCGCAGAGGGCGAACGAGAGCGGCCCCAGCCCGATCGACAGGAGCCAGTCGAGGCTCTTCACCCGTCCGAGCAACGCACGTGGCACGAGGCGCTGCAGCATCGTCACCCACACGATGCTGCCGGCGGTCCAGGCACCCTCCGCCAGGGCAGCGATCAGCATCGCCTGCCACGTCTCGCCGGCGACCGCGTAGAGTGCCAGCGCCCCCGAGCCGATGGCCCATGCGACGTACATCGCCGTGATGTGGCGCCGCGGCAGCCCGCGCTGGCCGACCACGAGCGCGAGGAGGACCGCACCGGCGCCGCCGGACGCGAACACGAGCCCCAGGTCGCCGGCATTCCCGTGCAGCTCGTTCTTGACCACGTACGGCACGAGCACCTCGAACGGCGCGTAGACGAGGAAGACGGCGATCGTCGCCCAGACGAGCGTGCCCCAGAGCCAGACGTGCGAGCGCACGAACTGCCAGGCCTCCTTGATGTCGCCGAGGACGGAGCCTGGCTCCTCACGCTGCAGGGCCGCCTCCCGCGGGTGCAGGCGCATCAGCATCAGAACCGCGAACGCGTACGAGGCCGCGTCGGCGAGGAACGCCGTCGGCGCCCCGGCAACGTGGACGAGGAGGCCGCCGAGCGCGGGGCCGATCAGCGTCATCGCGATCGGACGGATCAGCTGCGAGAGCGAGTTGGCCTGGACGAGCAGCTCGTCGGGCACGAGGTCGGGGACGATCGCTCCGGCAGCCGGGCCCTGGAACGCCATCCCGGCGCCGTAGAAGGCGACGATCACGAAGATCTGCCAGAGCTGGAGGACCCCGAGCACGCCGAGCAGCCCGATCGCGCCGACGCACGCACCGCGGAGGACTGCGGACCACGCCAGCACCCAGCGCCGTTCGACACGATCGGTGACGACGCCGCCGAAGGCGACGAGAAGCACGAGCGGCGCCGTCTCGATCGCGCCGACGATCGACAGCGCTGTCGGGACGTTCCACAGCTCGTACACCTGCCACGCGATCGCGACCAGGAAGACACCGTCGCCGAGCAGCGAGACCGTCTGCCCCGTCCAGAAGACGGAGAAGTCGCGGATTTTCAGCGGTTCGAGAAACTTGAGGTTCAAACGGTGCTCCTTCGGGGTCGAGAACAGGAACGGCGTCGCTTAGAGCGAGCGCCAACCAGTGGTCGTTCTCAGACGGGCTGGAGCATCCAGCCATCGACGATAGCGACGGCGGCTGCGGGCCGCAAATCCCGGGCTTCAGAGGCGCGCCGCGGGCGCCGACAACTGGAGTGCCGCCATGACCTACGACGAGACCTGGGACGATCGGCCGAGCAGGCGTCTACCGGCCGCGGCGCCGATCGCGGCGGTGCTGGCGCTGGCCGCGCTGGCCACGGCCGGCTTCGCCTGGCTCCACGGCCGGCACGCGCTCGAATCCGAGCGTGCGGCGCGGCGAGCCGAGGTCGACGTCCTCGAGCGCCGGGTGAATGCGCTCGAGGCGCACGACGCCCGCCTCTCTTCGCGCGTCGGCAGCGCCGAGCGCACGCTCAAGCGACGCGACGCAGGCATCGCGCCGCTCGCGAGACGCGTTCTCCGGAGCGTCTTCACGATCGAGACAGACGCCGGCCTCGGGAGCGGCTTCGTCGGCTGGACGGACGCGGACGGGGTCTACGTCATCACGGCAGACCACGTGGTCAGCGAAGCCAGCTCGAGCGTCACACTCAGTCGCGCCGGCCACTCCTGGCGCGGCGACGTCGAGGCGGAGGACCCGGTGAACGACCTTGCGCTGATCCGCCTGAACGGCCGGCCTGAAGGCGCCGAGCCTCTGTGGCAGCGGCCGGCGAGCACGCCGCCGAGCGCCGGCGACCAGGTTCTCCTCGTCGGCAGCCCATTCGGGCTCTCCGGAACGGTGACGACCGGTGTCGTCAGCCGGGTGACGAAGAAGGTCGTCCAGACCGACGCGGCCGCGAACCCAGGCAACTCCGGCGGTCCCGCGGTCGACGAGCACGGCCGCGTCGTCGGCGTGCTCGTGTCGGGCGGCGGCGAGAACATCAATTTCGCGATCAGGATCGACCGCGCCTGCCTGAAGCTGCGAACGTGCTAGACGACATCCGCGCAGTGCGCTAACGTGCGGGCAGGTGGTCGCCGGCGAAGGCGGCCGCCGAGGCAATGAGGCCTCAGGACTCTCGAAGTCCTGGGCCTTTTTTTGTTGGTCCGACGAAGGAGGCGGGATGGAAGCTGAGGCACGGCACTACCTGGTGAACGGCAGCGGCGAGCAGCCGGAGCCGCGCGAGGCGCTCGAGTGGGCGGGCCGGACCCAGGCCCAGATGGTCGATCTCAAGTTCTGTGACCTGCTCGGTGCCTGGCAGCACATGACCTTGCCGCTGTCGGCGTTCGACGAGTCCGCGTTCGACGAGGGCCTCGGCTTCGACGGCTCCTCGATCCGCGGCTGGCAGGGCATCTCCGAGTCGGACATGCTGCTGATGCCGGACGCCTCGAGCGCCGTGCTCGACCCGTTCGCCACCGCGCCGACGCTCTCGCTGATCTGCGAGATCGTCGATCCGCTGACGCGCGAGCCGTACCCCAAGGACCCGCGCCGGATCGCCAGGCGCGCGGAGGAGTACCTCGGCGAGACCGGGATCGCCGATACCGCCTACATCGGGCCCGAGTGCGAGTTCTTCGTGCTCGACACCGTTTCCTACGAGCTCGCCGACCACAAGGCCCACTACGAGATCGACTCCGAGGAGGGCCATTGGAACTCGGGCAACCCGGGTCTCGGCTACACGGTGCGCCCGAAGGAGGGCTACTTCCCGCCCGCGCCGCACGACACGCTCGCCGACCTGCGCTCGGCGATGGTGCTGACGCTCGAGCGGCTCGGCATCCCTTGCGAGTTCCACCACCATGAGGTCGCCTCGGGCGGTCAGTGCGAAATCGACCTCCGCTACCAGACGCTGACCCGGATGGCCGACGAGGTGATGACCTACAAGTACGTCGTCAAGAACGTCGCACGGGCGGCCGGCAAGACCGTGACGTTCATGCCGAAGCCTCTCTTCGGCGACAACGGCTCGGGCATGCACACGCATCAGTCCCTCTGGAAGGAGGGCACGCCGTTGATGGCCGACAAGTCCGGCTACGCGGGGCTCTCGCAGCTGGCGCGAACCTATATCGGCGGCCTGCTCGCTCATGCGCCGGCGCTGCTCGCGTTCTGCGCGCCGACGACGAATTCGTACCGCCGGCTCGTGCCGGGCTACGAGGCGCCGGTCAACCTCGTCTACTCGCAGCGCAACCGCTCGGCCTGCATCCGGATCCCGATGTACTCGGACTCGCCGAAGGCGAAGCGGATCGAGTTCCGGTGCCCCGACGCGGCCGCGAACCCCTATCTCGCGTTCTCGGCGATGCTGATGGCCGGGCTCGACGGGATCGAGAAGGGCCTGGACGCGGGCGAGCCGGCCGACTGGGACCTCTTCGAGGAAGACCGCGGCGTCGCGCAGGTTCCCGGCTCGCTCCCCGAGGCGCTCGACGCCCTCGAGGTCGACCACGAGTTCCTGCTCAAGGGAGGCGTGTTCAGCGAGGAGCTGATCCGCACCTGGATCGACTACAAGCGGGAGAACGAGGTCGACGTCGTGCGGCTGCGCCCGCACCCGGCCGAGTTCGCCCTCTACTACGACTGCTGATGCTCCAACGAGCCTGGAACGGCCACGGCTGGGGTCTGACCCCGGCCGTGGCCCCGACAGCCGCGTCTGGGGTCAGACCCCGGCCGTGTCCGTGATGGACGCTGCGGTCGGGACTGCCGTTCGCGAGCTTCGCGCCGGCGATTGGCCCGCGGTCTCGCGCATCTTCGCCGAGGGGATCGCGACGCGAAACGCGACCTTCGAGACGGACGTGCCGAGCTGGGACGACTGGGACGCCACGCATCTGGCCGAGCACCGGTTCGTCGCGGTGGAGGGCGGCGAAGTGGTCGGCTGGATCGCGCTCGCGCCGGTCTCGGAACGGCGTTGCTACGCGGGGGTGGCCGAGGTGAGCGCGTACGTCGCCGAAGGGGCGCGCGGGCGTGGGGTCGGCGCCGCGCTGCTCGAGGCGCTCGTCCCGAGCACCGAGCGAGCCGGCATCTGGACGCTCGAGACCGGCGTCTTCCCCGAAAACGAATCGAGCCTCGCCCTCCTGAAGCGCTTCGGCTTCCGAGAGGTCGGGATCCGTGAGCAAATCGGCAAGCAGGACGGCGTGTGGCGAGACGTGGTCTTGCTCGAACGACGAAGCGAGGAGGTCACATGATCAAGGTCGAGGCCGTCGTCATCCGCGAGCGCGTCGAGACCGTGATCGACGCCGTCGAGGAGGAGACGGGTCACGTCGGTGTCACGGTCGTCGAGGCGATCGGGCACGGCCGCCAGCGGGGCGTCACGCACGAGTACCGCGGGCGGGTTTTCGAGTCACGGTTTTTGCCCAAGGCGCTGCTGACGTTCGTCGTGGACGACGGGCAGGCGGCCGCGGTTGTCGAGGCGATCGGAGACTCGGCGCGCAGCGGCAACGAGTCGGGCGACGGCCTCGTCTGGACATCGCGCGTCGAGAACGTTCTCCACAACCGCACCGGACAGCCACTGGAAGGGGTCGAGGCGCGATGAAGAACACCGACCTTCTGATCGCCGCGAACACGCTCTGGGTCGTCGTCGCGGCCGTGCTCGTCATGTTCATGCAGGCCGGCTTCGCCTTCCTGGAGGCGGGTCTGACGCGGATGAAGAACGCCGCGCACATCGCCGGCAAGAACGTCCTCATCTTCGGCATCTGCTCGCTCGTCTACTGGGCCGTCGGCTTCGGGATCGCGTTCGGGGACGGGAACGGCCTCGTCGGCACCCACGGTTTCGCCCCCTCGGTCGACTCGCTGCTCGGCGTCGGCGCCGCTCCCTACTCCTTCTTCACGACGATCCCGGGCGCGGGCGCCTACCTGTTCGAGGTCGTCTTCGCCGGCGTCTCGCTCGCGATCGTCTGGGGAGCGATGGCCGAGCGGGCGAAGCTCTGGGTCTACCTCGTCTTCGGCGCCGCCTTCACGGTCATCTACTCGGTCACCTCCCACTGGATCTGGCACTCCGGCGGGTGGCTGTTCGGGCTCGGGATGCAGGACTTCGCCGGCTCCACCGTCGTCCACTACCAGGGCGCGCTCGCCGCCCTCGCGGGCGCGATCCTGCTCGGGCCGCGAATCGGCAAGTTCGGGCACGACGGGCGCGCGAACCCGATTCCCGGCCACAACATGCCCTACGCGGTCCTGGGGACGATCATCCTCTGG
The DNA here is from genome assembly GCA_046733295.1 of Actinomycetota bacterium. GTDB lineage: Bacteria > Actinomycetota > Thermoleophilia > Gaiellales > Gaiellaceae > 13-2-20CM-68-14. The sequence continues at coordinate 127,829 of JBKPOY010000031.1, read as the reverse complement.
TTCGGGTGGTTCGGGTTCAATCCGGGCTCGACCCTCGGGGTGATCACGGGCGACCGGATCGGCTACTTCGGGTATGTCGCCCTGACGACGAACGTCGCGGCCGCTGCCGGCGCGCTCGGCGGGCTCGTGACAGCGTGGCTGGTGCTCAAGAAGCCCGACGTCTCGATGATGCTGAACGGCGTCATCGCGGCGCTGGTCGCGATCACGGCCGCGTCGGGCTTCGTCGCTCCGTGGGCGGCGATCGTGATCGGCTTCCTTGCCGCGGCGATCGCCGTCGTGGCGGTGCCGCTCGTCGAGCGGTTCGGAATCGACGACCCGATCGGCGCGGTCGCCGTGCACGGGCTGGCAGGTGTCTGGGGCACGCTCGCCACGGGCCTGTTCGCCGTCCCCGCGCTCGCCTCGAACCTGGCGACCGGGTCCGGTGGCCTGGTCTACACCGGCTCCTTCCACCAGCTCGGGATCCAGGCGATCGGACTGATCGCGGTGGGCGCGTTCACGTTCACCGCCTCGTTCGGCTGCCTCTGGACGATGAAGCGGCTTTGGGGCATCCGCGTCGAGGAGCACGTCGAGACAGCGGGCCTGGACGTCTCCGAGCACGGCATGTGGGGTTACCCCGAGTTCTACATCCCGGTGCCGGGCGGCTACGGGACGGAGTCGCACGGCCATCTCGGCGTCACCCACGCCCACCATCCGGCACCGACGCCAGAGTCGGTGCCGGCGACCCGACCGGCTGAGGAGGCCGCATGAACCCACAACCGAAATGCGAGTGCGAGAAGCCGATCCTCCGCGAGCGAGCGGAGGCCAAAGGCATTTCCGAGAGCTTCTGCGACCGCTGCAAGCGGCCGCTCGGGCTCACGCTCGCGGCCGTGCGGCCCTAAACAGGGCTAGCGCGCGCCGCGCATCGCCGGCAACCACGCCGACACGGGGTGGAGCTCCCAGCCCGAGTAGTCGTGCCACTCGTCGTACAGGTGGACCGTGTCCCAGAAGACGAAGCCCTGGACGTCGATTCGCGCGGGCTGCGCGGGGAAGTCGGGCAGCGCGAGGCCGGCCCGGAACCAGGTGCCGTCGAGCTCGAGCTGGACGGTCTTGAAGTACGGGTTCTTGATGTCGGGGCGCTTCGTGTCGAACACGTGAGTCGTCACGTCGCCGTCCGCCTGGACGTGATCGACGTCGCCGGAGATCGCCACGTCGTCGAGCTCGACGAAGATCCCCCTGCCGCGGAGCCGGCAGGGCGGGTTCAGGAGATGCTGCTGGGTGGGACCGCGCAGGTGCGGCGTGAAGCCGCCGCCCTCCTCGGCCGGTCCCCCGGTCGGGCTCGGCCTCGAGCCGACGATCTCGGCGATCGTCGTCTTGATCGGCCGGCACGACGTGTGAAAGCTCCAGGATTGCAGGCCGCGATCGCCGGCCCGTGCGAATCTGGCGATCACCTTCTTCGAGGCGATGAGGGACGGCCGGCACCGCTTGCCGTGGCAGTCGCCCTGCCAACCGAGGAAGCGGGCGCCCCGAGCGGGTATCACTCGCAAGCGGACCGTCTTGCCCTGCCCGTAGCGCCAGACGCACCGGGTGCGGCAGACGCGTCCGCCGGGCTCCGCGACGACCGCCGCACGTCCCGAGACCACAACTCGGAGCGTGACCTTTCGACCCGCTTCCTTGCTCGAGTGAGCGGCCGCGATCGCCACGACGACCGCCATGCCCGTAACGGCAGCGACGATGACGAGCCGAAGAGATCCGCGCCCCCTGATGAACCCATTGTGCCAGCCCTGTGAGCAGGGCTTTTCGATCCATCCGGCATGATGAGACGGTGGTGGGAACGCCTGCGATCTTCGCGCGCCACGCCGATCTCTGGGACCGCGTGGACGCCGTCCTCGACCGGCTCGAGCCGCAGCACGCGCTCGCACACGACCTCGGTCCGCTCGCCGCCCGGCGCCTGCGTGCCCGGGGATTGCCGGTTCCGCCGGCGCTCGCCCAGGAGGAAAAGGGCGCCCGCCTCGCCGCGATGGTGGCACCCCAGATCCTCGACCGGGCGCGGCAGACGCAGGAGGGGCCCCTGCTCCTCCTCAAGGGCCCGGAGCTCGCAGCGCGGTATCCGGACAGCGCCCGTCTGTTCACCGACCTCGATCTCCTGGTCCCAGACGCCGCGCAGGCGCGGACGGCGCTCCTTGCCGGCGGGTTCGACGAGGTGGACGACCCCACGGGCCAGTACGCCGTGCTCGAGCACCACCTCACGCCGGTCAAGCTCGGCCGGCTGCCCCTCGAGATCGAGCTGCACTCGAAGCCGAAATGGCCGCGGCATCTGCCCGAGCCCACCACGGGCGAGCTGTTCTCAACCGCCGTCCCGGCCTCGGTCGGCGTCGACGGGCTCGAGGCTCCCGACCCCGCGCACCACGCGCTGCTGCTCGCCGTCCACGCGTGGGCGCACGGCGCCTTCAGGTCCGCGCGAGACCTGCTCGACGTTGCGCTGATGACCGCGGAGAGCGACCGCGCCGAGATCGAGCGGATCGCCCGCTCGTGGGGCATCGAGCGTCTCTGGAACACGACGATCGCGGCGGCCGACTGGCTGTGGGGTCCGCCCGACCGCCCCGCGCCGAGCTCGGTCCGGGTGTTCGCGCGCCACCTGCTGACGCTCCGTGACGCGACCGTGGTCGAAAACCATCTCGAGCGCTGGGTGTCGAGCTTCTGGGCGCTGCCGCCCGGGCGCGCCGCGAAGCGGTCGATGCTCGAGCTCGCGCGCGACTTCAAGCGCGACGAGCGCGGTGAGCCGCGCAGCGCGAAGCTCCGGCGGATCGTGCGTTCGGCCAGGCACGCCTTCACGTCCGCAACCTCGGAATACGGGTGGAAACGCTAGGGCGCTGGCTCCGCCGCGGGCCGGCGGGCGGCGCCCAGCGAGTCCTGATCACCGGCGCCGGCGGCCTGATCGGCGGCATCCTGCGGAAAGGACTGCGAGGACGCTACGAGCTCCGCGGCCTCGATTCCCGGCCCGGGAAGGGCGTCGACCTCGTCGCGGACATGACCGACCCGGTCGCGATCCGCCCGGCCTTCGACGAAATCGACGCGGTGATCGACCTCGCGGCCGACCCCGACGCCGAGGCGTCCTGGGAGACCGTCCGGGAGAACAACATTCCGGCGACCCTCAACGCCCTCGAGGCTGCTCGCGCGGCAGGAGTGAAGCGCTTCGTCTTTGCGAGCTCGAACCACGCGACGGGCCTCTACGAGCACGACGAGCCCTACGCGTCGATCGTGGCGGGGCGATACGACGACGTCCCCCACGCCTTCGAGCGCCTGACCGGAGCCAGCCCGATTCGCCCCGACGGCCCCTACGGAGTCGGCAAGGCTCTCGGCGAGGCGGCCGCCCGCTTCTACGCGGAGATGCGCGGTGTGACGGCGATCTGCCTGCGAATCGGCACGGTCAACCCGGCGGGCCGCCCGCAGAACGCCCGCCACTTCGCCACACTGCTCACGCACCGCGATCTCGTCCACCTCGTCGACCGCTGTCTCGGGGCTCCGGCCGACCTCCGCTTCGCCGTCTACTACGGCGTCTCCGCCAACACATGGCGCATCTGGGACATCGATGAGGCCGCGCGGGAGATCGGCTACGAGCCACGCGACGACGCCGAGCGCTGGCGCTGATCAGCCGCCAAGGGCGACCCAGGCGAACTCACGCTCGTGGCCGTCGGAGGCCGACCAGTCGAGCGTGAATCCCCGGCGGTCGAAGGACGAGACCGAGGCGGCGGCGTGGATGCCGCCGGTCTGCGTGTTCGTGACGACGAGGCCGTCCCTAGTCGACGAGCGGACGTGGGTCGCCGTCGCGGGCCCCGGCGTGTCGCGGTCGTCCCACGAAAGGCATCCCTGCGCCTCGGGAGTGGCCGCCCCGACGCACAGCCGGCCGATGTCCGTCGGCCCCGGTCGGTACGAGAGCCCCCATGTGAACAGCAACAGGCCCTGGGGGCGAAATCCCACCCGAACCTTTCTCGAGCCGGGCTCGACCGGCCCCTTCGCCGTTCCCACCTTCGCCCGCAACCCTCGCAGCAGGAGGTACGGGACGCGTCGCGGTGTGGGCCACACGGTGTCCCACTCCAGGGCGTCTCTTCTCAGGCGGCCGAGTGCAGCGAGCCCTCCCCGGTCGGCGGCCGCGACGAGAGCGGCGTCGCCGCGCTGAGCACCGCCGACCTCCGCCTCCGCGACCCCGTCGCGGGACACGTAGGAGGCGCCGGCCTGCCGCCGGCCCGCGGCCGCACCGATCGCCGCGGAGAGTCCCCGCCGGGCTTGGTCGAAGCCCTCCGTCCCCGTGGGGGCGAGCAGGACGAGATCCGGCTCGACGTCGAAACCCTCGACGTGGACCCGGCCGGAGGCAGCCGGCGACTCGAGCGAGCCGACGGCCGCCTCGACCTCCGAGCCGCCCACCGCGAGGAAGTGGAGGCTCCACGGCGACCCGGCGGGCGAAGTCCAGTCGACCGCGAACCCACCCGGCTCGAGCGCGACCCGCCCTTCCAGGACGACGTCGCCGGCTGCGTTGATGCCGAGGATTCCCGCCTCGGCCGCCCGGCTCGCAGTCTGCGCCGGCGCGGCGGCGTCGGCCGAGGCCCAGGCGACCGCGGCTTCACGCCCGGCGGAGAACCCGAGACCCCCGCCGTTCCCGGCGCGAGCGCCGTCGAGGTGGGTCGCCCCCCACCACAGTACGAGCGCGGCGGGCGAAAAGCCGAGCGAGAACGGCGAGCGGACCGCGCCGGGCTCGACCACCGCCGCCCCTGTGGCGGCCCTCACGTCAGCAGGGCGCGAAGGATGGGGACCGCGATCCGGGTCGCTCCAGCGGAGTCGGCGACGTTGTAGTGGTGTGTCAGGCCGGGAACGGGGTTCGCCTCGAGCACGATGCCACCCGTCTCGGCAAGCGGCTTGACGGGATCGGTGGTGACGATGTCGACGCCGGCGAGCCTGACGCCGAGGGCGCGGGCGGCGCAACGTGAGGCGTCCGCGAGCCCGGGCGCCGGACCGTCCACCGTCTCCGTCTCCTCGGGGCCGTTGTAGTTCGTCGCGGTCTTGATCACCGCCGACTCGCCGTCCGCGAGCACCGACTTCGGCTCGAGACCGGCCCGTTCGAGCGTGAACAGGCAATCGAGGTCGACCGCCAGGTGCTTGAGGCCGGACGGCCCTTCGGCCCCAATCCGGCGCGCGTACTCGGTGAAAATCAGCTCCTCGATGGTCGAGCAGCCGTCCCCCGTGATCCGCGGGCGCGTGCGGCGAATCACGTCCAGGATCTCGCCATCGAGGACGAGCACGCGATACGTGTCGCCCTCGGCCTGCTGCTCCACGATGGCCGTCGAGTCGTACTTCCACGCGTGGACGAGCGCCCGCCCGAGTTGCTCCTCCCTTCGGACCTCGCCGGTGACGCCCGCGCCGCCCGCTCCGCCCGCCGGCTTCACGATCCAGGGCGGTTGCACGCCGGTGCGCCGCTCGCCGGCTCCGGCTTCGAGCAGCTCATGCGCGGGGACGGGGAGTCCGGCTTCGCCGAGGATTCGCAGCGCCAGCGCCTTGTTCTCGGCGACCTCCGTCGAGACCGGATCGGCGAGAGGCGTCGTCTGGCCGCGGATCCTCGTCGTCGTCCCGTCGAGGCTGAACTCCAGCAGTGTCGGCGCGAGCTCCCGGACGTCGGCTCCGAGCTCCGCCGCCGCCTCGCGCCACATCTGCTCTGCGACGCGCGGCGCCCGCTCGCGCAGGGCGCGGCGATGCCGTCGGTCGGCGCGGAGGCGCCGCCACGCGGCCCCGACGCCGATCGCCCGCACGAGATCGGCACGCGCCTGGAACCGGTAGCGGGTCTGCGAACGCAGCGGGTTCACCCGAGCAGCTCCGTCGCCGTGACACAGCACAGGTCGCGCTCGGCGAGCCGGGGCAGGAAGGCCCGCACCGCCTCGACGGTCGCCTGACGGTCGGCCCCGGACTCCTTCGGCGGAACGCCATCGTGAAGGCACAGGATGGAGCCGGGCCGCGCCTGGTTCACGATCATCGCGATCGTCAGCTTCGCTGCCCAGTTCGGATGCCAATCCGGGGGGTTGACGTTGGCGGGTGTATGCGTGAGGCCGAGCTCTCGCCCGATCGACTCGACCCGGTCATCGACATCGAAGTGCGGCGCGCGAAAGCGGGCCGGGGGCGAGCCGAGAGTCTCGGCGAGTAGGTCGTTGGTGCGCACGAGCTCGTCGCGCACCTGCCCGTCGTCGCAGTCGCGCGTGAGAGAGGGGTGCGACCACGTGTGGTTGGCGAGCTCGTGCCCCTCGTCTCGCATCCGGCGCAGCAGCTCCGGCCGTTCCACGGCGGTGACGCCGACGACGAAGAACGTCGCCCTGGCGCCGTGGTCGCCCAGCACGTCGAGAAGCCGCTCGGTCCAGATCGACGGCCCGTCGTCGAAGGTCAGCGCAACCTCGCTCACGAGTGTTTACCCCGGACCGCGCGCCACGCACGCCGGCCGGCCTCGGCCGGAAGCCGGCGGCCCCGGTCGACACTCCAGCGCGAGCGCAGCGCGGCCGGCAGCGTTCGAACCCCTTCCCCGGCGCCGAGATGCTCGCCGAGTGTGTGCGGGAGGCCGCCGAAGATCCTGGGCCTCGCCCTCGTCAGACGGTGCGCGACCCGTTCGCGCCGCGACACCGCCGCACTTCCGAGGCGCTCCCGCACGTTCGCGGGCACGTCGACGCGGCCGCCCACGTATTCCAACGCATCTCGCACGCGGAGCGTCTGCCCGGACTCGAGCGTCCGGTCGACCACGCGGTCCCAGTCGACGGAGCCGCTGCGGATGACGAGCACCGCGTCGGCAATCCATGTGATCAAGCGAAACGCTCCCGCTCGCGCGCCGAGCACGCAGGCCGCGAGCAGCTCGTCGGCGGGCGAGAGAGCGAGGAGCTCACCGCCGCGAACCTGGAGCGGCTCGACCGCGTCCCAGACTTCCGGCGAGAAATCGGGCGAGACGGTCGACCGGAGGGTCAGCAGCCGTCCCTCGGCGTCCTCGTACCAGCGCACGGGCCCGCTCGACGTGAGCTGCCAACCCGCCGGCTCGGCGCCTTCGGCGCCGTCCTCGACCAGGAGATCGACGGTCGGGGTCGGCCGCAGGGCAAGGTCGCCGTAGAAGCGCTGAGCGGTCGAGATCCCACCGAGCACCGCCACCCGCCCGCCCAGCTCGGATGCCGTCTCCTTCGCCCGTTCGGCGAGCAGGTTGTTCTTCGCCCACGTGCTGCGGTAGATGCCCTTGAGCCGTTCGAGCCGCGAGTCCTTGACCTCTGCCTGGGAGAGCGCGCGATACACGAGCGGCATCAGTGCGAAGGAGCCGGGCTCGAGCCGGTCGAGATCGAGCTGCGGCCGAACATCCTGCCAGGCGGCCTCGACCTCCCCCTGGCCGCCAAGAGCGATCGCAAGCAGAAGCTCCTGGCGCCGCGTGGGCCAGAACGATCCGGCCAGACGCTCCATCAGCCGCCGTCCGTGCGGGCGCGGTCGAGCTTCTCCTTCAGCGAGCGAAAGACGGGATGCTCGTCGGGCCGCTGGAACGAGAGGTTGCGGCCGTGGAACTTCCGTCGAAGCACGATGTTCGGAAGGAACTCGATCCGCAGGCCACGCTCGCGCATCCGCACGAGCAGGTCGCGGTCCTCGGCGATCCGAAGCCCCACGTCGAAGCCGCCCAGCTCTCGGAGCGTCTCTCGCCGCGCGACCAGGGACATCAGCGGCACACCCGCGAAGTCGCCGTGGACACTGTCGGGCCCGAGCCATTGCGGCGCGCCCTGGTCTTCGATCTCCACCTCCTGACGGCCGAGCACGCAGGCAACCTCGGGATGCTCGAGCAGGTAGCCCACCTGCACCGAGAGCTTGTCCGGCGGCGCCTCGTCGTCGGCGTCGAGGAAGCCAACGAACTCGCCCCTGGCCTCGTCGATCCCGCGGTTCCGCGCCGCCGAGGGACCGGCGTTGTCCTGCCGGATGTACCGCACCTCCGGAAACGAGCGGATCACGTCCGGGGTCCCGTCCGTCGAGCCGTCGTCGACCGCGACGACCTCGACCGGCTCGTAGTCCTGTGCCAGAGCGCTCTTCAGCGCAACCGAGATCGAGGGCTCCGCGTTCCAGGCCGCGACGACGAGCGTCGCCAGAGGGTCAGCCATCGGCTCCCGGCGCGGCGCGCCGACGCTCGAGCGACGCCCTGAGGACATGGAGGTACTGCGAGCGGGCATCCGCCTCGCGAAGCCCGTTGTTCTGGGTGTGCAGGCGGCGTTCCAGGACGATTTCCGGCAAGACGTGGCTCGTCAGGCCAGCCTCCTGCGCGCGGGCGAGCCAGTCGACGGTGACCCCCACGCGCAGATCAGTCGCAAACCCGCCGACGCGCTCGAACGAGGCGCGGCGGATCAGCATCAGGTTCGGCGCCGTCCAGGGCGAGACCGCTGCGGGAGGCCTGATCTGCACCTGCACCTCCGGCGGAAGCTCGGGCGACACGAACTCCTCGACGTGTCCGAAAACCATGTCGAGCGCGGGATCCGCCCGCAGGGCTGCCAGCTGCAGCTCCAGCTTGCGCGGCGTGAAGCGATCGTCCGCGTCCAGGAAGGCGAAGTACCCGCCCCGCGCCTCCTCGACTGCGCGGTTGCGAGCGGCGCCGTTTCCGCCGCGCTCCTGGCGGACGAACGTGAGGCGGCCCCCGTACGAGCGGGCGACGTCGCCCGTGCCGTCGTCGGAGCCGTCGTCGACAACGATCAGCTCGAGTGGCTCGTGGCTCTGCGCGAACACGCTCTCGATCGCCTCGCCCAGATAGGGCCGAGCGTTGTACGCGCCGATCATGACGCTGATCAGCTCCGTCATCCGTCGCCTCCGGAGCGTGCGGCCCGCTCGCGGTCGAGCTTCGCCTTCAGCGAGACCGGCGGGAGCGGGCTGAGACCGCGGCCCGCGACGAGGTTGCCACCGTGGTAGCGGCGGTGGAGGACGATCTCGGGCAGCACGTGATGGCGGTAGCCGCGCGCACGAAGGCGAACGAGCATGTCCATGTCTCCGCCCTGATCCTCGTCGAAGTCGCCGAGCTCCCGCAGGACTTCCGCGCGGATCACCATCGACATGAGCGGGATCCCGTCGAGGTCGCCGAAGACGACGTCGCGCGCGAGCCCTTCCGGCGGGTTCATCCACTCCTGCCGGCCGAGCACGCAGGCGACCTCCGGATGGTCGAGGAGGTAGCCGACCTGTAGCGAGAGCTTGTTCGCCGGCACCAGGTCGTCGGAGTCCACATACGCGAGGAACTCGCCGCGCGCGTGCCCGGCGCCGGTGTTCCGAGCCGCGCTCGCGCCCTGATTCGCCTGCTGGAAGAACCGGATGCGTTCGTCGGACCGCGCGATCTCGGCACTCCCATCGCTCGACCCGTCGTCGACGGCGATCACCTCGAACGGCTCGTAGTCGAGCGCGAAGACGCTGTCGAGCGTCTCTCGAAGAAACGCCTCGGCGTTGTAGACGGGCACGATCACGCTGACGAGCGGACCCTTCACGCCGTCTCCAGGTAGCTGCGGATTACGGCTGGAATGCGCTTCAGGTCGGTGCCGAGCTCGAGCTGGAGCGAGGGGACCTGGCGCACCAAGGCGGCCATCTCGGCGAGCGCGTTCTCTTGCGGCGGATGGAGCTGGAAGATCGTGCTCGGCGCGAGCGCCGCGAGGGCGTTGCTGCCCGAGGTGGGGACGATCCGGGTCTCCTCGCCGCCGGCGATTCGCGGCACGAGCACCGCCTTGAGCGGAAAGCCCGCGATCGTCGCCTCGGGAAACGCCCAGTGCGCGTAGACGATCGCCTTGTCCTGCTCACCCCGAACAGGGTTGGCGAGCGCCGGCTCGAGCTCGGGGAATCGCTCGAGCTGATGCGGCTCGAGCTTTCCCGAGCTGTAGAGGCTGTGGATGCGCGGCTCCGGCCGGGGCTGCATCGCGACGTAGTCGTCGCCCGCGTACCGAAGGCCGCCCGCGAGGCACGCCAGCGTCGTCGTCGACTTTCCGGAGCCGCCGCGCCCGACGATGATCACGCCGCCGTCGTCCGTCCCGACCGCGCCGCCGTGGACCTGGAGGACGCCGTGGCGGCCGAGCCACCAGTGGAGGATCGCCCGCAGCGGCGAGGCCCAGTCCCACGAGAGCATCCGTTCCGGGGACGGCGCCCAGAACCAGCCCTCGCCCGGCGCCTCGTAGACGCTGAGGGTTCCCCAGCGGCTGAGCGCCTGGACGCCATCGACGTCGTAGTAGTAGATCGGGCCGGTCCCGTCGGCCTCGAGCTCGGTCCCGAGCACGGGCGGGGCCTGGGTCCCCGTCGACTCTGCGTCCCAGACGTTGATCGTCAGGTCCGCGCGCTCCGACTCGGGCGCCTCGAGATGGGTGAACGAGCCGCCGATCCGCTCGAGCATCGCCTCGCCGGCGAACCTGAGGCGAACGGGCAGGCCGGCGAGCTCGTAGCGCCGCTCGACGATGCCGCGCGCGTCGGCCGCAGCCGCGAACAGGCGATCGAGCGCCTCGACAGGGCTGCCGGAGCGCGAGGCGCGTGCGACGGCGCCGCTCATCGACGAACGCTGTCTACGCCGGCTCGACCTGGGCGGCGTGCGGCCAGCCCCGGTCGTCGACCTGATGCACGGGGTCGAGCAGGATGATGTCCTGCATGTCGGTGTACTTCTCGAGCTTCGGAGGAGCGAACGGCTCGTCGCCCCGTGAGCCCTCTGCGGGAATTTCGAGCGAGGCGGCACCGTTCGTCGACGCGACGAGACCCTCGGCCTCGAGGTCGCCGAGGAACGCCTCCAGGGCGGCGACGATCTCGGCCGGGTCGGCGTCGTACGTCTCCGTCAGCCGCCCGACGAGGGCGTCCAACGGCTCGCCGCTGCCGAGCGCGTTCCAGATCTCCGAACCGGAGCCGCGCAGGCTGTAGTAGGTCCCGCTCGCGAGATCGATGATGATCGTCTCGCCGTCGATCGTCTCGTGGATCGCTGGAGGGTTGGTTGTATACGCCGCCATGTTCGACCCCTTCGGTTTTGACCCCGTCAGCTCCGCATCATAGGGTCGACTTCCGCATCCGTCGAGAGGATTTCACCGCAGCCTTACCAGTCTCAGCCGGTCGAGAGCCCTGTGAGGTACGGCTGCCAGCCGTCGGGAATCCTCGGGGCTGCGAGCCGGATGAACAGCACGGGCGCGGGCGGGCGCGGCTTGGCGTGCAGGACCATCGACGCCTCGTGCAGAAGGCGATTTCCCTTCCGCAGGTTGCACGGCGCGCATGAGGTGACGACGTTCTCCCAGATCGACTCGCCGCCTCGGCTCTTCGGAACGACATGGTCGAGCGTGAGCCGACCGCCGCCGCTCCCGCAGTAGACGCAGCGCCAGCCGTCGCGCGCGAAGAGGGCCCGCCGGGAGATCTTCCGCTGCACGGTCCGCGGGACGCGGACGTACTGGACGAGCCGGATCACGTGCGGCCATGGAAACGTCATGGTTGCCGAGTTGAGCGCCCGGTCGAGCTCCTCGATCACCTCTGCCTTGCCCTTGAACACAAGCACGTGCGCGCGTCTCACCGTCGTCACGTTGAGCGGCTCGTAACTCGCGTTCAGAACGAGAACCTGCTGCAAGACAGCGAAAAGGTACCAGCGAGAATGCGGCTGATCACCTCGACATCGCGCGCAAGGCGCTCGCTTGCGACGCCGACCAAAAGGCCGGCCGGGCTGTGCCCGGACGGCCGTCTAATCCCGAGCCGAAACGATGCCGCCGGGCGGGCTCAACGCGACATAGCGCGTTCCACCGCCTCTTCCTCCTCGGGGGAGAGGGCCACGGACGCCCGGCCGTGGTCGAGCTCCTTCATGTAGATCCGGGCGTAGTCGCGGCCCTGGATCGCGCTGACGACGATGCCGCTGCGACCTCCGTCCAGCAGCGCGACCGAGGCCGACTGGTGCCCGCCCGTGCCCTCGTAGGCGTCGTAGCGGACGATCGATCTCTTCGAGACCGACTCGTCGACCCGGCGGTCGACGCGCGAGAGCCCGGCGGCGACCTCGTCGACGGCGCGGTGAAGATCGTCGATGCGGCCCTGCAGCGAGACGGCGAAGTCGACGAGGTCGTCCTTGCCGCCTCCGAGCATCACCTGCTGCGACCGCCGCACGCGCCTCAGCTGGAGCCAGGCGCCGAAGGCAAGGGCGACCGCCGCGCCGGCAGCGATCGCGGCCGCGATCGCGATGACGGCGCTCGTCGAGTTGGAGAAGCTCATTCGCCGCGAAACCTACTGCGGCGGCAGCGAGAAGATGACCGGGTACTCCTGGGTGTTGTTCGAAGTGTTCGTCTCACCCGGAACCGCACTGACCGTCACCTTGATCGTCACAGGCGTCGTGAACTGGACGGCGCCGATGTTCCGGAAGATGACGACCTTCTCTTCGCCGGCGTTGATGAACGGCAGCGTCTTTCGCTTCACGATCTGGGGCGTCTGCTGAATCGTCAGCGTGACCGGGATCCGCACCTCCGGTGAGTCGCCGGAGTCCTTGATCGTTACCGCGAAGGCCAGCCTCGTGCTCGCGATCACCGGCTGCTGCGAGGTCGTCGAAAGCTCGGTTCCCTGCGGCAGGGCCTTCACGGAGACGATGTTCGTCCCGTGGAGGCCACCCGTCTTCACCGAGACGTTGCCGCCGCGCAGCCGGCCGATGATCGAGTTCAGCGAGCTCGCGGTGTAGAAGTCCGGGTTCTGGACGAAGTTGGAGTCCGGAACACGGATGTCGCCGACGCCCTGCTCGCGGAGCACCTGCTTCGACGGGTCCTTGAAGCTGTCGTCCCAGACGACGTCGCTGGCGAGCAGGCGCTGGGCCGGCACCTCGACGGCGGCGCCCGCGCCGCTCGAGCTCTTCGCCTTGAGGACCTGAGCCAGCGCGTCCGAGACTCCGATGATCCCGCTGTAGCGGTACTCGAGGGCGTCGATCAGGCGCTGGTGCTGTTCCCGAAGCCGTCCCGGAGGATCGATCGCTCGCGCGGCGTCCGCGTCCTGCTCCTCGTCGCGGGCGAGGCCGGCGAGGCGGCGCTGGAGCTCGGTCGACTTGATTCCCGCCTGCGTGAGCACGCCGTCGAGCTGGCGGCCGACCGATTGCGAGTGCGCCGCGATCTGAGACATCTTCGACATGTAGTTGTCGTACTTCGAGTGCTTGCTCGACGACTGACAGCCGGCGATCGCATAGACGAGCAGGACGACGATCACGATCGCGAACGCGATCAGCCCGACCAGGCGCAGCAGCGGGGTCAGGCCTTGCGGCGTGCGCATCGGCGGGCGGGGCCCGCCGCGCTGCGGCGGCCTCTCCGGGCGCACGGCTTCGCGTGTCTCCGGCTCCTCGAAGAAGTCGAACTCGATGTCTGCGTCGCGCTCGCTCATGGCTCCGTGCAGGGAAAACCGGCGCGCCCACTGTATCGGGTGGTTCGGAGCGAAAGGCTTTCGGCCGCTCGTGCCGAACGGAGCGGCCGTGTCCGAAGCGGCCGTAGCAGTCGCACCGAACGAGCTCGTCCTCGGTCGTTATCGCCCTTTGCAGCCGCTTGGAAGCGGCGGCTCGGGCTCGGTGTGGCTCGCCCGTGACGAGCCCACCGGCGTTGAGGTCGCGCTCAAGATCGTCCCCAGGGAAGGAAAGGCCGCGTCCCGGGCCGAGCGCGAGGCCTCGGCGGCCGCCCGACTCCGCCACCCGGGCTGCCAGCGCGCTTACGCCCTCGCGCGCGACGCGCGCCACGTCTACATCGCCTACGAGTACATCCCCGGCCGGACCCTGCGAGAAGCGCTCCGCGCGGGGGAGATCGACGACGCGGCGGCGCTCGAGGCAGCGGCGCAGATCTGCGAAGCGCTGGCGCACGCGCATGCTCACCGCATCGTCCACCGGGATGTCAAGCCGTCGAACGTCCTGCTGGCCGCCGGCGACGACATCTCGATCCGCCTGCTCGACTTCGGCCTCGCGCGGATGGACGGCGAGGAGACGCTTACGGCCGCGGGAGACGTGCCGGGCACGCTCGCATACATCCCGCCCGAACGCCTCCGCGGCGAGGAGTCAGGCGCGCCCGCGGACGTCTGGGCGGTGGGCGTCCTCCTGTGGGAGGCGCTTGCGGGGTGGCACCCGTTCTGGAAGGGCTCGCTGCTCGACACGGCGCGCCGGATCGAATCGGGCGCTGTCTCGCTCGGGCGCGCGCGCCCGGACCTTCCCCGGCCCCTGATTGCCCTCGTCGATCGCGCGCTCGCGATCGATCCGGCGAAACGGCCGACCGCCGCCCGGCTCGCCGTGGCCCTGCGCGCCACGCGCCATCGGCGGCAGCGACAGGCGCGCTCGCTGCCGAGCTTCTCGCTGCCCCCCGTCGAACGGTTCGCGCCCGCGGCAGCAGCCGGAGCCTTCGCTGGCGCGGGCGCGGCAGCACTGCCCTTCTACCCCGGCGGTTGGGCACTCGGCCTCGCCGCCGCCGCGACGGCCGCGACCCTCTTCCGCGAGCGCCTCGGGCTCGCCCTAGCGCTGGCCGTGCCGATCCTCCCGCTCGGGAACCTCTCCTCCGGGCTCGCCTGGGCCTATGCGGCCTTCGCGGTCGCGTGGCTTGCGCTCAGCTGGGGCAATGCGCGGACCGGCCTCTTCTTCACCTCGGGAGCTGTTCTGGCACCGCTCTCGCTGCTCGGGCTCGTGCCCTTTTTCGCCCAGGTCGTGCGAGGCCGCGCCCGCCGTGCCGCGCAGGCGTTGGCGGCGGTCGTGTTCGCCGCGATCGTCGCCGGGATGCGCGGCGGCACCCTGCCCTTCGCGGGCACCTCTGTGGGCACCCTCGACTTGGCCGGCAAACGCGACCCCGCCGAGGTCGCGGGGATGCTCTGGCACACGTTGACGGCGCAGCCGGCGCTGCTCGCCGAAGCCCTGGTCGTGGGCACAGCTGCGGCGATACTGCCTCTTGCCCGCAGGCGGGCGATCGCGCCGTTCGCAGCGCTGCTCCTCGCCGGTCTCATCGCACCCCACCCGGCCGTCCCGGATTCGGCGCTGGTCTGCGCGGTCGCAGCCACGTGTCTGGGGCTGGCGGCCAAAGCCGAGAGTTAGACTCGTGGACGGGGGTAGACCGCCCCTGCAATGACCATGCTCAGGAACATCGAGGCGAAAATCGAGTCGCTGTTCGAAGGCGTCTTTGGACGCGCTTTCCGCACGAACGTCCAGCCGGTCGAGCTCGCGCGGAAGCTCGTCAAGGAGATGGAGGATCACCGCGTCATCTCGGTATCCCGCCTGTACGTGCCGAACGAGTACACGGTCTATCTCTCACCGCCCGACCGCGCCCAGTTCGAGAGCTACGAGCAGTCCCTGGTCGTCGAGCTTCAGGACTACCTGGCCGAGAACGCGAGGCGCGAGAAGTACGTGATGCTCTCGCCGCCGAAGGTGCTGTTCGAGACCGACGACGATCTCGACGTGGGCGAGTTCGGAATAGCGACCCGGATGGCGCAGGGCGGCAGGGTGCCGCCGGATGCCGCCCCGGCGGCGGACGTGGCGCCGGGTGCGACCATGGTCTACAAGCCGAAGACGCCGGAGACGGAGGCGGTTTCCGCAGAGGAGCTGGGGCTCGAGCGTGAGGTGGCGACGCTCACGGTCGACGGCACGCGCCACGAGCTCGACAAGCGCCGGGCCGTGATCGGGCGATCGAAGGATTGCGACATCCAGGTCTCCGATCCCAACGCCTCCCGGCGTCACGCGGAGATCCGCCAGGAGGGCGCGGCCCACTGGGTGATCGACCTCGACTCCACGAACGGGACGGAAGTGAACGGCCGCCGCCTGAAGCGGGCGAAGCTGCGGCCCGGCGACACGATCACGATCGGCGCGACCGAGCTCGTCTTCCGCCGGGAGTCGGTGACCTAGTGGCGGCCCTCGGCTCGATCGCGGTCGAGGAACTGCTGCTCGTCCTCAAGATCGCCTTCATCGTGCTGCTCTACCTGTTCATCTGGAGGATCGTCCGCACCGCGAGCAAGGATCTCCGCCTGCCGCAGGAGAGCTTCATCCTGGCGCCGGGGGCTGGCGGCCCGGCGCACGACGAGACGCCGCCGGTGGACGCCGGGCGCCTGGTCGTCGTGACGAGCCCGACGCTCGACGAGGGCGACGAGCGGACGCTGAACTCGTCGGCGGTCACGATCGGACGCGGGCCGCAGAACGACTTCAAGCTCCACGGAGACGACTATGCCTCGGCGCTGCACGCCCGCATCGAGCCACGCCGCGACGGAGTCTGGGTCGAGGACGTCGGCTCGACGAACGGAACGTTCCTGAACGGCATCAAGCTGACGCGCGCGCGAAAGCTGACGCCGGGGGATGTCGTGCGCGTCGGAGAGACCGAGCTCAGGTACGAGCGATGAGCGACATCAGGCGCTACGCGGGCGAGACCGACACCGGCAAGAAGCGGCGGCGGAACGAGGACGCCTACGTCGTCCAGCCGCCGCTCTTCGCGATCGCCGACGGTATGGGCGGAGCGCAAGCGGGCGAGCTCGCCTCGGGGCTGGCCGCCGCGGCCGTCCGCGAGGACGATGCGGACGCCAGCGGCGAGCGGCATGTCGCGGACCTGATCCAAGAGGCGAACCGGCGCGTCTACCAGCGCTCGGCCGAGGACGCCGCCGTGTCGGGGATGGGCACGACGATGACGGTCGCGCTCGTCGAGGACGGCACCGTCGCCTTCGGCCACGTCGGCGACTCGCGCGCGTACCTGATCCGCTCGGGGAGGCTCGAGCAGCTGACGGAGGACCACTCCCTCGTTGCCGAGCTCGTCCGGAGCGGGCAGCTCTCCCCCGAGGAAGCCGACACGCACCCTCAGCGATCCGTGATCACGCGCGCGCTCGGCAGCGATCCCGACGTCGACGTCGACACGTTCTCGGTCAGGGCCGAGTCGGACGACCTCTTCATGATCTGCTCCGACGGGCTCACGTCGATGGTCGAGGACGACGTGATCCTCGAGACGGTCGAGAGCAACCGGAACGACCTCAAGCGTGCCGCGAAGGCGTTGATCGGAGCGGCGAACAAGCGCGGCGGCGAGGACAACATCACGATCATCTTCTTCGAGATCGGCGAGGGCTCCGCCGAGCCGCTCGAGGAGACCGCCCAGTACCCGGTGCTCCCCCAGGACGTGCCGGCGGACGACGACGACACGCTGGACGAGCTCGACCGGGTGCCGGCTGTCGACACGATGGTCGTGCCGCCCGAAGACGCCGAGAAGTTCGCGGCCGCCGTCGACGAGCCGCGCTCTCGCACGCGCCGCCGCGTCCTGCCCGCACTCGTGCTGATCCTGATCGCGCTCGCCGTGGTCGCGATCGTGTTGTGGACCCTCTCGACCCGCTAGGCGCTTGAGTCTCCGCAACCGGGAGCTGCTCAACCTCGTCGTGGTCGGCGCGCTGACGGCGCTCGGGTTCGCGAGCGTCTACATCGCCCGGCAGTCGGTGATCTCGACCGCGTCGCTCTCGTATGCGGCGTTCTTCCTCGGGCTCTACGTGGTGGCGCACCTCGTCGCCCGGTACACCGTTCCGTGGGCCGACCCCTACCTGCTGCCGATGGCGGCCCTGCTGACAGCCATCGGCGTAACGGAGATCTACCGGATCAACCCCGACGACGCCTTCAAGCAGGGCGTCTGGATCATCGTCGCCGTCAGCGTCTTCTCCGCGACGCTGTGGGCGCTCCGGCGGGATTACCGGCGTCTCGAGGGCTACAAGTACCTCTTTGGGCTGACGGCGATCGGCCTGCTGGTGCTGCCGGCGCTGCCCCTCCTCGGCACCACCGTGAACGGCGCTCGGCTGTGGGTGCACGTCGGCCCGCTTCAGTTCCAGCCCGGCGAGATCGCAAAGATCTGCCTGATCGTCTTCCTCGCCGGCTACCTCCGCGAGAAGCGGGAGGTGCTCGCCCAGGGACGCCTGAAGGACTTCGGCCCGCTGCTCGTGATCTGGGGCGGCGCGATGCTCGTCCTCGTCGAGACGAACGATCTCGGGTCAGCGCTCCTCTACTTCGGAATCTTCCTGGCGATGCTCTACGTCGCCACGGGCCGGATCCTGTTCACGGCGATCGGCCTGGCGCTCTTCGTCGCCGGGTCGGCGTTCGTCTACACGCAGGTGTCTCACGTGCACGAGCGGGTGACCATCTGGCTCCACCCGTGGACGGACGAAAAGGTCTACTGCGCGCTCAACGGGCACACCGCGCTGCGGCAGGACTGCGGCAGCTACCAGCTCGTCAAGTCGCTCTACTCGGTTGGCAACGGCAACTGGTTCGGCACGGGCCTCGGCAAGGGCACCTTCGAGACCGCCGAGGGCAAGGAGCTGATCCCGTATCTCAATACGGACTTCATCTACTCCGCGCTCGCGCAGGAGCTCGGCCTGATCGGGATCGCCGCGCTCCTGCTCCTGTTCATGGTCTTCGTCGCTCGCGGCATGCGGATCGCGCTGCTGGCTGACGACGGCTTCTCGAAGCTCCTTGCGGCGGGCCTCACCTTCGGCTTCGCCCTGCAGACCTTCATCATCGTCGGCGGCATCCTCCGCCTGATCCCGCTGACCGGGATCACGCTGCCGTTCGTGAGCTACGGCGGCTCGAGCGTGGTCGCCAACTTCGTCCTGCTCGCGGGGCTGCTCCTCATCTCCAACCGCGCCAACGCGCCGAGGGGCGGATGAACCGCCAGATCACGAAGCTCGCGGTCGCCGCGCTGATCCTCCTCTCGGCGCTGATCGTGGCCACGACGTGGTGGCAGACGTGGGCGTCGGCGAGCCTGGCGGCGAAACAGGACAACGCCATCCAGCGCGTGGCTCAGTTCCGCATCAAGCGGGGGCTGATCCGGGCCGCCGACGGGACCGTGCTCGCCAGGAACGTCCGTAGGAAGATCGGCGGGCAGACGCTTTTCTTCCGCCGCTATCCGCATGGGCCGCTCTACGCGCACCTCGTCGGGTATGCGACGCAAGTCCGCTCGCGGGCCGGAATCGAGCGCTCCGAGAACGCCTACCTCACGGCCTCGAACAGCAACCTCGGCACCGTCCTCGACAAGACCCTCGACAAGCTGAAGGGGGTCACGATCGAAGGCAACGACCTGATCCTCAGTGTCCGGCCAGGGGTTCAACGCCTCGCGATGGAGCAGCTGGCGGGCAAGTGCGGGGCCGCTGTCGTCATGAACCCGAAGACCGGGAAGGTCTATGCGCTGGCGTCCCAGCCGACATACGACCCCAACCTCGTCGAGAAGCGCTTCAACCGGATTAGGACGACGAGCCCTGGGTGCCGGCCGGCCGCACCTTTGCTCAACCGGGCGACCGCCGGACGGTTCACGCCGGGGTCGACTTTCAAGGTCGTCACGGCCTCGACGGCCCTCGACTCGAATCGCTTCTCGCCGGACTCGACCTTCGAGGATCCGGGTTACTGCATCGAGTACGGCAAGCGGGTCTCAAATGCCGCCAGCCCCGACGGGCCGGTGGAGGCCTTCGGCACCGTCACCCTGGCTCAAGGACTGCAGCACTCGATCAACTCTGTCTTCTGCAACATCGGCAAGGCACTCGGTGGCGGGATGATCCTCGACTTCTCGAAGAGGTTCGGCTTCTACAAGGATCCGCCGCTCGAGCTGCCCGACGACGAGAAGGCGCCGAGCGGCCTCTACGACCACGGCCGGCTCTACTTCCCGAGAAATCCCGACACGCAAGTCGACCCCGGCCGCCTCGCGTTCGGGCAGGAGCGCCTGTCGGTGACACCGCTGCAGATGGCGATGGTCGCGTCGGCCGTCGCAAACGGCGGCGAGCTGATGCAGCCGTCAGCCGTCTTGCGAGTCGTCGACCCCGACAGCCACACGATCGTGCGGGTGAAGCCGAAGAAGCTCGATCGCGTCATGTCGAAGAGAACCGCGGACGAGCTCACGTCCATGATGGTCGCCGCCGTCAACGACGGGACGGGTGGCGCCGCTGCTATCCCAGGGATCCAGGTCGCCGGGAAGACGGGCACCGCCGAGACCGGCGCGACCGGGGTCAACACGACCTGGTTCGTCTCCTTCGCTCCCGCCGACAATCCGAAGGTCGCCGTCGCGGTGGCGCTCGAGAACCAGCACGGCTTCGGCGGGACGACGGCCGCCCCGATCGCCAAGGTGTTGATGCAGGCCGTGCTCAATCGAGGGTCGAAGTAACAAGGTCGTGGCGATCACCGGCGACACCCTGATCGACGCCGTCTTCGACGGGCGGTACCTGATCATCCGGAAGCTCGGGGCCGGGGGGATGGCGAACGTCTACCTCGCCGAGGACCAGGAGCTCGGACGCCGGGTCGCGATCAAGATCCTCGACGACCGTCACGCGGCCGACGACTCGTTCATCGAGCGCTTCCGGCGCGAGGCGAAGAACGCCGCAGGCCTCTCGCATCCGAACATCGTCTCGATCTACGACCGGGGCGAGGCGGAGGGCACCTACTACATCGCGATGGAGTACCTGTCCGGCCGCTCACTGAAGGAGCTGATCGTGAGCCGCGGCCCGACGCCGATCCGGATCGCGATCGACTACACGCGCCAGATTCTCGCCGCGATCGGCTACGCGCACCGCCACGGGATCGTGCACCGCGACATCAAGCCGCACAACGTCGTCGTCGACGGCGATGGGCGCCTGAAGGTGACGGACTTCGGCATCGCCCGCTCGGGCGCCAGCCAGATGACGGAGGTCGGGTCGATCATCGGCACCGCCCAGTACCTCTCGCCCGAGCAGGCGAAGGGGTCGGCGGTCGATCAGCGCTCCGACGTCTACTCGGTCGGGGTCGTCCTCTACGAGATGCTGACGGGCAAGGTCCCATTCACGGGCGACACGGCGCTCGAGATCGCGATGAAGCATCTCTCGGAGGTGCCCGTGCCGCCGAGCGAGCAGCGCGAGGACGTCCCCGATGATCTCGACCTCGTCGTCCTTCGCGCGCTGGCGAAGGATCCCGAGGATCGCTACCAGACGGCCGAGGAGATGGACGCCGACCTCGCTCGCGTGGCCCGAGGCCTCGGCGTCGCCCCGGAGACGGCGGATGCCGCGACCGCTGTGCTCGCGGGCGCCGGCATCTCCGGGGCGCCGACGATCATCGCGCCCCGGCCGACGAAGGTCGCGCCGCCGCAGCCGCCCGCGCGCACCCCTCCGGCGGCCTACTACGGCTACGAGGGGCCGCCGCGCCGCTCCCGGTCGATCTGGCCGTGGCTGCTGGCGCTGCTCCTGCTTGTCGGCGCCGGTTTCGCGGCCTGGTTTGCCTACGAGAAGATCAGCGACCAACTGAATGCGAACAAGCCCGTCTCGGTCCCGTTCGTCGTGGGCCTGGGACAGCCCCAGGCCGAGGCAAAGATCCGGGACAAGGGCTTGAAGGTCAGGGTCCTGAAACGCTCGAACGAGACTTTCGCGCGCGGAATCGTCACCGGACAGAGCCCCGAGGGGGGTGAAAAGACCGACAAGGGCAACGCGGTCCGGATCACGGTCTCGACCGGACGGGCGAAGGTGACGGTTCCCGATGTCGTCGGCAAGACGCAAAGCGACGCCGTCGCCGAGCTCACGGCGGCCCACCTGAAGGTGTTCGTCGCGAAGGTCTACTCGTCGAAGACGACCGACACCGTGACGGCGCAGGACCCACCGTCGGGAAGCAAGGTCTTCCGGGACACGAAGGTCCGGATCAACGTCTCCCAGGGCGTCCAGCAAATCGAGGTCCCGAACGTCGTCGGCCAGTCGTACGCCAGCGCACGCTCCACGCTCCTTGCGGCCGGTCTGAAGGTCGCGAAGAGCGTCGTCGACTCCAACCAGCCCGCGGACACGGTCCTCTCCCAGTCTCCCGACGCGGGCACCCGGGTCGGCGCGGGCACGACCGTCACGCTGAGCGTCTCGCGCGGCACGACGGCGACGACGCCGGTGCCCGACGTGACGGATCAGGACGAGCCGACTGCGAAGGCGCTGCTCGAGGGTTCGGGATTCAAGGTGAAGGAGACGTTCCAGGACGTGGCCGACCCGAGCGGCGACGGGATCGTGATCGACCAGACTCCGGCCGGCGGCGCCGACGCTCCCACGGGCTCGACCGTCACGATCGTCGTCGGCCGCTTCACGGGCACGGTCCCATGAGCCGGCGCGTCCGCATCGCCGTCGTCATGGGCGGCCGCTCGAGCGAGCACGACATCTCGGTCGAATCGGCGCGGTCGGTGCTCGGCTCGCTCGATCCCGATCGGTACGAGCCGGTCACCGTCGAGATCGGCCGGGACGGCCGGTGGGAGCTCGGCTCCGGCAACGGCCGCGAGCTCGCTGCGGGCAATCCAGCCGAGACGCTCCCGGTGCCGACCGCGCAGGTCCCGGAGACGCTGGGGGAGGTCGACGTCGTCATTCCGGTGCTCCACGGCCCGTTCGGCGAGGACGGAACCGTCCAGGGCCTCCTCGAGCTGGCGGACGTCCCCTACGTCGGGGCGGGCGTGCTCGGCTCCGCCCTGGCGATGGACAAGGACAAGTTCAAGGCGGTCATGCGCGACGCGGGCATCCCGGTGACCCGAAACATCACGTTGCGGCTCGGAGACGAGCCGGCGAACCCGTTCGGCTATCCGGTCTTCGTCAAGCCGGCGCGGCTCGGCTCGTCGGTGGGGATCTCGAAGGTTCGCTCGGAAGAGGAGCTCGCGCCTGCGGTCGAGCTCGCCTTCCGGCACGACGAGAAGGTGCTCGTCGAGGAGTTCGTCGCGGGGGTCGAGGTCGAGTGCGGTGTGCTGGGCAACCGCAACCCGATCGCGTCACTTCCCGGCGAGATCGTCTCGCACGGGTTCGACGCCGAGGACTGGTACGACTACTCGGCCAAGTACGACGAGGGCGGCATGGACCTGATCGTCCCGCCGCGGATCCCGCAGGAGCAGATCGAGCGCGTCCAGCGCCTGGCCGTCGAGAGCTGCGTGGTGGCCGAGGTCGAGGGCATGGCTCGCGTCGACTTCTTCGTCCGCGAGGAGGGAGAGGTGCTCGTCAACGAGCTGAACACGATCCCGGGCTTCACGGCGACGAGCGTCTACGCGAAGCTCTTCGAAAAGTCGGGAATCCCGTATTCGGAGCTGCTCGACCGCCTAGTGGCGCTGGCGCTGGAACGGCACGAGCGCCGCGCGCGACTCCAGTACTAACGCGCCCGCACCTCGTTGATGTGGACGCTCTCGTTGTCCCCGAGATCCGTGATCCAGATCAGGAAGTAGCGGCCGCCGCGGCCGAGCGAGTACCCCGTCGTCGGGCCGGCCGTCCGTGAGCTCGAGGCCTTGGTGAACGGCCCCGATCGCGAGTTTCCAGTCTGGATCTCCGCCGTGAAGCCCGGCGTGTCGGTCGTGAAGGTCAAGGTCCGTGGCGACACCGCGCGGCGCGCCGCCACGATCAAGCCGACGCCCTCCTTGTCGAAGCTCTGGTAGCGCTCGGTCGTCCAGTACGTGACGGGATCGCCGTCGACCGCGTTTCGGGCCTCGCCGTCGTGCTCGGTCTGGTCGCCGTCGGGGTCGTAGGCGATCGCGTTCTGCCACTGGACGGGCCCCGACGGACGGGGCGGCGTGCCATTCGAGTCGTCCCCGCCTCCCAATAACAGCACCCCCAGCAGGGCCCCGGCGAGTGCGGCCAGCCCAACCCCGAACAGCACCGCCGGCCAGATCGCGAAGCTCCTGCGCCGACGCGACTCCCGCGGCCGCCTCGACCTCGCACGCGCGGGTGGCGGACGGCGGGCCGTGGGCGCGGCGATCATCGTCGCCCCCTCCTCGCTGTCGAGGTCGACGTAGCACGCCTCCAGCTCCTCCGCGAATTCCTCCATCGACCCGTAGCGCTCCTCGTGGCTTTTCGCCATCGCGCGCTGGATCGCCCAGTCGAGCCGCTGCGGGACGTCGGGGCGGTACTCCCGCACGCTCGGAACCGGGTCGTTGACGTGGCGCATCGCAACCGTGACGAAGTTGTCGCCCTCGTAGGGCACCTCTCCGGTGAGAAGCTCGAACAGGACGCAGCCGAGCGAGTAGACGTCGGTCTGCTCGTCGACCGGCTGTCCGCGCGCCTGCTCCGGAGCGATGTAGTTGCTCGTCCCCATGATCGTCCCCGTCACCGTCATGCCGTCGACGTCGAGCGCCCGCGCGATGCCGAAATCCGTCACCTTCGCGCGGCCGTCGGCGTCGAGCAGGACGTTCTGCGGCTTGACGTCGCGGTGGACGAGCCCCTGGTCGTGCGCGAAGGAGAGGCCGCGCGCGACCTGGAGCGCGAGCTCGATCGCATCGTGTGGATGCAGCGGACCCTCGCGGTCGGCCAGCTCCTTCAGGTTCTCGCCGTCGACGTACTCGAAGACGATGAACTGGCGCCCGTCCTGCTCTCCACGGTCGATGACGGTGACGATGTTGGGGTGCGCGAGCTGGGCGACCGACCGCGCCTCGCGGCGGAAGCGCTCGACGTAGTCGTCGTCGCGCGTGTACTGCTCGTGCAGGATCTTCAACGCGACGCTCCGTTCCAGCAGGCGGTCGTGCGCGCGATACACGCTCGACATGCCGCCGGAGCCGACGAGCTCCTCGAGCTCGTAACGGTCCGCGATCAGTTCCCCGACCACGGGCCTCAGCGTAGCCGCGTGCGGATCGTCGCTACCGGCCGAGGGCGGTCTCGAGCGCCTCTTCCCAGACCGCCAGAGCTTCGTCGAGCTCGGCCTCCGTGAGGATCAGCGGCGCGAGCACCCGAATGCAGTTCGAGTAGATGCCCGACTTGAGCAGGAGCAGGCCGCGCGCGGACGCGGCCTCGACGATCGCGGTCGCCGCGTCCGGGTCGGGCTCCTTCGTCGCCGGGTCGCGGACGAGCTCGATCGCGAGCATCGCTCCGAGCCCGCGGACGTCGCCGATCCGCGGCCAGCGCTCGCGCCAGGAGTCCATCCGAGCGCGAATCGTCTCGCCGATCTGGCCTGCGCGGTCGTTGATCCCCTCCTCCTCGAACACGTCGAGCACGGCGAGGGCCGCCGCCTGCGCGACCGGGTTGCCGACATAGGTGCCGCCGATCGCGGAATCGCCCGGCGCGTTCATGATCGCTGCCTTGCCCAGCACGCCCGACAGCGGCAAGCCCGCTGCGATCGCTTTCGCGATCGTCATCAGGTCGGGCTCGATCCCGTAGTGCTCGATGGCGAACAGCTTGCCGGTGCGGCCGAAGCCCGTCTGAACCTCGTCGACCACCATGACGATTCCGTGCTCGTCGCAGATCCGGCGCACACCCTCCATGAACTCCTTCGGCGCGACGACGAAGCCGCCCTCGCCCTGGACCGGCTCGATCACGATCGCCGCGACCGTCTCGGCCGCGACCTGCGTGATCAGCGTGCGCTCGAGGGCCTCGAGCGCCTCGGCCGCGCTGGGGCCCCGATAGTCGTTCGGGAACGGCACCCGGTAGAC
The DNA here is from genome assembly GCA_046733295.1 of Actinomycetota bacterium. Lineage (GTDB taxonomy): Bacteria > Actinomycetota > Thermoleophilia > Gaiellales > Gaiellaceae > 13-2-20CM-68-14. Next base: position 102,525 of record JBKPOY010000031.1, on the reverse strand, counting down.
CTCGGGCGCGAACGGCCCGAGCCCCGCCTTGTAGGGGTGGGTCTTGGAGGTGAGCGACAGCGAGAGGAGCGTCCGTCCGTGGAAGCCACCTTCGAACGCGATCACGGCGGGCCGGCCGGTGTGTGCGCGCGCGAACTTGATCGCGTTCTCGACCGCCTCGGTGCCGGCGTTGAAGAAGGCCGCCTTCGCGGGCGAGCGGAACGGCGAGGCGGCTATCAGGCGCTCGGCGAGGGTGACGTAGACCTCGTAGGGGACGATCGTGAAATCCGTGTGCGAGAACCTCTCCAGCTGCTGCTGGGCTGCCTCGACCACCCGTGGGTTGGAGTGGCCGACGTTGAGGCAGCCGACGCCGCCGGTGAAGTCGATGAACGTGTTGCCGTCCACGTCGGTGAGCGTCGCGCCCCGCCCTTCCTCGATCACGACGGGCAGGTAGATCGAGAGCGGCTCGGCCACGACCCGCTCCTTGCGCTCGAGGATCTCGCGCGACCTCGGCCCCGGAATTGCCGTCTTCAACTCGATCGTCCGTGTCATCGCCATGCGGCTGACGATACAGCAGCCGGCGGCGGCTGCATAGTTGAATAGCATCTAGTCAGGGTCGGTCCGTAAGGTGCCGGGCTGTGACCCGTCTCGCGCATCTCGTCTACCGCCGGCGCCGTGCTTTCGTCGTCATCTGGATCCTGCTCACGCTGCTCGGCGCGTACTCCGCCAACGCCGTCTCGAAGCGCTGGCTCGAGCAGTTCTCCATCCCGGGCTACTCGGCCTACGAGGCGAATCAGCGGATCCTGAAGACCTTCGGCACGGGGGAGAACGCGCCCCTCGTCGCGGTGTTCCACAGCGACGGGGACGTGACCAAGCAGAGCGGCATCGACAACGCGATCAACGCCGCCGCCGCGAAGAACCCCGGCTCGCGCGTCAGCTCGTACTTCTCCACGCAGAGCGACGCGTACGTCTCGAAGGACGGCCACACGACCTTCGCGGAGATCTATCCGCCGGGGAACCAGGGCTTCAACACCGACGTCCACATCAAGGAGACGCGGGAGGTCTTGAAAAACCAGGCACCCGCGGGCGTGCAGGCGTACCTGACCGGGCGCGACCCGCTCTACGAGGCGTCGAGCGGCGGCGACGACAACGGTCCGAGCGTCTTGACCGAGGCCATCATCGGCGGCCTCGGCGCGGTCGTGATCCTGCTCTTCGTCTTCGGGACGCTGCCGGCCGTCGCGATGCCGATCGCGATCGCAATCGCGTCGATCCTCAACACCTTCACGCTGATCCTGCTGCTGACCTACATCACCTCCGTCTCGATCATCGTCCAGTTCCTCGTTGCGCTGGTCGGCCTCGGAGTCGCGATCGACTACTCGCTGTTGATGATCTTCCGGTTCCGCGAAGAGCTGCAGCTGGGCGAGGACCCCGAGACGGCGCTGGTCCAGACGATGCGGAACGCGGGCCGCTCGGTGATCGTCTCGGGCTCAACCGTGGCGATCGGGCTCGTGAGCATGGTGATCCTGCCCATCCCGGTGATTCGCTCGATCGGGATCGGCGGGATGCTGATCCCCGCGGTCTCGGTGCTGACCTCGATCACCTTGCTGCCGGCCCTGCTCGCCATGCTCGGTCACAAGATCAACCGGCTGCGTGTGATGCCGAAGCGGATCGTCGAGCGGCAGGACCCGACGACGGGGTTCTGGCACCGCTGGGCGGCGTTCGTCACGCGGATGCCGATCCCCGTCGCGGTGCTCGGGGTCGTCATCGTCGCCGTGCTGCTCGTCCCCGGGCTGCAGCTCAACCCGGCCGAGGCGAAGCTGAAGGACTTCCCGGGCTCGGGCGACGCGATCGCGGGGCGCTCGGCGCTCGACCGGGCCGAGCTTTCCCCGGGTGTGATGAAGCCGTACATCGTGCTCGCCGAGAACGGGGAGAACGCCGGCAAGGTCGTCGTCTCGCGGCTGCGCCAGACGGAGGGGATCTCCGCCGCCGCGGCGCCGCCGGACTGGAAGAAGGGCGACGACCAGCTGATCGAGGCCTTCCCGAGCACCGACTCGGCGAGCAAGGCTTCCTCGGGAACGATCTCGCGCCTCCAGCACGACGTCCTACCGTCGATCGAACGGTCGATTGGCGGTCCGACGCGGCTCACCCTGGCCGGCGTGTCGCCGGAGGACCGCGACTTCGTGCACGCCGTGTACGGCAAGTTCGGCTACGTGCTCGCGTTCGTGATCCTGCTGACGTTCCTGCTTCTGATGCGAGCGTTCCGCTCGATCGTGCTGCCGCTGAAGGCCGTGATCCTGAACCTGATCTCGCTCGGCGCGGCCTACGGGATCATCGTCTTCATCTTCCAGTGGGGCCACGGCTCGGACGCGATCTGGGGCGTGCCCGCGACGCAGGCGATCATCGCCTGGATCCCGCTGATGATCTTCGCCTTCCTGTACGGCCTCTCGATGGACTACGAGGTGTTCATGCTCACGCGCATGCGCGAGGAGTACGACCGCACCGGCGACACCGTGCAGGCGGTCGAGCTCGGCCTGGCGCGCACGGGCAAGCTCGTGACCAGCGCCGCGCTGGTGCTGATGTTCGCGTTCTTCGTCCTCTCGAGCGGCCCCGGCGTGGACATCAAGCAGTTCGGCATCGGCCTCGCAGCCGGGGTCATCTTCGACGCCACGGTGATCCGCGCGCTGCTCGTACCAGCGCTCGTCCGCCTCTTCGGCCGCTGGAACTGGTGGCTCCCCCAGCCCGTCGCGAAGGTCCTGCGGGTGCCGCCGTCGCCGCTGGCGACGGGCGGCGCGGCCGCCGGCGGCCGCTGACCCTGTCCCCACCGGGCATGTCCGGCGTCTGACACTCAGCGCCCGAAAGACGTGTCCCGGGGCGGTCGAAGCAGCTCGTGAGCAGGGCTTTTGCCGTTTCGGGGCGTGTCCGGGGTCTGACCCCGGACCATGCCCTTGATGGACGGTTCGGGGCGCCCGGGGCGCGCCCGTAGAATCGCGCCGTGGTTCTCTCCGACCGCACGATCGCCCGGCTGCTCGACGAGGAGCGGATCGTCATCGACCCCTACGACGAGTCGCTGCTGCAGCCCTCGAGCGTCGACGTCCGCGTCGACCGGTACTTCCGCGTCTTCCACAACGCGCGGTACCCGTTCATCGACGTCAAGGAACCGCAGGAGGACCTGACCGAGCTCGTCGAGGTCGCCGACGACCAGCCGTTCATCCTCCACCCGGGCGAGTTCGTCCTCGGATCGACCCTCGAGCGGATCATGCTGCCCGACGACCTCGTCGCCCGCCTCGAGGGCAAGAGCTCGCTCGGGCGCCTCGGCCTCCTGATCCACTCCACCGCCGGCTTCATCGACCCGGGCTGGGACGGGCACGTGACGCTCGAGCTCTCGAACGTCGCCAACCTCCCGATCACCATCTACCACGGGATGAAGATCGGCCAGATCTCGTTCGTGCAGCTCTCCGAGCCCGCCGACAAGCCGTACGGGAGCGGCGAGCTCGGCTCGAAGTACCAGGGGCAGATGGGCCCCACGCCGAGCCGCTACTGGCAGAACTTCGAACACGAGGAGGCGACGAGCTGAAGGTCCTCGTCACCGGCGGCACCGGGTTCGTCGGCCCGCACGTCGTCCGGGCGATCGCCGGAGGAGGCCACGAGGTTCGCGTTCTCGTCCGAGACTCGGCCCGCGCGCGCGACGTCCCGGCTCAACCGGTCCCGGGGGACATGACCGACACGACAAGCCTGCGCAGCGCGGTCGACGGCATGGACGCGGTCGTGCACCTCGTCGCGATCCGACAGGGGCCGAAGGAGGACTTCGGCCGCGTGATGGAGCAGGGCACGCGCGATCTCCTCGCGGCGGCCAGGGACGCGGGCGTCGGGCGATTCGTCCTGATGAGCGCCCTCGGCACCGACGAGTCGTCGAAGGATCTCGTCCCTTACTACCACGCCAAGTGGGAAATGGAGCAGGCCGTCAAGGACGCCGGCGTCGAGCACGTGATCCTGCGGCCGAGCTTCGTCTTCGCCCGCGACGGCGGCATCCTGCCGACCTTCAGGCGCCTCGCCAGACTCGCACCCGTGACACCCATCATCGGCTCGGGCGACCAGCGCATCCAGCCGATCTGGATCGACGACGTCGCCGCCTACTTCGCCGCCGCCCTGGACAAGGCCGAGGCGACGAACGAGACGTTCGAGCTCGGTGGCCCCGACGCGGTCAGCTGGAACGAGTTCTGGCAGCGGCTCAAGCGGACGCTCGGACAGCGGCGCCCGAGCATGCATGTCCCGGTCTCGCTGATGCGCATCAACGCGATGGTGACGGAACGCCTGCCGGGCAACATCCCGCTGACGCGCGATCTCCTGACGATGCTCGAGCACGGGGACAACGTCACGCGCAACGACGACGCCGTGCAGACGTTCGGGCTACCGCTCGTCCCCCTGGACGAACAGTTGCGCAAAGCCGCCTGACGGGCGACACTCGGTGGCGTGACCGAGTCCCTCGCCAGGGCCTGCAGCCGTCACCCCTGGCTCACGATCGGCGGCTGGATCGCGGCGCTCGTGCTCGCCTTCGCGGCGATCGCGGTGCTCCTGCCCGGACGCCTGACGAGCGAAGGCGGAGCAGCCGGGAATCCCGAGTACCTCCAGGCCGAACGGCTCGAGGCAAGCGCCTTCCCGCCGGATCCGCGACAGGAGGTCACCGACATCGTCCTCGTGCGTTCACGGGAGCACACGGTCGACCAGCCCGAGTTCCGAGGCTTCGTCACGCGCCTCGCAGCGGACGGCGCCAGGACGGGCAAGATCGCCACGGCGCGCTCCTACTACACGAGCGGCGACAAGACACTCGTCTCGGCGGATCGACACGCGACCCTGATCCCGATCTTCGTCGAGGACACGGGCGACATCAAGGATGTCAACGACGTCGTCGAAAAGGCGAACGGGACCTCGGGCTTCGAGGTCGCGATCGCGGGTGACAACGTCCGCGACAACGACTTCGAGGAGCTTTCGCAGCACGACCTGAAGACCGGCGAGCTCCAGTTCGGCCTGCCGGCGGCGCTCGTGATCCTGATCCTCGTCTTCGGCGCGATCGTCGCGGGGCTCGTCCCGATCCTGCTGGCGATCCTCGCGATCATCGTCGCCCTCGGCCTCGTCGCGGTGACGGCCCAGGCCTGGGAGCTCTCCATCTTCGTCGTCAACATGCTGACGGGCATGGGGCTCGCTCTCGGGATCGACTACTCGTTGTTCGTCGTCTCCCGCTATCGCGAGGAGCGAGGTGGCGGCAAGCACGAGCTCGACGCGATCGAGGCCGCGGGCGCGACGGCGAGCCGGGCGGTGCTCTTCAGCGGCAGTGCCTTCGTGATCGCGATGCTCGGCATGCTGATCGTGCCGAACACGGTGATGCGGAGCCTCGCCGCGGGCGCGATCCTCGTCGGCATCACCTCGGTCGCCGCGGCCTTGACCCTCTTGCCCGCGCTACTGGGCCTCCTGCGAGACCGCGTGAACGCCCTGCGTCTGCCGTTCTTCGGCGACCCCGAGCTCGAAGGGCGGTTCTGGGGCGCCATCATCGGCCGCGTCCTGCGGCGACCGGCTCTGTTCCTCGCGGTCGCATGCGGGCTGCTGATCGCCGCCGCGATCCCCGTGTTCTCGCTCACCGTCGGCACGAACGGCGTCAGCACGCTGCCCGACAGGTTCGTCTCGAAGCGCGGCTACGTGGCGCTCGCGGAGAGCTTCCCGAACGCGGGCGCCGACCCTGTTCGCATCGTCGTCGCGGATCACGCGTCGGACCCGGAGGTTCGCTCCGGTCTTCGGGCTCTCCGTTTCAGGCTCGCGGACGATCCGCAGTTCGGGCCGGGGCAGATCCGGTACGCACCCGACGGCGAGGTGGCCGCGCTCGACGTGCCGGTGCGAGGCGACGAAGCCGGCAGCGAAGCCGTGGCGGCCGTGCGGAACCTGCGCTCGAACCTGATTCCCGAGACGTTCGGCGACACCGGCGCGCGCGTCCTCGTCGGTGGTCGAACGGCCGAGAACGTCGACTACTTCGACTCGGTCAGCGATCCCGCCCCGTACGTCTTCGTCTTCGTGCTCGGCCTGACCTTCGTCCTGCTGACGATCGCGTTCCGCTCGCTCGTCGTCGCCGGCACCGCGCTCGTCCTCAACCTGCTCTCCGTCGGCGCGGCGTACGGCCTGCTCGTGCTCGTGTTCCAGAAAGGGGTCGGAACCGGCCTGCTCGGCTTCAGCCAGGTCGATTCGATCGAGGCCTGGGTGCCGCTCTTCCTGTTCTCGGTCCTGTTCGGGCTCTCGATGGACTACCAGGTCTTCCTGCTCAGCCGGATCAAGGAGCGCTACGACGAGACCGGTGAGACGACCGCCTCCGTTGCCTGGGGGGTCGCCTCGACCGCGCGGATCATCACCGGCGCCGCGCTGATCATCGTCGCCGTGTTCATCGGCTTTGCGATGGGCGACCTGGTCATGTTCCAGCAGATGGGCTTCGGCGTGGCGATCGCGCTGCTCATCGACGCGACGATCATCCGCTCGGTGATCCTGCCCGCGGCGATGGCGCTGCTCGGCCGCTGGAACTGGTATCTGCCGAGCTGGCTGCGCTGGCTGCCGAACGTGCAGATCGAGCGCGCGCCCGCTTAGAACAGACCGAGGGCCGCGCTCTCGCGCGGCCCTCGCATCCGGTAAACCAGCGTTGAACTAGTAGAGGCGCTTCCGGCCGATCGGCGTCGGCGGCGCATAGCGCGAGTCCCCTACGCTGGCTAGACGATTCCCCGTAGGTCCCGGGGACACGCCTCTACCCGCTGGTACCTCCACTGCCCGTGCTTGATGAAAGTTCGATCCGGACCACCTCCTTTCCGCGGTAGGCGAAAGGTAGCAGCCTCGACGGCGCCCGCTCGTGGCGGTCCGCGCTAGGCGACGCTGACCTTGACGATGCCCTCGTCGACACGGACCGGGAACGTCTCGACCGGCTCGTACGCCGGCAGCGTCAGCGGCCGGCCGCTGCGGATGTCGAAGTTCGCGCCGTGGCGCGGGCAGATGGCGACGCCCGTCTCCGGGTCGAAATCGCCCTCGCAGAGCGGGCCGTCGTCGTGCGAGCAGCGGTCCTCGATCGCGAAGAACTCGCCGTCGAGGTTGTAGACCCCGACCGAGATCGACCCCGCGACGACGATTTTGACGGCTCCCGGCGGCAGCTCCTCGACCGGGCCGACGTCGAGCTCGGCTACGTGAGCTCCAGTTCGTCGAGACCCGCCCACTCCGACGGGAGCGGCGTTCCCTTCGCCCGGTGGAGCGCGACCTTCAGGACTCCGAGTCCGAGCAGCGCGCACTTGAGACGGATCGGCGTCAACGGGATCCCGATCTCCTCCAGCAGCTCCTCCTTCGGCATCTCCGCCAGCTCGGTCGCGCTACGCCCATTGGCGATGTCGACGAGCATCGACGTCGCCGCCTGACTGATCGCGCAGCCGCGGCCCGAGAACTTGACGTCGTCGATCGTCTCACCGTCCTCGGCGAACGAGACGTAGATCGACACCTCGTCCCCGCACAGGGGGTTGAAGCCGTCCGCGGTCGCGTCGGCGTCTTCGATCACCCCGTGCCCACGCGGGTTCTTGTAGTGATCCAGGATCACTTCGCGATACAGCTGATCGGACATGCCTAGGAAAGAATCTTACGGACCTTGTGCAGTCCGTCGACGAGCCGGTCGACCTCCTCGCGGACGGTGTAGAGGTAGAAGCTCGCCCGGTTGGTGGCCGTGACGCCCAGCTTCGCCATCAGGGGCTGGCAGCAGTGGTGGCCGGCGCGGATGGCCACGCCCTCGCCGTCCAGGATCTGGGCCACGTCGTGGGGATGGACGCCCTCGACGTTGAACGAGACGATGCCGGCCCGCCGGTCGGCGGGCGGGCCGTACGTGGTCACCCAGGGCAGCTCGCCGAGGCGCTCGAGCGCGTAGGCGGCGAGCTCCTGCTCGTGGTGCTCGATCGCCTCCAGGCCGACCTGCGAGATGTAGTCCGTGGCCGCGGCGAAGCCGACAGCCTCGGCGAGCGGCTGCGTCCCCGCCTCGAACTTCGCGGGCACCTCACCCCAGGTCGTGTCCTCGAGCCGGACCCGACTGATCATGTGGCCGCCGAGGTTGAACGGCTCGAGCGCCCGGAGAAGCTCCATCCGGCCCCAGAGCGCACCGATCCCGCTCGGGCCGCAGAGCTTGTGCGCGGTAATCGCGACGAAGTCGGCGCCGAGCGCCTGGACGTCGAGGGGACGGTGCGGCGCCCCCTGCGCGGCGTCGCAGACCATCAGCGCGTCGCGCTGGTGCGCCCACGTGGCGAGACGCTCGATCGGGTTGATCGTGCCGAGCGAGTTCGAGACGAGGCCCGCCGCGACGATTCGCAGCCGGCCGTCGCCGACGAGCTCGTCGAGGGAGTCGAGGCCGAGCTCGCCGTGCTCGTCGAGCGGGATCATCCGGAAGTCGGCGCCCGTGCGCTTCGCGATGTACTGCCAGGGCACGAAGTTCGAGTGATGCTCGAGCTCGGTGACGAGGACGACGTCGCCGGGGCCCAGGTTCGGCAACCCCCAGGCGTATGCGACCAAATTGATTCCCTCGGTCGCGTTCCGCGTAAAGACGATCTCCCGCGCGCTCGGAGCGTTCACGAAGCGGCCGATCGTCTCGCGGGCGCCCTCGTAGCCGGCCGTCGCCTTCTCGGCGAGGTAGTAGACGCCGCGGTGCACGTTCGCATAGGAGGTCTCGTAGAAGTCGCGAATCGCGTCGAGGACCTGGCGGGGCTTCTGCGAGCTCGCCGCGGAATCGAGGAACGAGAGCGGCTTGCCGTGGATCAACTGGTCGAAGATCGGGAAATCGGCGCGCAGCTTCTGCGCATCGAGCTTCGGTCGAGCCGTCACGGCCACGGGGCTATGGTATCCCCGCGGGTGTCGGCCAGGCTCCTTCCGATCGTCGTTCTCACGGCGCTCGCCGCGGTCACGAGCGCCTGCGGCGACGGTGGCTCGAAGAGCAACCCGTCGGGGGCAAAGGTCTTCGCGTCGGCCGGCTGCGGCGGCTGCCACACCCTTTCCGCTGCCAAGTCGACCGGCCAGACCGGGCCCAACCTCGACGAGCGCAGACCCGGCTACGACGCCGTCGTCCGGCAGGTCTCGAACGGCGGCGGCGGCATGCCGTCGTTCCAGGGCCGCCTCAGCTCGGAGCAGATCCGCGACGTCGCGGAATACGTCTCCACCGCGGCGAAGGACAGCAGTGCGTCGGTGACCGCCTTCCACCCGAACGGCGAGAAGCTCGCCGACTGCAAGGGCGACTACGCGTGCTTCAAGCAAGCCTTCGGCAACCTCGCCTACTACCAGGATCCCGCGACGGCCCTCGCGCGCCTCGCCAATTACATGGAGACGAACGACACGGTCCGCAGCGGCTGCCACCAGATCGCGCACGAGATCGGGCACGCCGGCTACGTCCGCTACAAGGGCAACGCGGCGCAGGCGCTCGCGAACGGGTCGATGACTTGCTGGTCGGGCTACTACCACGGCGTCGTCGAGCGGGCGTTCGCCGGCGTGCCCCGCTCGCGGGTCGCGACCACCGCTCGAGGGATGTGCGAGGGCAGCAAGATCCGCAAGACCTACTTCCTCGCGTACCAGTGCGTGCACGGCCTCGGCCACGGGCTGATGATCTACAGCGTCAACGACCTGCCCTACTCGCTCAAGGTCTGCGACTCGCTCAAGACCCACTGGGATCAGACGTCGTGCACAGGCGGCGTCTTCATGCAGAACTTCCTGCCGGGGCCGATGCAGCTTGCACCGACGAAGTGGCTCAAACAGAGCGACCTGCTCTACCCGTGCGACGCGGTCAAGGAGCGCGACAAGCTCTACTGCTACCTGATGATCACGTCACGGATCCTGCCTGCCGTCCACTACGACTTCCGTAAGGCCGCGAACTGGTGCCGGCGCGCCGAGAAGGGGTGGGTCACGACCTGCTTCCAGTCGTTCGGCCGTGACGCGAGCGGCTTCAGCGTCCAGAACGCCCGCAAGATCGTCGAGCTCTGCCATCTCGCCGGGACGATGGAGCGGGAGTGCGTCTACGGCGCCTCCCGCGACCTGACCTCGAACGACGCCGGCCCCGCACGGGCGACGAAGATGTGCCTGCTCGCGCCGCCGGCGACGCGCTCGTACTGCTTCTACGGCATCGGCACCATCCTCGGCGGCTTCGCGAACGAGTCCTCCGCGCGGCGGGCCAGGTGCAACGCCGTGCCCGCGGCATACCGGCAGGACTGCTACCGCGGAGCGCGCGTCTAGGAGGGCTTGGCGGGACGAAGGACGACGGACTCGCAGTCAGTCAGGACGTCGCGGAGGTCGGCCTGGACGCGATCCTTGCCGGGCCCGCAGTAGACGTGGTCGCGGACACCGTCGCGTGACCTGAGCGCGTCGTTGCCGAAGCCGCCGTAGAGGCTGTCCGGGCCGGAGCCGCCGTCGAGGTAGTCGGCGCCGTCCTCGCCCCAGATCAGGTCGGCGCCGTTCCCGCCGTGGAGGACGTCGTCCGCATGCTCCCCGTGGAGGCGATCCGATCCGGCGTCGCCGTAGAGGAAGTCGGAGCCGCCGTCCCCGAAGAGCCTGTCGAGCTTGCCGCCGCCGTGGACGACGTCTTTGGCGGGTCCGGCGAGCACCCGGTCGACGCCGTCGCCGGCGTCGATCCGGTCCCGTCCGACCGTCCCGCAGATCAGGTCGTCGTCGATCGAGGCCCGGATCGTCGCCCCGGCCTGCGTCGAGATCTCGCAGAAGGGGAAGAAGCGCGACTCCGCGTCGACGTTGTCCGAGAGATCCCCATCCGGTGTCGACCCGGTCGGCATCGCCGTGACCTGGAGCGTGTGACTCCCTCGCAGCGGCACGCGAAAGCGGATGTCGAATGTGGTCGACGCGCCGGGAGCGAGCGCCGGGAGCTTGCAGACCACCTCGAGCGCCACGTCGCAGGATGCGCCGTCGGCGGAAGCCGAGACGTAGACGACGGGCTCGCGGGCGGTCGTCCGCATCTCGATCGCGTCGGAGCTCGCGTTGCCGTCGTTCGAGATGGTGCCCTGGTAGGTGTAGACGCGATCGTCGTCGAGGTAGGGGTGATCGCGAACGACGCCGATCTCGCCGGCCACCCCGAGCGCGGCGCAGCGAAGCCGCGGCGCGGCCGGCCCGGCCGCGAGCGACCGCCAGCTGATCGTGCCGTCGACCGGAATGGAGGGCGTCAAGAGCGTCTGGCAGCTCCCGTCCGAGTTCATGTCGTACAGCTGGGTGAGCTGACCGCCCCGGCCGCTGAGGAATGCGATGCGAGTGCCGTCCGGCGACCAGACGGGGAAGAAGCCACCGGCCAACGCGACGCTCGTCGTCAGGCGGCGCTCGTCGCCGCCGGCGGACGAGACCGAGTAGATGTCGTAGCGGTAGTAGTAGGAGTACCTGCTCCAGCCTGCGATCTCCGATCCGCCGAAGGCGATCCGTGCCCCGTCGGGCGACCATGCGGGTGGAGAGACCCAGCCCTCGAAGGGATCGGGCGTGCGCGTGCTGCCGAGCTGCTGGAGCCCGCTGCCGTTCGCGTTCATCGCGTAGAGCACGAACCGGCCGAAGGTCTCGCGGAAGAAGGCGATCCGCGATCCGTTTGGCGACCAGACCGGAGCGATGTCGCGCGCGGCGTCGTCGATCAGCCGGGCCGAACCGCTGCCATCCGCGTTCGCGACCGCAATGTCGACGTTGTCGCGTGTCGTATAGGCGATTCGCGTCCCGTCCGCCGACCACGAGGCCGCCGCGAACGGAGACGCGTTCTCGGCTATCACCGACGACCCGGAGCCGTCCGTCCTTGCCACGGTCAGCGAGGCGTCGCCCGAGACGTATGCGATTCGCGAGCCGTCCGGCGCCCAGGAGAGCGGACGCTGAAGGGAGTTGACGCCCACCTGCACCGGGTTCGAGCCGTCGGCGTCCGCGACGAGGAGCCTGAGCGACCCGCTGTCGTTCGGGTCCGCCTCCGCAAAGGCGAGCTTCGACCCGTCGGGCGAATAGGCAGGCGAGCGACCGCTGTGGACGAAGGTCGCGGCGCCGCCGTTCGCGTCGATCGCGTAGACGGCGCCGTTGCTGCTGTAGGCGATCCGACCGTTCGCCTGCGCCCCGGCCGCCGGCGCCGCGGCTGCGAGCGCCGCTGCTGCCACGAGGCCGGTCAGGTGCTTCCAGCTCACGAAGCCGACCGTACGACGGCCGTGTTAAGCCGGCGCTACGGCCGTGTCAAGATTCTCGACCGAGTTGTTAAGCCTGCGGAATGCGCGCCTCGAGCGCTTCCGTGACGGCCTCGCGGACCGGCTCCATCTCGATCCTGTTCAGAACGTCGGTGAAGAAGCCGCGGACGATGAGACGCTCAGCCTCTCCCTTCGAGATGCCGCGCGCCATCGCGTAGAAGAGCTCGTCGCGGTTGACCGGGCTGATCGTGGCGCCGTGGGTGCAGCGGACGTCGTTGGCCTCGATCTCGAGCCCCGGGATCGAGTCGGCGTGGGCCTCCTCAGAGAGGATCAGGTTGCGGTTCTCCTGGTACGCGTTCGTCTTTTGGGCGTCCTTCTCGACCTTGATCATCCCGCGCCAGACGGCGGTCGCGTGGTCGCGGAGCGCACCCTTGAACGCAAAGTCGGACGTCGTGTTGGGGGCGATGTGCTCCTGGAACGTGTCGTAGTCGAGGTGCTGTTCGCCGTCGGCGAAGTACGCCCCGGTCACGCGGGACGTCGCGCCCTCGCCGGCAAGATCGTTCTGGATCCGGGTCTTGCCCTTCTTGGAGCCGAAACCGCCGGCGACCCAGTCGAGCTCGGCGTCACGGTCGACCTGCGCGCGGTGCGAGGCGAAGTGCCAGGTCTCCGCGGAGAGATTCTGCAGGGAGACGTACTCGACCTTCGCGCCCTGCCCGACGAAGAGCTCCGTGACGGCGTTCGAGTAGCCCGCGAGCCCCGCTGACGCCGAGGTGTACTCCTCGACGATCGAGAAGCGGCTCTGGGGCTCGGCGACGACGAGCAGCCGCCAGAACAGCGCGCCGCCGTCGCGGGAGTTCGCGATTCGCACATAGAGCGGCTTCTCGAGCACCACGCCCTTCGGAACGTGCACGAGCAGGCCGTGCTCCCACAGCGCCGCGTTGTGCGCCGCGAACTTCTCGGTGGCTCCGACGAGCGTGCCGAGCAGCTCGTGGTCTGCCAGCGCCTCGAACCGGACTCCGTCCGGGGCCCGCTCGACCTCGATCCCGTCCTCGGAGACCGTCGCCAGCCCAGCCACGTCGAGCTCGACCATGCTCCCCGCCGCCACGTCCGGGGTCTGACCCCCGACATGGCCGTTGGAGACGAAGGCCTCGGGATCGAAGCCGCGCAGGTCGGTGAACCGCCACGGCTCGTCCGTGGTCGAGGGCAGCGGCAGCGCGCGGTAGCGCTCGAGCAGGTCGGCACGGCTCACGGTGCGTACCGCCGGTGGAGGATCAACGAGTTGCCGTCGGGATCCGTGAAGAAGGCCATGTTGCAGACGCCCGAGTCGCGCTCGCCGACGAACTCGACGCCCTTGGCCTCGAGCTCCGCACGGGCGGCAGCCACGTCGGCGACCCGCAGCGCGATCCCGTGGCTGGCGCCGCCCGAGAACTCGACGCCCTGGGCCTCGGGATCCCAGATGGCAAGCGTCACGTTGCCCGCCTCGAACTCGGTCGGCTCGCGCGGGTTCTGCGGCAACGAGAGCACGTCGCGGTAGAAGGCGATCGACCGCTCGAGGTCACGCGACGGGACGTCGACGAAATCGACGCGCTCGATCTGCATCAGGGCAGAGAGCCGTCGCGGAACGGCGCGTACCGGCGGTGGAGCTGGAGGGTGTTGCCGTCGGGATCGGAGAAGGTCGCGAGGTGGCAGACGCCGGAATCGATCGTCTCGTGCTTGAACTCGATCCCCTCCGCCTCGAGCTTGGCGCGGGCCGCCGCGACGTCGGGGACGCGTAGCCCGATCGGCATCTGGTGCCCCTCGGCCCGGAAGTCCGGGCCCATCGCATCGGGCGAGACGAGCGCGAGCGTCACGTTTCCGAGCTCGTACTCGACCCAGCGGTCGCTCGAGTTGGGGTTGCGGTCCAGGCCGAGCGTCTTCCCGTAGAACTCGTCGGCCCGCTTCAGGTTTTGGACGGGAACGGCCACGAAATCGGCCCGCTCCACCCCGAGCTCAGCCAACCGATCCTTCCATCTGCAGCTGGATCAACCGGTTCATTTCCACTGCGTACTCGAGCGGGAGCTCCTTCGTGATCGGCTCGACGAAGCCCGAGACGATCATCGCGGCCGCCTCGGCCTCCGAGAGGCCGCGCGACATCAGGTAGAAGAGCTGCTCCTCGCCGATCTTCGACACCGTCGCCTCGTGGCCGATGTCGACGTTGTTCTCGTCGATCCGGATGTAGGGGTAGGTGTCGGTGCGCGACTCCTCGTCGAGGATCAACGCGTCGCAGACGACCTTCGACTTCGCTCCCTCCGCGCCCTTGGCCACCTCGAGCAGCCCGCGGTAGGAGGCCCGGCCGCCGTTCTTCGAGATCGACTTCGACGTGATCGTGGAGGTCGTCTTCGGCGCGACATGGACCGCCTTCCCGCCGGCGTCCTGGTGCTGGCCCTCGTTCGCGAACGCGATCGAGAGCACCTCGCCGTGAGCCCGCTCGCCGAGCAGCCAGATCGCCGGATACTTCATCGTCAGCTTCGAGCCCAGGTTGCCGTCGACCCACTCCATCGTCGCGTCCTTGTAGGCGACCGCGCGCTTGGTGACGAGGTTGTAGACGTTGGTCGACCAGTTCTGGATCGTCGTGTAGCGGCAACGGCCGCCTTCCTTGACGATGATCTCGACGACCGCCGAGTGGAGCGAGTCGGTCGTGTAGATCGGCGCCGTGCAGCCCTCCACGTAGTGCACGTACGCCCCCTCGTCGACGATGATCAGCGTGCGCTCGAACTGGCCCATGTTCTCGGCGTTGATCCGGAAGTAGGCCTGGAGCGGCATCTCGATCGAGACACCCGGCGGCACGTAGATGAACGAGCCGCCCGACCAGACGGCCGAGTTCAGCGCTGCGAACTTGTTGTCGTTCTGCGGGATGATCGTCCCGAAGTACTGCTTGACGAGCTCCTCGTGCTCACGGAGGCCCGAGTCCATGTCGAGGAAGATCACGCCCTGCGACTCGAGCTGCTCCTGCAGCTTGTGGTACACGACCTCGGACTCGTACTGCGCGCCGACGCCGGCGAGGAACTTCCGCTCGGCCTCCGGGATGCCGAGCCGGTCCCAGGTGTTCTTGATGTCCGGCGGCAGGTCTTCCCAGGACTGGGCCTGCTTCTCGGTCGGCTTGATGTAGTAGTAGATGTTGTCGAAGTCGATCTGGGTCAGATCGCCGCCCCAGGTCGGCAGCGGGCGGGCCTGGAAGTACTCGAGCGACTTCAGGCGGAACTTGCGCATCCACTCGGGTTCGTCCTTGTGGTCGGAGATCGCCTCGACGACCTCGCGCGACAACCCGCGCTCCGACTTGAAGACGTAGTTCTCCTCGTCCCTGAAGCCGTACTTATAGTCGTTGCCGATCCCGGCGACGATCTCGGTTTCTGGCGTGACGGCCATCAGGCCTCCCCTCCGACCGGGGCCGGTGCGAACGCCTCGTAGCCCTCGGCCTCCAGCTTGTGTGCGAGCTCGGGCCCGCCTTCCTCGACAATACGCCCGCCGACGAAGACGTGCACGAAGTCGGGCTCGATGTAGTTGAGAATCCGCTGGTAGTGCGTGATCACGACTGCACCCATGTTAGGCCCGACAAGCTCCTTGACGCCGCTCGCGACGATCTTGAGTGCGTCGATGTCGAGCCCGGAGTCGGTCTCGTCGAGCACCGCGATGCGCGGCTTCAGCATGGCCATCTGCAGGATCTCGACGCGCTTCTTCTCACCGCCTGAGAACCCCTCGTTGAGGTAGCGGCTCGCCATCTCGCGCGGGACCTTGAGGCGCTCCATGGCGGCCATCAGGTCCTTGCGGAACTCGGGAATCGGGATCGGGTCGTCCTCACCCGCCTTCGCCTTGCGGATCGAGTTGATGGCGGAGCGCAGGAAGCTCGTCACCGTCACCCCGGGGACAGCGTGCGGGTACTGGAAGGCGAGGAAGAGGCCCTTCTGGGCGCGCTCGTCCGCCTCCATCTCCGAGACGTCGTCGCCGTCGAGCAGGATCTGCCCCTCGGTGATCTCGTACGCGGGATGGCCCATCAGCGCGTACGCGAGCGTCGACTTGCCGGAGCCGTTCGGGCCCATGATCGCGTGCGTCTCGTCCGTGTTCACGGCGAGATCGACGCCCTTGACGATCTCGGTGCCGTCCTCGAGCGCGACATACAGATTCTTGAGCTCTAGAAGTGCCATTGATCAGGGTGCGCGCGCCGGTGGGGCGTCCTCGCGAGACCCATGCTAGCGGCTTCCGCGATGCCTCCGGATGAGGGATACAGAGACGTCGCGGAGGGGCCGAATCCCCTCGCAACATCTCGAACTTGGCGGGCGGCCACGCCGTAAGGAGGAACCATGGCCGACACCAGGCAGCCCAACTTCGGAACCGCACTCGTGGCGGTGCTCGCGGGCGGCGCCGTCAGCTCCTGGATCTCCGCGCTGTTCGTGGGCTTCGCGCCCTCGACGAGCGTCGAAATGTGGGCGATCCTGACCAGCATCTTCGGTGCCGTCGGCGTCAAGCTCGTCATGCGGATCCTCGGCTACGACTGCCCACTCGCGTTCGCCGCCGGCGCGCTGCTCGCCGGCCGCGTCGTCAGCCTCGCACTCGTCCAGGCGATGCCGGATCTCGGCGGGCACGTGATCCCCGCCCTCCCTTCGTACGGGCTCTTCTCGAGCTTCCCGAGCCTCGTGCTCTCGGCCTGGATCGTGCAGATGACGACGGGGCGCACGCGAGCGGTCACCTACTAGTGCTTGGGGATCAGCAACCGCAGACGAGTCCACAGGGTCGAGGCCTTCGCCTGGTCGTCGAAACGCCCGTGCGCCCCGGGGTCGCCGGGCAGGGCCACGAACAGGTTGTCGGGCGACCCGATGGGCTTGTCCTCGTCCGTGTGCTGGTTCGTCCAGCCCGTTCGCCGCAGGATCCAGTCGCCCGCCCGGGGTGAGAGCTTCTGGCCCCAGAGCAGCTTCTGGGCGCCCCAGGAGATCGGCAGCTCGCGGATCGGATCCTCGGCGCAGCGGAGCACGGCCTCGGCGAAGGGCTCCGGCTGGTAGATGGGCGGCACGGGCTGGGGCTGCTTGCCGAGCTTCTGCCGGGCGCGGTCGAACTGCGGCGTGTTGATGGCGCCGGGCAGGACGAGCGAGACGGCGACGCCCGTTCCGCGCTTCTGCTGTTCGACGCGCGCGGATTCGAGGAACGCCCGCGCCGCTGCCTTCGACGAGCAGTAGGCCGCCTGGAGCGGGATGCCGCGATAGGCGAGGGCAGACGAGACGTGCAGGAAGGTGCCGCGGCTCTCCTTCAGGGCGGGCAGCGAGGCCCAATAGGCGTTGGCGACGCCGAAGAAGTTGACTTCCATCACCCGGCGGAGCTCGTCGGGCTCGAGCTGCTCGATTTCGGCGTAGACGGTCACGATCGCGTTGGCGACGAACGTGTCGATGCGGCCGAAGCGCTCGAGCGATCGGCGGACCAGCTCGTCGTTCTGCTCCCGCTCGGCGGCATCGTGCTCGACGCCGAGTCCTTGCGACCCCGCGCGCACGACCTCCTCGACCGTGGCGGCGACCCCGTCAGCCCCGCGGGCGGCCACGACGATCTTTGCGCCCCGCCGGGCGGCGAGGATCGCCACCGCGCGACCGAGCCCGCTGGACGCGCCCGTGACGACGAGAACCTGCTCACCGAGAGGTTTCTTCCGCATCGAGGACCGGTTGCCGCGTAGCGCGCCTCCGAAACGCGAGCTACGCTGTAGGCGTGCCGAGCTGGATCGGAATTCCAGAGCTCCTGATCCTCCTGCTCGTGATCCTGCTCGTCTTCGGGCCGAAGCGACTGCCCGAGATGGGCCGGTCGCTGGGCCGCGGGATGCGCGAGTTCAAGGACTCGATCAGCGGCGACAAGGATCGCGACGAGGAGCGCACCCGCGGAGAGCTGACCGCGGCGCAGACGCCTCCGCCCGAGGAGCATCCGGTCGGCGTCGCCCAGCAGCGCTCCGAGGAGCGCGACAGCACCCCCTAGCCCGATGAAGCGGTTGCCGCGCCGCCTTCGCCACGGCGAGGAGGCGACGCTCGTCGAGCACCTGGACGAGCTGCGCACGCGCATCCTGATCTCGCTCGCGGCGCTCGTCGTCGCGACCGTGATCGCCTACGTCTTCCGTGGACACCTCCTCCACTGGCTGAACGAGCCGCTTCCGGCGGACAAGCGGAAGCCGGTGACCTTTGGGGTCGCCGAGCCCTTCCTGACCTCGTTGATGGTGAGCATGTACGCGGGGCTGCTGCTGTCGATGCCGGTGATCTTCTGGCAGGTCTGGAGCTTCCTCGCGCCGGCCTTCGTCGCCCACACCCAGCGGGTGATCGCCGGGTTCGTCGCGTTCTCGTTCGCGCTGCTCGTCGCGGGGATCGCATTCGGTTACTTCGTCGTGCTGCCGGCCGCCGTCCACTTCCTGACCAACTACGACGACGAGCACTACCGGATCCTGATCCGCGCGCGCGACTACTACTCGTTCACGGCGCTCGCGCTGCTCGCGGTCGGGATCGTCTTCGAGGTGCCCATCTTCGTCCTGGCGCTGGTCCGGCTGCGGGTCTTCACGGCGGCGAAGCTGCGCCGAAACTGGCGGACCGGCGTCGTGGTGATGGCCGCGCTGGCCGTTGCGCTCCCGGGCGTCGACCCGGTCACGACGACCTTCGAGATGATCCCTTTGATCGCCCTCTACCTGCTCTCGATCGTGCTGGCGAGCGTGTTCGAGAAGCGCTGGTGGAGCCGAGAGGTCGCCGCGCCCGAACCGTCGTGACGTACCCGAAGATCGAGCTTCACGTCCACCTCGAGGGGACGGTCAGGCCGGAGACCCTGCTCGAGATCGCACGGCGCAACGACTATCCGCTTCCCGCCAACTCGGTCGCGGGGTTGCAGGCGCTCTACGACTTCCGGGACTTCGCGCACTTCATCGAGGTCTGGATCCTGACCACCAACGCGCTGCAGCGGGCGGACGACTTCAGGCAGATCGTCGTCGACTACGCAGCCGAGGCGGCCGCCCACGGGGCGGTCTACCTGGAGGGGATCTTCTCGCCGGCCGAGCGCGCGAGGCGCGGCGTCGACTGGGACGAGATGTTCAGCGGCGTCTGCGACGGGGCCCAGGAGGCGCGCGAGCGCCACGGGGTCGAAGTGCGCCTCACGCCCGACATCCCTCGCGGCTTCGGTCTCGACGAGGCGGCGGCGACCGCGCGGTACGCCGCGAAGTACCGCGAACGCGGCGTCCTCGGCCTCGGCCTCGGCGGGCTCGAGGCGGAGTTCCCACCGGAGCCGTACGAGGCGGTCTTCGCCGCCGCGCGAGACGACGGCCTCGCCTCGGTGCCGCACGCGGGAGAGGCGGCCGGCCCGGCCTCGGTGCGCGCCGCGCTCGACGCCCTCGGAGCACGGCGGCTGCGCCACGGCATCCGGGCTGTCGAGGACCCGGAGCTGCTGCGCGAGCTCGCGGACCGGCGCATCGTGCTCGATGTCTGTCCGTGCTCGAACCTGCGAACGAGGGTCGTGCGCTCCCTCGAGGAGCATCCTCTGCCGCAGCTCGTCGCGGCGGGCGCCCTCTGCTCGATCTCCACGGACGACCCGGCGATGTTCGGCACCGACCTGGCCCAGGACTACGCCGCCGCCTGCTCGTTCGGGATCGAGCCGCGCGTCTTCTATGCGGCCGGGGTCGAGGGAGCGCTCTGCGACGACGAGACGAAGCACCGCCTGCGGGAGGTGAGCGAGTCGTTCGACTGGGCCTCCGTCTCCTCCGCCGGCGTCGAGGTACCCTAGCGGCGGATGGCCCGAGGAGCGGCACAGGCGCGGCGCAAGGCCGCGAAGAGCTCGACACGGCGTCAGGCTTCAGCGCGCCGGCCTCCGTCCGTTGAGCAGACCATGTTCTTCCCCCGCCTGCGGCGACAGGCGAAGTGGGTGTTCCTGCTGCTGGCGATCGTGTTCGCGGGCGGTTTCGTCTTCTTCGGCGTCGGCTCGGGGTCGACCGGGATCGGCGACCTCCTGCGCGGCAACTTCAACATCTTCGGGAGCGGCGGCTCGAGCGTCAGCTCCGGCGTGAAGAAGGCCCAGGAGCGGACGGAGCAGAACCCGCAGGACGCCGACGCGTGGAGCGATCTCGCGACCGCGTACCAGACCGACGGCAAGCTCGACGAGGCCAACCGGGCGCTCGAGCAGTATCTGACGCTGCGGCCGAACGACATCGACGCGCTCCAGCGCGTGGCGGGCTACTACGAGAACAGAGCGTCGGAGAAGGACGCCGAAGCGCGCGCGCTGCAGGCCCAGGCTCCGCTCAGCTTCGGCACCGTGGTCGGCGTCTCACCGTCGAGCCAGCTCGGTCAGATCCTCAGCCAGGACCAGATCTTGCAGCAGCTGAGCCAGAAGGCCAACGCCGCGTTCTCCGAGTCGAGCACCGCCCTGCGCAAGGACGAGCAGTACTACAAGCGGATCGCCAAGCTGCAGCCCGACGATCCGAACACGCAGTACCACCTCGCCCAGATTGCCGACTTCCTCGGCGACACCAAGGTCGCCATCCCCGCGTACAGGAAGGTGATCAAGCTCGCGCCGACGGATCCGACTGCGAGCACGGCCCGCGAGCGTCTCGCGGTGCTGACGCTGTCGGCCGGAGCCGGGAAGTAGACTCCCCGCGTCCACGAGCCGGGGGAACGATGAACTTCGACATCAAGACTGAACAGGTCGACGGCGGCGCCTACGTGATCTCGCTGGCGGGCGAGGTCGACCTCTACACGGCGCCCGAGTTCAAGCAGCAGCTGCTCGACGTGATCGGCCAGGGCGGCAAGGAAGTGATCGTGGACTTCTCGGACACGACGTTCATCGACTCGACGACGCTCGGCGTCCTGGTCGGCGGGGTCAAGCGGTTGCGGACGAACGACGGGCAGCTCTCGCTGGTCTGCAGCGACCGCAACATCACGAAGATCTTCGAGATCACGGGTCTGGACCGCGTGTTCACGATCTACCCCACGCGCGACGAGGCGATCTCCCAGGCCGGAACGTCGAGCCAGCCGCCCGCCTAGCGCCGGTGCGCCTCTTCGCCGCCGGACTCCTCGCCTTGGCGGTGGCCGCGTCGGCCTCGGGCTGCGGCCAGACGGGGCTGTCGGAGGGCGGCGACACGTCGCAGGGCAAGGAGCTCTTCATCTCGAAGTGCGGCGGCTGCCACAAGCTCCAGGACGCGGGGACGCGGGGGACGACCGGGCCCGACCTCGACGGCGCGTTCGCGGGTTCGAAGGCGCAGAACTTCAAGCTGAGCACGATCGAGCAGGTCGTCTACGACCAGATCTACCACGCCGCCGATCCGATGCCGCGCGAGCTCGTGACCGGCGCCGACGCGGCCTCTGTGGCCAAGTACGTCGCCGCCGTCGCCGCCGAGGGCTCGGCCAGCGAGGGCGCGGCGCCGACGCTGACCGGCACGACGCCCGGGGGCGGGGGCGGAGGTCGAAACGCGCCCTCGGCCGAGGGCGCGAAGCTGTTCCAGAGCCTCGGCTGCTCGGGGTGTCATTCCCTGAACGGCGGCAAGCTGACGGGGCCGCCCCTGAACGGCCTGTTCGGCTCGAAGACCGAGCTCTCGACCGGCCAGTCGGTGACTGCGAACGAGGCCTATCTGCTCGAGTCGATCCTGGATCCCGACAAGCAGGTCGTAAAGGGCTTCCCGAAGGGCGTCATGAGCGCGACGATCAAACCCGGCTCGATCCCCCAGAGCCAGGCGAAAGCCCTGGTCGCCTTTCTCAAGTCCCAAAAGTAGGGCCTGCGCACGGTCTCCGCCGGCGGGGTCGCAATCCGAACACGGTGTCCGACACCAAGGGCGCCGCCCAGCGCGGGGCCCTGAGCAGGCGCTTTTGCACTTGCGTCACAAACGCGTCTGTTCCGTGTAACGGTGTCCGACGTCGAGACTGGTCTCCGCGCGGCCAGACGGAAACGGCCGCGGCCTAGCGGACTTCCTCGCGCTCGCGTTCCAGGTCGACGACCACGTGCGTGATCGGCACCGAGAAGCGTTCGCGGGCGCCGCTGACGACTCCGCGCTCGAGCCAGTGCGAGCGGCCCTCCGGGTGCGTGGAGATGATGATCTCGTCGGCGCCGAACGTGCGCAGCGCGTCCTCGATCGCCTGAAGAGGCTCGCCGTCGCCGATCTCACCGCGGGCGTCGATGCCGGCGGCGCGGAGCCTGCCGAGGCTTCGGTTCAGACGCTCCTGCGCGGCGTTGCGCGCGCCGTCCTCGTCCGAGACCCAGTGCTTGAGCGGCGAATTCAGGGCAGGCGAGACGACGAGAACCTCGGCGCGGTACCCCGCGCTGCGCTCGGTGATGCAGTCGCGGAGGGTCTCGCCGCCGACGGTCTCGTTCGCGACCACGAGGATCCGGCGCTCGTCGGCGGCGCTCCGCGACCGCGTCTCCGTGACGCGTGGCCCCTCGCGATCGCCCTGGCGGAAGTAGAGCCACGCGACGGCGGCCGAGAGGACGATGAACACCGCGAGGCCGACCCAGCGGTTGATCACCGCGCCGAGCACGATCAACCCGAAGTAGCCGATCGTCAGCCACACGAAGCGATAGGCGTCGGCTTCGGACCGGAACGGGTTTCTCACGGGCTCCTCCTCAGAGGATGTAGACCGTCGTGAACACGACTATCCACATTACGTCCACGAAGTGCCAATAGATCCCGCCGATCTCGACGCCGTGGTGCGCGTCCGGCGAGAAATGGCCGCGATAGGCGCGCGC
This sequence comes from Actinomycetota bacterium, assembly GCA_046733295.1. Classification (GTDB taxonomy): domain Bacteria; phylum Actinomycetota; class Thermoleophilia; order Gaiellales; family Gaiellaceae; genus 13-2-20CM-68-14. The sequence goes on along the minus strand of JBKPOY010000031.1, from coordinate 79,663 downwards.
GGTCATAGCCGCCAGGATCGTCAGGCCGACGAAGACGTGCGCGCCGTGGAGACCCGTGAGGCAGTAGAAGATCGTTCCGAACGCCTGGTCGCTCGGGGAGAAGCCGACCCGTGCGTACTCGAGGACCTGCGTCAGCAGGAACGTGAGCCCCATCAGGAACGTGAGCGACAGTCCGGCCTGCAGCCCCACGCGGTTGCCGCGCTTGATCGACTGGAGCGCCCAGTGCATCGTGAAGCTCGACGTCACGAGGATGCAGGTGTTCACGAACGCCACGAACACCGGCAGGTGGTACGGGGGCGGTGGCCACGCCTGGTGATTGACGACGCGGACGAAGAAGTAGGCCGTGAAGAAGGAGCCGAAGAGCATCACCTCGGAGGCGATGAACAGGAACATCCCGAGCGTTCGGGCGTCGACGCGGGAGCTCTGGTGCGCCACGGGGGGATGTGCGTGGGTCTCCGCGTGAGCACTCACGTCGCCGCCTCGACCTCCTCCTCCAGCGTCACGTGCTCGACCGGCAGGCCGGTCTCCTTCTTCAGCCGCTCGATCAGGTCGCGCCTCAGCCAGCCCGACTTCTCCGGAGCGAACGTTGAGACGATGATCTCGTCGATCCGCTCGTCCTCGACGGCGTGCGTCGCCGCCGCGAACGGATCCGGATGCGCGACCTGGCCGTGGACGTCGATCCCCTCGGCGCGGAGCAGCGTCAGCGCGCGGCGCAGACGCCGCTCGGCCTCCGGGTGCGACGCCTGCGTGGGATCGCTCTGCGGCGAGACGATCAGGAAGCTCGCAGGGCCGCGCGCCGCTCGCTCGCGGATCCGCTCGAGCAGCGGCTCGCCGACCACGGTCTCGTTCGCGACGACGAGGACGTTCTTCGGGCCGCCCTCAGACTCGAGGTCCACGACCACGTGGTCGACGGGCGTGTCCCCCGCCGCGCCACGGATCTTGTCGACGACGTTCTTCCGCAGCCAGCCCGACTTCTGCTCCGGGTGCGTCGAGACGACGATCCGGTCGGGGCGCGGCTCCAGCTGCGCGAGCGCGTCACGAACGGCGTCGTCCGGAGACGTGTCGACGACGAGGCCGTGCGCGGCGATGCCGGCCTCGCGGAGAGCCGAGAGCGTCCTGTCGAGCCGCCGCCCGGCCGCCGCCCGTCGCGTGTCCTCGTAGACGACGTACCCCCCGGAGGGCGTGTTGACCGGCGCGATCACGGTGACGAGGTCGGCCCCCGCCTCCGCGCCGCCACGAACCGCGTCCAGCAACTGCTTGCTCGCGGCCGTCTCGTTGGCGACGACGAGGATGTGGCTCATCAGGTCCTCACCGGCTCCGTCTCGGCGACCCGGTCGCCGTTGAAGACAGCGTGTCTCGCGCCGGGAACGCCGTACTCGTACGGGCCGCCGACGACCTGTGGCACCTCGTCGAAGTTGAACACCGGCGGCGGCGAGGAAACCTGCCACTCGATCGTCAGCGCGCGCCACGGGTTCGCCGGCGCGGGAACGCCCCGCGCCCACGAGACGATCATGTTGTAGAGGAAGACGAGCGTCGAGACGCCCAGGAAGAACGATGCGATCGAGATGAAGAAGTTGAGGTCGGCGAACCGCGGCGCGTAGTCGGAGACCCGGCGCGGCATGCCCTGGATCCCCAAGTAGTGCATGGGGAAGAAGGTCGCGTTGAAGCCGATGAACGTCAGCCAGAAGTGCAGCTTCCCCAGCTTTTCGTTGTACATCCGGCCGGTCATCTTGGGGAACCAGTAGTAGATCCCCGCGAAGACCGTGAACAGGGAGCCGCCGAAGAGCACGTAGTGGATGTGGGCGACGACGAAGTACGTGTCGGAAACGTGGATGTCGATCGGCACGGCCGCGAGGTAGATCCCCGATAGGCCGCCGATCACGAACATGGAAACGAACCCGAGTGCGAACAGCATCGGCGTCGCGAAGTTCAGCTTGCCCTCCCATAAGGTGGCGAGCCACGAGAAGACCTTGATTCCGGTCGGGACGGCGATCACCACCGACGTCACCATCATCGGCACACGCAGCCACGGCGCCATCCCGGAGACGAACATGTGGTGCGCCCAGACCGAGAAGCCCAAGACCAGGATCGCCATCAGCGACAGGGCCATCAGCCGGTAGCCGAAGACCGGCTTGCGCGCGAAGGTCGAGATCACCTCCGAGGCGATCCCGAACCCGGGCAGCATCATGATGTACACGGCCGGGTGCGAGTAGAACCAGAAGATGTGCTGGTACCCGAGCACGTAGCCGTTCTCCTCGGGCCTGAAGAAATTCGTGTGCATGATGTGGTCGAACATCGTCATGAACTGCGAGCCGGCGATGAACGGCGTCGCGATCACCACCAGCAGGGATGTCGTGAAGTTCGCCCAGACGAGCAGCGGCATCCGCCAGAAGGTCATCCCGGGCGCGCGCATGGTGATGATCGTGACGAGGAAGTTGAGCGCGGTCATGATCGACGACGCTCCCGCCCACTGGACGCCCATGTTGAAGAAGACCGCTCCGAGCTCCTGGTGGGTCGAGCAGAGCGGCGCGTAGCCCGTCCAGCCGCAGCCGAAGCCCGGGACGACGAAGCTCGAGAGCATCATCAGGCCCGCGATCGGCAGCAGCCAGAAGGAGAGGGCGTTCAAGCGTGGGAACGCCATGTCGGGCGCGCCGATCATCAGCGGGATGACGAAGTTCCCGAGGCCCGCGAACGCCGGGATGATGAACAGGAAGATCATCAGGGCGGCGTGTACGGAGAAGAGCTCGTTGAAGACCTGGTTGCCGACGAACTGCATCCCCGGCCGCGCGAGCTCGGCGCGCATGATCATCGCCATCAGACCGGCGGCGATGAAGAAGAAGATCGTCGTGACGACGTACTGGATTCCGATCACCTTGTGGTCGGTGTTGACGCGGAAGTAGTCGCGCCAGCTGTAGGCGCCGTGGCCAGAGTGATCCTCGGGCTGCGTCGGCGAGCCGATCGCGTAGCGGAACCAGTAGTCGAAGCCGCCGATGCCGGCGAGGAAGCCGATCGGCGCCGCCGCGAGCTCGACGGTGGTGATCACCTGGCCGTCCCAGATCGGATGCCAGCCCTCGGCCCAGCGGACGAGGAGCGTGATCCCGAGGCCGATCCCGAAGAAGAGGGCGGTCATCCACGGCACGCGGAGCCAGCCCGGCGCGAGCAGCCGGCGCCAGCCGCGCGGAGGCGGCGCCGCCGCTTGCACTTCGCCGTGGTGGGTCGCGGCCGTCGCCGTCACTTCGTCCCCTGGACGAGGAACGTCACGAGCCCGTCGAGATCCTGCTTCGGCAGGGAGTCGAACGTGCTCGGCATGATGTTCGGCTGGTAGCCCTTCTCGACGTACGCGTTCGGGTCGAGGATCGACTCGCGAACGAACTTCTCGAGCGGCTGACCAGCCCGCTTTGCATCCGCCTTCAGGTTATCGAGGTCCGGGCCGGTCGTTGCCGACGACCCGGCGGGCTCGAACGTGTGACAGCCGGAGCAACCGGCGCTCCGGAAGACGGCGAGGGCCGGCCCGGCGCCGGGCGGTGCGCGGTTCGCCCTCGCGACCGCGGCCTGCTGCCTCTTCACCCAGGCGTTGAACGCCGCCGGTCTCATCACGATCGCCTGCGCGCGCATCAACGCATGACCTTCGCCGCAGAGCTCGGTGCAGACGACCGGGTACGTGCCGAGGCGCTTCGGCGTGATCACGAGACGGGTCGTGATCCCCGGCACGGCGTCCTGCTTCTGCCCGAACTGCGGCACCCAGAACGAGTGGATGACGTCGTTCTCCTTCGACCTGATCTTCAGCTCGATCGGCTTGTGGAGCGGGAGTCTGAGGATCGAGGAGGTGAGCCCTTTGTGGCTCGGGTACGAGAACGACCACGTGAACTGCTGGGCCAGCACGTTCACCTGCATGTGGTCCTTCGGCAGGCGGTCGTTCTGAGCGAGGGCGACCGCGCTGGCGATCGAGATCGCCGTGACGAGAATGGCCGGAACGGCCGTCCAGGCGATCTCGAGTCCGGTGTGGCCGTGGATCGGAGCCCCGTCCGAGTCGTCGTCGGGCCGCGCCCGGAAGCGGACGACCGCGTAGAGGATGACGGCGGCGACGAGCGCGAAGATCGCGATCGAGATCACGGTCACAAACCAGAAGATGAAGTCGATCCGGTCCATCTCCTCGGAGGCCGGCGTCGGCAGCCAGGGAACGAAAAAAGCCACCGCAAACGCCACTGCGGCGGCGGCGAGCCCGACGGCGACGAGGCGCACCAGGGTCCCCCTGCGCACGCCGCGAGACTACTCAATCCGCAGGCGGCGCGCCGCTTGCGAACAAGCGTCACAAACCCGCGTTTCCGCAGCCTGAGGCCCGGGTACAAGGGCGCCAGGGCCGGGTGGGAACACAGGCCCCGAAAGGAGGTCTGAATGGGAATCGGAGTCAGCTTGATCCTGGTCGCTGCGGGCGCAATCCTCGTCTGGGGAGTCACAGGCGACGTCGCCGGCGTCAACGAGGACGCAATCGGCTGGATCTTGATGATCATCGGCCTTGTCGGACTCGTCCTCTCGATGATCTTCTGGTCGTCGTGGGCCGGTCCCGGCTACTGGTCGAACCGCAGGCGTGGCGGCTACGTGGAGGAAGGCCCCGGGCCGCCATAAAGGGAGCGGAACGCGCGCAGTTCAGAACGGGACGGCTCCGGCCGTCCCGTTCTCGTCAATGCGAGGCCGCGGGCAGCTCGAACGCGAAGGTCGAGCCCGCTCCCTCGTTCGAGTCGACCCAGATCCGGCCATCCATGCGGCGGACCAGCTCGCGGCAGATGTAGAGGCCGAGCCCGGTGCCGCCGACCCCGCGCGTCATCTCCGGATCGAGCCGGTAGAACTTGTCGAAGATCCGGCGCTGCTCGGCCGAGGGGATGCCCAGTCCCTGATCGGTGACCGAGAAGCGTACGTAGCCGTTTGCCGGCTCGACTGCGACCCCGACGCGGCCGCCGTCGGGCGAGTACTTGACGGCGTTGTCGACGAGGTTTGCCAGCACCTGGCGCACCTTGTCGGGATCGGCCGCCACGGGCGGGACCTCCGGGGGCGAGGCGAGGTCGAGCTCGATGGTCGCGGGCAGATGCGTCTCCGCGGCCGCGACCACGCCGGCCGCGAGAGCACGGGCGTCGCAGCTCTCGATCGCCACGCGCAGGGTGTCGGTATCGAGCCGACTCGTCCAGAGGATGTCGTTGACCGTGCGCGCCAACCGGTCCGCCTCGTTCGCGACGACGGACAAAAGGTTCTCCCGCTGGAGCTCGTCCAGCGCGAGGTCGTCCCGCCGCAGGGTGAGCGCAGCACCGTAGATTGCCGCCAGCGGCGTTCGCAGCTCGTGCGAGACGGTGGAAACGAAGTCGCTCTTCAGCCGTTCGATCGCGCGTTCCTCGGTCAGGTCACGAAACGCGAAGACCGTTCCCTCGAGAAAGCCGACCCCGGAGATCGACAGCCAGAGCTCCTGGTCGGGGAGCTCGAGCGGCAGCGTCTCCGCGGCGGCGCCCGCCCCGGGGGCCGCCGCGATCGGGACCCGGTCGGAGATCGCCGCCCAGCCCGGGAGCGCCTCGGCCACAGCGCGTCCCACGACCTGGCTCGCCGTCAGCCCGGTGATCGTCTCCGCGGCACGGTTCCACAGGCGAACGACGCCTTCGCTGTCGAGCAGGAAGACGCCGTCGCCGATGTAGGCGAGGACGCGGACCGCGTCCGCCCGGCGCTCCGCCTCGTGGAAGAGCCGAGCGTTGTCGACGGCGATGGCGGCGCGCCTCGCGAGCTCCTCCGCCTCGCCGAGATCCTCCCGGGCGAAGCGCCGGCTCGCCTCGGACCCGAAGGTGATCGCGCCGAGCACGCGCCCCCGGGCGATCAGGGGCACGCACATCAGCGAGCGGCCTCCGGAGAGCTCGGCATGCAACTCGGAGCGACCCGTGCGGAGAACGTTCGGCGCTCCGTAGGTCGCGACCCTGTCGGAGGGCGCCTTCGCCGGCGGATCGACCTCGGGCGCCCCCTTCGACGGATCGCTGTGGGCGCCCGTCAGCCGCTTCATCTGCCCCGCTTCGTCCAGCATGTCGATCGCGCACCAGTCGCCGAGCCGCGGCACCGCGAGCCGCGCGACCCGCCTCAGCGTCGTCTCGTAGTCGAGCGAGGAGCCGAGTACACGACCCGCTTCCGCGAGGAAGGTGACGCGCGCCCCGGCCTCCTGCTCCGCACGGTAGAGACGGGCGTTCTCCACGGCGAGGCCGGCACGCCGCGCTAGCTCCTGCGCGAGCTCCACGTCCGCCGGGGTGTAGCGCCGCTTCGACTCCGACCAAGCGAAGGTGGCCGCGCCGACGATATGTCCCCGTGCCTTGAGCGGGACGGCGATCGCCGCGGACGGATTCAGACGACTGATCAGCGAGAAGTGCCGCTCGTCGCGTGTGGTCGCGCGCAGCGACTCGGGGGTGAACTCAGGGAAGAGCTGTGCCTCGCCGGTCCGAAGGGCACTGGCGGCGGGCTGCGGCGAGTCGACCGCGGGGCGGTAGCGCTCACGCATCTCCCTGAGCAGCTGCTCGTTTTTCGGGTCGGCCGCGGCCACGGTGACCTCGCGCAGGATCTTCCCGTCGTCCTCGAGCACGTCGACGATGCACCAGTCCGCGAGGGCCGGGATGGCGATCTCGGCGAGCTCCTTGAGCGTCTCCTCCCAATCGAGGGAGGCCGCCCCGAGCCGCTCGCTGGCGTCGGCGAGGAACGCGAGCCGCCGCTCGGCGAGGACGCGGCCGGTGATGTCGTGGAACGTGTTGATCGCCAGGTCGACCGTTCCGTCCGCACCCTCGATCGGCGCCGCCCGGACGATCGACCACCGCTCCTCGCCCGTCGCACGCACGCGATAGCGAATCGTCTGGGCGGCTCCCGTCTCGCCTGCGAGCGCGCGGCGGCCGGGCAAGCGGTCGAGCGGGAGGGGCCCGCCGTCGTCATCGAGGATCTCGAAGGCGGCCATTCGTTCCGCCGGGCCGGCGGCGAGGAGCGCCTCGGGCGAATCGAAGCCCAGCATCTCCGCCGCCGCGTCGTTCGCGAAGACGAGCCGGTCCTCGCGATCCTGCACGGTGATCGCCTCGGCGACGCCGCGCAACACGACGTCGAGAGGTATGGTCGGGCCGATCCCGCGCCCGGCTTCGACGTCCCCTTCTTGCCGGGAGCGTCTCAGGATGTCGGCTAGCCGGTTCATCGAATCCAATTGTCGCCGCGCCCGACGCGAGCGGTTCGGGTGTGGTCGAGACATGCTGGGGAAACCCCGCGGTTTCCCCAGACCCCTGCCACCGGTCCGCTTCGCGGACAACCGCTCCGCGATGGGCCGTGAAGGATTCGAACCTTCGACCTTGGGATTAAGAGTCCCCTGCTCTACCAGCTGAGCTAACGGCCCGAGCGCAATACCGTACCAAGCGATGCGCGTTCTCTCGGTCGTCGGAAACCGGCCCCAGTTCGTCAAGTCCGCGCCGCTTTCGGTGGCGCTTCGGGGCCGGGGAATCGACGAAATCGTCCTGCACACGGGGCAGCACTACGACCCGGAGCTGTCGCAGGTCTTCGTCGACGAGCTCGACTTGCCGAGGCCGCACTACGCACTCGACCTGCACACGGCCGAGCCTGCGCCGATGCGGGCGGGGATCCGCGCCGCGATCGGTTCCGGGCGGCCGGACGTCGTCCTCGTCTACGGCGATACGAATTCGACCCTCGCCGGCGCCCTCGCCGCGAACGACAGCGGCGTCCCCCAGGCGCACGTCGAGGCCGGGTTGCGGAGCGGGGACCTGGAGATGCCGGAGGAGCGGAACCGGATCGAGGTCGACCGTCTGGCCGCGGTGCTCTTCTGCCCCGACGAGAAAGCCGCGGAGATCCTCGCGGCCGAAGGCGTCCCCGGCCGCCGTGAGGTCGTCGGCGACGTGATGGCCGACGCCACGATGAAGCTGGCCCCGCTCGCAGGGGAGCGCTCGCGGATCCTCGACCGCCTCGGCCTCGAGCCCGGCGGCTATCTCGTCGCCACCGTCCACCGCGAGGCGAACACCTCCCAGCCGCGCCTCGGGCGCATCCTCGAGGGGCTGGGCCGGCTCGACGAGCCCGTCGTCTTCCCGGTGCACCCGCGCACGCGTGCGGCGTTCGCGCACGAGAAGCTCGAGCCGGCCGGCAACGTCCGGCTGGAGCCGCCGCTCGGCTATCTCGACTTCGCCGCGCTCGCCTCACAGGCGCGGGTGGTGCTCACGGACTCCGGTGGCCTGCAGAAAGAGGCGTACTGGTACGGCGTCCCCTGCGTGACACTGCGACCCTCGACCGAGTGGACGCGCACAGTCGAGATCGGCGCCAACGTGCTCGTCGACGACGACCCGGAGCGGATCGTCGCCGCGACAGCCGTGGCCCGGATGCCGGCCAAGCGACCGCAGCTCTACGGCGACGGGCGAGCCTCGGAGCGCATCGCCGGGGCCCTCGTTACGCTCTCGCCGTGACGAAAGTCGGCCTAGTCGGCCTCGGCTACTGGGGCCCGAATCTCGCGCGCAACTTCGACGAGCTCGCCGAGCTCGTCTGGCTCTGCGACCTCTCCGACGAGAACCGCGCTCGCCTCGCGTCGAGGTTCCCCGGCGCGCGGATGACCGCCGACCTCGACGACCTGCTGGCGGACGAGAGCCTCGAAGCGGTGATCGTCGCGACCCCCGTGACGACGCATTTCGAGCTGGCGAAGCGCGCGCTCGACGCAGGCAAGCACGTACTCGTCGAGAAGCCGCCCGCGCTCACCGGAGCGGAGGCCGAGGAGCTGTTGGCGACGGCCGAGGAGCAGGGCCGGGTGCTGATGCCCGGTCACCTGCTGCTCTACCACCCGGGCGTCGCGCGCCTGAAGGAGCTGATCGGGTCCGGCGAGCTGGGCGACGTGCTCTACGTCTACGGCAACCGACAGAACCTCGGCCAGATCCGCAAGGACGAGAACGCGCTCTGGTCGCTCGGCGTCCACGACCTCTCAGTGATTCTGCACCTGCTCGAGGAAGAACCAGCCGAGGCCTGGGCGCGCGGCGAGTCGTTCCTGACCGAGGGCGTCGAGGACGTCGTCTTCTGCTACCTGCGCTTCCCCTCGGGCAAGGTCGCGCACATGCACCTTTCGTGGCTGGACCCGCACAAGATGCGCCGGATCACCGTCGTCGGCCGCGACAAGATGGCGGTCTTCGACGACATGGAGCTCGACCGGAAGCTGACGGTCTACGACAAGGGGCCCGTCGAGCGGGCCGCGACGTACGGCGAGTGGGTGACCCGGACGGGGGATATCCACAGCCCCAAGATCGCCAACGACGAGCCTCTCCGCCTCGAGTGCGAGCACTTCCTGGGCCTCGTCGCCGGGGAGGGCGACCCGCTCGCCGCCGCGCGAGACGGGCTCGCGGTCGTGCGCACGCTCGAGCAACTGCAGGCGTCGCTCGAACAGACACCGGCGTGAGCTCTGAGATCGCTGAAACAGCCGTCGTCTATCCGGGGACGGTGATCGGGGACGGCTGCAAGATCCTCGACTATGCGGTCGTCGGCAAGCAGCCGACGCTCTCGCCGCGGTCGACTGCGAAGAAGGAGCCGCTGCCGCCGCTCGAGCTCGGCGCGGGAACCGTCGTCTCGACGGGCGCGGTCGTCTTCGCCGGCACGACGATCGGCGAGCGGGTGATCGTCGGCGACCAGGCCTGCGTCCGCGAGCGGTGCACGATCGGCCCCGACGTGGTCATCGGCCGCGGCTCACTCGTCGAGAACGACACGACGATCGGGGAGCTGACGAAGATCCAGGCCGACGCGTACATCACCGCCTACTCGACCCTCGAGGACAACGTCTTCATCGCCCCGTGCGTCGTGACCACGAACGACAACTACATGGGCCGCACCGAAAAGCGGCACGACCTCGTCAAGGGGCCGACGATCAAGCGGGGCGCGCGGATCGGCGGGGCGGCGGTGCTGCTGCCGGGAATCGAGGTCGGAGAGGAGGCCTTCGTCGGCGCAGGCGCCGTCGTCATCCGCGACGTCGCGGCCCGATCCCTTGTCGTCGGCAACCCGGCCCGCCCGATCCGCGAGGTGCCGGACGAGGAGCTGCTGCAAAACCAGTAGCTAGGACAGCGTCAATCGTGGCCAAAACCCGCTCGGCTGAGCCGAAAAAGGCTCGAGAGCATCGCAACGCCGATCGGCGCGGGCTCGTTCAGCGTCCGACTGCAGCCTGACGGCGCCGGGCGACGGTGTCGAGCGTCACCGCCGCGAGCAGGATCAGGCCCGTCGTCACGTACTTGACCCAATCCGCGGACCCGACGAGGTCGGTGCCGTTGCTGATCATCCCGATGATCAGTCCGCCGAAGAGGGCGCCGCTCACCCGGCCGCGGCCGCCGAAGAGGCTGACGCCGCCGATCACGGCGGCAGAGATCGCGTCGAGCAGGAGCGTGCCGCCGCCGAAGGTCAGGTCGACCGAGTTCAGCCGGGAGGCGAGGATCACCCCGCCGAGCCCCGCCATCGACCCGGAGATCACGAAGCAGAGGATCCGGATCAGCTTGACGTTGATCCCGGCCCGGCGCGCGGCCTCGGCATTGCCGCCGACCGCGTACACGTGGCGGCCGAACGTCGTGCGGCCGGCGATGTACGAGAAGAGGACGACGACGAAGACGACGATCAGCCCCACGAGCGGGACGCCTCGCGAGTGGTTGCAGACGGCGACGGCGACGAAGGCAAGGCCGCCGTAGAAGAGGACGCGGGCAACCGGCACGACAATGCTGCCCGTCGGGAGGCCCGATCGACGCCGGCTCAAGTACGTCCCGAACGACGCGATCGCGAGTAAGGCGGTGAACACTCCCGCGAAGATCCAGCCAGTCTTCGGCGTCAGCACGTAGTTGGCGACGTCGATGACGTAGTGGTCGTCGATCCCGATCACGCCCTGCGTGCCCAGGAGGTTGATGATCATTCCCTGGCAAATCAGGAGCCCGGCCAGCGTGACCACGAACGACGGCACGCCCAAGAAGGCGATGATCGATCCCTGCACGGCGCCGATCGACGCGCCGATCAGGATCGCGATCGCGATCGCGACGAGCCCCGGGAAGTCGTGGTTGGAGCCCACGACCTGGAACTCCGCGACCGCGACGCTCGCGACCCCGCTAACGTAGCCGACCGACAGGTCGATCTCGCCGATCAGCAGCACGAAGACGATTCCGACCGCGATCACCGTCACGCCCGCCATCTGGCCGATCAGGTTCGAGAAGTTGACCGCGGTGAAGAAGATGTCGGTCTTCGAGGTGAAGAAGAGCGTGATCGCGACGATCCCGACTAGCACCGGCAGGCTGCCGACATCGCCGCCCTTCAGCGCCTCCCACCGCGCCCGTAGGACTGCGACGATGCCGTTCTCGTCGATTGCGGCCGCTTGGACTTCCGGCGGGGCGGCGGTGCTCACCTCGGCCTCACCGCGCTATGCCCTAGACGCCTCACGCAGCTTTGGCGGGCTTGCCCACCGTGATCGCCTGCACGATCTCCTGCTCGTTCGTGGCGTCCTTCTCGTGCACGCCGACGTTCCGGCCGAGTCGGAGGACGGTGATCCGGTCGGCAACCTCGAAGACATCCGTCAGGTTGTGCGAGACGAGGACGACGGCCAAACCCTGCTCGGCGAGTCGCTTGACGAGGTCCAGCACCTGGCGCGTCTGTGCGACCCCGAGCGCCGCAGTCGGCTCGTCGAGGAAGACGACCCGATTGTTCCAGAGCACCGCCCGCGCGACGGCCACCGACTGCCGCTGGCCGCCGGACAGTGTCGCGACCGGCTGCCGCACCGAACTGATCGTGGTCACCGATAGCGACTCGAGGGTCTCCGCCGTCCGCTGCTCCATCGGCGCCTCCCGTAGGCGGAACAGCGGATCACGCACCTCACGGCCCAGGAACATGTTCTGGACGACGTCGAGGTTGTCGCAGAGCGCGAGATCCTGGTAGACGACCTCGATCCCGAGCTTCGCCGCGTCCTTCGGTCCACTGATCGTCACCGGCCGGCCGTCGAAGAGGATCTCGCCGCCGTCGATCGAGTGGATGCCGGCGACGCACTTGATGAGCGTCGACTTGCCGGCGCCGTTGTCGCCGACCAGCGCCATCACCTCGCCGTCACGGACCTCGAAGTCGACCTCCTTCAGGGCCTCGACCGAGCCGAAGTGCTTGGAGACTCCGCGGAGCTCAAGCGTCGCGGGCTTGACGACGGTGCTCACAGGGCGGGTGTTGTATCACGGACGGGGCACCCCAAACAGGCGCCCCGTCCGCGGAGTACTACTTGCAGTACTTCTTGTACTGCCCCTTGCAGACCTGGCTCTTTTTCAGGAAGCCCTCCTTGAAGAGCAGCGTGTAGTTCTTCGTCGTGATCCAGACCGGCGTCAGGATGATCGACGGCATCCCGTTCACCTTCTTGTTCACGCCCGTGACCTTCTGGCCCTTGACGATCTGGATCGCCACCTTTGCGGCGGTGCTCGCCTCCTTCCGGACCGACTTGTAGACGGTGCCGCTCTGCCAGCCAGCGAGGATGAACTGCACGCCGGTCGGCGTCGCGTCCTGGCCCGTGAGGGGGATCTTCTTCAGGCCGTGAGCCTTGAGCGATGCGACAACGGCCCCAGCGATGCCGTCGTTGGCGGCGACCACGCCGTTGATCTTGTTGCCGTTGCGGGCGAGCATCTGGTCGAAGATCTGGCGGGCCTTGATGGGATCCCAGTCCGTCCACTGGTCACCCGCCTTCGCCGTCTTGAACGTGCCGTTCTTGTAGAGGGGCTTCAGGACCGAGTCGTAGCCCTTCTTGAAGTCCTTCGCGTTGTTGTCCTTGACGTCGCCGTTCAGCTCGGCGATGACAGGGTGCTTGGCGTATAGCTTCTTGGCCTTCAACGCCGCGATCAAGCCCCTGGCCTGGAGCTTGCCCACGCCGGGGTTGTCGAACGAGACGTAGTACGAGCCCTTGCTCCCGACCACCTGGCGGTCGTAGTCGATCACCTTCGCGCCGCGGCTGACGGCCAGGTTGGTGATCGCTTTGCCCGACGCCGGGTTGAGCTGGTCGAGCAGGATCACCTTCGCGCCCTGCGCCAGGCACTGCTGCGCCTGCGACAGCTGCTTCTGAGCGTCGCCGAGCGCGTTCAGGACCTGTGCGGGCACGTTCGCCTTCTTGAACGCGGCCTTCAGGTACGGAGCGTCGAACAGCGTGTAGCGCGTCGACGACTTCGTGTCCGGAAGCAGCGCACAAGCCTTGATACTGGCGGTCTTCGTCGCTGGACTGGTCCCTCGTCCCGAGGCCGCCGCTGCGAGGAGCAGCGCACCGAGGACGAGAACCACTATCAGCGGAAGCGACCGCCTCCTGAGGTTCTTCACAGCCTCTCCTTCCATTAGACCCCTTCTCGGGGTACCGCCCGAGATCGGGACGAGAACGTTAGGTAGACCGCCCCGTCTTTTCAAGCTGGTGCCGCTCAGGTTTCTCCGCGGCGCCGACGAGGGCGCTCGCGAAGTCGTGCGGATCGAACGGGCGCAGATCGTCCAGGCCTTCGCCGATTCCGATCAGCTTCACCGGCAGGCGCGACCCGCTCGACGGCTCAACCGTGCGGGTTTGCTTCACTCGGACTCATCGCCGCTCATCCCTGCGCCTGACCGGGAGCTAGGACAGCACGTCGACAGACTTGGAGATGCTGGTCACGAAGCCCGAGCCCGCGGAGACCCGCGCCCGGTACGTGCCCGGGCCGACCGTGCGTGAGACGGTGAAGCGGCCCCGCTCGGTCGTCCTCGCGGTCGCGATCGTCCGCCAGCCCGCGGCGGCCTGCCGCTGGATGCGGACGACGGCGCCGGCGGAAGCCGGCTTGATGGTTCCCCAGAAGCCGCTCAGGTCGTTCGGGATGTGCAGCCGGACCGGCCGCGAGACCGAGACCGCGACCGGGACGCTCGAGATCTCGCCGACCGAGAGGCGGAAACGGCTCGAGGCGCCGGGCTTCACCTTCGGCGCGACCGAGCCGCCCCGCGGCGTCAGCCTTGCGACGGTCTCCCACGCGCCTTCGAGCTCGCGCTGCTGCAGCTCGACCTTGCCGACGCCGCGCGCCGTGCCGGGCAATGAGGCGGCAGTGCCGTAGGCGACCGGCGCCGTCGGTGCGCCCAGGGCGAGAACGCCCACTCGGAACCAGGTCGAGCGAAGTCCCAACGCGGTGCGAACCTTCGGACCTTCGACCGTCTTCTCGCCGTCCGCCCCGGTGGCAACGAGGCTGCGAACCCGACCCGACGACGACGCGATCGTCTGGACGTCGAGCAGGCGACCCTTGAGCTTGAAGATGCGGGCGAGCCGCCGCTGCGTGAACTTGAACGGGCCCCACTCGTGGTACGGCGAGATCGAGTCGTACTTGTCCGGGACGGAGACGAGGTACGGGATCGGCGGCGAGTTGGGGTAGACGTCCTGTACGGACGCCGTCCTACCGCCCGACGTGGAGAAGAAGTACGTGCTCGCGACCTTCCCCTTGTAGAGCACGACCTGGCCGGCGGTCGCGTTGACCGCGGCAGACGTGGCCGGAGCCTCGTGCGGGATCCCGAGATAAACCTGGTCGCGCGTGTCCGGGTAGAGGTCGAAGCCCCCGCCCGAATGCAGGTGCGAGAGGGCGTACGAGCGGGCGGCGACCGCCTGCGCCTTGAGCGCCTCGGGGGCCCAGTCCTTCGGCATCTCGGAGGGCACGACGCCCCGGAGATACAGGTCGAGGTCGACGACGTTCAGGACCTTGACCTTCGAGCCGGCCTTCAGCACGCGAAACGAGCCCCGGTACGCGCGGCCCGCGAGGGCCAAGGCACTCGAGCCCGGGCGGAACTCGAGCGGGTAGGCAAGCGCCTGCGGCTTCGAGTCGGGATCGCTCGCGTCCTTGGCCTTGAACGCCGTTCCGACCCTGTACGTCCCGCCTTCGAGCACCAGGGTCTTGCCGGTCGCGTCGGCGACCTTGAACCCCTGCTTCGAGCTGATCGTCGCACGCGCGGCGCCGTCGCTCAGAAGCACGCGGACCCGCTTGAGGGGCGCCTGGCCGATCGTCGTGCCGGTGTAGTAGTGCTTGAGGATCTGGTCGTACTTCCACCCATGCTGGGCGTAGCCGAACGCGCCGTACTGGCTGAGGCCGAGACCGTGTCCCCAACCCCGGCCGGCGATGAAGAACGTCGGTTGCGTCCGAACCGTGGGCGGGTCCGCCGCGGGGCCACTCGAGACCGCGCTGCCGGTCAGGCCGAGCGTGATGAAGAGGGCTGTTACGAACGACCGCATGCGCACCGCCGCGACCCCGGACCGGGACGAGGGTAGCGGATTCGCCCGAGAGCACCAGCATCCTTTACAGGCTCCTTATCTCCCGCTCAAGACGCGTTTTCGGCGGGGAGCGGCCGGGGAACACACGCGGGCGACCTTCTTCGCATGCGCGTAGACACCGACCTGCTGCCGCCTCGCTACCGCTCGCCCAAGCGCATCGCCTCGGGCGGGATGGGCGAGATCTATCGCGCGACCGACTCGACCCTCGGGCGCGCCGTCGCCGTCAAGCTCCTCGCCGACCGCTACTCGCGGGACGACGCCGTGCGGCAGCGCTTCACGCGCGAGGCCCTCGCCGCCGCGCGCATGTCCGGCGAGCCGCACATCGTCACCATCTTCGACGTCGGCGAGCACGCCGGGCGGCCGTTCATCGTCATGGAGTACCTGGGAGGCGGATCGCTCGAGCAGCGGCTACGCAAGGACGGCGCCCAGGAGGCCGGCCGGGCACTCGAGTGGCTCGAGCAAGCGGCCGTCGCGCTCGATGCGGCCCACCGTCACGGCGTCATCCACCGCGACGTCAAGCCCGCGAACCTGCTGCTCGACCGGAACGAGAACGTCCACGTCGCCGACTTCGGGATCGCGAGCGCGGCGGGGATGGACTCGCTGACCATGACCGGAACGGTCCTCGGCACGGCGGGCTACCTCTCGCCGGAGCAGGCCCAGGGGGACCGCGCGACCCCGGCCAGCGACCGCTACGCGCTCGCTGTCGTCGCCTTCGAGCTTCTCAGCGGCCGCCGACCGTTCGAGAACGAGTCGATGACGGCCGAAGCCTTTGCGCACGTCAACGCCCCTGTCCCATCGATCGCGGAGGTCTGCGACGAGCTTCCGGCCGAGCTCGATCCGGTCTTCCGCCGGGCGCTCGCGAAGAATCCTGACGACCGGTTTCCGACGGCGGCCGAGTTCGTGGCGGCGATCCGCGACGCCCTCCAGGACGCCGCCGGGGAGACGCGGGCGTTCGAGCCGCTGCCGGTGCCGACGCCGACCACTCCGGCGCCGCTGCCACCCCGCGCAGGGCCGCCGCGGCGCAGACGCAACGCCGTTTGGGCCGGCCTCGGCGCGCTGTTGCTGGCGGGCGGCCTCGCGGGCGCGATCGCGGCCGCGATTCTGTCCGGCAATGACGACAGCGGGGCCAAGGCTCGCACCGTCGTCAGGACGGTGACCCGGGAAGGAACGACGGTGCGCACCACGGTCACCTCACCGTCGACGAGCGCGCCGACGACGAGCGCACAGCCTCCGCCGCCTCCGCCGCCTCCGGCCGGCGGCGACCTCTCGCTGTCTCAGGCGCGGAATCTCGTCGACCAGTCGACGTTCAGGATGCGCGACGGGGACTTCGCCGGAGCGCTCCCGCTCGCGCAGCGGGCGCTGAGGGCGCTCACCGGCTCGGGAAACATCTACGAGGCCTACGCGAACTACAACGTCGGCTACTCGCTGCTCCAGCTCGGCCGCTGCACCGAGGCGATGGGATTTCTGAAGACGGCGCAGAAACTGGAGCCGGAGCGCTCGGAGCCGAAGGACGCGCTCAAGCGGGCGCGAGACTGCGCCAAGAGCGACGAGAACCAGGAGGGCTAGGCGAGTTAGGAGAGCCGCGCGGCGTACTGGCGGCGATAGTAGGCGAGGTATTCGCCGGACTTGATCGGCTCCCACCAGTCGCGGTGGTCGCGGTACCAGGCAACGGTCTGGGGCAGGCCGTCGGCGAGCGTGTGCCGCGGCTCCCAGCCGAGCGAGCGCAGCTTGGTGGTGTCGAGCGAGTAGCGCCGGTCGTGGCCGGGGCGGTCGTCGACGTGGCGGACGAGGGACTCGTCGGCATCGGTCAGCTCGAGGATCCGCTTCGTCAGGTCGCGGTTCTCGACCTCCTCGCCAGCGCCGATGTTGTAGACCCCGCCGGGCTCGCCGGCGTTGAGGACCGCGTCGACGCCCGCGCAGTGATCCTCCACGTGAAGCCAGTCGCGGCTCTGGCGGCCGTCTCCGTAGAGCGGCAGCGGCTCCCCGTCGAGGGCGTTCGTGATGAACAGCGGGATGATCTTCTCCGGGTACTGGTTCGGCCCGTAGGTATTCGATCCTCGGGTGATCGACGCGTTGACGCCGTAGGTGCGAACAGCGGCGAGGACCTGGAGGTCGCCGCCCGCCTTCGAGGCGGCGTACGGGCTCGACGGCCGCAGCGGGTCGCTCTCGCGTGAGGAACCGCCCTCGACGTCGCCGTAGACCTCGTCCGTCGAGACCTGGACGAACCGCGTTCCGCTCTCGCGGGCCCAGTCGAGCAGCACGTAGGTGCCGAGGACGTCGGTCTCGATGAACTCCGCGGCACCGAAGATCGAACGGTCGACGTGCGTCTCGGCGGCGAAGTTGACGATCGCGTCCGCGCCCTGCGCGGTGCGCGCGACCATCCCGCGGTCGCCGATGTCGCCCTCGACGAGCTCGACGTCCGCGCCCTCGAGGTTGGCGGGGTTGCCGGAGTAGGTCAGCTTGTCGAGGACGACGACGTCGTCTCCGGCCGCAGCGCGGCGCTTGGCGAAGTGCGAGCCGATGAACCCGGCGCCGCCCGTGACCAGGATGCGCATCGCGCGAAGCCTAGAGGACGCTCGTAAGCGGGCTGTGAGCGCGGCCGCACGGATCCCGAAGCGCGTTCGCGGCGAAAAAACCGCGGCGGCCCCCGCCGAAGTGTCGCCGACCGGCCCTGCGAAGCCGTGCCTTGTGGATAAAAAGTCACACCTTTGTTGCAGTTGCCATGTCCGCGCGGGGCAGTTCGTGGGGACAGTCCCCACGGCCCGGCACGCGGCCTCGCCGGCGAGGCCGGCCGTCCGGACTAGGCCATACGGGCGAGGCAGGCGCGCAGGCCCTCGCGCCAGTGGCGCAGGCGCGGCGCGCCGGGCTTCTCGCTTCGGAGCACCGAGTAGGCGGGCCGTGGGGCCGGCCGGCCGAGCTCGGCCGTGACGATCGGGCGCACCTCGCACTCCAGCCCGGCCTCCTCGAAGATCGCGCCGGCGAGCTCGGCCCAGGTGCATTCGCCGTCCGCGGCGACGTGCCAGACCCCGTGCGGCAGGGCGACGAGCTCGCGCGTCGCCTCGGCCAGGTCGCCTACGTAGGTCGGACAGCCGACCTGGTCGTCCACGACCGCCACCTGGTCGCGCTCGGCGCCGAGCCGCAGCATCGTGCGGACGAAGTTGTGGCCCGTCGGCCCGAACAGCCATGACGAGCGCACGATCCACGCGTCCTCTCCCGCCGCCGCCTCGCCGAACGCCTTCGAGCGGCCGTAGGCCGAGAGCGGGTTCGGCGCGTCGGACTCGACGTACGGCGTCTGCTTCCGGCCGTCGAAGACGTAGTCGGTGGAGAAATAGACGAGCGGCCCGAGCGCCGCCGCGTGCTTCGTGCCGCCGACGTTGACCGCCGCAGCGCCCTGTGGGTCGGCCTCCGCGCCGTCGACGTCCGTCCACGCGGCCGCATGTAGGACGAGGTCGGCCGCGAGCCCCGGAGGTGGCGGGGATTCGACGTCCCACTCCGCGTGCGTCAAGGCGACGACGTCGTCCTCGGCGAACGCCTCGACGAGCGCGTGACCGAGCTGGCCGCCGGCGCCGGTGACTAGGACGCGGCGGCTTCGTCCCTGCTCGACAGGATCGGCGATCTCGTGCTCCAGAGATCTTTGACGCGGGGGTCGTCCCAGGGGATCTCGAGCTCATCCGGATCGGCCGGGTCGTACTCCCGGGTGACGTGGTAGCAGAAGAGCAGGTCGGTGAGTGCTTCGAACCCGTGCGCGTGCCGCCCCGGGATGTACACCGCGACCGGGTTCTCGTCGCCGATGTCCTCGCAGAGCGTCTCCCCCGTCGTTCGGTCGAGGACGACGACGCGGGCGGTGCCCTGGAGACAGGAGAAAAGGTCGTCCTGGCCGCGCTCGTGGTAGTGCAGGCCGCGGATCACGCCGCGGCGCGAGAACGAGATATTCGTTTGACGGGTCGGGGAAGGCAGTGCGCTCTCGCGCCGCAGCTCCATGAACCAGCCGCGGTCGTCCTCGAACTTCCGCAAGGGAAGCACCTGAACCCCGTCGATCACGATCGGCTCGCCCGGCTCCCGCGCACGAAGTCGTTCACCTCGTGGTACGCGTCGATCGACTCGCCGGCGTCGCCCCAGAATCCCTCCAGGACGTCGTACTCCATCGTCCCCTGCTCGACGTACCAGTTGTTCACGTCGGTGATCTCGAGCTCGCCGCGCCCGGACGGCTCGAGCGTCGGGATCACGTCCCACACCGATTCGTCGTAGAAGTAGATCCCCGTGACCGCGTACTTGCTGGGAGGCGATTCGGGCTTCTCGACGATCCGTACCACGCGCCCTTCGCCGTTCAGCTCCGGCACGCCGAGGTGACGCAGATGCTCCGCCTCCTGCACCTCCGAGAGCAGGACGCGCGCTCCCTTCTCCTGGGCGGCGAAGTTCTCCACGGACGGCCTCAGCGAGCTCTCGAGCACGTTGTCGGCGAGCATGACGCACACGCGGTCGCCCGAGCCGAACTTCTCGGCGAGGCCGAGGGCCTCTGCGATCCCGCCCGCCTCCTCCTGGTAGGCGTAGAAGAGCCGCTCGATCCCGTGCTCGTGGCCGTTGCCGAGCAGCCGGAAGAACTCGCCAGCGTGCGTTCCACCGGTCACGAGCATCAGCTCCGTGATGCCGGCGTCGACCAGGGCCTCGATCGCATACGTGACCATCGGACGGTCGTAGATCGGCAGTAGATGCTTGTTGGTGATCCGCGTCAGCGGATGCAGCCGGGAGCCGGTCCCGCCGGCCAGGATGACGCCCTTCATCGACGCGGATCGTATGCGGGTTCAGCCTTGGGCCAACGGGTAAGAAGCTCCGCGATGGGTGAAGAACGGGAGATTCAGCACGACCCGCAGGTACTCCAGGGCGACGACGATCTGCCCAGGCAGCCGTCTCCGCCGCTCGATCCGTTCACACCGGAGCCCGGTCCCAGGCCGGGTGAGACGCGAGCGTTCCAGCTTCTCTGGCTGGTTATCGCCGTCGTCGCCGCGCTCGCCGTGGCGATCGCCGTCTGGTCGATGTACTCCTAGCGACCGGCAGGACGGAGCGCGGCTCGGCCCGGCTGCTCGAGGGGCGACGGCGGGACGCGGACGACCCGGGCCAACGGCCCCGGCAGCCACCAGTTGTAGCGGCCGAACAGCGCCATCAGCGACGGCACGAGTAGCGCTCGAACAAGGGTCGCGTCGACGAGGATCGCCACCGCGAGCCCCAGTCCGAACTCCTGCAGCCCCACAATGCGGCCTGCGACGAAGCCCGAGAAGGCGGCGACCATGATCACGGCGGCCGCGGTGACGATCCGCCCGGTCCGCTCGAGCCCATGGGCGACGGCGTCCTCGTTGCTCTCGCCTGCATCCCACCCCTCCCGCATGCGGGTGACGAGGAACACCTCGTAGTCCATCGAGAGCCCGAACAGCATCGCGAAGAGGAAGATCGGGATCCATCCCTCGACCTGGCCGAACTGGTAGAGACCGAACAGGTCGCTCCCGACGCCCCACTTGAACATGACCACGAGCATTCCGTAGCTGGCCGCGACCGACAGGAGATTCAGGAGAACTGCCTTCAGTGGCAGCAGCGCCGAGCGGAACGCCCGCATGAGCAGGAGGTAGGTGAGGACAAGGACCGCCGCGACGAGCCACGGGAAGTAGCGGTAGGCCTGATGTAGGAAGTCGACCCCCTGCGGCGGCCCGCCTCCTGCGAGCACGGTCGTGCCGGCTGGGAAGTCCGCCGCGGGGACGTGCTCGTCGCGCAGGCGGTCGACGAACCTCTGCGCGGGTTCCTCGCCGTATTCATGGCGGCCGGCGACGACCAGCTGCTCGTACCGGCCGGTGCGGTCGACGAACGGCGGCCTTGCCGCGACCCGAACGGCGGCGGTTTCCGGATCGGCCTCGATTCGATCCGCGAGCCGCCCGATCGCTGCCTGCACCTCCGGCGCCCGCACGCCGTTCGCTTGCCCCGAGTCGACGACGATCTGACTCGGTGAGAGGGCGCCCGGCCCGACGGCGTCCTTCAACACGTCGAACCCGCGTACCGATTGCGGGAACTGTGGGATCCCAGACGCCGACCCGGGCGTCAGCTGCAAGGCGTAGACCGGGATCGCGGCCGAGACGAGCAGGGCCGCGCCGCCTGCGAGGAAGGCCACCGGCCGCTTCATGATCGCGTGCGCAAGCCGGGCCCAGAGGCCGCGCTCGGCCTGCCTCGGGAGCAACCAGGCCCGCCGCCCGAGGCGGCGGCGGGCGGCGTCGAGGAGACGGTGGAACGGGTGGTATCGCTTGACCCCGCGGCGTCCGTAGACGGACAGAAGCGCCGGCTGGAGGGTCGCGGCCGCGACGATCGAGACGATCGGGATCAGGAAGCCGCCGATCCCCATCGACCGCATGAACGGCACCGGCATGAACAGGAGCAGCGCGAGGCCGATCGCAACCGTGGCACCCGAGAAGATGACCGCCCGTCCCGCGGTCTCCATCGTCCGGACGATCGCGTCGTCCACGCGGTCGGCGAGTCGAAGCTCCTCCCTGAAGCGGTAGACGATCAGAAGCGAGTAGTCGATCGCGATCCCGAGCCCGATCAGCTGCACGAGATTCGTGACGTAGGTCGCCATGGTCATCGTGTGGGCGAAGAGGTAGACGGCGCCGAGGGTGGCCGTGATCGTCGAGGCCGCGAAGAGGAACGGGATCGAGACCGCGACCGAGATCCCGAACACCGCCACGAGCACCGCGAGGGCGATCGGAAGTGCGATCGACTCGCCCTTGCGGAGATCCTTCGCGAAGATCGGATCGAGGTCGTGCTGGATCGAGGCCTGCCCGGTGACGAAGGGCGTCACCCCGTCCCCCCGTGGTAACGCCCGGTAGACGTCGTCGGAGTACCCCTTCGCGTCCGCGAGCTTCAGCCTCGAGACGATGTCGCCGTAGAGGACGCGGTTTCCCGCCGGGATGAGCGCGCGAGCTCTTCCCGTCGGCACCATCTGCGCCGCACGGCTCGTCGCCTTCTGGAGCCGCGCACGAAGTACCGGGTCGTGCGCGTCACGCACGCGGTAGACGACCGTGAAGACGCCGTCGCTGCGATCCCCGTAATGGCGCTCGAGTATCGACCGGGCGCGCTCCGAGTCGGTGCCCGGGACCGTGAACGTATTCGAGAGGAGCGCGCTCAGCTTCGTGGACGCGAATCCGCCTGCCAGCAGGATCGCCAGCCAGGCGACCAGGATCGGCCAC
This sequence comes from Actinomycetota bacterium, assembly GCA_046733295.1. Taxonomy (GTDB): domain Bacteria; phylum Actinomycetota; class Thermoleophilia; order Gaiellales; family Gaiellaceae; genus 13-2-20CM-68-14. The sequence goes on along the minus strand of JBKPOY010000031.1, from coordinate 57,163 downwards.
CGATGCCGGAGCACGAATCTCGTCCACCGCTCCACGCCTCGTCCCCTCTCCTCTCCGACGTTAGGCGTCACTAACCTAGCGGTTGCTAACTTATCGGCAGGTGTTCGCAGTCGTCAAGGAGGGAATCGACGGCGAAGCGGGCCCACGTTCTACCTTATGACCATGTCGCGAGGAAAAGACCAGATCGACCGCCTCCAGGGCGAGATCCAGGAGCTCATCGACGAGCTCTGGCAGGTACCGCGGTTTTCCGGGCTGCGCCGGGGTTTCCGACCGCAGGTGGACGTCGTCCGAACGGACGATCCGCCCGAGTTTCGAGTCGTGCTCGAGCTGCCGGGGGTCGACCCCGACGACGTGCGCATCTACGCGGATGACCAGACGCTGGTCGTCTCGGGTGAGCGGCGCCGCATCTGCCCGGGACGCTACTTCCACATGGAGATCGACTTCGGGCCGTTCCAACGCCGCGTCCAGTTCGCCGAGCAGGTGGATCCGGCCGGCGCCCGCGCGGAATACCGCCGCGGGCTCCTGACGATCTCGCTGCCGATCGCCGAGCGCGCCGCCGTCGCCGAGAAGGTGGTCATCAGGGTCGGGAGGAACTCGTGAGCGAGCTTCTCGCGGAAGAGCGCATCGACGACATCGAAGTGCCGGCCGAGCTCCCGGTTCTGCCCCTGAAGGAGACGGTCGTCTTCCCGCAGTCGATGACGCCGCTCGCGATCGGGCAAGAGCGCTCGATCAAGCTCGTCGAGGACGCCGTCGACGGCGAGCGTCTGCTCGCGCTCGTCACGGTCAAGGACTCCGACATCGAGCAGCCAGGCTGGGACGACCTCTACGAGGTCGGCACCGCGGCGGTCATCCACAAGATGATCCGCGTTCCCGACGGAACGCTGCGGATCCTCGTCCAGGGGCTCCGCCGCATCCGCCTCGACCGCCGCCTGCACGACGACCCCTACCTGATCGGCGAGTTCTCGGAGGTTCCCGAGGAGCTCGACGATTCACCGGAGGTCGAGGCGCTCACGCGCAACGTGCAGATGCTCTTCGGCCGCGTCATCGCATCGGTGCCGTACCTTCCCGACGAGCTGGAGCTCGCCGCCGCCAACGTCGACGACCCATCGGCGCTGTCCCATCTCGTCGCCTCGACGCTCCGGCTGAAGACCGAGGAGAAGCAGCATCTTCTCGAGCTCACCGATGTGGGAGCACGCCTGCGCGAGCTGTCCGTGATCCTGAACCGCGAGCTCGAGGTCGTCGAGCTCGGCTCGAAGATCCAGTCCCAGGTCCAGTCCGAGATGGAGAAGGGCCAGCGCGAGTACTTTCTCCGCCAACAGCTGAAGGCGATCCAGGAGGAGCTCGGCGAGGGCGACGCCGAGCAGGCCGAGCTCAACGAGCTCAGGGACCGGCTGGCCGAGCTCGACCTCCCGGAGGAGATCCGAAAGGCCGTCGACCGGGAGCTGGCACGGCTCGAGAAGCTGCCTGCTGCTTCCGCCGAGTACGGCGTCATCCGCACGTACGTCGACTGGATCGCGACGCTGCCCTGGAGCGCCACGACCCAGGACAACCTCGACCTGGAGCGCGCGCGCACGGTCCTCGACGAGGACCACTACGACCTCGAGAAGGTGAAGGAGCGGATCATCGAGCACCTCGCCGTCTCGAAGCTGCGCAACGACGCCTCCGGCCAGATCCTCTGCTTCGTCGGCCCGCCCGGCGTGGGCAAGACCTCGCTCGGGCAATCGATCGCGCGCACGCTCGAGCGAAAGTTCGTCCGCATCTCGGTGGGCGGCGTCCGCGACGAGGCTGAGATCCGAGGGCACCGCCGCACGTACATCGGCGCGATGCCCGGGACGATCATCCGCGCGATCCGCGACGCGGAGTCGAGCAACCCGGTGATGCTGATCGACGAGATCGACAAGATGGGCGCCGACTTCCGCGGCGATCCGGCCAGCGCGATGCTCGAGGTGCTCGATCCCGAGCAGAACCGGACGTTCCGCGACCACTACCTCGACCTGCCCTACGACCTCTCCAAGGTGCTCTTCATCTGCACCGCGAACCAGCTCGAGACGATCCCGGCGCCGCTGCTCGACCGGATGGACGTGATCCAGCTGGGCGGGTACACGGACGAGGAGAAGCTCGGCATCGCCCGGAAGTACCTTGCCCCGAAGCAGGTCGCGCAGCACGGGCTCGACCCGGAGCAGGTCTCGATCACGGAGAAGGCGTTGAAGCTCGTCATCCGCGAGTACACGCGCGAGGCCGGCGTCCGCAACCTCGAGCGGCGGATCGCCGACGTGTGCCGAAAGGCGGCACGCGAGGTCGCCGAGGGCAAGACCACGAAGATCCGGATCGACGAGAAGCGCCTGCGGAAAGCGCTTGGGCCCCGGCGCTTCTCCGGCGACGTCCGCAAGCGGACGTCTGACCCGGGTGTAGCGACCGGTCTCGCGGTGACGGCGGTCGGCGGCGACATCCTCTTCATCGAGGCGACGGCCTACCCGGGCAAGGGCGGCCGTCTCACGGTCACGGGCCAGCTTGGCGAGGTGATGCAGGAATCGGCCACCGCGGCCCACTCCTGGGTACGCGCCAACGCCACCCACCTCGGGCTCGATCCCGACTGGTTCGGCGCGCACGACGTGCACGTGCACATTCCGGCCGGCGCGATCCCGAAGGACGGCCCGTCGGCGGGAATCACGATGGCGACCGCGATCGTCTCGCTCGTCCGCGGGATCCCGGTATCCGAGGAGATCGCCATGACCGGCGAGATCACGCTGACCGGCCAGGTGCTCCAGATCGGAGGCGTCCGGGAAAAGGTGCTCGCCGCCCACCGGGCCGACATCAAGCGCGTCATCCTGCCCCGGGAGAACGAGCCGGATCTCGAGGAGCTCGAGAAGGAGATCCGGGACGAGCTCGATTTCGTGCTCGCGGACACGGTCGATGACGTGCTCGGAGCGGCGTTCGAGGAAATCGGAGCCGGTCGCCCCACGGGGCCGGTCGCAGCCGAGCGGCAGGCAGCCTCAGCGGTTTAGCGCCGGCTTTGGGCGGGGTAGGCTAGCCGCGGAAGCCCAAGCGAAAGGAACGCTGAAGATGGCGAAGACGAAAGACCGTGTGTCCGACGTGAAGCCTTACGTCGATCGTGCAATCCACGACGAGGAGTTCCGCGACAACCTGAAGAGCGCGTTCATCGCCGCTCGGGGCGTCTACGACGAGCTGATGGGGCCCCGCGGCGTCAGCGGCAAGGCGATGCGCGTCGCCTCCGACAAGGAGATGCGCGAGAATCTGCGCACGGCGATCGACGACCTGCGCTCAGCCGCCGACCGGATCCAGCACGGATCGAGCCACAAGGGCCGAAACACGCTGCTGATCACGGGCATCGCGCTCGGCATCCTGTTCTTCAACCCGATGACCGGAAGCGATGCCCGGAAGTGGGTGAAGGATCTCGTCTTCGGCGAAGAGGACGAGTTCGGCTACCAGGGCGGCAATTCGAGCAACTAGGCGGCCAGCGCGGGAAGCTAGTCGCCGCCGCCGGCACGCTCGTCGACGGTCACGATCCGGCCGCCGTCGGGCCGTTTATCGATGCGTACGCTGAGCGCCCTGCGCAGCGAGGCGGGGTCGAGCCCACTCGCCTCGGAGATGTCCGAGGCCTGGAGCAAAATCGCGCCGGGCTTGGGGGCATTGCCCGCGACACCGGGCAGATAGCCGGCCACCTGCGCCAGGTACAGATCTTTGCGGTGCTGCCAGGCCTGGAGGTAGGGAGTCGGATTGACGGCGCCGTCGTAGCCGAGCGCGAGGAAGGCGACCGGATGCACCTCGAAGTGCAGGTGGTACGGCGTGCCCTCCGCGTCACCGGTGTTCCCCACGAAGCCGAGCACCTCGCCCGCCTTGACGCGGTTGCCGTTCCGCGCTGCCGGCGAATAGGCCGAGAGGTGCGCGTAGTAGAACTCGTTGCCCTGGCCGTCTCGAAGCCAGAGCCTGTTCCCACCGACGTCGTTCCAGCCGATCGAGAAGACCGTGCCGTCCGCGCAGGCGAGGATCGGCGCGCCGAGCGAGGCGAAGATGTCGTCCCCGTGATGCCAGTTCCCCGCGACGTCGCCACGGAAGGAGCCGAAGGTGTCGCCGAACGACACCGGGCCGTAGACGGGGAACACATACCCGCCGGCCGTGAGCTTGGGCTGCAGCCCGGCCGGGATCGGGGGGAGCGTGGGCAGCAGGTTCTGCGGCTTCCCCTTCTCGGGCTCGGGCGGCTTTGTCTGCCGCTGCTGCTTCTTCGTCTGCGCCTTCGACTTGCCGGGCGCCTTCGGCAGGGCCGGCGGCTCGGTTCCCGCCTGAACCCACGCCTCGGCGTAGCCGATGAGGATCTCGCTGCCCGCGGGCAGGCCGCCGTGGGCGGCGGTGAGGTGGACGTCGAGGGCTGTCACATAGCCGCGATAGGTCTGCGCGCGCCCCGAGCCCGCGCGGACCTCCGCCTGCCCTAGCGTGGTCGCCCGTCCCCAGTCGCCGAGCTGGACCGTCGCATTGGGCCCGACTGCGGCGGCGACGCCGTTGACTGTGAGCCCGGACAGAGCGGCGCCGGCGAGACTGCCCGACGCGTTGCCGCCCTTCGTCGTCCCGCTCGCCTTGCCGGAAGCGCTCGAGACCGTCACCTCGCCGCCGAACAGCGAGATCGAACTGATCTGGCTCGACGCGGTCGAGGCGGCGTCGGTGCCGACGTCCGTGGATGCGGAGGCGGTGATTGAGCCGGTCCTGACGACCGAACCGTCGCTCGGATAGGCGAACGACGCCGCGAAGCCGACGCTGTCGCGTGGCGCGGAGACGGACGTGGACGAGGCGCCGGCCTGTCCCGGCACGAGCACTCTGATCCCGTACGCACTCGCAGTCGCGCCGGCCTGCACTCCGTGCGACGTCGCGCCGGCGGGGCCGACGGACAACAACACGAGCGCGAGACACAGGGCGAGTGCGAGCCGCATGGCTACCCGCCGGATTATGAGCAATCCCACCCGACGTTGTGCGAACCGCGCGGGGTGTGCGTTGTTGCGAATGAGAATCGTTCTCATATACGCTCACCGGATGGACGGGCTCGCGCTACCCGATCACGTTCGGCTGACCCACCAGCGGGAAGCGGTCTTGAAAGCCGTAGCGGGTCGGCGAGGCGGCTTCACGGCGATCGAGCTCCACGACCAGGCGCGCCGGGCGGAGCCGCGGCTCGGTCTCGCAACCACCTACCGCACGCTCGAGCTCCTTCGCGAGGCCGGCTCGATCCGGCCCCTCGCCGGGCGAGAGCCTCGGACCTACGTCCGCTGCCACCCGGGCCACCATCACCACCTCGTCTGCATCTCCTGCGGCGACGTCGAGGACACCGAACTTTGCGCGGCGCCGACCAAAGCCGAGCTCGCCAAGCGTCATGGCTTCTCGGCCGAGACGCACGAGCTGGACATCTACGGGACCTGCGCCCGCTGCAGCGCCGGATGAACTGGGTCGCCATACCCCTCGCGGGCTTCACGGTGGCGTCGACGTTTCTCGGCGGCCTGACGGCGCTCCGCTATCACCGGCAGCTGACTACCCTGATCGCGCTGACGGGTGGGGTCGTGGTGGCCGTCGCCTTGTTCGACGTGCTGCCCGAGGCGATCAACCTGCTCGACGATCCGCGACGCGTCTGCCTGCTCGTCGGCGCGGGGTTCATCGCCTTTTTCCTGGCCGAACGCATCCTCGTCCTGCACCACCGCGACGACTCGGAGCAAGCACGGGCGCATGCGCAGGTCGGAGCGCTGGGGGCCGCAGGACTCTCGCTGCACAGCTTCATCGACGGCCTCGGGATCGGCCTCGCCTTCCAGGTCGACAATGCGACGGGTTTCCTCGTCTTCCTCGCAGTCGTCACGCACGACTTCGCCGACGGCCTGAACACGGTCAGCTTCGTGCTCAGCCAGCACCAGGATCGGCGCCGGGCCTTGGCCTGGCTGGGGATCGACGCGCTCGCACCGCTCGTCGGCGCGATCGTGGGGACGTTCGTCTCGATCTCGGACTACGGCCTCGGCCACCTGCTGGCCGTCTACGCCGGATTCTTCCTCTACATGGGCGCGACCGATCTCCTACCGGAAGCCCACCACCACCCCTCGCGCCTTCGCGTCGCGCTGACGGTGCTCGGCTTCGGGGCAACGCTGGTCGTCGCGCGGCTCGCGGGATCCTAGGAGGGCCAAACCCTCCTGCTAGCTGCTTCCGCGCTGGCGCTCCGCGAAGGCGCGAAAGCGATCCCGGGCCGCGTCGTCCGGGCCGAGGGGCACGTCGTCCGCGTAGCGCGTGTCGGCGGCGATCTCCTCCGCCACCGCCCTCACCTGCTCGACCACGCGTGCCTTGTGCTGGGGGTTCTGCAGCAGCTTCTCGATCCAGGTCTCGGACCCGTTGTAGGGTTCGATGTCGTCCTCCACCAGCAACTCACCGAGGACGATCCCGACGCGGATGTAGGCGAACGTCTTGAAGGCGAGCAGCCGCTTCGGCGTGTCGACGAGCTTCGAGATTTCCTGATGCTCGTCCTGGATCTGGGCGACGATCGACCCGATCGGCTCGTCGACGAGCGGGATCCAGAGCTCCTCAGGGCCGGCCATCGGCAGAAGCATAGGCCGCTCGATCGCGCAGGACACGCCAGGCGAGATTCGCGGCGACGGCGAGCATCAGGACGCCGAACAGCCGTCGGAGGACATCTTCGGGCAGCGCCCGGGCCGCCTGGACGCCGCCCTCGACGCCGGCGACCGAGCCGAGGCCGACGAGCAGGGCCGCGTGCCAGTCGACGTTGCCGTGGCGATGCTGCCGCCAGGCGCCGACGACAACGGTCGGGATGATCGCGAGCAGGGAGCTCGCCTCGGCGTGGACTTGCGTGAGACCGAGCACGAGAACGAGCGTCGGCACGAACATCACGCCCCCACCGACGCCGAACAGCCCGGCCAGGACGCCTCCGAGGAAGCCGAGGACCGCGGCGACGATCTCCATCAGACGAGGAGCCGGATCCCGACGGCCGCGAGCAGGACGGCGAACCCGAGCGTCAGCGTTCGCGTGGCGAGCCGCTGCTGCAGGCCGACTCCGGCAATCACGCCGAACACCGCAGGCACGCCGACGATCGCGGCGGCTCCGGGCTTCAGGTCCCCGTGCAGGCCGTAGGCGATCGCACCCGCCGCCGCGGTGATCGAGAGTGCCGCGAGCGAAGTTCCCGTCGCCAGTCGCGTCTCGTAGCCGAACGCGAGCACGAGCAAGGGCACGACGATGATCCCGCCCCCGACGCCGAAGAGCGCGCTGAACACGCCGGCAGCGACGCCGATCGCTAGGAGGCGCACGCTCGTATCGTACGACCGTGGATGTCGATCGCCTGCTCCAGCCCCTGGTCGAGGCTCCCGGCGAGTCGGCGATCCTGCTCGACGTCGACGGGACGCTGGCGCCGATCGTCGCGCGGCCCGAGCTCGCAGGGGTCCCGGAGGACACGCAGAAAGAGCTGCGCCGGCTCGTGGGCCGCTACGCGCTCATCGCCTGCGTGAGCGGCCGGACTGGCGCGGACGCGGCGCGCCTCGTCGGCGTCGAGGGGGCGATCTACGTCGGCGTCCACGGGCTCGAGCTCGCGCCTGAGGCCGAGCGCTGGCGCGGGCCGCTGCACGAGTTCGCCGGGAGTGTCTCCTGGCCGGTCGAGGACAAGGGCCTCGCCGTCGTCTTCCACTACCGGGAGGCGGTGGACGAAGAGGAGGCCGTCGCCGAGCTCCGGCATGTGGCGGCTCGGGCGGCCGCGCTCGGCCTCGACGCCCGGTTCGGCCGCAAGGTGCTCGAGGTGCGACCGCCCATCCCCGCCGACAAGGGAACGGCCGTGCACACGCTGCTCGCGGAGCGCGGCCTCCGGCGGGCCCTCTACGCAGGCGACGACACGACCGACCTCGACGCGTTCCGCGGACTCGAAGGTCTCGACGCAGGCGTCCGGATCGCGGTTGCGTCGGACGAGGGTCCGCCGGAGCTGCGCGAGGCGGCTGACCTGACGGTCGAAAGCCCTGCGGCGCTGCTCGAGCTGCTCCGTCGCCTTTAAGGAGGGTCTGACGAAATACAGTCTGTGCCGCCGCGCCGCGCTACTCGCCCCCCGGCGACCGAGCGGTATTCCGCCAACCCTGCTAGAGCCGCAGCCGCTCGCGCAGCGCGCGCGTCTGCCGTCGGGCGACGTCGAGCTCGGTATGCGACTCGTCGTCGAGCGCCAGGCGGATGCGGTCGGAGCCGGTGCGTCTGACCGCTGCGACCTTGGCGAGGTTGACGACGTGGCTGCGGTGGATCCGGGCGAATCGGCCCGGCGGCAGCACCTGCTCCAGCTCGCGGAGCGACGACGTGGCGAGATACGAGCGGTCGTACGTGTGCACCCGGCTGTAGTCGCCGTCGGCCTCGATCCAGTGGATCGATTCGTAGTCCAGCAGGGACTTCGCGCCACCCGAGCTGACGACCGCGATTTTCTCCACCGGCGGGGCCTCCCGCCTGCGAGCCTGCGCGAGGCGCTCGACGACGCGCGCGAGCCGTTCGGGCTCGACCGGCTTGACGAGGTAGTCGAACGCCTCCACCGCGAAGGCGTCCACGGCGTATCGCTCGTGGGCGGTGACGAAGACGACTGCCGGATGCTCGCGGCGGTCGAGGACGAGCCTGGCGGCCTCGAGTCCGGTCATGCCCGGCAGCTCGACATCGAGGAAGACGACGTCGTAGCGCACGCCCTCCGCGAGCGCGACCGCCTCCTTCGCAGTCGCCGCCTCACCCACGACCTCGATCTCGGGGTGAGCGGCGAGCAGGTACCGGAGCTCGCCACGCGCCGGGGCTTCGTCGTCGACGATCAGCGCCCGGAGGATCACACGCACCCCTCGCCCGACCGTCGGCGCCGCGGGCGACGCCTCATGCCGGCACGTCGAGCCGTACGACCGTGCCGAAGCCGCCCGACTTGAGCCGTACGCCCTCGCCGTAGAACGCCGTCAGGCGGCGGTGGACGTTGGCGAGCCCGAGCCCGGAGCCGTCGCCCTCGCCGACACCCGGCTCGAGCACGCGCTCGAGCGCCTCACGGGCGATTCCGCGCCCGTTGTCGCGAACGGTCACGCGCAGGCGGCCACGACGGACGCGTGCGCGCACGACCAGGCGCAGTGGACGGTCGGTCTTGCCGTGCTTGACGGCGTTCTCGACGAGCGGCTGCACGAGAAACGGCGGCAGGCGCACCGCCAGGGCGTCGCCGGTCGCGTCGATCGAGACCTCCAGCTGCGGCCCGAAGCGAGCCTGCTCGAGGGCGAGGTAGCTCCTGACGTGCCCGAGCTCCTCCTCGAGCGACACGAACTCACCCGGGCGCGAGAGCGTCCAGCGGCAGTAGTCGGCGAACGCGAGGATCAACTCCCGCGCGCGGTCGGGATCGGTGCGGATGAAGCTCGCGATCGTGTTCAGACAGTTGAAGAGGAAGTGCGGTTCGATCTCGGCCTGGAGCGCCTTCAGCTCCGCCGAGGCGGCCGCGCGCGCCGAGCCCGCGAGCTCGGAGAGCTGCAGCTGTCCGGACAACTGGTCGCTCAGCGCGACGAGGAGGTCGACGTCCTCGTCGGCCAGCGGGGAGCCGTCCGTCGCGAAGGCGACCAGAGCGCCGACCGGCCCGTCGCTCAGGCGCAGTGGGACGATCGCGGCGGCCCCGAGCGGGCAGGCGGGATGCCGGCAGGCGACCCTCAGGGCGAGCGGGGCTACCCTCGCTTCGTTCGCCGCCAGCGCCTCGAAGACGGGTCTGATCGGCTCGTCCCCGGCTCGATGGTGATCCGCTCCGGCGCCGACGAACGCGAGCACCCGGTTCGTGTCGGTGACGGCAACGGCACCGAAGCCCAGCTTCTCGAAGACCTCGTACGCGACCGTCCGGGCGCCGCCCTCGGAGAGCCCGAGCCGAAGCTCCGGGAGCGTCGCCGCGAGCAGCTCGAGCGCGGGAGCCTCGCGGCGCAGGCGGCGAACGCGGGGCATGCTGCGCGGACCGTAGCATCGGCATCGTGCACGTAGACGAAGCGGTGCTCGAGACCGTGCGCGCGCGTTTCGGCCGGCCGGAGCAGCTGGAGTGGGAAGGCGAGATCACAGAGCCCGAGTACCGGCTCACCACCCTGGAGGCGGGCCGGGCGCACGACGTGACGCTGTTCATCTTCGACGGCGACCGGCTTGCCCTCATCCGGAAGCCGCAGTACGCGCCCGGCCTCTGGCGCCCGCCCGGGGGCGGTGTGAAGCCTGGCGAGGATTTCGAGGCCGGGGCGCTCCGCGAGGCACTCGAGGAGACAGGCCTCGAGGTCGAGCTCGCCCGCTATCTCGTCGACGTCCACGCGCGCTTCCGGCACGCCGGTCGCGAGCTCGAATGGCGCACGCACGTGTTCGAGGCCCGGGCGTTGCGCGGGGTGCTCGCCCCACGCGACGTCCGAGAGATCGAGGCCGCGCGGTGGGGGACGCTGGCCGAGCTGTCAGGACCGCTCCGAAAGGCGTTTCTCGCCACCGGCCGGCCGCTATGGCGTTACCGGATCGCCCTCCACGACGCCGCGGCGGAAGCCCTCGGATCCCAGTAGGTCGAGGAGCGCCGGGATGCTCGTGATCCGAGGTCCGCGCCAATCGCGGACCTCGTCCCAGTACGGCTGCTCGCCCTCGCGGTGGATCAGGACGGCCCGCATGCCGACCCGCTCGGCTCCGGCGAGCTCGTCGTTCGCGCCGTCGCCGACGAAGACGGAGTCGCGTGCGTCCACGCCGAGCTCGCCCAGCGCGAGCCGGTAGATCCTGGGGTCGGGCTTGCGCAGCCCGACGGAGCACGAGAACACAGTCGAGTCGAACAGTCCCGCCAGCGCCGTCTCGTCCCAGACGTTCGGCACGTCCTCGCTGCAGACGCTGATCAGGCCGACGAGGATCCCGCGCCGGCGGAGCTCGCGAAGCGTCTCCACCGCCCCGGGCCTCGGCGTCAGCATCCGACGCGTGGCCTCGTGCCTCAGCTCGACGACCTCGTCTGCCACCGAGGGTTCGGCGCCGATTCCGAGCAAATAGTCCCGCAGCGAGCCGCTGTCTCGCTCGGGCCTTCCCGCGAGCCAGAGCTCCGCAAATCGCTCCGGATCGCGACCCAGCCGTTCGGCCACGCGATCCTGGAAGGCCTGCGATCCCGCCGGATCGAAGTCGACCAGCGTGTCCCAGAGATCGAAGATCACCGCGTGCAGCGCCGAAGCACCTCCCATGCGCGGGCCACGTCCGCCTCCTCGGTGCGCGCGTTCCCGATCGCGAGCCGCAGGACGTAGCGGGCGTCGAGCACCGTGTGCGAGAGGAAGGCCTCACCGCTCGCGTTCACACACTCGAGCAACGCCGCGTTCTCCGCGTCCGATCCCTCCCGCCTGAAGCAGACGACCGAGAACGGCCTCGGAGCCACGACCTCCCAGCCCGGCTCCTCCCGCACCCACCCCTCGAAGAGCTTCGCGAGCCGCACCGCCTCGCGAATACGCTCCTGGAGCCCCTCGCGGCCGTAGCAGCGCAAAACCGCCCACAGCTTCAGGGCGCGGAAGCGGCGCCCGAGCGCAGGCCCGTACTCGCTCAGGTTCAGGGCGTCCTCGTCACCCGTGCGCAGGTATTCCGGGACAAGCGTCATCGCCGCGTGCAGATCGTCCGGCCGCCTGGTCCACAAGGCCGAGCAGTCGACCGGCGTGAAGAGCCACTTGTGCGGATTGACGACGACGGAGTCGGCGCGTTCGATGCCTTCCCACACCGGCCTGAACTCGGGACAGACCATGGCCGAGCCCGCATACGCGGCGTCGACGTGCAGCCAGACGTGCTCCCGTTCGCAGATCTCCGCCAACTCAGCGACCGGGTCGACCGACGTCGACGAGGTCGTCCCCACGGTCGCGACGAGGGCGCACGCGCCCTCCAGATCGATGAGACCGTCCGTCCGCATGCGGAACTCACCGTCGGCCGGCACCTTCTGCACCGCAAGACCGAGCAGACGGGCGGCCTTCTCGACGGAGGAATGGGCGTGCTCGGAGCAGAGCACGACCCGCCCGGGATACCGCTCCCGCGCCGCCGCGAGAGCCGCGAGCGTCGACGTGGACGCGGTGTCCTCGATGTGCCCGTGCCACTCGCGCGGCAGGCCGAGCAGCTGGGCGAGCCAGTCCATGGTCACGAGCTCGAGCTCGGTCGCCGCCGGGGAGGTACGCCAGAGGATCTGCGTCACGTTGAGGGCCGCGGCCAGCAGCTCCGCGAGGATGCCCGGCTCCGAACCGGTCGTTGCGAAATACGCGAAGAAGCCGGGATGCTGCCAGTGCGTGATCCCGGGAAGCAAAACCTCGTCGAGATCGCGCAGGACCGCGGAGAAGGGCTCCGCGCGCTCGGGCGGCGACTCCGGCAGTGCCCGGCGAATCTCACCCGGCTCCACCTGCGCGAGCACCGGAAGCTCGTGCACGCGCTCCAGGTACGAGGCGGCCCATTCCAGCGCCGCCGCGCCGTCGCCCCGAAAGCTCATCCGCCGAGCAGCTTCTTGATCTGCGGCCACGTGCGCGTGTTCAGGATCTGCTCCTTGGTCAGCCAGGCCCGCCGCGCCTGACCGACACCGAGCTCCGGATAGGCAAGGGCGCCCGTGGAGTGGGCGTCGCTGTCGATCGCGAGCAGCACGCCGGCCTCCCCCGCGGCCCGCGCGTGCGCGTCGCGGAGATCGAGCCGGTCGGGCTGCGAGTTGATCTCGAGGAACGTCTTCGTCGCGAGCGCCCGCTCGAACACCCGCGCGAGATCGATGTCGGCGGGGCCTCGCCGGTTGATCTTGCGGGCGGTCAAGTGCCCGATGCAGTCGACATGGGGGTTCTCCATCGCCGACAGCACCCGCTCCGTCGGGTTCTTGTCGAACGCGGTGTGAAGCGAGGCAACCACCCAATCGCGCTTGGCGAGGGTCTCGTCGTCGACGTCGAGCGTGCCGTCGGCGCGGATGTTCACCTCGATGCCCTTGAGCAGCCGGAAGCGCCCGAGCCGCTCGTTGAGAGCGTCGATCTCGCGGTCCTGGGCCTCGAGCCGTCCTTCCCTCAGGTAGTGGGAATGGTCGGTGACCGCCAGGTATGAGTAGCCCCGCTCCTTCGCAGTCTCGGCCATCTCCTCGATCGTGTTCTTGCCGTCCGAGGACCAGGTCGAATGTGAATGGAGGTCGCCGCGAAGATCGGACAGCGCGACGAGCTCCGGCAGCTCGCGCTTCCGGGCCGCCTCGATCTCGCCGAGATTCTCCCGGAGCTCCGGCGGGATGTACTGGTAGCCGAGGAACTCGTAGAGCTCCTCCTCGCTGCCGGTCCTGAAAATCTCGCCCGTCTCCACGTTCTTGACGCCGTTCTCCGAGATGGAGAGCCCGCGCCGAACGGCGTCCTCGCGCAACGCGACGTTGTGGTGCTTCGAGCCGCTGAAATGCTGCAGCAGGTTGCCGTAGAGCCCCTGCGGGACGACGCGGAGATCGAAGCGCAGGCCGTCGTTCGAGATCACGGTCGCCTTCGACTCGCCTTTCGCGACCACCTGTGCGACCCAGCGGAGCTTCGTGAAGTAGTCCGTCAGCTCAGCCGGCGCCGTCGCTGTCGCGATGATGTCGAGATCGCGGAACGTCTCCCTCCGCCGGCGGACGCTTCCGGCCTCGGAGACCTCGAGCGCGGCGGGATGCTCACGCAGGACGCCGACGACCGCCTGGACGGCGGGTAACCCCGAGCCGAGGAGCGGCCTCACCTCCTGCGGCGCCTTCCGCTTGCCCGAAAGCTCGTTGACGATGCGCTCCTCGAGCTTGGCGCCGAGCCCCGGCAGCACCCGCAGCCGCTCCTCTTTCGCCGCCACCTTGAGGTCGGCGAGCGTCGTCACGCCGAGCTCCTTCCAGATCTTCCGCGCCGTCTTCGGCCCCAGGCCGGGAAGGCGTGTGAACTCGACCACGTCCGGCGGGACCATCGACTTGTGCTTCGTCAACGCATGGATCTCGCCGTCGTTGACGATCTCGACGATCTTGCCCTCGATCACCTTGCCGATCCCGGGAAGGTCCTTCGCCTTGCCCTCGAGTGCGAGCTCGGCGACGAGGCCCGGAGTCTCGCGCACGCGCGCCGCCGCGCGCCTGTAGGCGAGCAGCCTGTAGGCGGCCTCGCCTTCGAGCTCGAGGATGTCGGCGAGCAGCTCGAGCTGCTCCGCCACGTCCGCGTTGCGGGGCAGCGTCTTGGCCACGGTGGCGATGATACGGCGCACGATGCGAGCCACCGTCTGCCTGCCCACGTACAACGAGCGCGAGAACCTCGAGTCGATGCTGCGCGCGCTGGCCGAGTACGGGGTTCACGTGCTCGTGATCGACGACAACTCGCCCGACGGGACGGGCGAGCTCGCCGACGAGCTCGCAGCCGACCTCACCTTCGTCGACGTCCTCCACCGGGCGAAGAAGGAAGGGCTCGGACCGGCGTACAAAGCCGGCTTTCGCCGCGCGCTCGCCGACGGCGCCGAGCTGATCCTCGAGATGGACTGCGATTTCTCCCACGACCCGGCCGACGTCCCCCGGCTGATCGAAGCAACCCGAGACGCCGACCTCGCGCTGGGCTCACGCTACGCCGCAGGCGGACGGGTCGAGAACTGGGGCCTCCTCCGCCGAGCGGTCTCCGCGGGCGGCTCGCTCTACGCCCGCCTCCTCCTCTCGAGCCCGGTCCACGACCTCACCGGCGGCTTCAAGTGCTACCGGCGCCGGGTGCTCGAGACCATCGACCTCGACGCCGTCGACTCGCGCGGGTACGCGTTCCAGATCGAGACGACCTACCGTGCCCAGCGGGCGGGCTTCCGGGTGGTCGAAATCCCGATCACCTTCGTCGACCGGGAGGTGGGCGGGTCGAAGATGAGCCGCTCGATCGTGTTCGAAGGGATGTGGAAGGTGCCGGCGCTGCGGCTGGCTGCCCTGCGGGGCCGCATCTAGCCAGGAGCTACGATCGAAGCCGTGCGCGAGGTCACCGACGAGAGCTTCCAGCGTGATGTCCTCGACGCCCCGAAGCCCGTCGTGGTCGACTTCTGGGCCCCCTGGTGCGGCCCGTGCCGCGCGGTCGAGCCGATCCTCGAGGAGCTGGAGCGTGAGCAGGACGGCCGCGTCGCCTTCGCCAAGCTGAACATCGACGAGAACGTCGAGACCGCCGCCCGCTACAGCGTGCTTTCGATTCCGACGGCGATCCTGTTCGACCGAGGTCGGCCGCAGGAAACGGTGATCGGCGCCAGGCCCCGGTCACACTTCGAGCAGGCCTGGTCGCGCTGGCTTAAAGCCGGTTAGGTGCTCGCCGTGTGCGCCTGGCGCGAGGGCGCCGGCTGGCGGAGCTTCACGTTGATCCTGTCCTCTTGATCGACGCCGGCGCGCGGGCGAACGCGAGGGTCGCAGGCCGTGTAGCAGATGTCGATCACGACGTTCATGATCACGATCGCGAAGGTCATGAAGACCACGACGCCGAGCAGGATCGGCAGGTCGTACGTCTGGAGGCCGCGGGTCATCAGCTTGCCGAGCCCCGGCAGGCCGTAGACGTTCTCGATGAAGAGGGTCCCGCCCAACGCGACGCCGATGTCCATGCCGAGCATCGTCACGACCGGCAGCAGCGCGTTGCGCAGAACGTGCCTGCGGACGACGCGGACCTCCGAAGCGCCTTTGGCGCGGGCAGTTCGGACGTAGTCCTCGTTCAGCGCCTCGAGGACGTTCGCGCGGACCATGCGCACGTAGAGCGCCGCATAGAGGGCCGCGAAGGTGATCCAGGGCAGCACGAGGTGCCAGAACCACTGGACGAGGCCACCGCATTGGGCACCCCCCGGCGGGTTGAAGACATCGCAGTACTGACCCATCGGGAAGAGGTTCCACTTGTAGCCGAAGAAGTAAAGGAAGATCAGCCCGAGCCAGACCGGGTGCACCGAGATCCCGATCAGCACGAACACCGACGCGGTCCTGTCTAAGAGAGATCGTGGCCTCATCGCCGAGAGGATCCCCACGGGCAGCGCGACCAGGAGCCAGACGACGGCTCCGCCGATCACGAGCGACGCGGTGACGGGCGCCGCCGTCAAGACCAGCTCGCGGACGCTCGCCTCGCTCCGGAACGAGTTCCCGAGCGATGCGTGCCCGAGATGCCAGAGGAAGCGCGCGTACTGGACGTAGACGGGCCCGTGGATCCCGACCGCCTCGTTGATGTTCGTCGTCGACTCCCGGTGGCGGATGTTGCCGACCCGGTTCGTCGGAATGACGAAGAAGATGATGAAGGTGACCAGCGCGACGGCAAGAATCAGCACGAAAGACCAGAGCAGCCGTCTCACCAGGTACGCCAGCACCGTGGAACCCTACGTTGCCGACTCGGACCCGGTTCTTCAAGTTCTTTTCGCGAAGTGATCCCAGCCGCCCAGCTCGCGGGGCTCCCCGTCGAGGAGGAGCTCGACCCCCTCGCCGGGCTCGCAGCGGCCGATCACGGCGAACTTACCCGGGCTCGGCATCGCGGCGAGCAGCTCGAAGTCCTCGCCGAACGCGAGGTCCTCCAACGTCGCGGCCGGCGCCAACGGGACGCGCTCGAGCTCGATCACCAGCTTGCAGCCTGAGCGCTCGGCGAGCCGGGCGGCATCCCGCGCCAGTCCGTCCGAGATGTCCAGCATCGCGTGTGCCTCCCGGCCGAGCCGCAGCCCCTCTTCGACGCGCAACGGCGGTCGGACGTAGCGGCCCCGCCGGAAGGCGGCTCCGGCTGCGCCGAGCGGGCCCGTGACGACGAGGACATCTTGTGCCTTCGCGCCCGCCCGTCCGGGAACGCGCCCCGCACGGCCGACCGCGGTCACGCTCACGAACACGAAAGGAGCCTTGGTCGTGTCGCCGCCGCGGACGGGGACGCCGGCCTCCGCGATCCCTGCGTAGAGGTCGGCGACGTCGGCCAACTCGGTCTCGGCCGGTGCGCCGAGCGTCACGATCAGCGCCGCCGGGCGCGCCGCCGACGCGCTCAGGTCGCTGACGTTCACCGCCGCGGCGCGGAACCCAAGCTCCCGCCACGACAAGCGCTCGAGCGTGAAATGGATCCCCTCGACGAGTGCGTCCTGGGTGACGACGAGGCCGTCGCCGAGCTCGGCCGCGTCGTGCTCGATCCCCTTGACCAACCCCCGCCGTTCGAGCTCGGCGAGCAGACCGAGCTCACCGACCTCAGACAAGCGCACGGGCGAGCACCTCGCGCAGCGCGCGGGCATCGGCCGCTGCCCGCACCACGGCAACGCCGGCGGCGCCCACCGCGACGCAGGCGGCGGCGTTCGAGACGTCGACGCCGCCGATCGCGACCACCGGAGCGGACACAGCCGCGCAGATGTCCCGCAGGCCCTCGAGGCCGATCGGGCGTGCATCGGCCTTCGTGGGTGTGGCCCACACGGGCCCGGCGCCGATGTAGCCCGGGCCCTGCGCGTCCACCGCGCGCGCCTCGTCCAGGCTCTGGGCCGACAGGCCGATGAGCAGGCCGGCTTCGCGTGCCTGCTCGATCCCCTCGTCCTCGCAGCCGAGGTGCACGGCATCGGCGCCGAGCTCGATCGCGGCCGCGACGTCGTCGTTGACCACGAACGTGACCCCGTGGCGGGCGCACACCGCGGCGACAGGCCGGCCGTGCTCCGCGAGCTCCGGCGTCGCAAGCCCCTTCAGCCTGAGCTGGATCACGGTCGCGCCGCCTGCGGCGGCCGTCTCCGCCGTCGTGGGGTCCTCGACGATCGCGTGCAGGATCACGACGCGAGCACCCGCGCCAGCGCGTCGATCCTCGCCGCGTCGAGCTGGTACAGCGAGTCGTAGAGGGCCGCGTGGAACGAGCCCGGGCCCTTCGCCCCGCGCGCAGCGTTCTCGCCGGCGACGCCGAAGGCCACCAGGGCCTCGGCCGCGGCCTGGAGGGGGGCGTCGGGCCGGACTGCGAGAAAGCAGCCCGTGATCGCGGTCGACATGCAGCCCGAGCCCGTGATCGACGCCAGCAGGGGATGGCCGTTCGAGACCGAGATCATCCGCTCCCCGTCCGAGACGTGGTCCGTCGCCCCGGTCACGGAGGCGACGGTGCCGAGCTTGCGAGCGGCCGCACGCGCGAGCTCGGCGGGTGCATCGGTTGCGCCGATCGACTCCACCCCACGGATCTCGGCGTCCCGCCCGGCGAGCGTCGCGACCTCCGCCGGGTTGCCGCGCAGGACGCTGACCCGGATCTCCTCGAGGAGCCTCTCTGCGGTCTCGGTGCGGTAGCGAGTGGCGCCCGCGCCAACGGGATCGAGCACCACCGGAACCGCCGCGTCGTTCGCCGCCCGTCCGGCGGCAAGCATCGCCTCGACCCACGGCGGCGAGAGCGTGCCGATGTTGAGGACGAGGGCGCCGGCGATCGCGGCCATCTCCTCGACCTCCTCCCCGGCGTGCGCCATCACAGGCAACCCCCCGAGGGCGAGGGTTGCGTTCGCCGTCTCGTTCATGACCACGTAGTTCGTGATCTGGTGGACGAGCGGCTTCCGCTCCCGAATCGCGCGCAGGTCAGCGCCCGTCGAGAGCGTCGACTCGCTCACGGGCCTCCCTCAGGTCGAAGACGTCGACCGGCCCGTCCCCGGCGCCGATGTCCGTCAGTCCGCGCGCAACCGCAGCCGAGGCCACCCGCGACGCCGACACCGCTGCCTCAAGGAGCGAGCGCCCTTTGGCCAGCTCGGCCGCAACCGTGGCCGAGTGCGTGCAACCCGCCCCGTGGGTCGCGCCGTCCTCCTTCCTCGCGACGGGGATTTCGACATGTTCCGCCCCGTCGAAGAGATGGTCGACCGGCTCGCCGTGGCCACCGGTGACGATCACGGCCGGCGCTCCGAGAGCGTGAACTCGCTCCGACAGCTCAAACTTCGTGACAGTCTGTTGCAAAGTCCCGGTCAGAACCCTCGCTTCGGCCAGGTTCGGGGTCACGAGGGCCGCGAGGGGGAAGAGGCGCGTGACGAGCGTCTCGACGGCGTCCTCCTCGAGGAGGCGCGCGCCGGAGCTCGCGACCATCACGGGGTCGACGACGAGAGGCACCGGGTGGGCGGCCAGGAAATCGGCGACCGTCTCGATCAGCGGACGCGAGAAGAGCATCCCCGTCTTCGCGGCGTCCACACCGATGTCTTCGAAGACGGCTTCGAGCTGGGCGGTCACGAACGCCGGAGGCAACTCGTGGATCGCGTTCACGCCGACCGTGTTCTGGGCCGTCAGCGCGACCAGGGCGCTCGTGCCGTGGCAGCCGGCGCGCGCGAATGCCTTCAGGTCGGCCTGAATCCCGGCGCCGCCGCCGGAATCCGACGTGGCGATGGTCAAACAACGCGGTACCAACTCACTCCCTTCGCCGGCATGACCCGGATCAGGTTCGCGGGTGTGATCTCAGCCCTTGCGGGCACCCCGGTGTCTTCAGGCTAGCGAACGGCGTGCGCGACCGGCACCTCGTAATGGGTGCACGTCGTTTCTCGGTCGACGAGGTACTCGTCGTCTTCGGGATAGAAGACCGCGCGCTCGATCTCGTCGCCGGCAAACGCCTTGATCGACTCGCGCGACTCCCACAGGGACGTGACCATCATCTCGGCGCGGTCTCCGTCCGCGCGGGTGTAGATGTAGACGCCGCGGTTTCCCTCCGTCTCGGCCAGCCCCTGGACGCCGGTCGCCTTGACGTACTCGATGTAACGCTCGACGTCCTCCGGCCTCGTCCAGCCCTTCCACGTTCGCGCGATCACGGCTCCTCCTTCGCTGCGGCTTCAATACGGTTGTGGCACTGCAAACGCACGCGTGGGCCGATCTACTCCAGGGCGAGGAGATCGCCTACCTGGGCACCGAGGCCGCGCGTGAGGCTCGGCTCGCGCCCCTACCGGACGAGTTGCACCCCCACCTCCGCGAGGCGCTCGCCGCACAGGGCATCGAGCAGCTCTACGCTCACCAGCGCGAGGCGTGGGACGCGGCTCGGCGTGGCGAGCATCTGGTCATCACGACCGGCACCGCGTCCGGCAAGACGCTCGCCTTCAACCTGCCGGTGCTCGACGCTCTCGCGCGCGAGCCGAAGCTGCGCGCCCTCTACCTCTATCCGACGAAAGCGCTCGCGCAGGACCAGCTCCGCTCCCTGACCGCCTCGCGGCTCCCGAGACTTCGAGCCGCGATCTATGACGGGGACACGGAGAGCGAGCGCCGCTGGCAGATCCGGAAGTGGTCGAACCTGATCCTGTCGAACCCCGACATGCTCCACGTCGGCGTGCTCCCGCACCACGACCGCTGGGGCGACGTCCTCTCGAACCTCCACTACGTGATCGTCGACGAGGCGCACGTCTACCGCGGGGTCTTCGGCTCCCATGTGGCGAACGTGCTGAGGCGCCTGCGCCGGCTGGCCACGATCTACGGTGCCGAGCCGCAGTTCCTGCTTGCCTCGGCGACGATCGCGAACCCCGGAGAGCTCGCCGAGCGGCTGCTCGGCGTGCCCGCGACCGTGATCCGTGACGACGGCGCGCCGCGAGCGGAGCGCACCGTCGTGCTCTGGAACCCGCCCCTGACGGACGAGGACCTCGGCCTGCGGGCGTCCCCGCTCGGCGAGGGCTCACGCATCCTGGCCGACCTCGTCGCCCGTGGCCTGCGCACGCTCCTGTTCGCGAAGAGCCGCAAGGCCGCCGAGCTGATCCACCGCTTCGCCGCGGATCGCCTCGGCGACCGCTCGAGGCTGTCGCCGTACCGCGCGGGCTACACGCCTGCGCAGCGGCGCGAGATCGAGCAGCGTCTCTCCGCGGGCGACCTGCTCGGCGTCTCGGCGACCAACGCGCTCGAGCTCGGGATCGACGTCGGGCTGCTCGACGGCGTCGTCTCGGTGGGGTTCCCGGGCACCGTTTCGAGCCTGCGGCAGCAATGGGGCCGGGCCGGCCGGCGAGGGCACGGCCTCGCGGTCCTCGTCGCGAGCGAGGACGCCCTCGACCAGTACTTCATGCGCTCCCCGCAGACGTTGCTCGGCCGCCGCGTGGAGGCCGCGATCCTCGACCACGAGAACCACCGCGTCCTCGACGGCCACGTGCGGGCAGCGGCGTTCGAGGCGCCTCTCGATGACGGCGACCGGGAAATTCTCGGCGACGCGGCGCTCGAGCGGGCGGCCGTCCTGCCGGAGCTGAAGCGGACCGAGGCCGGGTTCGTCTGGGCGGGCCGCGACTACCCCGCGGCACGCGTCCCGCTCCGGTCCACGGGGACGGACGCGTTCACCGTGGTCGATCGCTCGACCGGCGCGGTGCTCGGCCTCGTCGAGCACGAGCGCGCCTTCTCGACCGTCCACGAGGGGGCGATCTACATGCACCTCGGGGACCAGTACCGCGTCGCGTCTCTCGATTTCCAGGCGCGGGCCGCGCTCCTCGAGCCGTTCTCCGGCGATTACTACACGCAGGCGAAGAAGGAGCTGATGACCGCGATCGATGAGGCGCAGCGCACGGAATGGCGTCTCGGGCTCGAGCTGAGCTTCGGCAAGGTGATCGTCACCGAGCAGGTCGTGGCGTATCAGAAGAAGTCCGTGCACGACCAGGGCTCGCTCGAGATCGTCGCGCTCGATCTGCCGCAGACGCAATTCGAGACCGAGGCGATCTGGTTCGTCCCGCAACCGTCGATGACCGAGGACCTCGACTCCCAACGCCGCTTGCTCGGCTCGCTGCACGCCGCGGAGCACTCCCTGATCGCCCTGCTCCCGCTCTGGGCGATGTGCGACCGGTGGGACATCGGCGGCCTGTCGACAAACGTCCACTTCCAGACCGGCGCCCCGACGATCTTCGTCTACGACGGCCATCCGGGCGGTGTCGGGATCACCGAGCGCGGCTTCCAAGCGTTCGAGGGCTGGGTCGAGGACACCGCTGCGATGCTCGCCGGCTGTCCATGTGAGCACGGCTGCCCCTCCTGCGTTCAGAGCCCGAAGTGCGGGAACCTGAACGAGCCACTCGACAAGGACGGCGCCCTGCGCCTGCTCGAGCGGATGCTCGGGGCATAGCGTGTCGCCTCGAACCGAATGTCGATTTGGCAGGCCCCCGTTCGTCTTGTAGTCGAAACCCGACCAAAGGAGGAACCGTGCAGTACGCGCTTCTGATCTACGGCGAGGACGGCCGCTGGGAGACCTTCAGCAAGGAAGAGCAGGAGGCCATGACCAAGGAGTACATGGACATCGGCATGAGCCCCCAGACCAAGAGCGGCGCGGATCTCGGCGAGCTCTCGAAGGCCACCACGGTTCGCGTCCAGGACGGCAAGACGGTCACACTGGACGGCCCGTTCGCGGAGACGAAGGAGTACCTCGGCGGCTTCTACCTCGTCGAGTGCGACAACCTCGACGACGCGATCGAGATCGCGGCACGAATTCCGGCGGCTCGCACCGGCGGCGCGATCGAGGTGAGGCCGGTGGTGGAGCACTGACTGGGCTCGACTCCGGCGTCGCAAGCGACCGCCTCGGGCGGATCTTCCGCGAGGAGTGGGGCCGTGTCCTCGCGAGCCTGATCGGCGTCCTCGGCGACTTCGAGCTCGCCGAGGACGCCCTTCAGGATGCGGTCGCCGTCGCGCTCGAGCGCTGGCCCGCGGACGGCGTGCCGGGCAATCCGGCCGCATGGCTCGTGGCGACCGCGCGCAACCGGGCGATCGACCGCATCCGCCGTGAACGAACGCTCACGCACAAGACCGAGCTCCTGCAACGCCTGGCGAGTCTCGAACCCGCCACCGACGGGGAGGACCCACTGCCCGACGAGCGGCTCAGCCTCATTTTCACGTGCTGCCACCCCGCCCTTGCCCCCGAGGCGCAGGTCGGCCTGACGCTGCGCGCGGTGGCCGGCCTGACGACCGCGGAAATCGCGCGCGCGTTCATCGTCTCGGAGCGCACGATGGCGCAGCGGCTCGTCCGCGCCAAGCAAAAGGTGAGGGACGCGGGGATCCCCTTCCGTGTGCCCCCCGAGCACCTGCTCGGCGAGCGCCTCGGGGCCGTGCTCGCCGTGATTTATCTGATCTTCAACGAGGGCTACGCCGCGACCTCGGCCGACAAGCTCGTCCGCGCCGACCTGTGCGAGGAGGCGCTTCGGCTCGCGAAGCTGCTGTCCGTCCTGCTGCCCGACGAGCCGGAGGCGCTCGGCCTGCTGGCCCTCATGCTCTTCCACGACTCGCGCCGAGCCGCGAGGACGAGCCCCGAAGGGACTCTCGTCCTGCTCGAGCATCAGGACCGAGCGCTCTGGAACCGGGCCGAGATCGCCGAGGGCGAGCGCGTGCTCGCGCGCGCGCGGCTGGGGTCGAGCGGCGTCTATCGACTCCAGGCGGAAATCGCCTCGGTCCACGCCCACACGCAGCAGCCCGAGCCGACCGACTGGCGACGGATCGTCGAGCTCTACGACGAGCTCGTCGAACTCGCTCCGTCCCCGGTCGTCGAGCTGAACCGGGCTGCCGCAGTCGCCATGGCCGACGGGCCCGATCGCGGACTGTCGCTGATCGACGGGATCGAAGGGCTCGACGACTACTACCTCCTGCACGCGGCACGCGCCGACCTGCTGCGCCGGGACGGGCGCCGGGCCGAAGCTGCTGCGTCGTACCGGCGTGCGCTCGAGCTTGCAACGAACCCCGTCGAACGCTCCTTCTTCGAGCACCGGCTCTCCGAAGTCGGCTAGCCAAGCGCCAGAGCGACCGCCTCGAGCGCGGATGTGGCACGGGGTACACCTTCGACGGTGAGGCCGGGCTCGAGAATGATCACGGGGCGCCCGAGCCGCAGGGCAAAGCCAACCTCGGCCAGCGTTCCCCAACTCCCGCCGACCGCGATCACGGCATCTCCGGACGCGACGACGGCGAGATTCCGAGCGTGGCCGATTCCCGTGACGACGACGTGGTCGATCCATTCGTTCGCGTCGTCCCTGCGCTCCCCGGGCAGGATCCCGATCGTGGTGCCTCCGGCCGCCTTGGCGCCTCGGGCCGCGGCGGCCATCACCTCGCCCAATCCGCCGGTGACGACGGTGCAACCGCGCTCGGCCAGCAGGCGACCGAGCTCCTCCGCCCGCCCTTCGTGCTCGGAGCCGCTGCCGATGACCGCGACCTGCACCGCCACGGCTGCGATGCTAGGCGACGATGGACCGGGAGTCGCGCGGCGGGACCCTCATCCTCGGCGGCGGCTTCGCCGGAAGCACCGTCGCGCGCCTGCTCCGGAAGAACGGCGCGACGATCGTGAGCCCCGAGAACTTCATGCTCTTTGCGTCGATGCTCCCGGAGGCCGCCTCCGGCACGCTCGAGCCTCGGCACGTCGTCGTGCCGCTTCGGATGATGTGCCCGCACGCCGACCTCGTCCTCGGGCGAGCGCTCGCGCACGACGGCGAGCGCCAGCGCGTCCAGGTCGAGACCGAACAAGGCCTCGTCAACCTGACGTACCGAAATCTCGTCGTTGCCCTCGGAGCGATTCCCCGCACCCTGCCCATTCCCGGCCTCGCGGAGCACGCGATGGGCTTCAAGGACCTCGCGGACGCGATCGCCCTGCGGAACCACGTCCTGAGACGGCTCGAGGCTGCAGCCGCGGCCCCCACGGAGAGGCACCGCCGCCGCGAGCTGACCTTCGTGTTCGTTGGAGCCGGCTACGCGGGAGTCGAGGCTCTGGCCGAGCTTTCCGACCTTGCCCGGGACGCTCTTCGCTACTACCCGTCCCTGCAAGGCACGGCGCAACACTGGCTCCTCGTCGACGCGGCGCCGAAGATCCTTCCCGAGATCCCGATGCGCCTCGGCGAGTACGCGGCGCAGCAGCTCGAACGTCGCGGCGTCGACATCCGCGTCGGAACCACGCTCGAGGCTCTCGAGCCGCACGCGGCCCAGCTTTCCGACGGCGACAGGATCGTGACGAGCACGGTCGTCTGGACGACCGGGGCACGACCGAACCCGCTGGTCGCCGAATTCGGGCTGCCGTTGGACGAACGCGGTCGAATCCGCGTGGACGAGACACTTCGGGTCGAAGGCATGCCTCATGTGTGGGCGCTCGGCGACTCGGCCCGCGTGCCCAATCTGGCGACGCCGGGAAAGCCCGATCCGCCCACGTCCCAGCACGCGCTTCGCCAGGCGCGGCGGCTCGCAAAGAACCTGAAGGGCGAGCCGAAGCCGTACCGTTACCGCATGCTCGGCCAGGTCGCGACGCTCGGCCGTCACAAGGGCATCGCCGAGGTGATGGGTCTCAAATTCCGCGGCTTCCTCGGCTGGTGGATCACGCGGACATACCATCTCTACCAGCTGCCGACGCTCTCGCGGAAGCTCCGTGTCGTCACCGACTGGACGGTCGCGCTCCTCTTCCGCCGCGACATTGCCGAGCTGGGCATGCTCGGCCACCCGCGCCCCCTGAGCGATGGATGAATACGGGCGCGCATTCAGGCTCATGGACGCGCTCGACGACCGGACGGCCGAGCGGCTCGTACCGACGCCGTACGGGCCCGTCCTCGTCCACGAGCGGCTGAACCGCGTCCACGACCTCAACTTCCTGCGCGGCGATCAGGCCGGCGCGGCGTCCGCCGACGAGCTCGCGGGGGAGGCCGAGCGAGTCCAGGCAGCAGCCGGGATCGGCCACCGGCGGGTCAACGTCCGCGACGAGGCGTCGCTCGCGCGGCTCGAACCGGGGTTCGTGAGGCTAGGCTGGTCACCCGAGCGTTTCGTCCTGATGATGCGGCGGCGCGAACCGGATCGCCCGGGGCAGGCCGAGGTGCGAGAAGTCGACGAGCCGACGCTGCGGCCGCTTTGGGCCGAGGCGATCCGCCACGAGCCGCACGGCAAGGACGAGAGACTCGTCCAGCAGATCCTCGGCCACAGGCGCCTGATCGCCCGGGCGATCCCGGCTCGCTTCTTCGCAGCCGAGGCCGACGGTCGACTCGTTGCCCACTGCGAGCTCTACGCCGAGAACGGCGTCGCCCAGGTCGAGAACGTCGCCACGCTGCCGGCGTTCCGTGGGCGCGGTCTCGCGCGGGCGCTCGTCCTCCGTGCCGCCGAGGAGGCGGCAGGCGCCGACCTCGTCTTTCTGGTCGCGGATGCCGACGACTGGCCGCACAAGCTCTACGAGCGGCTGGGCTTCGACACGATCGGGCGCTACGGGCGGTTTCTGAAGAAGCGGGCCTAGCAGCCGTACGCAACCGGCAAGCGGCGAACGAGCGTCTTTGCCATCGTCGCCGGATCGACGACGTAGATGCCGGGTTTGCGCGCCGAACCCTCGCCGACGGGTAGGCGCACGCGCGCCTTCGATCCCTGCCACCCGACCGCGATCGAGATGGCGCTGCCCTTCGAGTAATCCGTCAGCGCGCGGGGTCTGCCCCCGTTCGTCGGGACGAAGTACGCAGTAGGAATCTCACAGGCGCCGGACCACTGGGCGAGGAGCGTCTCGCCGTCGGGCGAGAGGAAGACGTTCGACCACCGGCCGACGTCCTCGATCGGTCTCGCGACAACGCTCCCGTCGCGCTCGATCGTGGACGGGCCGCGGCCGCCGGTCGGCCCTTTGCCGCAGATCGCGTAAGCAGTCGCCGGCGTGGCGCGAGCGCAACGGCCCGCGTCCGCCGAACCCGCTGCGGCGGACCGCTGGTCCGAGCCGCACGCCGTCGCGGCGAGGGCGAGAACACCAAGCGACACCCAACGCACGCAGAAATCGTCGCCGCACCGTCGGCGCTTGTCTAGTTGTCCAGTTAGGACAGCGCCTTCAGCGCATCGTTGAGGCGCTGCTTCGTCGTCAGCACGCCCTCGAAGAGGTCGCCGTGGCGCTCGAGCCGCTCACGGACGGCGTCGATCGTGAACTCGCGCGGGTCGAGCCCCGGCGTGACCTCCTCCCAGCGAAGGGGCGTCGAGACCGGCGCGCCCGGTCGCGGCCGCACCGAGTACGCCGAGGCAATCGTCTTCCCCTCGCCGTTCTGGTTCGCGTCGATGAGCACCCCGCGCCGCTTCGACTTGGCCCATTGGGTTGTGGCGAGCTTCGGATACGAACGCGCGATCGCCCCGGCGACGATTTCCGAGAACCGTCGGGTCTCGTCGTACGAATGGCGCCGCTCGACCGGGACGAGGACGTGCATCCCCTCGGCGCTCGAGGTCTTCGCGAACGACACCAGCCCGAGGGCGTCGAGCGCCTGCTTGACGAGCAGCGTGACCTCGAGTGTCTCCTCGAAACCGACGTCCGGAGACGGGTCGAGGTCGAAGAGGACGAAGTCCGGACGGTCGAGCTTGTCGACCCGGGAGTACCACGCGTTCATGTCGATGCAGCCCATGTTCACCATCCAGAGCAGGGCGAGCTCGTCGTTCACGAGGGGTGCGCGGATCCAGCGCCGCTGACGCGGGCGGTCGCGCGTGGTGACCTGGATGCGGGCGGTCGGGATCCACTCCGGCATCCCTTTCGGGGCGTCCTTCTGGAAGAACGCCTTGCCGTACGCGCCGTCGGGATAGCGGCGCATCGTGAACGGCCGGTCTTTCAGATGCGGAACGAGCACCGGCGCGACCGCGCGGTAGTAAGCGAGCAGGTCGCCTTTCGTGATCCCCTCGTCGGACCAGAAGACCTTGTCGAGGTTGCTGAGGCGAAGCACGCGCTTTCCCTTTCGGACCTCCGTCTCGAGCGGCTCCTCGCGCCGGACGTCCTCGGGCGACTTGTCCTCCCGGATCCCCTGATAGGAGGGCGCCCGCAGGCGGCCGTCATGCGTCCATTCGACGAACTCGACCTCGACGACGAGCCGCGGCTCGACCCAGACGACGTCGCCCTTGCGGACCTTCGGCATCTTCGGCACGACGCGGAACGGCGGACCGCCGCGCTCGAGTGGCTTCAGCCTGTCGAGCAGCCGCCTGATCTCTCTCTCGGTGAAGCCCGTGCCGACGTTGCCCGCATAGACGAGCTCGCCGCCGCGGCGGACGGCGAGAACCAACGAGCCGAGCGTGGCAGACCGGCGGCCCTGCCCCTTCGTGTACCCGGCGACGATGAACTCCTGACGATCCTTCGTCTTGATCTTCAGCCAGTCGCCGGTGCGCCTTCCGCTGGCGTACGCCGAGTCGGCGCGCTTGGCGATGATGCCCTCGAAGCGCTGTTCCTCGGCCGCGCGGAAGAGCGCTTTCCCGTCCTCGAACGCTTCCGACAGCTGCACGGTCCGGTTCCGGCGATCGAGCAAAGCCTCGAGGCGCCGCCGGCGCTCCGCGAGCGGCAGCTCGACGAGGGGCTCGCCATCGAGCTCGAGGAGGTCGAAGGCGACGTAGATGTAGTGCGTGCCGGCTTTTCCCTGCTGCATGGCCGAAAACGTGGCGCGTCCGTCCTCAGCGAGGGCGCACACCTCGCCGTCGAGGACGCAGTCCGGCGTCTTCACGGCCTTCGCAACCTCCTTGGCGACGCCGGGGAAGCGGCCCGTAAGGTCGTTGCCGTTCCGGCTCTTCAGTGTCGCTTCGCCGGCGGACACCCGCGTGATCGCCCGGAATCCGTCCCACTTGACCTCGAAGATCCAACCGCTTGCCCGCGGTATCTCCTCCGTGAGGGTCGCGAGCATCGGCTTGTAGTCGACCCGCAGCCGCGGGGCGTTGGCGACGTCGTCGCGCTTCCTGAGCAGGAGCCAGTTCTTCGGATCGCCGTCGAGGTGCGCCGGGACGAGCGTCCAGGTCCCGTCGAGCCGCTTGCCACTGAGCCGGACGGTCAGGCCGCCGTCCTTCTTCTCCTCGACGAGCTCGTACGTGCCGCTGTCCCAGATCTCCACGGTTCCGGCTCCGTACTGGCCCTTCGGGATCTCGCCCTCGAAGGTCGCGTAGTCCAGCGGATGGTCCTCGACGTGGACGGCGAGCGCCCTCTGGCCGGGCTCGAGCGGAACGCCCTTCGGCACGGCCCAGCTCGCGAGGGCGCCGTCGCGCTCCAGGCGGAAGTCGTAGTGGAGGCGCCGCGCGTCGTGCCGCTGGACGACGAAGATCGGGCCCGTCGCTTTCCTTCGCCGCCCGCCGAAGGGCTCGGACGTCTGCTTCGGGTCGCGCTTGCGACGATATTCCTTGAGCTTTTCGGGGCTCACGGGGCGGACGCTACCCGTCCGGGGAGCTCAGGAGACGTTTGCCACATTGACACGAGGCAAATCTGTGTTGCAAGTAGGATTGATACCCGCAAACACGCTTGTTTCCTGGATCCACGCCCTGTGATCGAAACGGGGATAACGTTGTGGATTCTGTGGATTTACGGCGTTTTCACAGATTCGAACGTCCCGATCGCCCGGAACCGCGCCCGGCGCTGACGGCGGAGCTCGTCGCCCGCGATCGATCCGAGTTCGTCGAGAGCCTCGGCGAGCGAATCCTTGAGGAGCCGTGCCGCGGCGTCGGGGTCTGTGTGAGCCCCGTCGGGCGGCTCGGGCACGATCGCGTCGATCACGCCGAGCTCGAGGCAGTGGATGGCGTCGGGCTTGAACGCCGCGGCCGCCTTCTGGGCCTCGCCCGCGTCCCGCCAGAGAATCGCCGCGCAGCCCTCGGGCGAGATCACCGAGTAGATCGCGTTCTGCTGCATCAGCACCCGATCGGCGAGCGCGATCGCAATCGCGCCGCCGGAGCCGCCCTCGCCGATGATGCAGGAGACGACCGGCGTCTTCAGGCGAGACAGCAGCGCCTGGGAGCGGGCGATCATCCCACCCTGGCCGTGCTGCTCGGCGGCCACGCCGGGATACGCACCCGGCGTGTCGACCAGCGTGAACAACGGAAAGCCGTGCCGGTCGGCGAGCTCCATCGTCCGCATCGCCTTGCGGTAGCCCTCCGGGTACGCCATGCCGAAGTTGCGGCGCGTCCGCTCCTGGATGTCACGCCCCTTCTGATGACCGACCAGCGCGACGGTCCGGCCGTCGAAGCTCCCCAGCCCCGCCACAAGCGCCTCGTCGTCGGCCCGCCCACGGTCGCCGTGGAGCTCGACGAAGTCGTCGAGCATGCGTTCCACGTAGTCGAGCGTGTAGGGCCGGTCGGGGTGGCGGGCCAGCTCGACGGAGCGCCAGATCTCCTCGTCGCTCGGCTCGGAGACGATCCGGTCGAGCTGGCGCTGGAGCCGGGCCAGCTCGCCTGACAGCCGCGCGCCGCGGAGGAGCGGCAGTCCCCGCAACCGGCCCAGCCGGTCGCGGAGCTGAAGCTCGGCCTCACCGGCCATTGGCGAACAGCCGCACCAGGCGGGCGAGGTAGGGCTTCAGCTCCGGACGGGGCACGATCCCGTCCAGGTGTCCGAAGCGGTAGTTGGACTCGGCGAGACCGAAGTCGTCCGGCAGCTTCTCGCGCGTCGTCTGCTGCACGACCCGCGGGCCTGTGAACGAGAGCAAAGCTCCCGGCTCCGCCACGATCACGTCGCCGAGGCTGGCAAAGCTGGCCAGCACCCCGGCCGTGGTCGGATGGGCCATCACGCTGATGAGCGCGCCGCCGGCGTCATGCAGGTCCTCGACCGCGCAGACCGTCTTGGGAAGTTGCATCAGGGACAGGATCCCCTCCTGCATCCGCGCCCCGCCCGAGGCGGTGACCGAGACCAGCGGTACCTGTCGCTCGGCAGCGCTCTCGCACGCGCGCGCGAACTTCTCTCCGACGATCCGGCCCATCGAGCCGCCCATGAACGAGAAGTCCATGACCGCGAGCTCCATCGGGCTTCCGTCGAGCGCCCCGTGGCCGATCACCATCGCCTCCCCCAGCCCGGTCGAGACCTCGGCCTCGGCGAGGCGCTCGGTGTACGGCCGCAGATCGAAGAAGCCGAGCGGGTCGTCGGAGCGGAGGTCGGCGGCCTCCTCCGAGAAGCTGCCCTCGTCGGCCAGCTGCCGAATCCGCGCCCGGGCCTGCATCGGGAAGTGGTGGCCGCAGTGAGGGCAGACGTTCAGGTGCTGCTCGAGCTCGTCGTCCCGGTAGTGCGAGCCGCACGCAGGGCACGTGTTCGGGTGCCGCTTGCCGTCGGACTCCGGCGGCGGCGCATGCTTGTGCTCGATCGAGACATCGATCCGGGACGCCATCAGCGCGTGAGTTTAGACGGGCGCATGGCGTGGACGGTTACCCGCGCCGCGGTAGCCGCGCCGGCCTCTACAACCCTAGAGCCGACGCCAGCCTGGCCAGCGGCTCGACGTTCCGGTCGCCCGCGGTCAGGCCCGAGTAGCCGAGGCCGAGGACGGGCGCCCGATCGGTGACCTCCCTGAGAATGGTCTCGACCTCGCCGAGCGCAAGGCCGCCCGGCTCCGGCATGAAGACGTCGAGTTCGGCCGGGTCCGCCGAGTCCGCGTCGAAGGCGACGTAGACGCCTTCCGTTCCCTCCAGCGCCCCGGCGACGGACTCGGCACCGGTGCGCAGGCCGCTCGCCGCGATGAATTCGCGTTCCGGCGGATCGAGGTTCCGCGCCCCGATGAGCACGGTGTCCTCGGGGGCGACGGCTCCGGAGTCGAGCACCATCCGTAGCGGCATTCCCCAGAGGTTTCCGGAGGGCGATGTCTCTGGCGTGTTCAGGTCGCCGTGGGCATCGAACCAGACGAGCGCCAGCCGACCATGCCGTGCCGAGAGCGCCTCGACGGCGCCGACGTGGGCGCAGCAACAGCCGCCGAGGACGAGCGGTCGGTCCGGCAGGTCGGCCGCGACGGCGAACGTCTGCTCCGCGAGCGTGTCCTCTTCGACCACCGCCGCCTCCGGATAGGGCAGCGGCAGGCGCGCCGCCTGCGCCATCGTCTCGCCGCCCTCGCCCCAGGCCCTGGGTACGCGGACGAGCCCCGCGAAGAACTCGCGTCCGCACGCATGGCACTCGTAGTTGGGGCCGAGCGCAACCGCGGTGTACGCCTTGCAGTCGGGACACCTCGCCCGCAGCTTGCTCATGCCGGCGGGACGAGCTCGTCGAGCGTTTCGGGCAGCCGGGCGAGGTCGCCGAGCTCGCGCGTGGGCGGCGGCCCAGGGCGCTCGGCCAGCCGGTTGATCCAGACGGAGCGCAGGCCGAGCTCGTTCGCGGGCGCGACGTCGTGGAAGAGGCTGCCGGCCACGTGGACATGGCCTTCACGCGGCGCGCCGGTCTGCTCGAAGAACCGCTCCCAGTGGGCGTGGCGGGGCTTGTACGAGCCGATCTCGGACGCCACGATCGCAACCTCGAACGGGATGCCGAGCCGTGCCATCGAGGCCTCGATGAAATCGCGGTCCGTGTTGGAGAGGATCGCGAGCTTCCAGCCCCGCCCGCGCGCCTCGGCGAGAGCGGCGGGCACCTCCGGAAACGGCTCCCAGCCCGGGAGCGAGCGCGCGAGCGCATCCTCGTCGACTGCGGGTGCGCCGAGCTCGCGCAACGCCTCGGTCATGACCTCCCGATAGCTGAGCTTGCCGTCCGCCTCGAACCGGGGCTCGAGCTCGTGGTAGCGGTGGAGCAGCTCGTCGGCGCGATCGGCGCCGAAGATGCGCGCGAGCTCGCGCCGAATGCCGCCGTTCCAGTCGATCAGCGTGCCGTAACAGTCGAACGTCGCCCACCGCTCGGTCGCCACGGCGGCAGCCTACTCGCCGCCGGCAGGTCTCCTGCGGCCACGGCCGGGGTCTGACCCCCGACAGGTCTCCTGCAGCCACGGCCGAGGTCTGACCCCCGACAGCTCCGAAAAGGGCGGTTACTCGGAGAACTTGCGGACGACGATGCAGGCGTTGTGCCCACCGAAGCCGAACGAGTTCGAGACGCCGACCTCGATGTCCGCCTCACGCGCCTCGTTCGGGATGTAGTCGAGGTCGCACTCCGGATCCTGCTGCTCGTAGTTGATCGTGGGCGGCAGGACACCCTTCTCGACCGCGAGCAGGGTGAAGACGGCTTCGACGGCGCCCGCGGCGCCGAAGCAGTGGCCGGTGGCGCCCTTCGTCGAGGAGACGCCGACCTTCGCCGCGTTCTCCTCGCCGAGCGCCTTCTTGATCACCTTCGTCTCACTCGCGTCGCCGAGTGGCGTCGACGTCGCGTGGGCGTTGACGTAGCCGACCTCGGCCGCGTCGACGTCGGCATCCGCGAGCGCCATCCTCATGGCGCGCGCCGGATTCTCCCCCGTGGGATCAGGCTCCGTCATATGCGCCGCATCGGAGGAGACGCCGTAGCCGAGCAGCTCGCCGTGGATCGACGCGCCGCGGGCCTTCGCATGCTCCAGCTCCTCGAGCACCATCACCGCACCGGCCTCGCCCATCACGAGCCCGTCGCGGGCGGCGTCGAACGGGCGCGAAGCTGCCTGCGGATCGTCGTTTCGGCGTGAGAGCGCGCGCATCGAGTCGAAGCCCGCAATTCCCACCGGTGTGATCGGCGCCTCGGTTCCGCCCGCGAACATCACCTCCGCGCGCCCGATCCTGATCGCGTCGAGAGCGTCGCCGATCGCCATGTTCGAGGCCGCGCAGGCCGTGCACTCCGACATCAGCGGGCCCCTCGTCCCGAGCTCGATCGAAACCCAGCCCGCGCCCATGTTCGGGATGATCGACGGGATCGAGAACGGGCTGACACGGTCGGGGCCCCGCTCTTTGAGGATGTCGTAGCAGTCCTGGAACGACTTGAGCCCGCCGATCCCGGTCGCGATCGAGGCGCCCACCCGCTCTTGCTCGTCGGCGATCTTCACACCCGAGTCCTGTTCCGCCTGCCGCGCCGCCGCGAGGATCATCTGCGCGAAGCGGTCCATCCGCCGGGCTGCCTTGCGGTCGATCCAGACGGTCGGGTCGAAGTCCTTCAGCTCACAGGCGAAGTGCACGCCGTAGTCGGCGTGATCGAACGTTGTGATTTCGCCGGCCCCAGACTCGCCCGCGACAAGGGCGCTCCAGGACGACTCGACGTCGTTGCCGAGCGGCGAGACCATGCCGAGGCCCGTGATCACCACGCGCCGGCGTCCGTTGAGGGATCCGTTCGAGCCCATTACATTCCCAACCCGCCGTCGACGAGCAACACCTCTCCGGTGATGAACGCCGCGGCGTCCGAGCACAGGAACCGTACTGCTCCGGCGACGTCCTCCGGGTCACCGAGCCTGCCGAGGGGTGTGTTCTGAAGCATCAACGCGCGCATGTCCTCCGAGATCTCGTCCGTCAACCGTGAATGGATGTACCCAGGTGCGACCACGTTCGCACGTACTCCGCGGCTGCCGAGCTCACGCGCGAGGGCCTTCGTGAGGCCGATGATCCCCGCTTTGGAGGCAGAGTAGTTCGTCTGCCCCGGATTACCGCGAAGGCCGACGACGCTCGAGATGTTCACGATCGCCCCGCTCCGGCGCTTCATCATGGGCCGCGCGGCGGCGCGACACGTGTAGAACACCGCGGAGAGGTTCGTCTCGATCACGTCGCGCCAGTCGGCATCCGGCATCCGCGCGATCAGGCCGTCGCGGGTGAGGCCGGCGTTGTTGACCAGGATGTCGAGCTCACCTACCTCCTCGACGAGGCGCGCCGCCTCCTCGGCGCTCGAGACGTCGGCCTGAACTGCGCGGCCGCCGGCCTCGTTCGCCGCGGCCTCGGCCTCGTTCGCCCCCGAGCGATAGCCGACGGCAACCGTCGCGCCGGCGTGGGCAAGCTCGAGCGCGATCGCGCGGCCGATCCCACGCGACGCTCCGGTGACGAGCGCGTTCTTCCCTTCGAGGGAGCCGAAGTCGGCCACGCGCTAGGTCGTGGCCAGCTCGTCCTCGAGCTTCTTCAGGCCGGCCGGGTTGTTGACCGGGATCGCCTTCGCCGTTCTGTCGATCCGTCGCAGTAAACCGGACAGGACATTCCCGGGGCCAACCTCGACGAACGTCTTGACGCCGTCGCGGGCGAGCTCGCTGGCGGCCTGCGTGAACTTGACCGGCGCCGTCAGCTGATCGACGAGCAGGCCTGCCATCCGATGCGCCGGCTCGATCTTCGCCGTCACGGTCGACATGAAAGGGGCGGCAGGCTCATGGAACTTGATCCGGTCGATCGCGGGCTTCAAGCGCTCGGCGGCGTGCGCGACGAGCGGGCTGTGGAACGCGCCCGAGACGCGCAGCTTCACAGTCCGTCGGGCACCTTCGCCCTCGGCCTGTTCGCAGCACTCCTCGACCGACGGGTTCTCACCGGAGACGACGATCTGGCCGGGGCAGTTGTAGTTCGCCGGCCACACCCCCGCGATCTCACTGCAGAGCTCCTCGACGACCGGGTCGTCCAGACCGAGGATCGCGGCCATCGAGCCCGGATGCCGCCGAGCGGCCTCCGCCATCGCGAGGCCGCGCTCGCGCACAAGGGCGATCGCCTCGTCGTAGGGAAGCGCCTCCGCAGCCGCGAGCGCGGCGAACTCGCCCACCGAATGACCGATCACGTAGTCCGGCTCGATCCCTCGCGCCTTCAACGCCGCGAGGACGGCGAGGCTCGTCGCGACCAGCGCCGGCTGCTGGACCGCGGTGTCGACGAGCTCCTCCTCGGAGGCCTCGAAGCAGAGGTGCTTGAGGTCGATCCCTGCAGCCTCGCTACCCCGCTCGAACATCTCCATCGCCTCCGGGAAGGCCTCGGCGATCTCACGGCCCATCCCGGACTCCAGGGATCCCTGCCCCGGGAAGCAAAAGGCGATCTTTGTCATCCGTTCCTCCCGTTCGCAGTCCATTCGATCAAACCGGAGCCCCACGTGAGCCCGGCTCCCATTCCCGTCATCAGCACGAGGGCGCCGTCCTGCAGCCGTCCTTCGGCCTCGGCGTCCGCGAGCGCGAGCGGGATCGAGCCAGATGAAGTGTTTCCATATCGGTCAACGTTAACCACTGTCTTCTCCTTCGGGATGCCGAGCTTCTCGGCGGCGTGATCGATGATTCGCACGTTCGCCTGGTGGGGCACGTACACGTCGACGTCGTCGACGGTCTTTCCGCACTCGGCAAGCACCTTCTCGGCCGAGCTGACCAGCACACGGGTCGCGAACTTGAACACCTCGCGACCGTTCATCTGCACGAAATGCTTCTTGTCGGCGACCGTCGCCGCGCTGGCTGGAGCGCGCGAGCCACCCGCGGGCAGGTAGAGCTGCGGGCCGCCCGAGCCGTCCGCTCCCAGCTCGAAGCCGAGGAAGCCCCCCTCGGAAACCCGGTCGAGGACGACCGCGCCCGCGCCGTCGCCGAACAGGACCGCGGTGCGCCGGTCGCTCCAGTCGAGGATCCGCGAAAGTACGTCGCCGCCCACGACAAGCGCCCTCCTCGCGAGGCCGCCCGCGAGCATGCCGTACGCCTGCGCGACGGCGTACATGAACCCGGTGCAGCCGGCCGAGAGGTCGTATGCCGCGGCATCCGGAGCGCCGAGCTCGTCGGCCAGGATCGCACCCGAGGAGGGAAAGGCCATGTCGGGAGTCACCGTCGCGACGATGATCAGGTCGACGGTTCCCGGGTCGACGGCGGCGCGCTCGAGCGCCTCGCGCGCCGCCGGCAGCGCGAGGTCGGACAGCGCCTGCTCCTCCGCGGCGATCCGGCGCTCCCGAATCCCGGTCCGCTCGACGATCCACTCGTCGGACGTCTCCATCAGCTTCGACAGGTCGTCGTTCGTCATCACGCGCTCCGGGGCGTAGGCGCCCACACCCGTGATCGAGATCGCGCCGTTCGCCTTGCCGATCACGACCGCTCCACCGCGAACGTGAGCGTGCCGCGGGCCGCGAGCTGCCCGTCCACCGACGCGCGCGCCTTGCCCTTGCCGACGGGGCCGCGAACCTGCTCGAGCGTGCATTCGAGCTGCAGCTCGTCGCCCGGCTCGACGATCCGTTTGAACCGCGTGTCGTCGATGCCGGCGAACAGCGCGAGGCGGCCGCGGTTCTCCTCCTCCGCCAGCACGGCGACGGCGCCGGCCTGGGCCATCGCCTCGACGATCAGCACCCCGGGCATCACAGGACGGCCCGGGAAATGACCCGCGAGATACCACTCGTCGTCGCGCACGCGCTTGCGCGCCACGACCCTGGAGCCGGGCTCGAGCTCTAGCACCTCGTCGATCAGGAGGAAGGGCTCGCGATGCGGGAGGATCGCCTCGATTCCCGCCCTGTCGAGAGGCAGCGCAATCGTCACGCCACGTCGCGCTTCAGCCGTGTTCTCAACCCTGCGCGGGCGCGGTGCGCGTAGCACTTGGCAGTCCCGACCGGCATGTCGACCGCAGCAGCGATCTCGGCGAAGGAGAAGTCGAGCGCGTCTTTCAGCACGACGACCTTGGCCTGGTCGGGCGAGATGCTCGCCAGCCCGGCGTTGAGCTCGGAGCGAAGCTCGGCGAGACCGGCCTCGTGAGCCGGGTCGGCATCATCCGCGAGACGCTCGTCCTCGACGAGTGGCTCGCACCGCCGCACGCGCTGACGGGCGCCCACGTCCCGGCAGGTGTTGACCACGAGCCGGTGAAGCCAGGTCGAGAACTGCGACTCACCGCGGAACTGCCCGATCCGGACGCAGAGCTTCGCGAGGGCCTCCTGAGCGGCGTCGCGTGCGTCCTCGGGATCGCTGAGCAGGCTGATTGCAAGGCGCTCGACCTTGGCCGCGTGCCGTTCGCACAGGGCTTCGAGGGCGCGCGCGTCGCCGTCCTTAGCTCGTTTGACCAGGATCGCATCACTGAGCCTCTCGTAAACGAGCGGCCGCTCGGGCCGCGGTGTCTGCCGAATCTGACGGCCCTTGCGCAGGGAGGGTTGCACGGCGGCGCCTAGTCTAGTTGCCGATGCTGGACACGCCGACGGCCGAAGCCGTGACGCCGCGCCTGC
Source organism: Actinomycetota bacterium (assembly GCA_046733295.1). Lineage (GTDB taxonomy): Bacteria > Actinomycetota > Thermoleophilia > Gaiellales > Gaiellaceae > 13-2-20CM-68-14. The sequence continues at coordinate 19,631 of JBKPOY010000031.1, read as the reverse complement.
GTGGCCGGTTCGGGCACGAGTACTCGTTCGTCGAGAGCTGCCCGTCCACGCAGCGCCTGCTCCCCGCGGACGCGCCCGAAGGCACCGTGGCGGTCGCCGATGAGCAGACCGAAGGGCGAGGTCGCCACGGACGCGGCTGGGAGTCTCCCGCGGGCACGGGCGTCCTCTGCTCCGTCCAGCTTCAACCTGCCGTCGAGCCCTCGCGTTTCCCCGAGCTGACGATCGTGGGGGCCCGGGCATGCATCGACGCGATTGCGACCGTGACCGGCCTCGAGCCGGCGCTGAAGGAGCCGAACGACGTCCTCGTCGGCGGGAGGAAGGTCGCGGGGGTCCTCGGCGAGGCGGCCGGCGGCCGGATCGTGCTCGGCGTCGGGATCAACGTCAACGTGCCGGCCGCCGAGCTCCCGCAAGACGCACGGATCCCGGCCTCGTCGCTGCTCGTCGAGACCGGCGCCCCCGTCGACCGGGTCGAGCTGCTCGTCGAGCTGCTGGACGCCCTGGAGCGCCGGTACCGCGACTGGCTAGCCGCGTAGCCGGCGGCTCACGTTGCCCACCGGATCCGTCGCGGAGATGGTGAAGTGCCTGCTCTTCCGGAAGCTCGGGAAGCTGAAATACCCGCGCCGGACGGCGCGCGAGACGCGGCGACGTCCGAAGACGGCGCTCACGGTCGCCGGCTCGCTGATCCAGAACTGGAGCCGGGCGCGTGAGGCAACCCGCAGCTTGGGCGCGGTCGTATCGACGGTCACGGACGCCTTCTGCGTAACGGTCGTAATCGTGTCGGTGGCCCTGACGACCAGGTCATACCTGCCGTCGCGAGCGACCCGGGCACCCAGCCTCCCGTCCCACGCCGCGTCGACGCGGCCGACCGGGAAGGTCTGTCTCAGAAGCGTCGCGACGCGCCTGCCGGCCCGCCACACCTCCAGGATCACGGCGGCGGCGGCCGAGAGCCGGAACGACACCGCTGCCTCATCGACCCGCCCGTCGCCGTTCGGCGAGATCGCCGTGGGGGCCGCCTTCACCCGCGCGAGCGTCCGATCGACGTAGAAGCTCGCCGTCGCGGAGACCTGCTTGCCGTTGGCCGCCTGCGCTGTGATCGTGAGCCGATACAACCCGTCGGGAACCGTCACGTTGCGCCAGGCGAACGAATGCGGGCCCTGGGTCATCGCGCCGGCGAAGAGCGTGGCAAGCGGGTTGCCGACGGCGTCGGCCAGAGAGACCGTCAGTTGTGCCGAAGCCCCAAGCACGTACGTGAAAGTCGCGGTGTCGGCGACACCGTCTCCGTTGGGCGACACGATGCCGGGTTGGACTCGGAGCTGGGTAAGGCTGAGCTGCGGGATGGAGCGCCCCAGCGCGCCGGTGACCGGCCGGGCGCTCGCGCCGGAACTCCTCGCGTCGATCGAATAGGTGTAGCGACCGCGCGGAGCAGCGCTCGAGTCCCACGTCCAGTCGACCGAGCGACCGGTGCCCGCACCCGACGCGACCTCGTGCCCGAGCGCGTCCAGAACAGTCACCTTCCAGGGGACGGAGCCGGAGAGCTTCGCCGTGAAGCGGACGTTGCCGCCGACCGCGCCGAAGACGAGTGGCGCGTAGATCTTCGGCAGCCCCGTGGTGCCAACCTCGCGCGCAATCGACGGAAGCAGCGCGTAGACGCTACTGCCCGGGCAGCTCGTGGGGTAGGCGTCGCGGTGGCCCGAAATCGCGCGCAGCTGCACCGACTTCCCCCGCCCGTACCGCGGGTTGCCGGTCGAGATTCTGGTCACCCTGCCGAGCGGGTCGACGTGCGCCACATCGAGGCGCCAGGCGAGCAGCTTGACGAGGGCCGCACGCGCCGCCGTCGAAAGCCCGACGCCGTTGTAGTTGCCGATAAGGGCAACGCCGACCGAGCCGTAATTGAAGCCAAGCGCATGGGCCCCGACGACGGCCTTCTCCATTCCTCCGTACCGGCCCTCGAAGATCTGGCCGTACTTGTCGACGAGGAAGTTGTAGCCGATGTCGTCCCAGCCGTTTCCGCGGACGTGGTAGAGCTCGACCGCCCGCACGACGGCCGCCGACTGTGCGCGGCTGTAGCTGTTGGAGCCGGCGGTGTGATGGACGATGGCCAGATGGACCTCGTCGGCGATGAGGGGGCCTTTCTTCCGGTTGCGCCGGATCTGCTCGTCCGCGCCCCACTGCGCGCGGGTGATGATCCCCGGCGCGTTCGTTTGAAACGTCGCCGCCTTGGGCGGCGCGGCGGTCCCCCGGCCGCTGCGCACGAAGTACCCCTTCAGCCGCCGTACGTCGCCGGTGACGCGGTACTGGATCCGCTCGGACGGGCCGACCCAGTACGGGCTGCCGAGGTGCCAGGCTCGCGAGCGCCGGCCCTCCGGCGTGTTCGCGTCCGGAAGGTCGTCTGACTCGGCGGCGGCAACGCGCCACCCGCTCCAGCGACCACTCGCGGCCTGGATCCGGAACCGGACGGCGCCGGTTCCCTGCCAGTGCAGCCCGACGAGCTCGAACCGCTTCGCCGCGACTCCTGCGCCGGTTCCGCCGATTGCGAGGTCGTGCGCCTCCAGGGTCGGCGAAGCCAGCGCCACCCCCGGCGCAGCAAGAAACAGGGCGAATGCAGCACGAATGGGCTTCAATGCGCGGCGACCCGACCCGAGGGTTGCAGAACCCCGCGCGGGCGGCAAGGGCAGGCCGGTCGCCCTTGATAGAGTCTTTACAGTCGTGAAAGGGCGGTTTTTGCGGGCATTACTCGGCTCGCTGGCCTTGGCCCTCGCGCTCTCCGTTTCAGCATCCGCCGCCACAAAGCCGCGAGTCCTGGCGATCCAGTTCGACAAGGAGATCAACCCGGTCACCCAGGACTACGTGAACCACCAGCTCGATCGCGCGAACGACGGCCACTACGACGCCGCCGTGATCCTCCTCGACACGCCCGGCGGGCTTTCGACCTCGATGGAGGCGATCTACAAGAAGGAGCTCGCCTCGAAGATTCCGGTGATCGTCTATGTCGCGCCGACGGGGGCAGCGGCCGCCTCGGCGGGCGTCTTCGTCGCCCAGGCGGCCGACATCCTCGCGATGGCGCCGGAGACGAACATCGGCTCGTCGACGCCGATCGACCAGAGCGGCGGCAACCTCGGCAGCGACCTTCGCCGGAAGGTGATCAACCATTTCGCGGCCAAGCTCCGAACGCTCGCAAAGACCCACGGCCGCAACGCCGCCTGGGCCGATGCCGCCGTCCGCAAGGGTGTGAACCTCACGGTCGACGAGGCGCTCGCGCGCAACGTCATCGACGTGAAGGCGCCGAGCCTGCCCGCGCTTCTGAACACGATCGACGGACGCCGTACCGTCCCCAAGGCCTTCACGCTCCACACGGCCGGCGCGGAGATCACCTACGTCAAGCCGGGGTTCTTCACACGGCTGCTCAACACGCTGATCGACCCGAACCTGATCACGCTCCTCTTCCTGGCCGGCCTCGCGGGAATCGGCTACGAGATCTTCCACCCGGGAGTGGTGCTTCCCGGGGCGCTCGGCGCGGTCGCCCTCTTCACCGCGTTGTTCGGCTTCTCGATCCTGCCGATCAGCTGGGCGGGCCTTGCCCTACTCTTGCTCGGGCTGGTACTCCTCGTCCTGGAGGCGCACTTCGTCAGCCACGGCACCCTCGCCATCTCGGGCGTGATCAGCCTCGCGGTGGGATCGCTGATGCTGTTCAGGAACGCGCCGGCGCCCTACCACCCGAACGCGCCGCTTCTGATCACGCTGGCGGTGGTGCTCGGGGGCGCCTGGGTGTTCGCGGTTTCGAAGGCCGTGGGCATCCGCCGCGCGCCCGTCGCCGTCGGTCCTCAGACGATGGTCGGCGAGGTCGGCGAGTACCGCGGCACCGGGCTCGTTTTCGTCAACGGCGAGCTCTGGCAGGCACGGATGCCCGAGGGAATGGCCCTCCGGCCCGGCGCGAAAGTGCGCGTGGAGCACGTCGATCCCGCGCTCGTCCTCGACGTCGAGCCGGTCGACAAGCCGGAGGCGGCCCCCGTTTCCTAGGATCTCCCACCCACTCGAAGCGAAAGGACTCCGATGTCGGCCGCGCTGATCATCGTCGCGATTCTCCTCTTCCTGGTGATCCTGTTCTTGATCTCCGCGATCAAGGTGGCGCGTGAGTACGAGCGCGGGATCATTTTTCGGCTCGGCCGCCTGCTTCCCCAGCCGAAGGGCCCGGGCCTCTTCATCCTGATCCCGATCGTCGACCGGATGGTGAAGGTCGACCTGCGGACGATCACGCTCAACATCCCTCCGCAGGAGGTGATCACGAAGGACAACGTGCCCGTCCGGGTAAACGCCGTCGCCTACTTCCGGATCGTGGAGCCGAAGAACGCGATCGTGCAGGTCGAGAACTTCATGGTCGCGACGTCGCAGATCGCCCAGACCACGCTCCGCTCGGTCCTCGGACAGCACCAGCTAGACGAGCTGCTCGCCGAGCGCGAGAAGATCAACGGAATCCTGCAGGGAATCATCGACGAGGGAACGTCGCCCTGGGGGATCAAGGTCTCGATTGTCGAGGTGAAGGACGTCGAGATCCCGAGCGGGATGCAGCGCGCGATGGCCCGCCAGGCCGAGGCCGAACGGGAGCGGCGCGCGAAGGTGATCAACGCCGAGGGCGAATTCCAGGCTTCTGAGCGGCTCAAGGACGCCGCGCAGGTGATCGGCGACCACCCGATCGCGTTGCAGCTCCGCTACCTGCAGACGTTGCTCGAGCTCGGATCCTCCCAGTCGACCACGATCGTCTTTCCCGCGCCGATCGACCTGATCAGCCCCTTTCTCGAGAAGCAGAACCGCGGGACAGCGAGCTGAGCGGCGCCGCCGGCGACGCAGCTCGCGCTCCGGAGCTCCGGCAGGACCCGGTCACCCGCCAGTGGGCAGTGGTGGCGCCGGCGCGCGCACGGCGGCCGGGAGCGGCGGCGGCTCGCGCGGACGTCGACCTGCCGACCGAGGAGGAGCTCCTCTCCTGCCCGTTCTGCGAAGGGCGCGAGAACCGGACTCCGCCGGAAACTTTCGCGCTGCGCCCGGACGGGGGCGAGCCGGACTCTCCCGGCTGGTCGGTCCGGGTCGTGCCGAACCTCTACCCGGCCTTCGACCACCACGAGGTCGTCGTCTCGAGCCCGCGCCACGTCCGCTCATTCGCCGAGCTCGGCGACGGCGAGGTCGCGGGCGTCGCGACGGCCTGGCGCGAGCGCGCCCGTGCGGCGCGCGAGGCCGGGGCCGCATACTTCCTAGCGCTCCTCAACGAGGGCCGCGAGGCAGGCGCAAGCCTGCCGCATACGCACACCCAGCTCGCGCGCCTGCCAGACGTCCCGCCCACCGTGCGGGCCGAGCAGGATGCCGGCCCCTGCCGGATCTGCCAGCACCTCGAGGCCGAGCTCGAAACCGGCGACCGCGTGGTGCTCGAGCGCGACGGACTCGTCGTCCTCGCCGCCTACGGCGGCCGGCTTCCGTACGAGCTGGCGATCGTTCCGCGCGAGCACCCGACGGAAAGCGCCTACGAAGGCCCGCTCCTCGAGCCGGCGCTCGGCCTGCTGGCGGAGTCGCTGCGTCGGCTTCGAGCGGTCGAGGGCCCGGTGCCGCTGAATGCGTGGCTCCACGGCCACGGCCACTGGCATCTCGAGGTGCTGCCGCGGCTGACCGTCTTCGCCGGGATCGAGCTCGGCGCCGGGATCTACGTCAATTCGGTCGCGCCCGACGATGCGGCGGCAGCCCTACGGGGCCAGAAGAGTTAGGCGCGGAGCCTGAGCCGTCAGGCGAGGCACATTCCGCCAAACCCTCCTAGTCGAGGACCTTCGCCCCACTCTCCCGGAAGCGCCGCGCGGCGTCGATCGCCGCGCCCAGGTTGAGGCCCTTGTCCTTGGCCTGCTTGATCAGCATGACCGTTTCGAGGGCTTCGATGTCGTAGATCCGCTGCTTCTTGCCCTTCGTCGGGATTTGCGCCTTGTTCGTCCAGTAGTCGAGCTGCATCTTGGAGATGCCGGCGATCTGGCAGACCTGGCCGAGGTAGAGCTCGACCTTGTCGAGATGCTCGGAGAGGTTGATCGGTTCGAGAAGTTCGACGTTCTTGCTGTAGTTCATGTGCCTCTCCTAACGGAAGGACAAGCGATTTTCTCGCTTTGGACGTATAGCGCCCTGGTTCCTCTTTGGAAAGGGCTGCGTCAAAAAACTATTGCAAAATCCGCCAGCTTCTACCAGAACCTACGCCTCGGCCGGCGCCGGAGCTGGTTCCGGCACGTCGTCCGCCCCCGTGTCTTCGTCACCCTCGGATTCGACCACCGGTGCGAGGCTCGACACGCGCTCTTCGTCGTTCTTGAAACGCATCACGATCACACCCTGGGTCGACCGCCCCGATCGCTTGATGTCGTCGACGGACATCCTGATCATCGTCCCACCCGTCGAGATCAGCATCACCTGGTAGCCGTCCCGGACGACACGCGCACCGGCGAGCTGACCCTTCGCCTCGGTCAACTGAACTGTCTTCACGCCCAGGCCCCCGCGGCCCTTGCGGGGATAGTCCGCGAGCTTCGTCCGCTTGCCGTAACCGTTCTCGGTCACAACGAGAAGGTCGCCCTCGTTGACCGCGATCACGTCGCCGGAGATCACCTCGTCGCCCTTGCGGAGCGTCATTCCCTTGACGCCGCCCGTGTCGCGGCCCATCGGTCGCGCGTCCTTCTCGCTGAAGCGAATCGCCTGGCCCTTGCGCGAGACCATCAGGATGTCGTCCTCGCCCGTCGAGTGACGAACCGAGACGAGCTCGTCCCCGTCGCGCATCTTGATCGCGATGATGCCGTCGGCCTTGAGCGGCGTGTTGTACGCGGCGAGCTCGGTCTTCTTGACGATCCCGTTCTTCGTCGCGAAGACGAGGTACTTCGCCTCCTCGAAGTCCCGCGTCTGGACGACGGCGCGCACCTGCTCGTCCTGCCGGAACGGCAGCAGGTTCTGGATCGCGCGGCCCTTCGACTGCCGCGACCCGAGCGGCAGCTCGTGAACCTTCAAGCGGTAGACCTTGCCGACGTTCGTGAAGAAGAGGACGTAGTCGTGCGTGGAGGCGACGAAGAGGTGCTCGATGTAGTCGTCCTCCTTCAGGTCCATGCCCATGACGCCCTGGCCGCCGCGGCGCTGCTCCCGGTAGGTCGTCACGGGGAGCCGCTTGATGTAGTTCGAGCGGGTGATCGCGATCACCATGTCCTCCTCCGCGATCAGGTCCTCGAGCTCGAGCTCGCCTTCGGCGGCGACGATCTCGGTGCGGCGGTCGTCGTTCCTTCCGTAGATCGTCCGGATCTCGAGCAGTTCCTCCCGGATCAACGCGTCGATCCGCGCCTCGTCGCCGAGGATCGCTCGCAGCTCGGCGATTCGCTCCTGCAAATCCTGGTGCTCGTCCTCGACGCGCTTCCGCTCGAGCGCGGTAAGCGCCCGCAGGCGCAAGTCGAGGATCGCCTGGGCCTGGATCTCGGACAGGTCGAACGTCTCCATCAGGCCTTCCCGGGCGGCATCGGTGTCCGCCGCGTTCCGGATCAGCTCGATGACCGCATCGAGGTTGTCGAGCGCGGTCAGGTAGCCCTGGAGGACGTGCGCGCGGGCCTCGGCCTTGCGCAGCTCGTACTTCGAGCGGCGGGTGACGACCTCGCGCTGGAAGTCGAGGTAGTGGCCCAGCATGTCACGCAGCGCGAGCGTGCGCGGGACACCGTCCACGAGCGCGACGGCGTTGTAGCCGAAGGTCGTCTGCAGCGGCGTGTGCTTGTAGAGCTTGTTGAGGACGACCTGCGGGATCGCCTCGCGCTTCAGCTCGATCTGGATCCGCATCCCGGTCTTGTCCGAGAGATCCTTGACGTCCGAGATCTCGGTCAAGACCTTCTCGTTCACGAGGTCGGCGACCTTCATGATCACGCCGGAGTCCCCGCCCTTCTTCACCCCGAAGGGCAGCTCGTTGACGATGATCGCCGTCTTGCCGCCGCGCAGCTCCTCGATGTGCGCCCGGGCGCGCATGACGATGCGCCCGCGGCCGGACCGGTACGCCTCGCGGATCCCGTCGCGGCCAAGGATGATTCCGCCGGTCGGGAAGTCAGGGCCCTTGACGTGGCGGGTCAGCCGGTCGACGTCGATCGCCGGGTCGTCGATCATCGTCACCAGCGCGTCGACGACCTCGCCGAGGTTGTGCGCGGGGATGTTCGTCGCCATGCCGACGGCGATGCCCGAGGAGCCGTTGACGAGCAGGTTCGGGAAGCGAGCCGGCAGGACCGTCGGCTGGCGCCGCGACTCGTCGTAGTTCGGCTCGAAGTCGACGGTGTCGGCGTCGATGTCGCGCAGCATCTCGGTCGCGAGACGCGTCAGCCGGCATTCGGTGTAGCGCATGGCGGCCGCCGGGTAGTCGTCGATGTTGCCGAAGTTGCCCTGGCCGTCGACCAGCGGGTAGCGCAGCGAGAACGGCTGCGCCATCCGGACGAGCGTGTCGTAGATCGCGGTGTCGCCGTGGGGGTGGTACGCGCCCATCACGTCGCCAACTACGCGCGCGCACTTGAGCCGTGGGCGGTTCGGCTGCAACCCGGCCTCGTGCATCGCGTACAGCACCCGCCGGTGGACGGGCTTGAGCCCGTCACGCACGTCCGGCAAGGCGCGCGAGACGATCACGCTCATCGCGTAGTCCAGGAAGCTCGAGCGCATCTCCTGCTCGAGCTCGCGCGGCTCGATCCGGCCCGCGCCTAGAGGCTCGACGCTGGACAACTAGCCCTCCCCTCTGACGAGCGAAGCGATGTCACAGACCAGCCATGTCTGAAATCGTGAGACCTCAGACATCTAAGAATCGGACGTCCTTCGCGTTCGACTCGATGAACTCGCGGCGCGGCTCGACCTGGTCGCCCATCAGCATCGAGAACAGGCGGTCGGCCGCGGCCGCATCCTCGACCTCGACCCTGACGAGCATGCGGTTCGCGGGATCCATCGTCGTGTCCCAGAGCTCCTCCGGATTCATCTCGCCGAGCCCTTTGAACCGGCTGACGCTGATGCCTTCCTTCGCGAGGTCAAGGGCCTCGGTGCGAAGCTGCTCGAACGTCTCGGCCATGCGCCGCTTCTTGCCGAGCCCGAGGGTGAACGGCGGCAAGCCCACGATCTCGACGAGCCGGGCGTACGTCTTGCGCAGGCTGGCGTAGACGGGGGAGGCAAAGAGCTCGGCCGGCACGGTCACGTGGGTCGCGGCGCTCGTCTCGCGCTCGACCACTTTGATCCGCGCGCCCTCCGGTGTCTCCTCGACCACGGAGAGCTCGTGCCCGTTCTCTCCGACCGCCTTCAGCACGTCGGCGAGATCGCCGGTTGCGTCCGCACCATGGTCGACCTCGACCAGACGGTGCGCGATGACGAAGTTCGCCGGTGCCGAGCCGAAGTCGGCCCGCAGCCGCGACGCCCAGCCGTCGAACTCGTTGAGCGCCTTGGTGAACCGTCCGTAGCGGGTTTCGGTCAGGGCCTGGCTCTCGCCGTCGCGCGCGGTCACTTCGATGTCCTTGACGCGCTCGCGCACGAGCAGGTCCTCGAACTGCGACTCCTTCTCGACGTACTGCTCCCGGTTGCCGACCTTGACCCGGTAGAGCGGCGGCACGGCGATGTATACGAAGCCGCCTTCGACGAGCTCCTGCATTTGCCGGTAGAGGAACGTGAGGATCAGCGTCCGGATGTGCGAGCCGTCGACGTCGGCGTCCGTCATCACGATGATCCGGTGGTAGCGGAGCTTCTCGAGGTCGAACTCGTCGCCGATGTTCGTGCCGATCGCGGTGATGATCGACTGGATCTCCGCGTTGGAGAGGACCTTGTTGATCCTGTTCTTCTCCGAGTTGATCACCTTCCCGCGCAGGGGCAGGATCGCCTGGAAGGTGCGGTCGCGCGCATCGGTCGCCGAACCGCCGGCCGAGTTGCCCTCCACGAGGTAGAGCTCGGCCGACTCTGGATCGTTGATCGAGCAGTCGGCCAGCTTGCCCGGCAGCGACATGCTGTCCAGCGCGCTCTTGCGCCGGGTCAGCTCGCGCGCCTTGCGGGCCGCCTGTCGTGCGTTCCGCGCCGCGATCGCCTTCTGGATGATCTGCTTTGCCTCGCCGGCGTTCTCCTCGAGGAACTCGGCGAGCTTGACGTTGACGGTCTGCTCGACGAGGCCCCGGACCCACGCGTTGCCCAGCTTCGTCTTCGTCTGCCCTTCGAACTGCGGCTCGCGGAGCTTCACGGAGATGACTGCGGCGAGCCCCTCGCGGACGTCCTCGCCCTCGAGATTCTCGTCCTTCTCCTTCAGGAGCGCGTTCTTGCGTGCGTAGTCGTTGAGCGTCCGCGTCAACGCCGCCTTGAAGCCGGAGAGATGGGCGCCACCCTCGTGCGTGTTGATGTTGTTCGCGAACGAGAAGACCGACTCTACGTATGAGGTGTTCCACTGCATCGCCACCTCGACCTGGGCCTGCTCGGCCCCGTCGCCGTTCGTCGTGCCCTCGAAAAAGACGACGTGCTTGTGGACGGGATCCTTCTGGTCGTTCACGTAGGCGACGAAGTCCTTGAGCCCGCCCTCCGCATAGAACTCGTGCCGGTCCTCGCCTTCGCGCTCGTCGATCAGGACGATTCGCAGCCCCTTCGTCAGGAACGCCGTCTCGCGGAGCCGCTGGATCAGGATCTCGGAGGACCATTCGAGCTCGTCGAAGATCTCGAGGTCGGGAAGAAACGTGATCGTCGTCCCCGACTCCTTGGTCGGGCCGACCTTCTTCAGGTCGCTCGTCGGCTCGCCGCGCTCGAACTCCTGCTCGTAGACCTTGCCCCCGCGCTTCACCTCGACCTTCAGGGAGGTCGAGAGCGCGTTGACGACCGAGACGCCGACGCCGTGGAGGCCGCCCGAGACCTTGTAGCCGTCGCCACCGAACTTGCCGCCTGCGTGGAGCTTGGTCAGGACGACCGTGACGGCCGGCAGCCCCTGGTCGGCCATGACCTCCGTCGGGATCCCGGAACCGTTGTCGCTGATCGTGACCGAGTTGTCCGGGTGCAGCCTGACCTCGACCAGATCGCAGCGTCCCGCGAGGGCCTCGTCGACCGAGTTGTCGACCACCTCGAACACGAGGTGATGGAGGCCTCGCGAGCCAGTCGTGCCGATGTACATGCCCGGACGGAGCCGGACCGGCTCGAGGCCCTCGAGAACGGTGATGTCTTTTGCGGTATAGGAAGCTTCAGTCAATAAAAAAGCCCTGCATTCGGGCCGAATTCCAACCTGAGCAATTCTATCAGAACGAGCGGTCGGAAACGCCGCCCGCGAGGCTTGCTGCGGCGGCTCTTGCAACGATTTTGCGCAGTTTTTCGTCCTCGATTCCGGCGGCGAGACGGGAGCCCTCCGCGCGGTCCCTCTCCGACGGCCGGATCGGGCGTTTTCGGGCACGCTCGACAGGCTCTGCGGCCGGCTCGGGGAGGGGCCCCGCCGCGAAGCGGACGCGCGCGATTCCGAGCCGCTCGGCGATGGCCGTTGCGCGGCTGGTCAGCTCGAACGCCCACACCGAGTCGGCCGTGTTGACATGCAAGGTGCCGTCCCGCGCGACCCGCGCGGGCCATGCGTTGCGGGCGATCGTGTCGCCGACTGCCTCCGGCCACGCCTCGACGAGCTCCGGCAGCGCGCCCGGAGCACCGAAGCGGCCGAGCTCGCGTCGCACATCGTCCCCGAGCTGCCTCACCGAACGACCGTTCCCTGTTCGCCGGCCGTCACCTCCACCAGCTGATCGGGCTCGGCCGGCAGCGCAGCGGCGCTGGTCGTCGTGATCAGCGTCTGCCCGAAGGTGCGGAGGCGTTCCGCGAGGATCGACCGCCGTTCCGGATCGAGCTCCGAGAGCACGTCGTCCAGGAGGAGGAGAGGTGGAAATCCGCGGCGCTCGCGGACGAGCTCCGCCTCGGCGAGGAGCAGCGCGAGCACCGCGAGCCGCTGCTCTCCCTGCGAGCCGTAGGCACGGAGGTCGCGATCGCCGGCCAGGATCTCGACGTCGTCCAGATGGGGCCCGGCTCCGGTCGATCCACGGTCGAGATCGCGTTCGAGCCGCGACTCGAGCCCCTCACGCGTGAGGGGCTCGCTCTCGTAGCGGAGCGCGGCGTCCGCGAGCCGAAGCTCGGCCGCCCGCGCCGCGAACACGGGCTCGAGCAGCTCGATCAGCCGGCGCCGTCCAGCGACGAGCTCGCTCCCGAGCGCGGCCACACGCTCGGTCCACGGCTCGAGCGACTCGCGCGAGCCGTAGCCTCCGGTGACGGCGCGCAGGGACGCATTTCGCTGGGCCAGAGCCGCGGCGTACTCGGTCGACAGCGACGCCTGTGCCGGCGCAGCCCGGCCGAGCGCGCGGTCGAAATACGCGCGCCTTGCGGCCGGGCCACCCTTGACCACGACCAGGCGGTCCGGCGTGAAGACGAGGGTCGCCACCTCGCTGCGAAGCTGCTCGGCGCTCGCGAGCCGCGCCCTGTTCAAGGTCGCCCGCTTCGCATCGCCCACGCGGAGCACAACGTCGAGCTCGAGAGGCGTGCGGCCCCGGAGGCCCCTCAACGCCACCCGCGCCGCCTCGGAGCCGAAGCGGATCAGGCCTGCATCACTCCTCGTCCGCGGCGAGAACCCCTGCGTCCCCACGTGGAGGGACTCGAGCAAGTTCGTCTTCCCGGCTCCGTTCGGCCCGGCGACCAGAACGAGCCCGGACTCGATGTCGAGCTCGAGCCGCGCGTACGACCGGAAGTCTCTGAGCGCGACGGATCCGACGATCAGCCGGCCACCGCTCAACCCGCCAAGCGGATGGGCATGATCAGGTACAGGAAGTCGTCCGAGCCCTCGGCCTGCAGAACACACGGCCGGAGGGGGCTGATCAGACGCATGCGGATCGTCTCGGTCGTCACGGACTCGACACCGTCGCGGAGGAACTCGGCGTTGAAGCCGATCTCGAGCGGCTCGCCGGCAAAAGAGACCGGGAGCGACTCCTCGGCCTCGCCCACGTCCTGCGTCCGCGCAGAGACGGTGAGTTCGCCTTCGGCGAAGCGAAGCCGCAGCGGGGAGTTGCGCTGCGCCATCACCGCGATCCGCCGGACGACGTCGAGCAGCTCCTCTCGCGGCATCGTCAGCTCGTACTCGAAGCTCTCGGGCACGAGCTGCTTGTAGTTCGGGAACTGCCCGTCAATTCGGCGCGTGGTGAGCCAGATGCCGTCGATCCCGAACACGACCTGGTTCTCGTGGACGCCGAGCTCGATGGTCTCCGCGGCCTGAGCCACGCGCGCCAACTCCGATAGAGCGCGCGCCGGGACGATCGCCTCCAGCTCGGGCGCAGACCCCGCCAGGTCGGTCTCCTTGACGGACAGCCGGTATGAGTCCGTCGCGGCCATGATGATCTTGTCCGGCTCGAACCGAACGAGGATGCCGGTGAGCACAGGGCGGGACTCGTCTCGCGACGCCGAGCGGCTCACCCGCCCAATCGTCTCGAGCAGCGCGCCGCGGTCGACCGCGTGCCGCTCCAGGCCCTCGGCGTCCGGCAGACGAGGAAAGTCCTCGGCCGTGAAGGTGTTCAACCGCGACTCGAAGGATCCGCTCGAAACGTGGATCACGCCTTCGTCCGCGCGCTGCTCGATCGTGACCTCGCTCTCGGGCAGAAGCCGGACCAGATCGACGAGGAGTCGTCCCGGCACGACGACAGCGCCTTCCCCTTCCACCTGCGCCTCGAGCGAGGCGCGCAGCGACAGCTCCATGTCGGTCGCCGCAAGCGTCAACTGGCCACCTTCGGCCGTGAGGAGAACGCCGCCGAGGATCTGGACGGCGGTTCGAGTCGAGACGCCGCGGGAGACGATCGCGAGCTTCTCGGTCAGCTCGTCTCGCGTACAGGTGACTTTCATCGTCCCGGAGCTCACAACGGTCTCTGCATCAAGCATTTAATGAAATTCCTCTCGTAGAAGTCATAGGGAGTGTGGACTCCGGGGACGACGTCGCCGAACCCGCATGGCGCGGGCGTTTAGGGCGTGGACGGCCGTTGGGGACAAGGATGCCTTCTTCGACAGGGTCAACGGGAGGTGTCTCGGGGACCCACAGCGCTACCGGACTTGTTTGATGCGTGCGGTCAACTCTTGCACGAGGTTGTACACAGACCGGTCCTCGCGGATCATGCGGGCGATCTTCGACGTCGCGTGGATGACCGTGGTGTGGTCGCGGCCGCCGAACTGCTTGCCGATCTTCGGCAGCGACGAGTCGGTGAGCTCGCGCGAGAGGTACATCGCAACCTGGCGGGGATAGACAATGTTCTGAGAGCGCTTGTCGCCGCAGAGTTCTTCGAGCGAGAGCCCGAAGCGGTCGGAGATGATCTCCTGGATCCGTTCGATCGTGACCTGGGGCAGGTCGCCCTGGGGAAAAACGTCCTTGAGCACGTCCTGGGCGAGGTCCTCGGACATCGGTCGGCCGGTCAGGGAGCAGAACGCGACCACCCGGGTGAGGGCGCCTTCGAGCTCACGGATGTTCGTCGATACGCGGCTGGCGATGAACGTGAGAACCTGAGGATCGGGGACGTGGATGTTGTCGGTCTTGACGCGTTTGCGGAGGATCGCGATCCGGGTCTCGAGGTCGGGCGGCTGGATGTCGGTGATCAGCCCCCATTCGAAGCGTGACCGCAGACGCTCCTCGAGCGTCGCGATGTCCCGCGGCGGCCGGTCGGATGACATGACGATCTGGCTGCCGGTCTCGTAGAGCGAGTTGAAGGTGTGGAAGAACTCCTCCTGGATCCGCTCTTTGTGCTCGAAGAACTGGACGTCGTCGACGAGCAGCAGGTCGTACGTGCGGTATCGCTGCTTGAAGCCCTCGATGCGCTTGTCCCGGAGCGAGTTGATGAAGTCGTTCATGAACGTCTCACTGGTCACGTAGCGAACCGCGAGCCCGCTCGAATGCTCGCCGACGTACTGCGCAACGGCTTGCAGGAGGTGGGTCTTGCCGAGGCCGGTGCCGCCGTAGATGAACAGGGGGTTGTACGCCTGCGCCGGTGCTTCCGCGACCGCAAGGGCTGCGGCGTGGGCGAAGCGGTTCGACGAGCCGATCACGAAGGAGTCGAAGGTGTACTTCGCGCTCATCCCGAGCCCGGGCTGCTCGCGCTTTCGCGGCGGTTCGGGTTTCTCGACGATCTCTTTGTTGGTCTGACGGACGGCGAGCCGGACGCTGCGCTCGCCGGCGACCTCGCCGACGGCGACGGTGATCAGGTCGAGGAAATGACCGTCGATCCAGTCGCGCGTGAAGTCGTTCGGCACGCCGAGGACGAGCTCGCGATCGTTGATCTCGAGCGCCGCGACTTCCGCGAACCAGGTCGAGAAGGTGTTTCCGTTGAGCGCCTCCCGGAGCCGACCCGAAACTTCGTCCCAGACCCCTTCCGCAGTCAGCTCGATTGGCTTCTCCACCCTGCCGGGACGCTCCTTGCTCCGCCGAAAAGAGTGGCGAGCATAGCAACGGTCGGCCCCGCGCTCAATGCCCATTTTGGGAAGATTCGCATGCGGCGTAAAGGGCCGATTTGCAGGGGATTTTGCAAAGTCCCACATACCTTTCCACACCTGTGGATTTGTGTCTGGATGGACGACGTCGAGGGCGCGCGTTTGGCTCAGGGACAACGCTTCCCGTTCACCTCCGCGCCACATTTCTCTGTGGACAAGCGACCCCGAGGCGCTCGTCTATACTGGCGCGGCGACGGGGCCGCTCGTCGCGTCTTTTTCTCTCTCGAACTTCTCGTGAAGCGCACCTACCAGCCCAACGTACGCAGGCGTAAGCGAAGGCACGGCTTCCGCGCCCGGATGGCGACGCGTGCCGGCCGCGCCATCCTCAAGAGGCGGCGGGCGCGCGGCCGGAAGCGCCTTTCCGCGTAGGCGCGGGCGACATGAACCGCCGCCACCGCCTCTCGCGCTCGCGGGACTTCGATGCGGTCTACCGGCACGGCCGGTCCGTCTCGACGCGGTTCCTGACTCTCTACTCGTTCACGCGCGAGGAGGACGGCGGCGAGCCGCGCCTGGGGCTCTCGGTGCCGAAGAAGGCGGTCGGAAGCGCCGTGGCGCGAAACCGGATCAAGCGGCGGCTGCGCGAGCTCTGGCGCGCGCGCCTCGAGCGCCTCGCGCCGGGACGAGATTACGTTCTCATCGTCCGGCCGGGCCTGGCCGAGGCGGCGGAGGAGCGCGGCGCCGACTGGCTCGGCGAACGCGTCGACGAGGTGCTCGGGAAGGCGGCTGCGTGAGGTACCTCGCGATCGGGTTGCTCCACGTGTACCGGTGGATCGTCAGTCCGCTGCTGGGCAACCGCTGCAAGTTCCACCCCTCCTGCTCGCAGTACGCGCTCGACGCACTGCGTGAGTTCGGCTTCGTGAAGGGTTCGATCCTCGCCGGCTGGCGGCTCTTGCGCTGCAATCCGTGGAGCCACGGCGGGGTCGACCACGCGAAGGATCAAAGGCTCTTCGCGTGATCGTCTTCAGCCCGCTGACCCCGCTGGAGCATCTGCTCCGCGACGTCCTCGACTGGATCCACGGGACGATCGGCCTCCCGTGGGCGTGGTCGATCGTCGCCCTGACGATCCTTGTCCGGATCGCGCTCGTCCCGCTGACCGTCAAGCAGATCCACTCGATGCAATCGATGCAGGCGCACATGCCGGAGATGAAGGCGATCCAGCAGAAGTACAAGGCCGACAAGAAGCGCCAGCAGGAAGAGCTGATGAAGTTCTACCGGGAGAACCAGATCAACCCGGCCTCGTCGTGCCTGCCGATCCTCTTCCAGATCCCGATCTTCTTCGCGCTCTACTTCGTCCTGAACACCTTCTCGAAGCACCCGCCGCCGGGGTCGTTGTCGTGGCTGCACATCGTTCCGAACATTGCCGATCACGCGAACGCGCACTGGTCGGGCTACCTGCTGCTCGTCATCTACGCCGCGAGCCAGGTGTCCTCGACCTACTTCATGTCCGCGACGATGGACAAGACGCAACGAACGCTGATGATGATCCTGCCGATCTTCTTCATCACGTTCCTGTTGCGGTTCCCGATGGGGCTCGTCATCTACTGGGTGACGACGAACCTGTGGACGGTGGGCCAGGGGCTCGTCACGCGCCGGCTCGTGCCGAAGGGCCCCGCAGCCGCGAAGCCCGCGGCTAAGGGGGCGAAACGCTCCTCGCGGACGCCGCCGAAGGTGGAGGAGGCCGGAGGCGACGGCGAGCCCAAGCCGGCGCCGGCGAACGAGCAGCAGCCCTCGCAGCCGTCCACGCCACGCCGCGTCAAGCGGAAGAAGCGCGCGCGCCGATGAGCGAGCAGCTCCAGATCGAGGCGACGGGCGAGACGGTCGGCGAGGCCAAGTGGTCCGCACTTCGCGAGCTCGAGAAGCTCCAGCCCGGGCTCGACAAGGGCGCGGTCCAGTTCCAGGTGGTCTCGGAAGGGGAACGCGGGCTGCTCGGAGTGGGGTACTCGCCCGCGCGCGTGATCGCCACCGTCGAGGCAGGCGCGGCCACGGGGCCGGCGGTGGGGGAAGAGCGCGAGGAAAGCGAGCTGGCGGCGACCGTCCGCGGGCTGCTCGAGCGCATCGTGCGGGAGATCGGGGTGCAGGCGAAGCTCGCGATCGACGAGGACGACGAGTCGCTCGTCGCGTCGTTCTCCGGCCGGGACCTCGGCCTCCTGATCGGCAAGCACGGCCAGACGATCGACGCGATCCAGTATCTCGTGAACGCGATCGTCTTCCGCGGCCAGACGGACGGCCGCAAGGCGATTGTCGTCGACGCGGCGGGGTATCGAGACCGGCGGAAGGCGTCTCTGGACGCCCTCGCCGTCCGGAGCGCCGAGCGGGCGGTCTCGGCGGGCGAGCCGGTCGAGCTCGAGCCGATGACCGCGGTGGAGCGGAAGGTGGTGCACGTTCGCCTGAAGGACTACCCGGGCGTCGAGACCTCGAGCGAGGGCACCGAGCCAAACCGCTTCGTCGTCATCCGCCCGAGTGGATGAGCGGCTCGAGCGCTGGCTCGCGTCACTGCTCGCGACACCCGGTCTGACCGCGATCCGCGATCCTGCGGAGGCGCGGCGCGTGCATGTCGAGGAGAGCCTCGCGGCCCTCGACGCCGTGCGGCGCTTCGGCGGGCCGATCGTGGACGTCGGCTCCGGTGGCGGTGCGCCCGGGATTCCGCTGGCCGCCGCCCTGCCCAGGCGCTCGGTGACGCTGCTCGAGGCGAACGGCCAGAAGTGCGTCTTCTTGCGGGAGGCCGCGCGCGGATTCCCGAACGTCGCCGTCGTCCAGGGCCGCGCGGAGGAGCAGGGCACGGACGAGTTCGGCGTGGCGGTCGCGAAAGCGCTGGCCCCGCCGCCCGTCGCGGCCGAATGGTGCCTGTCGCTCGTCCAGCCGGGCGGCGCCGCGATCCTGTTCGTCGGCCCGAGCGCGGATGCACAGGCCGTCTCGCGCGTCTCGGCGCAGCTCGGCGGCGGACCAGCCGAAGAGGCCCCGGGTTTGCTCGTGCTCGAGAAGCTCGAGCCGACGCCACCAGGCTTTCCACGCCGCCCCGGTGTAGCAAGAAAGCGGCCCCTGGGATGACCGTGCCTTCGCTCTGTGGGAGAAACGTCACACTTTCGTTGCAGTAGCCATGGCGCCGCGGGGCAGTTCGTGGGGACAGTCCCCACCGGCCCGGCAGAAACGTCCGCGGCGACGCGTACGCTCGAGCCGTGCGTACCCGGGTCTTCGCGATCGCGAATCAGAAGGGCGGCGTCGGCAAGACGACGACCGCGATCAACGTTGCCGCCTGCCTGGCCGAGGCCGGCGAGCGGTCGCTCGTCATCGACCTCGACCCACAGGCGAACGCGACCTCGGGCCTCGGCGAGCGCGCGAACGGGACCTCGAGCGTCGACCTGCTCGACGGCGCGCCGCTGCGGGAGCTCGCCAAGCGGACACGCTTTCCGAACCTCGATCTCGTGCCCGCCAAGGCGGACCTCGCGGGCGCCGCGGTCGAGCTGGCGCGGCGTGACGACGGCGAGCGGTACCTGACCGACGCTCTCGCCGCGGCGAACGGCGACTACTCATTCGTCTTCGTCGACTGCCCGCCGTCACTGGGGCCGTTGACCGTGAACGCGCTCGCGGCCGCCGACCGCGTGCTGGTGCCCCTGCAGGCCGAGTACTACGCCCTCGAAGGGCTCGCCCAGCTCGTCCAGTCCGTCGAGATGATCCGCGCGCGCCTGAATCCCCGGCTCGCGATCGCGGGTGTGATCCTGACGATGGTCGACCGGCGGACGAAGCTCGCCGCCGACGTCGCCGCCGAGGTGCGCCGGCATTTCGGGCGGCTCGTCTTCGAGGCATCCGTGCCGCGCTCGGTTCGGATCGCCGAGGCGCCGAGCCACGGCGTCCCCGTCACGGCCTACGACCGACGGTCGGCCGGCGCCGACGCGTACTGGAAGGTGGCGATGGAGCTTGTCGACCGCAGCTGACCAGCCGCGCCGCGGCCTCGGCCGGGGCCTCGAAGTCCTCATCGGCGGCGCCCATGAGCCGGAGCTCGTCCACCTGCCGGTCGAGGCGATCCACCCGAACCCGCGCCAGCCGCGGCGGCGATTCGACGCCGAGGCGACCTCCGCGCTTGCCGACTCGATCAAGTCCCAGGGAGTGATCCAGCCGGTTCTCGTCCGGCCGCG
>JBKPOY010000030.1:0-21868 GCA_046733295.1 Actinomycetota bacterium | reverse complement strand
TCCATGAACTCGGCTTCTATGTCGCTCTCGGCGTGGGTATTCCGCTTGTTCTGACAGCCCACGACGCCCGCGCGCGGACGGCTGCTGCGATCTTCGCCAGCTGCGTCGCAGTCTGTTTCGGAGCAAGTGCTCTCTATCACCGGCCAAACTGGAAGCCGTCTGCCCGGGCTTGGCTCGCCCGTCTCGATCATGCCGGCGTCTACATCCTGATCGCGGGCAGCTACGTGCCCTTCGGGCTACTTGTGATGTCAACGGGCTGGGCCGTCACTATCCTCACCGTCGTCTGGAGCGGCGCGCTCGCGGCAATCCTGGTCAGGCTGTTCTGGACGCGGGCGCCAAAGGCCATCTGGGCGGTGATCGGACTCGGGCTAGGTTGGGTGGGGGCGGCTGCCTTCCCACAACTGCTCAAGCTTCAGGCGCCGGGCGTCCTGCTCGTCGTGGCCGGAGGGCTCCTCTACACGGCCGGCGCGCTCGTCTACACCCGGCGGCGCCCCGATCCCGCCCCCAACGTCTTCGGGTATCACGAGCTTTTCCATGTGCTCACGATCGCCGCAGTCGGTTGCCAGTATGCAGCGATCGTCTTCTTCGTCCTACCACGCGGTTAGACCGGGGGGCTGCTAAGGCCGGTGCCACTCGAACGCTGGGCGTAGCTGACCGACACAGGATGAACTCGCTCATTGGCGAGAGGACCCTCGCCCAATCGACTGTAGCCGTGCCGTTACGCGATCGAGTCTTCGCGAGGGGAATCGTCGTCCGCGCGACGCCCGCGGCGTCGTTGCGGGCTCAAGGACGAAGGCCCCGTCTCCGAGGCCCTCGATGGCAGAAAGCAGACACGATCCGCGAAGCCATAGGCTCGCCGTATGTCACCTCACGATCAAGAACGGCACGGGGATCGGCCCGAATCCGTCGCCGGAAAGGTTGCATGTGACCGCTCCTGGCTGTGCCCCGTCCGACTTGAACGCGCCGATGGCGGTGACGTAGGTCGTGCTCCCGTTCGTGTAGATGGCCGCGTTGTCGTTGGGCTTGGTGACCGTCACGTCTCCACTGCCGCAGTTGATCGTGTACGTCCCACCGGCCGCACCGGCCGTTCCAGCGAGAACCGATGATGCAGCCAACCCCGCAATTGCGCTGGCCGTAAGGAATCGCCGCATGTGTTACCTCCCCAACTTGCCTTTATGAACGAACGAGCGGAGGACTGGATCCTAGAGAACCCGAAATCCGCGCGCAATAGACGCGGATCCCGCGCCGGGAAGTATTCACCGCCTCGGGCGTAATTCCGCAACACCGGGGCAGTTCTCGATCATCTCGCCTCAGACCTGCCGCGACCACGTGTTACGAGGAGCGCCAGCGCGATGACTGCGGCTGCCGCCAGGAGAAGGCCGTCATCCAGAGCCCAGCTGGCGCTGAAGAGCGAGTCGATCACCACGCCGGCGAAGATGATGATGAGCGCGACCACCAACCCGACACGGACCCTGTGCCAGTCAACCTGGTGGAGCATGAGCAAATATAGATCGACGGCCCATCCGATGAACTCGTCGGGGGACATTCCGGAACACTGGCCCAGACGAGTGACTTCGCCCTCGGTCGCCCGGAGTAGCGTGCCGATATGACGCGCCTCCAGGGATTCGTCCTTCTAAGCCTCGCCTATCTTGGCCTCCTCGCGTACATCTGGTTCGACGCGATCTCTAACGGTTGGGGCTGGGGATGGGCGCTGTTCGGAAACGCTCAACGCCACCGTGGCTGCGCTCGCCCTTCTTGGCCTCACTTGGCTCGTAGCCCGGGTCGCTAGACGCACGCGCGGGTAAGGCCCTGGACCCAGCGCGGCGCTTTCGGCTCAGGGCGGCGCTTTCGGCTCAGGGGTCATTCCGGAACACTGGCCCAGGCGGCATTCCTGCGCCCGCGTCCGAAACACGAGCGCGCACCCTCCGCACTTGAGATAGTTGCCCGAGAGCGCCCGGACGACTCGGTTTAGCGAAAGGAGCACCCAGATGGCGTACGGCATTGTGCATCAGTTCCCCGGCGGGACACAGGAGCAGTACGAGGCGTCGATTGCGGCCGTGCATCCGAGCGACGGCAGCCTCCCAGAGGGGCAGATCTTCCACGCAGCCGGGCCGTCAGCTGACGGCTGGACGATCATCGCGATTCACGACTCGCAGGAGAGCTGGGAACGCTTCCGCGACGAGATGCTGATGCCTCGCATGAACGAAGGCATCGATGGCGGCTTGCCCACGCCCCCGCAGGAGACGAGCTTCACCGTTCACAACCAGCAGACCGGCTAAGAAGACGCCAAGGGCGGCATGCGTCGCGTTAACCGCCCGTCGCCCGCAGGAGAAGTCCTTTCGGGTGACATTCCCGCACGCTGGCCCAGGTCACGCTCCTCCGTCAATGAACGGTGGGGAGCCGACGCGGCTGCGGCCACGACCCTTCTTCGACATGGGGGCGCAGCTCGCCGGCGAGACGATCGAGGCATACTCCCGATCACAAGTTCCGTGCTTTCGCGGGATCGTCTTCGGTAGGTGGATGACCGCAATGCCTCGTTCGAGGTCCGGTGATTGCTACGGAAGGGGGAACAGAGACATGACCAAGAGGCTTGGTCAATGCAGAACCGGATTGCTGTCCGCGGCAGGCACTGTCGCCCTACTGGCCGTCGTCGCGGTACCTGTCGCCGCCGGCGGCAACGGCCACGGCCACGGCCACGGCAAAAGCAACAATCGGCTACTGGCAGCCGGAACCGCCACGGAGCGGGTTGGCGCCGGCCAGTGGCACATCCAGTTCCAGATCCACGCGCGCAACAACGGCAAGAGCTCGAAGGTCTCGGTTCAGACGCCGACCTCCACGTTCTCGTACGTCGGCTCGGTCTGCTCGGGCTCCTACACGACGGCTGCGGGGACGACCGTCTACGTCGTCGGTCGCCAGACGTCGTTCGCCGGCACCGGCTTCGGGGCGCCGTACCACGGCTACTCGATCCACAAGGGCGGGCCGATGGGAGCCGACTTCTCGTGGGTCTCGTCGTTCGCTTCTCTGGCAGCCGCCCAGGCCGCCTGCGCGAACCCCGCAGTTTCGCTTCCGACGCCTTTCGCGCTCGACGCCGCCTCCGTTCGGTTCAAGGTCTAACGCGCGGCAGCCGCAAGGACGGACAGGGGGCGCCGCGGCGGCCCCCTTCCCTTTCCTGGCACGGCAGGAGGAGCTGATCGCCGCGCACGTGGAACGCGAGCGCTACTGGCAGGCTGGCCCACGCCAGCGTCAGCACGCGCGACGCACCGTCGCATCGTCACCGTTTTTTCTAGCTCGCCGGCAGCGCCCCAAACATTCGCTCCTCGGCTCGTGCCGCGGCGCCGGGGAACAGCACTTGCGCGGCATGGATGTAGCGCTCCGTGATGCTCCCCTGCGAGTGCCCGGCCTTTAGCTGGACGTACGCCTGCGGGTTCCCGGCCGCAGCCTCGTGCGTCAGCGCCGTGTGGCGCAGGTCGTGCCACGGCCGGAACACGGTGGCCCACCTGAGCCGACCTGGCAGCATCTAGGGCCACCTGAGAGTACGGAGGAATGCAGGGCGGCGGCCTGCCGCACCTACCCCAGGGCGGCTGTTAACCGGAGGGTTGTTGGTTCGAGTCCAACCCGGGAAGCTGCGGAACCCGCTGGAAACGGCGGGTTTTCGCGTTGAGGTGCGAGGGCGCATGCTGTAACGGTTTGGCTAGAGTCGGTAGAGCTCGAGCGCGCTCTCGCGCAGGATCATCCGGCCCGCCCGTTCCGCCTCCTCGGCCGAAAGGACCTCCGCGAGCACCTCCGCGAGCGCGTCGCGCCACCAGGAGGCGGCCAGCAGGTACAGCTCGGGCGTCCTGGCCGCGTCCGAGGCGTAGAGAAGCTTCGAGACCGGAGCGAGCTCGAGCGCCTCGCGCAGCGCTTCCGCCGGCCGTGCAACGTGCGGGATCGTCAACGAAAGGTCGAACCAGACGTGGCCGTAGACGTGGGCGAGCCAGCCGGCCTCGCGCACGAACGGATAGCAGTGGAGCAGCACGAACGGCGTCTCGTGGAAGCGCTCCAGGACCGGCTTCAGCCAGCCGGGGTCGGCGCGCGGAAGATGGAGGTCGGAGTCCCCGAAGCCGCAGTGAAGCTGCACCGGCAGCGGGTCGCCGCTCGCCTCGTTCGCCTCCAGCGCCGCGAGCAGCGGGCCGCGCACACCCGCCGGCGTCACGTCGAGATCGAGCCCGCCGCGATAGGCCGCGATCGTCTTCAGGCCGGCGAAGCCGCGCTCCCGCGCCGTGGAGACCTCGCCGGCGACCGCCTCTGCGCCCTCCTCCTCGACGACGCGCTCGATCCGCATGATCGGCCGCGCCTCGCACCCGGCGAGCTCGCCCAGCTCGTCCCAGCTCGTGCCGGCGACCGGCAGCGGGAAGCCGTCGTCTACGAGCAGCCA
Source organism: Actinomycetota bacterium (assembly GCA_046733295.1). Taxonomy (GTDB): domain Bacteria; phylum Actinomycetota; class Thermoleophilia; order Gaiellales; family Gaiellaceae; genus 13-2-20CM-68-14. The sequence continues at coordinate 17,454 of JBKPOY010000030.1, read as the reverse complement.
TTCGGTTCCCGTTGTCCGGAGCAGCGAGGCTGCGTACTCGGCGGGGTCGGTCTCCAGGCGCCGCTCGTACACCGCCTGTTCGGTCGGCTCGCACCCGAGGTGATCCGCCAGGGCGGCGATGGCGCGGCGGTAAGTGAGACCGGTCGCGACGTGCGGCCATTGGCTGGGATCGGGGCTCTCCGAGAAAAAGCCGCGGAACTCGTCGAGGCTCCGCGGCTGGGCGCGCAGGATCCCGTGCGCGTGCTGGTCGACCAGCCGGACAGTGCTCAGTACTTCTCGAAGTGGCCCTGCTGCTCGAATGTCTCGTCTCCGTCGGAGTAGGCCGTCCATTCTGAGCGCCGGACGACGAGGTAGGAGCCGGCCAACACGGGCCCAAGCGCGTCGAGCAGCAGCTGGTCGGCGGCGAGCGCGTCCAGCGCCTCCTCCTGGGTTTCCGGCAAGCGGGCGATGCCGCGCCGCTCGCGCTCGCCCTCGTCGATCGTCGCCGGGTCGACCTCGACCGGCTCGGGCGGTTCGAGCCCGCGCTCGAGCCCGTCGAGGCCGGCGGCTATGAGGCCGCCGAGTGCGAGGTAGGGGTTGCAGCTCGCGTCGCAGGCCTTCAGCTCGGCGTTCGTGGACGCCTCCTCCGAGCCTCTGAAGACGGAGGCGATGCGCACAGGCGCCTCCCGGTTGTCGTGCCCCCAGCAGACGAAGGCGCCGGCCCAGTACTGCGGCACGATCCGGTGATACGAGTTGAAGCTGGGCGCGGTCAGGCCGCAGAGCCCGGGCAGGTGTTCGAGCACGCCGGCGATGAAGGAGCGTGCCTCGGCGGAGAGGAGGTCCGGCGCCGAGCCTTCGTGGAAGCGGTTGCGCTCGCCCGCCCAGAGCGAAAAGTGGACGTGCGCCCCGTTGCCGGCGTTGTCGGGCCACGGCTTCGGCGCCAGCGAGGCGACGAGGTTGTGTCGGGCCGCGACCCCGCGAATGGTCTCTCGCACGAGCAGCTGCTCGTCCGCGGCCTGCAGCGCGGGCGCGTGGCCGGTCGAGATCTCCTGTTGCCCGTGGCCGAGCTCGGAGTAGTACTGCTCGAGCGCGATGCCCTGCGCCTCGAGCCCGGCCGCGAGCTCGTCGACGTAGTCCTGCGCCGCGGTCGCGGCGATGGTCGAGAAGCAGAGACCGGAGTCGAGCGGGATATAGCGCCCGTCCTCACACCGGGCGAGCGAGAACTCGTTCTCGAAGGCGGCCCGGAGGACGAGACCGCGTTCCGCAAGCCGGGCCTCCATGCGCTTGAGGAACGAGCGCTGGCAGACGGCCGCCGGCTCGCCGTCGAGAGCGACGTGGTCGGTCAGGACTGCTCCGATGCGCTGGGCGTAGGGCAGCACGCGGAAGGTGGCGAGGTCGGGGACGAGCCGGACCTCTCCAACCGGGCCCATTCCGTCCACGGGTTGGAGTTGGTCGAGTCCGTTCATCGCCTGCATCCCGACCGTGAGCCCGATCCCGCTCTCCAGCCGTCCCTCGAGGCCTTGCCGGCTCGAGGCCTTCGCCCGCACGGTGCCGTCGTTCCCGCACCAGAGGAAGCGGATCAGGCGAAGGTCGGCCTCGTCGGCCCTTTGAACCACCCCGGCCACGTCCATTCGGCGAAGCGTACGCCGCCGACCCATGCGAACATATGTTCGTGGAGGCGACGATCCTGCACGCGGACCTCGATGCCTTCTTCGCGGCGGTCGAACAGCGGGACGACCCGAGGCTGCGGGGGCGGCCCGTGATCGTGGGGGCCTGGGTCGTGCTCGCCGCCAGCTACGAGGCGAAGGACCGCGGGGTGCGCACCGCGATGAGCGTCGCCCGCGCCCGCCGCCTCTGCCCAGGCGCGGTCGTGGTCGAGCCGCGAATGGCGGCCTATACCGCGGCCAGCCGGGCCGTGTACGAGGTGTTCGAGGACATCTCGCCGCGCGTGGAGGGGCTCTCGATCGACGAGGCATTCCTCGACGTCCGGGGCGTGCGTCGCCTCTCGGGCTCGCCCGCCCGGGTGGCGGCGAAGCTCCGGCACGAGGTGCGGGCGCGGGTCGGGCTCCCGATCACCGTCGGGATCGCGCGCACGAAGTTCCTGGCCAAGGTGGCGAGCGGGGTGGCCAAGCCGGACGGCCTCCTGCTCGTGCCGCCCGACCGCGAGCTCGCCTTCCTCCACCCGCTCCCGGTCGAACGGCTCTGGGGAGTCGGGCCGAAGACCGCCGGCCGGCTCCACGAGCTCGGAGTCGGGACTGTGGGCCAAATCGCCCGGTTCGGCGAGGCGGACCTCGTCGCCCTGCTCGGCCGAGCCTCGGGCAGGCACCTGTACGCGCTCGCCCACAACCGCGATCCCCGCCCCGTCCAGGGCGGCCGGCGCCGGGGCTCGATCGGGTCCCAGCGAGCACTGGGCCGCTCGCCCACCCCGTTCGGGGAGATCGACGCCTCGCTGGTCGGGCTCGTCGACCGGGTCACCCGCCGGATGCGGATCGCCGGCCGCGTCGGGCGAACTGTCGTTCTTCGCCTGCGCTTCGACGACTTCTCCAGGGCGACCCGCTCGCACACGCTGCCCTACCCGACCGCGAGCACGCAGACGATCCTGACCACGGCTCGAGGGCTGCTGGCCGTGGCGGCGCCGCTGATCGAGGAGCGCGGGCTCACGCTCGTGGGCGTGGCGGTCGGGAACCTCGGCGACGGCCGCTCGCTCCAGCTTGCGCTCCCGCTCGACGCCCACAGCAGCGACGAGCTCGACGCCGCGCTCGACGAGGTGCGGCTGCGATTCGGTTCGAACGCGATCACCCGCGCCGTGCTCATCGGCCGCCGCCGCGGGGTGGAGATGCCGCTGCTCCCGGATTAGCTGGGACTTGAAAAGCGAACATATGTTCGCTTTCATCGTATGGGTGCAGCTGGCGCTCGACGCACTCGACCGGCTCGTAGACACGCTCGAGGAGCGCGGCCCGCTGACGGCCGTCGAGGCGGCGCGCTCGCTCTTCGCCACCTCGTCGATCTCGCACGGCCTCGCCTGCTCGCTGATCGCCGACGTGACCGCCGGCGACAGCCGGGTGGTCTGCGCCGGGACGACCGTCTCCCTGACCGGCGGGCGGGAGGACCCGCTTCTCGACGAAACCGAATTCGTCGTCTTCGACCTGGAGACGACCGGCCTCTCGGCGGCCCAGAGCCGGATCTGCGAATTCGGCGCGGTGCGCGTGCAAGCGCTCGAGCTGGTCGACACCTTCCAGTCGCTCGTCAACCCGGGAGTCGCCCTCCCGGACCCCGTCGCCCGCCTGACCGGCCTGCGAGAGCAGGAGCTCCGGCAGGCACCGCCTGTCTCGAGCGTGCTGCGCCGCTTCCTCGCCTTCGCCGGCGACTCGATGCTCGTGGCGCACAACGCCCGCTTCGACCAGAGCTTCCTCGAGCGCCAGCTGCAGCTGCATGGGCGCCGCCTGTTTGAGCCGCCTCTCTGCACCGCGGCGCTCGCCCGCCGCCTGCTCGAGGGCCGCCGGCGCCGCGTCGGTCTCGCCTCGCTGGCGGACTTCTTCGGCGTCTCGACCAGACCGTGTCACCGGGCGCTGCCCGACGCCGAGGCGACGGCGGAGGTGCTCGTGCGGCTGATCGGGCTCGCGCAGGAGGCCGGAGCGAGGCGGCTCTCCGACCTGCGACAGCTCGCCGCTCCGCGCAAGCGGCGCGTCTACGGCAAGCGGGCCCTCGTCCGCGGCGCGCCGACCCAGCCCGGTGTCTACCTCTTTCACGACCGCCACGGACAGGTGCTCTACGTCGGCCGAGCCCGCGACCTGTGCGCTCGCCTGCGCTCGTACTTCCGCAGCGAGCGGCAGCGGCCGTCCGTCGAGGCGGCGCTGCTCGCGCTCGAACGCGTCGAGTGGCGTGTGCTCGGCTCCGAGCTCGAGGCCGCGCTCGAGGAGGTCCGCTTGATCCGCACTCTCCAGCCGCCGGCCAACTCCCGCAGCCGCCGGACGGAGCACGGCGTCTACCTGAGGCGCCGCGGCGAGGAGTTCGTGGTGTCGAAGTCCGCGACCTCGCTCGGGCCGATCCCGAGCCGGCGACAGGCCTCGCTCGCGGCGCGCGCGCTCTCCCTGGGCACCGAGGAGGAGCTCGACGCCCTCCTCGAAGGCGGGCCCCTGCCGCGGCTACGCGAGCGGCTCGCCGACCTGGCCGAGAGCCTCCGCTACGAGGAGGCGGCGCGGCTTCGCGACCGCATCGAGGCGCTCGAGCGCGTGATCGGGCGCCTGGGCCGACTCGAGCGCTTGCGGGACCTGGCGGTGTGCCTGCTCGCTCCCGCGACCGAGCCCGGGTGGCGGAAGGCCTTCTTCGTGTGCGGCGGCGAGCTGCGAACCGTGCGCACCCTCCCGCCCGGAGCCGGCGCGAGGTTCGAGGTCGAGACAGGGCTTGCGCTGTGCCGCGGGGCCGAGCCGCGCCGCGGCGAGCCGCTGACAGCCGAGCAGGCCGAAGACCTCCTGCTCCTCGACGGCTTCGTCCGTCGGCCGCCTCCGGAGCTTGCCGTGCTCCCGCTCGACGCTGAACACATCGTGGCTCAAGCCGGGGAAAGGCTCGATCGCTCGGATCAGCGGGGGTAACCCTCGCCGCGGTCCGCCATTTCTCGTCAGACGGCGAAGGACACCGGGCTCGTCCGTCAAAAGAGTCCCGCTCAATGGGAATCAACGCCTCCAACCGAAACCTTCCCGGTGAGCTGATGACGCTCGCGACCGAAGTCGATTCGTTGACGAAGGCGCTCGTCCGAGCTCAGGAGGAGCTTGCCCGCGAACTGACCCGTCGGCAGAACTTCGAGCAGGAGAGCATCGATCTGGCCGCTGCCGTCACCCAGGCACGCGAGCGCGCGAAGGTCGCCGAACGCGACCTCGGCCGTCTCGCGGCGGAGTTCGAGACGACGACCGAGACCGCGCGGGTGCGCGAGCACGAGCTGCAGACACGGCTCGACGAAGCGAACGACATGATCGAGCGGCTCAAGCGGGAAGTTGCGAGCAAGGAGCGGAAGCGCGTGCAGCTGGAGACGGACCTGAGCGACGTCATGCAGAACCTCCGTCACGCGGCCGCCGAGGCTGCCTGGCCGTCGCGGACCGTTGCCGACGGTGACTCAGAGCCGACGCAGGTCGGCTGGTAGCACTAAGAGGGTTCGCAGGAGCAGACGGGCTCGCCGAGGTCGCGGCGCTCGTAGCGGCGGCCGCAGCGTGCGCATGTCGCGGGGAGGATCTGCGCCCGGACGAGCAACGCGCGCATCATCGCCGCCCAGAGGACGAGGTACGGGATCGCCAGCGCCGGATCCTTCATGAGGGCGTTATCGGCCCGTTCTCCCGCTTCTTTAGCCCTCGAAGATGGCTAGTTGGCGTCGCTAGAATGGTTCGCGTGAGCTGGCTCTCGATCGCGCTGCTCGTCGGCGCGGTCCTCGCCGTCATCGGCGCCGAGTGGCCGCGTCTCGCTCAAACCGTCGGCCTCGAGGCGAGGCGGCGCCGCACGCGCGAGCGCCGGAAGGCTCAGTTCCGCCTGCTGCGGACAGACCGCGAGATCGACGAGAGCGACGAGTTCGCGGCCAGCGTCGAGCGCGACCTCTCCCAGCTCCCGACGATCGACGAGCGCGACCGGACCTAGCGAACGGTGAACCGAGCACGGAGCGTGCGCGTGTTCGGCAGGATCGGCCCGGTGTTTTCCATGTTCTTCGCCTCCTGGTAGTCGGAGGCTCTGAAGACGAGCGTGTGGGAGCCGCTGCGGAGCGCGGCGACCGAGATCGATGCCCGTCCACTTCGGTATCGCGCGGCAACCGCCTGTCCGTCGATGGTCGCGTGCAACGAGGCTGGATCCACACCCGAGCCGCGGTCGATCAGGAGGACGATCAAGCGACCGCTCCGCGGCACCCGGCGCGCGATGATCCGGATCGTCGGCGGCCTCGTGTCGCCCACCCAGAACCTGAAGCCGAACTTCCCGGCGGCGCGACGGCTCGGCGTGTCGAAGACGATGTCGTAGAGGCCGGGATCTGGCCTGACGGCGCCTGCGGCCGGGCTGATCCGGCCGAGCGTCGGGAGGTAAGGGTTGAGATTGAGCGGCAGGCCCGCGTAGCCGGTGAGCCGATTCTCGTCGCCTGCGCGCACGACGCGCGCCTGGACGCGCACGCCGCGCGCACGCGAGAGGATCGCGACCCCGAAGTTGGCCGCCGGCCGCCGCAGCCGGAAGCGGAACACCTGCTCCGGCCCGCGCAGGCACCGGGCAATCCCGAACGGCGCGGGATTCGTCGGATAGCGGTAGCAGGAGGCGCGTGCCGCGCGGCCCTTCGTATTCCCTCGATAGGTGCCCGTGCGGCTCAGCCGGCCGTGCTTGTCCTGTCCGAGTCGCGGCGTCGTGGCACGTCCCCAGAACGGAATGCGCCGCGTCGCGGTGCCGCGGGTGAGCACGATGAACCCCGTGACGTCGCCCTCCGCGGAGCCCGTCCTGGTCGCTCGAACGGCCAGCGTACCGGGGACGGTCGCGACCGTGCTCGCGGAGACTCCGACGCCCGGGACGCCGTGCTGCACCTGGACGCTGACGGTCCAGGGACCTGCGCCCCCACCGGCGTCGCTCAGCTCGACGTTCCTGATCAGCGACGTGCTCCTCCTCAGGAAGCCGAACGAGACGGAGGTCGGGGCAGCGAAGACGAGCGGCGTGGTGGCGGCGGCGAGGTCGATCAGGCCGCCTCCCTCGCGCGTGGCGGGGACTTCCTGGCGATGGGTGACGTCTGTCCAGACGGGACGGCCGGTGAGAACGAGTGCCGACTTGATCTGCGCCGGAGACCAACTGAGGTGCCGCTGGAGCAGAAGCGCAGCGCCGCCCGCGACGTGCGGGGCAGCCATGCTCGTGCCGCTGAAGAAATCCCAGCCCGATGGCACGGACGAGTAGATGTTGACGCCGGGCGCACTGACGTCCGGCTTGAAGCCGAGGTCGATGCCGCTCGGGCCGCCGGACGAGAAGCTCGCGATGTCGTCGTCCTTGGTGACCGCAGCCGCGGTCAGCGCCCTGGCGGCGTTCCCCGGCGAGGAGATCGAGCCGAAGCCGTAGTCGTCGAAGTCGTTGCCCGCGGCCACGACCGGCACGACTCCCGCAGCGGCGGCGCCGTTCAGAGCCTTCACCACGATGTCGCGGTTGACGTCGATCTCCGGCTCGCCGAGCGAGAGGTTGATCACGTCCATGCCGTCCGCGACCGCGGCATCGATCCCTTTGACGATCTCGGGCGAGTTTCCGTCGAGGCCCACACCGGGAGTCGGCACCGTCAGGACCTTGTAGTTGCCCAGGTACGCGCGCGGAGCGACTCCCGAGACCGGCTTGCCGCTGAGCTGCGTCGCGTTGTAATCGCCGGCTGCGATGCCGGCGACGTGGGTTGCGTGCTCCGAGTTCTGCGGGTCGAACGGCCGGGAGGCGTATTTCCATTTCACCCCCGGCGGCGCGAACGCACGCGCCACGATCACCTTCGCCGTCGTGAAATTCGTGTTCCCCTTCGGGAATCCGGCGGGGGCGGTGAAGCCTGCCGCGCTGAAGAACCGGTGGGCCTGGTCGATGCCGTCGTCGATGATCCCGATCTTCACGCCCTGGCCCGCGGTCGCGAGGCCGGGGCCCCACAGAGCCGGTGCGTTGATCAGACGAGGGCTCTCGTTGAGCGTCGAGCGGTACCTGTAGCTCTGGAAGACGTCCGCGACGCCGGGCACGGACCCGAGACGCTTCGCCGCGCCCGCCGGCAGGACGACGGCAAGGCCGTTCAGAACGTGGCTGTAGTGCCAGCGAACCCGAGAGCCCGGAATAGCGGCTTCGATGCTGCGCTCGACCCCCGCTTGATCACCCCGGTCGAGCGTGACGACGACCTCGACCATCTTCGCGTGGCTCGTGCGCAGGCCCGCGTCTGCGCCGCCCAGGCAAGCGAACGCAACGATGGCCGCAGAGAGGATCAGACCCCGCCTCAAGGACGCGAATCGTACGCGGCTACACTGTGTCGCCGCGCGGATGTGGCGGAATTGGTAGACGCGCACGGTTCAGGTCCGTGTGGGGGAAACCCCGTGGAGGTTCAAGTCCTCTCATCCGCATCTGAGACGAGCAGGGGCCTTTCTCAGTTAGCCGCTTCGAACAGGTCCGGGCTTAGTCCGCGAACGTGCGCGGTGGGTGCTAAGCCTTCATTCGGAATATCGGCGCCGCTCCAGCCGGCGTCTGGATCTCGATCGAAATGCAAACAAAAGCGTCGGTGCGGCGCGCAGGATCGGCCGTGAAGCGGCGTCTACTAAAACGGCCAAGGCGCTGCGCTTGAAGGGCGAACGCAGACGGGCGCGCTTCAGGGGAGAGGCAGGGGCACGCCCTCGCCTTGGCCGCAGGACGCCGAGCCTAGCGTTTTTCCCCGATGGCTCGTGCGCTCCCTCGAGGGACACTTCGAGCAGGCCTCGGAGCTCCTATCGGGGTGCTTGGTTCACGGCCGCCGCCCAAGGAGATCGATCTCGTGAGCCGGGGCTGGCCGCCTATGCCCTGCGGCAGGCTGACGGCCCGCGCGCGGTGGTGGGAACGCGCATGCCCCGGCTCGTGCGTGGTCTTTCGGCGCGGGCGGCCGCCTTCCCGCTCGTCCAACGCGCAACTAGAGACACGATCCGCTCGGGCAGAGGACGTCGTGCGTGCTGCCAATCCGACGACCGCCGCCTTTGCTCGCTGGAGCAGAAAATCGGAACATGAGCCCGTTCCCGCAGCTTTGCGAGGTACTTACTGATCCGTAGTTGGGTTCCGACATGACGACGACGGTGGGGATCGTCGCGCTTGCAACGGCAGTCAGCGGTGCGATCGCAGGCGTGTGCGCGTATGTGCTCTACACCGCGGAATGGATCAGCGTCGACACGTCCGCGATCCTGATCGCCGTGAGCGTGCTCTGCGCTCTGGCTGCGCTGCCGATCGGGCTTGTTGGACGGTGGTGGGCGGACAGGCGCGCCGAGGAAGCTCGCCCCGCGCTCGGCGGAGTCTTCGTGGCACTCGGGACCCTCGGCACCTGGCTCGTCGTCGTGATCTACGCCCTGGGCAGGTAGACGGGTCTCAGTGGCGGCCGAACTGGACGACCCAGATCGAGACCTGGCCGGCTCCGAAGAGGCTCGACACTTTGATCACGGCGACGCCGACGTCTCGCCAGCCGCGCCAGAGGAGGTTGCTTCGGTGCCCGAGCGAGCTCAGCCACTGCAACATCGTGTCGCGCGCCGTCCCGTGGGGGGCACCGCCCCAAGCGAGGTTCTCGCCGACGGTTCCGCTGCGGCGGAGGTAGCCGACACGAACGAAGACGCCGTCGAAGGACTGGCCGCACGGCTGGTGCGAGAAGTCCCCGCAGCGGCGGATCGCGTTCGCCCGAAGCAGGGCGGCCCGGTTGAGCCGCCACGAACTGCGGAGTGACCGCAAACCTGCGCTCCGCCGCGTCGCGTTGACGACGCAGCGCATCGCGCGGTCCTGCGCCGGGCTCGAGGCGAGGAGGTCCGTCTGGGCGGGACAGGCGCTCGTCGGCGGAAGCGAAACTGCGCCCGCTGGTGCTCGGGCGACGGTCGGGCCAGAACCGGCAACGGCCACGGCCGCGATCACGAGAGCTGGGATCAGAGACACTGGGCAGGCTCCTTTCGGCTCTACGAGTCGATATGCGAGATGACGTCGTTATTCGCCGCAGCGCACGGAGTCCCGGCCAGAATTAACAACCGCTATTGCGCGGCTGATTCGTAGGTCTTTCGAGACGTATTTGCTGTGGTACCGCGCGTACTACTGCGGCAAAGCGGCGAGAACGTCGGCCGCGTGGGTATCTGGCTTGACGCGCCGCATCGCTTTGACGATGTTGCCGTCGGCGTCGATCACGAACGTGGATCGTTCGATTCCCATCGACTTCTTGCCGTACATGCTGCGCTCTTTCCAAACGCCGTATTCCGCGGCGACCTGGTGGTTCGGATCGGCGAGCAGCGTGAACGGCAGCGAATATTTCTCCTTGAACTTGACGTGGGAGGCTTCGTCGTCGGGGCTGACCCCGAGTACGACCGCGCCGCGCCCGCGGAAGTCCGCATAGACGTCGCGGATGCCGCACGCCTGGGTGGTGCAGCCCGGCGTGTCGTCCTTGGGATAGAAGTAGAGGACGACGGGGCTGCCACGCAGCGACGACAGTTTGACCTGCTCACCGCTGTCGCTCGTGAGCTCGAAGTCCGGTGCCGGCTTGCCCTCCTCGATCATCGCAGCGATCCTACCGGGAGCCCGATGCGTCGCTGGTGGAGTGAACTGAACACGACCGTCCGAGGATTCCTCGTGATCCTCGTGATCGTGGCGGTCATCTTCGTGCTCAACCTCGAGACGACGCTCAGCTCGCTCTGGCTGATCCTGCGCATCGTCTTCTTCATCGCGATCGCGGTGGCGATCTACATGTTCTGGCGCGACCGGATGCGTCACGACGTCGAGACGTGGTCGGACCGCTCCCGCTGGGTCTTTTACGGCAGCGCGGCCCTGATCCTCGTCGACCTGGGCGCGTACTTCTGGCCGGGCCGCGAGACCGCGGGCCTGGACGCATTCTCTTTCGTCGTCGTGCTGATCCTCTGCGGCTACGCGATGTGGCGCACCTGGCGCGCCGAGCACACGTTCGGCTACTAGGTTCGAGGCGGTGGAGCGTGACCTAGTAACAGTCTGTTACTAGGTCAGGCTTCGACCTGCGTCCCGGCCCCGTCCAAGGTGGCCAGCGCTTCTTTGATCGAGACGTGCCTGCCGACGAAGATGGGTGTGTCGCGCTCGGTGTACCGGGACGCCTCCGAGTCTCGAAGCCGCAGCATCAGGTGCATGAAGTCCGCCGGCTCGTCGCACTCGAAGGCCGTCATGAACTCCTGGTCGTCGATGCCGAAGGAGTAGCTCGTGTGATTGTGGATGGTCGGGAACTCCTCGCGGCCGATGCGGATGTGCTCGTCCATGGCCCGCTGCCGATCCTCCTCGGGCAACGCGTACCAGGGCCGCACCTTCACGAAGGGGTAGACGACGAGGTAGGGCGAGTCCTTCGGCACGAGCCTGCGCGCCCGTCGGGCCGATGTGTACTCCGACGCCTTGGTCGTCGCGAGATAGGAGTAGGGCGTCTCGAGCCAGCCGGCGAGCGGCGTGCCGTTCAGCGCCGCACCGAGCTCACCCAGGTCCTCGTAGCGGTCGGTGATCTTCCAGAGGAAGAAGTCCGTGTCCGGCCGGACGCCGGAGGTCGTGTACGCGCGGAGGATCTCCATGCGGCCCGCCCAGTCCTCCACCACCTCCGCGAACGCGTCCTTGCCGGCCGCGCGCTCGTCGATCGGAAGGCGCCGCCAGGCCGGATCGAGCCGGTAGAAGGTGTAGGCGACGTACTGACCGCTCACGCGGCCAATGCTAGCGGCGGCGCTTCTTCGGCTTGGACTTCGGCTTGGGGCACGTGAGCGTCCCCGCCTGCGCCGCCTGGGCGACCTGCTTGACGCCCTCGAGGCTCGTCTTCGGCGTGTCGTCGGCGTAAAAGAGACCCGACTGCCAGCGGTCGAGATCGGGCTCGTCGCTGACGTGGAAGAAGAGAAGGCCGACGACGGTTTTCTGGCAGAAGGCGAGCTGAACTGCACGACGGTAGTACGACGCCTGCATTTGCTCGGAGACGGCATCGGCGGCGGTGGAGATGCCGAGGTTCGAGTAGACGGCGAGCTTCGTGGCCGGGATCTGGGTCTGAACGCCGTACTCGCCGTAGAGGATCGGCAGCGAGGCGCCGCGCTGCGCGGTCCCCTTGAACGCAACCTTGAGCAGCTTGACGAGCTTCGGGTAGTCGGCGATCGAGATGCTCGTCGAATTCGGGTGCAACGCGGTCGGCGGTGTTCTCGAGCTCTCCCCGTAGGGATGGATCGCAAGCGTGTCCATGATCGGCTTCGTGCGCCGGCTCTTGCGGTAGGCGCTGCCGAGGTCGCGCAGGAAGGTCGTCGGGGAGTGAGTCGGCCGCACGGCGCTCGGCCGGTCGGCGCCGCGCGGCGACACGGCGCCGCCGATCACGTTGATGTCCGGCGACACGGCCTTGAGCGAGTCGTAGGTCTGCGCGAGCAGCGCCTCGTACGCGGTCGCGGCGAGGTTGCGGCCGCGCTTGTCGAACTGCGGCATCCAGAAGCGGTTGAGGTTGGGCTCGTTGCCGACGATGAAGTCCTTCACGTACGGCAGGGAGCGGGCGAGGGACGCCGAGTATTCGGCGAACGCAGCCCGGTCGGCCGCCGTGAGCGGCGTCTGCTTGCTGCCCCCGGTATTGACCGCGACGAACAGGCGCACCGCGTCGAGCTGGGCCGCGCCGGCAGCGGCCTGTAGGGCCAGGAGCTCGTCCGGCGTTGGCGCCGTCGCTCCCTTCGTCCACTCGGCGCGCACCTCGATCTCGTTGAAGCCGGCGAGCACTGCGAGGTCCATCCGCGCCTTGGAGATCACCGGGTCCGCGATCAGGCTCGCCGATTCGGACGCTCCGACCGAAAGGGTGCGCGGCGCGCCCTCGGCGTGAGAGACCAGCGCGAAGCTCGTGATCGTCGCGAACGCGAGTAGGAGGAACTGGCGGCGGAGGATGGGCGGCATCCTGCGGTTGGCATCGGCCTGCCGACGCGCCGCCTTGACCCTCGACGGGGCTACTCCTTTCGGACGAACGTGCCCGCCGCGCAGCGGGTGAGGGAGGCGTCCCGGGCCTGCTTCGCCGCCTCGCGAAAATCGTCGAGGCTTTCCTTCGGCTTCAGGTCGGCGTAGTAGAGCCCGGACTGCCAGCCGGCCAGATCCTTCTCGTCGAACGTGTGGAAGACGAAGAGCCCGCGCACGTTCGGCTGGCACGCCGAGAGGGCGAGGGCCTCGCGGTAGTAGCGCGCCTGCGTCTCGGTGTCGACGATGTCGAGGGCGGCAGGGGACTTCAGGTCCGTGTAGGCGCTGCGGTGCTCGTCCGGGATCGCCGTCTGGACACCGAACTCCGTGTAGTAGATGGGCAGGGCGTTGCCCTCTTGCGCGGTCCCCTTGAACGTGCTGTCGAGCAACGAGACGAGCTTGGCGTAATCGCCGATCGTGATCGTCGTCGAGGCGGCATGCGTGTCGCTCGGCGGGAAGGCGGAGGTGCGCATGTACGGATGGATCGCAAACCCGTCCATCAGCGGCTTCGTACGTCCGCTCGCGCGGTAGGCCGCACCGAAATCCCGCATGAACCGGGTCGGGGAGTGCGTGTCGCGCTTCAGGCTGGGGCGATCCGAGCCGCGGGGCGCGAGGCTGCCGCCGATCACGTGTACCTCGGGCGAGACCGCCTTGAGCGCGTCGTACGTCTGCGCCAGCAGGTCGAGGTAGGCGGCCGCCGCCACGTCGCTACCGTCGGGGCCGAACTGGGGCAGCCAGAACGTGTTCAGGTTCGGCTCGTTGCCCACGATCACGTTGCGGATCTGCGGAAACATCCGCGCGAGCGACGCGGAGTAGGCGGCGAACTGTGCGCGGGCCCCGTTCGTGCGCGGCGTCGCGTCGCTGAGGCCGTGCCAGACCTGGACGAAGAGCTGGAGGTGCTGCCGGGTCGCGGCCCGGACGACGTTCCTGAGTGCGGTGCGCTCGGCGGCAGAGGGCGCGGTCGCGCCGGGCGTCCACATGCTCGAAACGAGTGCGGCGTCGAAGCCGGCGTCGCTGCTCGTGCGCGCGAAGCTGAGCGCGACGCTCAGGTTGTCCTGCTTGAGCGAGTCGTCGACGGTCCCGACGAGAATCTTGTGTCCCGGCGTCGCGTCCGCCTCGTTCGCGACCGTGGTGCCGCCCTTGTCGGCGCTCTCCGCGGTGAGGGACGAGCCCGGAATCGTGGGGCCCGCGGCGTCTCCGGAGGCGGAGCGCCCAAGCGTCAGCCCGATCGCGATTCCCGCCACCGCGGCTGCGCCGAGCAGCGCCAGAACCGGCCCCTTCCACCTCACCGGCCCAGACATTATCGGGGGCTAACCTGACCGGAATGTCGGAACGGCTGGAGAGCAAGCTGAGGGCGCTGCCGGCGAAGCCCGGCGTCTACATCTTCCGCGACGCCCGCGACGAGGTCCTCTACGTCGGGAAGGCGAAATCCCTGCGCTCGCGGGTCCGCAGCTACTTCCAGGCCTCCGCGGACATCCGGCACGCGATCGCGCAGCTTCCCGAGCGGGTCGCCGACATCGAGGTGATCGTCACCGGGAGCGAGGTCGAGGCACTCCACCTGGAGCAGAACCTCGTCAAGCGGCACAGGCCGCCGTTTAACGTTCGGCTGCGGGACGACAAGTCGTTCCCCTACATCGCCGTCACGGTCGAGGACGACTTTCCGCGGGTGATGTTCACGCGCGAGCGCCACCGGCGCGGCGTCACGTACTTCGGCCCGTACGCCAACGCGAAGAAGGTGCGCGAGACCCTGGACGTCCTCAACCGTGTCTTCCAGTACCGCCCGTGCGAGGGTCCGAAGCCCGGGCGGCACTCGGGGATTCCGTGCCTCGACTTCCACATCGACCGCTGCCACGCCCCGTGCGTCGACTACATCTCGAAGGAGTCGTATGCCGAGATCATCGACGGCGTCATCAACTTCCTCTCGGGCGACACCCGGACGATCGAGCGCGAGCTCGAGCGGCAGATGCAGGAGGCGGCGGAGGCGGAGCGCTTCGAGGAGGCGGCGCGCTACCGTAACCGCCTCTTCGCGGTTCGCCGTCTCACGGAGCGGCAGGCGGTCGAGAAGCGCAGCGTCGGGGATGTAGACGTGCTCGGGATCGCGGCCGACGGCGACAGCGCCGCGGTGCAGATCTTCCCGCTTCGCGGCGGCCGGATGATCGATCGGTACGGATTCCACCTCGAGAACGTGGAGGGCCAGGACACGGCGGCGCTGGTCGAGGCCTTTGCGCTCGAGTACTACGCCGCGGCGCCGTCGATTCCGCCGCAGATCGTGGTGCCCCGCGACGCCGGCGACGTCTCGGCCCTCGAGGAGTTCCTGAGCGAGCGTCGCGGCTCGCGCGTCGAGGTGCGGGTCGCCGAGCGCGGCGAGAAGCGCCGGCTCCAGGAGCTCGCGGAGCAGAACGCGCGCCTCGCGCTCGAGTCCGAGGTCGCGCAGGCCGAGCAAAAGCGGTTGCGGAGGGTCGAGGCGCTCGAGGAGCTTCGCGAGGGGCTGAACCTCGAAAGCCTGCCGATCCGGATCGAGTGCTTCGACATCTCGAACATCCAGGCCTCGGAGCCCGTCGGCTCGATGGTCGTTTTTCAGGACGCGGTGCCGAAGAAGGCGCACTACCGCAAGTTCGCCGTGCGCGGGCTCGACGGCCAGGACGATTTCGCCGCGATGGCGCAGGTGATCGAGCGCCGGTTCGCGCGGATGCGAGATCCGGCCGATGAGGAGTACGACGAGGGCTTCTCCTCGGTGCCGAATCTCGTCGTGATCGACGGCGGCAAGGGCCAGCTCTCAGCCGCGCTCGCCGCGATGCAGCGCTTCGAGCTGCCGCGCGTCGCCGTCATCTCGCTCGCGAAGCGGATCGAGGAGGTCTTCATCCCGGGCCGGCCGGATGCCGTGCGGCTCGACCCGCACTCGCCGGGCCTGCAGCTGCTTCAGCGGATCCGCGACGAGGCGCACCGCTTCGCCATCGGCTTCCACCGCCAGCGCCGCCAGGCTCGCGCACGCGAGTCTTTGTTCGACACACTCGAGGGCGTAGGGCCGGCCAGGCGCCGCGCCCTGCTTCAGCACTTCGGATCGGCCGAGCGCGTGCTCGCGGCGTCGCAGGAGGAGCTCGAAGGCGTCCCCGGCGTCCCGGCCAAGACCGGGCGCGCAATCTACGCACAACTGCACAAGGCGGGACGGGCCTGACCGGCCGCGCCGACCAGGATTGGACGGCCGCAGCTTAGCCACGGCTGATAGTCCGTTCTGGACTATCGTTGTGGCATGCGCCTCGGCGCCACCCTGCTGATCGGCGCGGTCGTTGTCGTTTCCTCGGCTGCGGCCGGGCCACCGCGGGTCGGCCACCTTCGCGTGGGCACCGCGCCGTTCCGCGTTGCGAGCTCCGGGGGGACACTCTGGGCCTCGATCTACGGCACGGGCACCGTCGTCCGGATCGACCCTAGACGCGGCAAAGTCGTGCGCCGCTACCGAGTGGGCGGCGGTCCGGGGGACGTCGCCGTCGCGAACGGGATCGTCTGGCTCGGCAACTACGTCGGGGACTCGATCATGCGGCTCGATGTCGCCCGGCGGAAGTTCCGCCGGATTCGCGTCGGCCACAAGCCGATCGCGCTCGGTGTCGGCGGCGGCGCGGTCTGGGTGGCCGACTTTTCGGACGGACGCGTCACGAAGCTGAGCGCGCGCACCGGCAAGATCCTTTTGCGGCGGTCGTTTGCCGAATCACACGAAGGGATCGCCGTGCAGCCGGACGGGATCTGGGTCACGAGCGAAGGAGGCGTCGTCCACAAGCTCGACCCGAAGACCGGCCGGACGCTGCTCAGCGTCCGGGTCGGCGACGACGCCGATTACGTGACGGCCGGGGCGGGGTCGATCTGGGTCTCCTGCTACCTGGACGACTCGCTTTGGCGGCTCGATCCGGCCACCGGGAAGGTGCAGCAGAAGGTCTCGGTCGGCACCGGCGGGCAGGGGATCGCAGTCGGCGGCGGCTCCGTCTGGCTCGCGCTGTTCGACGCGGGACGCCTCCTTCGGATCGACCTCGCTTCGGGCCGCGTCGCCGAACGCTTCCGCACCGGCGCCCAACCACGCGGTGTCACGCTCGCGGGTGGAAGCGCCTGGACGGCGGATTCGGGTGGCTCGAGCCTGACCCGCGTCCGCGTGCGCTGAGGCGGGGACGCGCCCGGGCCCACGCTCCTCTAGCGCACGCGGAGCTTCTTGGTGACCCTGGAGTCGCTGCCGTAGCGGTAGGTTCCGTGCGCCAGCCGCACGCGCCACGTCACGGAGCCCATGAACCGGACGCCGGTGCGCTTGTTCACCCCCTGGCCGCGCAGGTGAAAGTTGTGCGTCCGCGCGCGGTCGGCGACGACGATCTTGTACCGCCCGGCCCGCACGCTGGAGGAGCTGAGCCTTACCCCGCCGGAGGCGGTGACGGTCGCATGAAGCGTTCGGATCTTGGCCGGCGGAGGCGGGGGAGGCGGGCCGGGTTGGCCCGTGACGAAGAAGTTGCCGCTCATCGTCTGCCAGTGCGGCTCGCACGCGTACGCGTACACGGTGCTCGCCTTGAAGGTGACAGTGAAGCTCTTCTCGCCGACGAACTCGAGGTCGGTGCGGAAATCGACGTCCGGATCCCCGTTGCTCGCGAGGTGGAAGTTGTGGATCGTCGACTCGTCCTTCACGAGCACGGTGTAGGTGCCGGCGACGAGGTCGGAGACCTTCTTGCCGGTCGCGTCGTTCAGCGTGATCACGAACGCGTCGTTCCGATGCCAAGCTCGCGCAGCTGATCTTCGACGCGCGGGAGCGGCTGTTGAACCGGTTCTCGTCCATGCTCGTGGCGTACTGGGAGGCGGCGTTCGAAGACGAGTGGGCAC
>JBKPOY010000029.1:0-12643 GCA_046733295.1 Actinomycetota bacterium | reverse complement strand
TACCCCACCGTTTCACCCTTACCTTCGACGTCTCGCGAGATCCGTCGCCGGCGGTCTCCTTTCTGTGCCACTTTCCGTCGGCTTTCGCCGCCTGGGTCGCCCCAGCGTCCTGCCCTTCGGTGTCCGGACTTTCCTCGAGCGTCCTTGCGGACGCCCGCGGTCACCCGGCCTGCGCGCCTGATTGTAGCCGCGTTTCCGCGCCGTCTCGGACGGCTGCGCCGCATTCCGGGCATGAGATAACCCCCAGCCGGTGCAGCACGAACTCGCCGCAGACGAGGCATTCGAGGCTCGCGCCTCGCAGCAGCGCGAGCACCTCCTGGTCGAGCGAGCGGATGAGCGGCGTGGCGGACATCAGAGCGCTCGGAAAACTCCCGTCACCTTGCCCAGGACCTGCACGTGCGAGGCGTAGATCGGCTCGAGCTCGTCGTTCTCGGGCTGTAGGCGAATGCGGCCCGCCTCGCGGAAGAAGCGCTTGACGGTCGCCTCGTCGGCCGCCTCGTCGGCGCCCGCGAGCGCGACGACGATGTCGCCGTTCTGCGCCGTTTCCTGACGTCGTACGACGACGATGTCGCCGTCGAGAATCCCGGCGTTCACCATCGAGTCGCCCTTGACACGCAGCAGGAAGTCGGCGCCGCCGCGTTCGAGCATCGCCGGCAACGCGACGTACTCCTCGACGTTCTCCTCGGCGAGCAGGGGCCCGCCTGCGGCGATCTCGCCGACGAGCGGCAGCCCGCGGCGCGGCTCCTCCACCGGCTCCGCCGCGCGGCGGCCGCGCCCCGAGAGCTCAAGCGCGCGTGGTTTGGTCGGGTCGCGCTTGAGGAGCCCGGCACGCTCGAGGTTCGCGAGATGAGCGTGAACGGTGGAAGGAGACGCCAGCCCGACGGCGTCGCCGATCTCGCGCACGGTGGGCGGGTACCCGTGCCGGTCGACGTAGTCGACCAGGAAGTCCCAAATCTCCTGTTGCCGTCCGGTCAGCAATCGAGCCTCCTTCTCGGGGGACGAACGTATGTTCGCCATGCACGTTAGCTCTCCTCCCGGACGGCGTCAAACACGCCGGCGATCATCGGGCGAGAGGCCGGGTCAGCCGCGGTCGACCGGTGGTCGGGCCTGGCTACAATCTCCCGCGCGCGCTGGTGGCGGAATTGGTAGACGCGCAAGGTTGAGGGCCTTGTGGGGTTAACACCCCGTGGAGGTTCAAGTCCTCTCCAGCGCACTGCAGGAGTTGCCGTCTCCTTCGGCCGGGTTCGCGGCCCACCTCGGCCGCTCCCGGCCCGACCGAAGTAGGCTTCGACGGTGCGAGAGCTTTGCGACGAGGCGGTGGCCGCGGCTCTCGCCGCCGGGGCGTCGTACGCCGACGCGCGCGCGATCGTCCGCCGCGCTCAGCTCGTGGCCACGAAGAACCGGCGCGTCGATCGCGTCGATGATTTCGAGAGCGAGGGGATCGGGGTGCGCGTCCTCGTCAACGGCGCGTGGGGCTTCGCCTGCGACCGCCGCCTCGACCTGGCAGGCGCCCGCGATGCGGCAAAGCACGCTGCCTCCTTCGCCCGCGCGGCCCCCGGCGCCCACGAGCGCGACCTCGCCCCGATCGAGCCGCTCCAGGGGGAGTACCGCACCCCCTACGACCGCGAGCCGGTCGCTGTCCCCCTCGGCGAGAAGATCGAGCTCTGCCTGAAGGCGGAGGAGGCGCTCCAGCATCCCCACGTCAAGGTCACGAATGCCTTCGTCCGGGCGATGCGCGAGGACAAGCTGCTCGTCTCGTCGGAGGGTACGGCCGTCGAGCAGGAGTTCGTCGAGTGCGGTGGCGGAATCGACGCGCTCGCGTCGGACGCAGACGTCTCGCAGCTCCGCAGCTACCCGAGCGCGCACGGCGGCTCCAGCTCGACCGCGGGCTGGGAGTACGTCGAGGAGCTCGCGCTCGAGCGCGAGGCTCCGCGCGTTGCCGAACAGTCAGCCGCGCTCCTGCGCGCGCCTGTCTGTCCGGCCGGCACGACGACCGCGGTGATCGACGCCGAGCAGATGGCCCTCCAGGTGCACGAGTCGATCGGCCATCCGACCGAGCTCGACCGTGTCTACGGAACCGAGGCCGCTTACGCGGGCACCAGCTTCCTCAAGCCCGGCGATCTCGGGTCGCTGCGCTACGGCTCGGAGCAGATGAACATCACTGCCGACCCGACCACTCCGCGAGGCCTCGGCACCTTCGGCTACGACGACGAGGGCGTCCAGGCCGAGCGCGTGCCGATCGTCGAGAAGGGCATCCTCCAGGGCTTCCTCACCTCACGCGAGACCGCCGCCCGCATCGGCCAGGGGCACGGCGGCTCGATGCGCGCGGACGGCTGGAGCCGGATGCCGCTGGTGCGCATGACGAACCTGCACCTCGAGCCGGGCGAGGGCGCGCTCGAGGATCTGATCGCGGATGTCGACGCCGGAATCTTCTTCGAGACGAACAAGTCCTGGTCGATCGACGACAAGCGCCTCAACTTCCAGTTCGGCACCCAGATCGCCTGGGAGATCGACAAGGGCAAGCTCGGGCGGATGCTGCGCGACGCGACGTACACGGGCGTCACCCCGGTCTTCTGGGGGTCGCTCGACGCCGTCGCGGGAGCAGATTCGTGGCGGCTCCACGGGCTGACGAACTGCGGCAAGGGCCAGCCGGGCCAGCACGCGCATGTCAGCCACGGAGCGGCGCCTGCACGGTTCCACGACGTGCAGGTGGGCGTGGCCCCGTCGTGAGCCGCCCGCTGGATCTAGCGGAGCGCGCACTGCAAACCGCCGATGGCGACGCCGTCGAGGCCGTGGTCCAGGCCGAGCAGTCGGGGTTCGCCCGCTTCGCCGGCTCGGAGGTCCACCAGCCGACCTTGATCGGCGACGAGACCGTCTTCCTCCGCGTCGTCCGCGGCGAGAAGGTCGGCACGGCGGCGGGAAACCGCGTCGACGACGAGGGCCTCCGCGAGCTCGCCGCGCGTGCCGGCGCGGCGGCGGACGCCTCGCCGGACGACCCGGACTTTCCCGGGCTCGCGGGCCCTGCCGACCTCCCGGAGGTTGAGGGCTTCGACGCCGAGACGGCTGCGCTTGGGGCCGAGGACCAGGCGCGGCTCGCGGCCGCGGCGATCGGCGCGGCCGGCGACGTCCCGATCTATGGGTTCTTCACGAGCGGCACCGCGACGGTCGCGGTGGCAACGAGTGAAGGCCTGGCCGTCGAACAGACGTCGACCGACGCGACCGCCCTGGCGCTAGCCGCGACAGACGGCGCCTCCGGGTACGCCGAGCAGACGGGGTGGCGCGTCTCGGACGTCGACGCTCAAGCCGTCGCGCGAGAGGCGGTGGAGAAGGCGCAGCGCACACGCGGAGCCGGAGAGATCGAGCCCGCGACGTACCGCGCCGTTTTCGAGCCCTACGCGATCGGCGAGATGCTCCAGTACTTCGCGTTCGACGCGTTCAGCGGTCTGGCGCTCCTGGAGGAGCGCAGCTACCTCGCCGGCCGACTCGGAGAGCCGGCATTCGACCGGTCGGTGTCGATCACGGACGACGCGCTCGACCCGCGGGGCCTGCCCAAGCAGTTCGACTTCGAAGGCCGCCCCAAGCAGCGAGTCGCGCTCGTAGAACACGGCGTCCTGCAGGGCGTCGTCTGGGATTCCGCGAGCGCAGCTCGGGCCGCGGCTTCGAATGTCGAAGCCGCCTCGACGGGACACGCCCCGCCGCCGGCTTTACGTCGGTGGGGGCCGCTGCCGTTCGCACTTTCGCTCGCCGGCGGGGATGCCGAGTCGGTGGACGAGTTGGTCGAGCGGGTCGGCGACGGGCTTTACGTCACGAGACTGCACTACCTCGGAATCGTCGAGCCGCGGCAGGGAATTCTCACCGGGATGACGCGCGACGGGACCTTCCGGATCCGCGACGGCAAGGTGGCCGAGCCGCTGGTCAATCTCCGCTTCACCATCGCCGTTCCCGACCTCCTCGCGGAGGTCCCGGGCTTGACGCGCGAGCGGACACTTGCCAACGAGTCGGCGTTCTACGACGAGCGCTTCGCCTTCGGCGCGCTCGTGCCGGCCATCGCCACCGCCCGGTTCGAGGTGACCGGGATCGGCGGGCCGCCCGGCATCTAGGCCTACCTAGTCCAGCAGGTGGAACAGTGCGATCGTGTTCGCGAAGAAGAGGAGGCTGATCACGACCGTCAGCCGTGTGAGGTTCCGCTCGACGATGTGCGTACCGCCTTGGGAAGCCGGCGTGAACCCCATGCCGCCGAAGCCCGTGTCGCGGCCCGAATGCATGAGGATCAGCCCGATCAGAGCGATCGAGAGCAGAACGTGGATGACGGCGAGCACCTGCAGCATCGCCGAGCCAGGATAGCCGAGCCCGCCAGGGGCTACTGGCCGGCCGCTTCGACGATCGCCTCGACGAGCTGCGAGGCGATTCGGTCCTTCGTCACGTAGCCGGCCGCGCCGGCTTCCCGGGAACGGTCGACGTCAGCCGCGGCATTGGATCCCGTCAACATCACGACGCAGGCATCGGGCCGCGCCTCGCGAATCCGCCGGGTCGCCTCGATGCCGTCCATCACCGGCATGCTGATGTCCATCAGCACGACGTCCGGCTCGAGCCCGAGCGAGAGCTCGACGGCCTCCGCGCCGTTGCGGGCGCGTCCGACGACCTCGATCCGACTCTCACCCGCGAGGATCGCCTCGAGAGCCTCGGCGAAGAGTCGGTGGTCGTCCGCGATCAGCACGCGGATCGCGCGGTCGAGGTTGGTCGCGGCTTCCATGTCTCGTTCTACAACGGAAAGATGCGCAGCTAGGCTTCGGCCGTGCAAGAGGGAGACGCTCGCGAGCGGATCCAGAAGTTGCTGATTACCGGGGACAATCGGCTCAAGCAGGGTGTCGATCCGGCCAAGGCGCGCGAGAGCTACGAGCACGCGCTTGCGGTCGCACGCGAGGCGGGCCTCGAGGACTCCATCAGGCCGCTGGTCGAGATCCGGATCGCCGATCTCGAGCGGCTTCGAGGATCTCCTCCACCCGGCGCGCCTGCTCATTGACGTCGTGATCCTCGGCCGCCTCGCGGGCGGCGGAGTTCGGCCGTGGCAGCGCCGCCGCTGTCCGTAAGCCCGCCTCGATCGCATCCACGTCGAGGGGGTCGACGAGCGCGCCCGCGTCGGCGGGCACGAACTCGGGCGGTCCGCCCACGTTCGTCCCGACGACAGAACGCCCGCACGCCATCGCCTCCAGGAGCGCCTGCCCGAACGGCTCGACGATGCTCGGCTGGCAGACGACGTGGCTCTCCTGCATCAGCGTCGCGACGCGGCCGTGCCGGACGGGGCCCAGGAGTCGAACCCCTTGGCGTCCTTCGAGCTGCGGCCGAAGCGGCCCGTCGCCGGCGAACGTCAGCGTGCCGCCGCCGAGCCTCGCGAACGCGTCCGCGAGGCGGACGACGTTCTTGCGGTCGCTCAGCGAGCCGACACAGAGATAGGCGTCCGGCCCGTCCGGCGGCGGCGTGGGCGTGAAACGCTCGAGATCGACGCCGGAGTCGACGACGTGCGTCTTGCCCCGCGCGGACGGCACCCTCGCCTCGAGCTCGCGGCGCAGGTAGTCGGAGACCGCGACCACGGCCGATGCGCGGCGCACGAGGAGCCGCGTCGCCGCGCGGACGCCTGCCAGCCTGCCGATGTTCGCGACGTCCTGGCCGTGGGCCGTGACGACGAGCGGCGCGCGCGAGGCGAGGCCAGCGAGCAGACCGGTGGGGACGAGAAAGTGGGCGTAGACGACCTCGGGCTTGAACCGTCGTGCAGCGGCGAGCGTCTTCGCGGCGAGTCTCGCGTACTTGCGGCGCCCGCCGCTTCGGCTGTCGAGCACTGCCCGCTCGAGCTCGTGGCCGCGGCGCGCGAGCGCCTCCTCGAGCCCCTGGACGAAGATGCCGTAGTCCGGCTCCGCGCTGCCGGGATACATCTGCGACACGACGAGGATCCGCACCGCGCCGGAGTTTCGCGCTTTCGGCGCACCCGCGTCACGGACGCCTGCGGGCTCCGGCGGTAGCGTGGACCTCGAGGGTGGCGGGTCGAGCCCCACCCTTAAGGGTGGGGGCTTCACGGGCGTGCGCGTGAACCTTTACCGGCTGCCGGAGCGTGAAATCGCCGGGCGGTCCCTCAGACGACGCCGCCCGTGGCCTGTGCGCGCCGCGGCGCGCGGGTCTCGATCGTCGGGTCGACGACCGCGAGCACCATGTCCGCGAGAAGGTTCAGGAAGATGATTGCCGCGCCGACGATCATCACGACGGCGATGATGATGGGCAGGTCGAATCCCGCGTCCCCCCTGATCGCTCCGAGCGTCAGGCGGCCCAAGCCGGGCAGGCTGTAGACGGTCTCGACGTACACGGCGACGCCGACCGCCGTCCCGATGTCCATGCCCATCATCATGATGAGTTGCGGAATCGTGTTCGGCAGAGCGTGTCGCCTCAGCACACGGGATTCCGGCGCGCCCTTGGCTCGCGCGGCGCGGATGTAGTCGGCCCCGAGCACGTCGAGCAGCCGTACGCGCACGATCCGCATGTAGAGCGCGATGAAGAAGAGGGCGAACGTAATCCAGGGAAGGATCATGTGGCTCGCCCAGTCCGAGAAGCCGCCGCACATCTCCGGGTGGGTGGCAAGCGGGTCGAACACCGGGGACGCGCTGTTGAGGATCGGGCAGTAGCCGCCCGGCGGTGTCACGTGCCAGCGGTTGCCGACGAACGTCTGCAGGACGACGCCGATCACGATCGGGTGCGTCGAGATGCCGATCAGCGCCACCGCTAGCAACGTCTTGTCGAGCCACGAGCCGACACGCGACGCAGCCGCCATTGCCGCCGGAATCGCGAAGAGGATGACGAGCACGATCCCGCCGAGCGCGAGCCAGCCCGTGACGGCGGCGGCGCGGATCACCTCGGCCCCGACGGGCGTCCCCTCGAGCTCGGACTGGGCGTTGTAGGTGAGCCCCGAGAAGGCGACACCGAAGTCGCCGTGGAGAGCGCGCCAGACGAACTTGGCGTACTGCGTCGTCACCGGCTTGTCGATACCGAGCTGCTTGTGTGCCTTCTCGATCATCGCCGGCGTGGCGTGCTGGGGATCGATCAGGAACGCCGCGGGCTCCTGCGGGATCGCGAAGTAGATGGCGAAGGTGATGATCGAGAGCAGCCAGAGGAGGACGATGCTCACGAGGATCCGCCGCACCAGGTACCGCCACCCGATCGTCATCAGCGGATCGCCTGCGGGTCGAGCACGGCGCGCAGTGATTCGCCGAGCTGGTTGAAGGCGAGGACGGTGATGAAGATCGCCCCCGTCGGCACGAGGGTCGGCCAGGCGCTAAACGTGGCCGGGTTGTACCCCGTCGGGTTTGCGACCGTTCCCCACGTGGACGCGAGCAGCGTGCCCCAGCTCGCCGTCGGGATCTTGATCCCCGCGCCGAGGAACGTGACCCCGGCCTCCAGCATGATGTTCGTCGCGACGGCGATCGATCCCCAGACCAGGAGCGTCGGCGCGACGTGCGGGAGCAGGTGCTTGCGGATGATCCACGGGTCGCTGGCCCCGGTCGACTCCGCCGCCGTGACGAACTCGCGACGGCGCAGCGAAAGGATCTCGGAGCGGACGATCCTGGCCGGGTAGAACCAGGTGAAGGCGCCGATGATCAGGATCAGGGCCAGCACACCGGGGGAGAAAAGACCGAGCAAGGTGTACCGCGATAAGCGGTTGCCGACCGTCGTGTAGCCGACCATGACGAGGAACAGGAGCAGCGGGAAGGCCATCACGAGGTCGATGAAGCGCGAGATCACGGAGTCGACGACACCGCCGAAGTACGCCGCGACGGTGCCGAGGACGGCACCGATCAGGACCGCGAGGAACGCCGCGCCGATCGCGACTTCGAGCGAGACGCGGCCCCCGTAGAGCACGCGGAGGAACTCGTCGCGGCCAAGCGGGCCGTCCCCGCCGAGGACGAAGAGAGTGGTGCCGTATTTCGTCGGCGGCGGAGCGAGCGGGTCGAGCGACTCGGTGATGCTCGTGTCGGGAACGTGGCTCCACAGCCCGACGGGCTTCAGGCTGCGCTGTGCGTAGGGGAAGAGATCGTCAGGGCCGTGGCCGACCAGCTTTGCGGCGAGCGGGGCACCGCCGAAGCACGCGAGGATGATCAGGATCAGGACGCCCGCGCTGGCAAGCGCGACCTTGTCACGCCGTAGGCGCCGCCACGCGATCGTCCACGCGCCTGCTGGCCGACCGGCCGGAACAGGCCCCGCAATGCCCTCGACCGTCGCCATTCAGCGGAACTTACGTGTGCTGGGAGTCGAAGGTTCCAAAGAGGTCGCGGAGGACGTTGCAGATCTCACCAACCGTGCAGCGCGCGCGCAGCGCCTCGCGCATGGGCGGCAGGAGGTTCCCCTCCCCACGGGCCGTCTCGGCCACGGCAGCGAGAGCAGCGTCCGCGGCGTCATGGTCGCGCCCCGCGCGCAAGGCTGCGGTCCGCTCGAGCTGCCGCCGTTCGGCCTCCGGATCGATCCGGTGCAGCTCGATCTCGTCGGCCTCCGGCTCCACGTATGCGTTGACACCGACGATGACCTTCTCGCCGCCTTCGACCTGATGCGTGTAGTCGAACGCCGCCTGCTCGATCTCGCGCTGGACGAACCCCTGCTCCACGGCCTCGACCGCGCCGCCGAGGTCGTCGATCCGCTCCATCAGCTCGAGGGCCCGCTCCTCGAGCTCTTCGGTCAATGCCTCGATGAAGTACGAGCCCCCGAGCGGATCCGCGGTGTCCGTACCGCCGGCCTCGTGGGCGAGGATCTGCTGTGTGCGGAGGGCGATCCGCGCCGACCGCTCGGTCGGCAGCCCCAGTGCCTCGTCGAAGCCGTTCGTGTGTACCGACTGGGCGCCCCCGCACACCGCCGAGAGGGCCTGCACGGTGACCCGCGAGACGTTGTTCTCCGGCTGCTGCGCCGTCAGCGTCGAGCCGCCGGTCTGCGCGTGAAATCGCAGCGCCTGGGCCTTGGGGTTCTTCACTTGGAACCGCTCCCGCATGATCCGGGCCCAGAGCCGCCGCGCCGCCCGGAACTTCGCCACCTCCTGGAAGAAGTGGTTGTGGGCGTTGAAGAAGAAGGAGAGGCGCTCGCCGAACGCGTCGGGGGAGAGCCCGGCTCGAACCGCCGCATCGCAGTACGCGATCCCGTTGGCAAGCGTGAACGCGAGCTCCTGTACCGCGGTTGAGCCGGCTTCGCGGATGTGGTAGCCGGAGATCGAGATCGTGTTCCAGGCGGGGAGCCGCTCGGCGCAGTAGGCGAACAGATCCGTCGTCAGCCGCATCGACGGCCGCGGGGGGAAGATGTAGTTCCCGCGGGCGATGTACTCCTTGAGGATGTCGTTCTGGACTGTGCCGCGGAGCCTGTCGCCCGCGACGCCCTGCTCCTCGGCGACGAGCTCGTAGAGCAGGAGCAGCAGGGACGCGGGAGCGTTGATCGTCATCGAGGTCGAGACCTCGCCGAGAGGGATCGAGTCGAAGAGAAGCTGCATGTCCGCGATCGAGTCGATCGCGACGCCGGTCCGCCCCACCTCGCCCGCGGCACGGCTGTCGTCCGAGTCGTAGCCGAGCTGAGTCGGGAGGTCGAACGCGACCGAGAGCCCCTGCTGCCCACCCGCGAGCAGGTAGCGGAAGCGGGCGTTCGTCTCCTCCGCCGACGCGAACCCCGCGTACTGCCGGATCGTCCAAGGCCGCCCGCGGTACATGTCGGCGTACGGCCCCCGCGTGAACGGGAACTCTCCGGGCGCCTCGAGCTCGAGGTCCGCGACGTCGGCGTCCGTGTACACGGGCTTGACTTCGATTCCCGAATCGGTTTCCCGGCGGTCCTCGGTCGTCGCCATCGGCGAAGATGGTACGCGGTGGCCGTGAAAGTGAGACTCTTCGCCGGCTTGCGCGAGCGCGCCGGTTTCTCCGAGCGGGAGCTGGCCGACGTCGCGCGCGTCGCCGATGTCTGGCCGTCGCTCGACCTGGGGGACGAGCCGGAGGGGCTGCTCTATGCGGTCAACCGCGAGTACGCAGACCGTGAGCGCGAGCTCGCGGATGGCGACGAGGTGGCCCTGATCCCACCGGTCTCCGGGGGCACGTTTCGCGTCACGGAGGAGCCGTTGTCCCTGGACGCGGTCGTGGCGGAGGTCGCCCGCGAGGAAGCCGGCGCGATCGCAACCTTCACGGGCAGTGTCCGGCGAGAGTCACGCGGGCGAAAGGTCGAGCACCTCGAGTACGAGGCCTACGCGGAGATGGCCGAGGACGTGATGGCGCAGCTCGCGGCCGATTTGGCCAAGCGATACGAGCTTGGCGACGTCGCCATCCACCATCGTGTCGGCCGCGTCGACGTCGGCGAGGTGAGCGTGGTGATCGCGGTCTCGGCGCCGCACCGCCAGGCGGCCCTCGCGGCCTGCAAGGACGCGATCGACGAACTCAAGAAGACGGCGCCGCTCTGGAAGAAGGAGGTCTACGAGGGCGGAGAGGAGTGGTTGGGCCGCGGGTCCTGACCGTCCTTACGGGCATGCCCAGGGACGGTGCTAAGACCGGCGCCGAAGAAGCTCCGACGCGGCATGGCGGGAGGGGCCGACCTTCGAGGCCAGCTCCACGGCTGCGGCGACGTCCAATACGCCGAAGCCGAGCTCGGGCGTCCACTTGCCGTTTCCCGAGGCGCTTCGCTTCAGGATCGCCGCGACCTGCCGCGCGGGTAGCGCTCGGTTGGCCGCCCAGACAAGCGCCGAGCGCCCGCGACCTCGGGTGTGGCGAACGACGTGCCGCTGGAGAAGCCGTAGAGGCCTTCACGCGAGCCCGGGAGTGGCGCCGGCGACCAGTCCGAGTACCCCGAGAGCGCAGCGAATACGTCGTTGCCGGGCGCCGCGAGCGAGACGTACGAGCCCATGTTCGAGAAAGAAGCTCGCTCGCCCTTCAGCGTCGATGCCGCGACCGAGAGCCCGCTGCCACCATGCCCGTACGAGCCGGGCCGCTGCAGCAACGCGGCGGGATACTCGACCGGGTTTCCCTCGAGATATTCGTTGCCTGCCGCGGCAACGACCAGCGCGCCGCGGCGCTCCGCGTAGCGGATCGCCCGCGTCTCCAGTTTCGAAGGCTCGAGCCCGCCGAGGCTGAGGTTGATGATCTTTGCGCCGTGGCGAACCGTGTAGACGATCCCAGCGGCGCTCGTCGATGGTGGTATCGGTTCTCGGTCGAGGGATCAGGGTCCCTCGATCTAAGTGCCCCGTTCGAGCCGGGGGCACCCCTCGCATGGGCGCCAAGGGGGCGGCTAGCGCCGCCTCCCTTGGCGTCATTGAGTTCGCTCTTATTGACCTGAAGCAGAGGCCGGCGACGCGGCCGCCGCAGACGGGGCTGACGCTGCGGCAGCGCCGGCACCATTGAACGGCACGAAAGTGACGTTCAGGGATCTCTCGAAGATGTAAACGAGCTGTGTTCCCCCTGGCCCATTCGCGATGACCGAGATGGCGTGTGCGCCGGCAGCAACCGCCACGGTTCGGTGAATCGTGTGGGTCAGGTACCCCGACGGCGGGGGAGCGCTAAAGTCCATGCTGTTCCAGGAAAGACCGCCAATAGTTGTTCCGTCCAACCTCGGGTTGAAATTCAGAAAGCCGGTGCCCGCTCCGGTCTCGTTGGCGTCGGTTCCAGCGTTGAACACGTAGTCGATGACGAGCGTGCCGCCGCGAGGGGCACTGATATTGACCGTGTCGGTCAGCGCGGCACCGTTCCAATCGTTTACATCCGCGGAGACGTCGAGACCGGCCGTTCTGCCCAGCTCATTCGCGGCGTAACCGTTCAGCGTGTTGGCATTGCCAGCGTTCGTCGCGTTCGTCGCGTTGGTCGCGTTGGTCGCGTTGGTCGCGCTGTCGGCCGCAGTTGCATGAGTAGCGTTGTCCGCGTTCGCAGCCGAGGGCACCTTCCCCAGGCTCGACTCGAGAACGTCGGCGCCCGTGAGCGAATTGTTCTTCACCTTCGCCCCGGTAACAGCGTTGGCCTTGATCTTCGAATTGATAACGGCGTTCTTCTTCAATTGCTTTGCGCCGACGCTGCCCGCCGGCAGGGCCTGGACGGCTGCGATCGATGTGCCGCCAAGTGCGAAGAACAACGCTAGATACGCGACGAAATGGCCGCGCAGATGCTTCCCGATTCCTTTCATTGACCCTCCTATGAGTTCAACTGACAGGTGAACTGCAAGACGCCGAGTGCGCGCCGTTTCTTCCAGAGGCGGCCTGCTCGGCGCGCGCGTACGCCACTGTCTTAACGCATGGTTCGGACGGAGCTAGCCACGGCCGGCGCGAAGGAGGTGGAGGCGTGGAGCCGCCCCTCCCTTTAAGCGCGGACGCCTCTCGTCTCGCCGACACCTGGCCTCGTACAAGTGCCCGGCTACGATGAGTCGGTGAGCCAACCGACGCCCCAATTCGACCCGAACGCGCCGCCCGAGCTCCCGCGCGACTTTCGGGACTACGAGCCGGTTCACCCCGGCGGCTCCGACTGGAGTGGGCTCGCCCGGAAAGCCTGGGCACCCCTCGCGGCGATCGGCGCATTCCTCGCGAAGTTCGGGGCCGTGCTGTTCAAGGCGAAGTTCCTCTTCTCGATGTTCGTCTCCGCCGCCGTTTACGTCTGGATCGGCGGCTGGG
>JBKPOY010000028.1:0-57380 GCA_046733295.1 Actinomycetota bacterium | reverse complement strand
ACGCAGCCGGTGTCGTTCGTCAACAGGTGGATCGAGACGGACGTCGTGGGCGACGTCGTCCGCACGCGATGGATGTCGTCACGGGGCGGGATCAGGACGTAGAAGTCGCCCGGCTCGAGCGAGCGCCGTTCGACGAGCTTGAGCAGCCCACTCCGCTGCGCGTAGATCTCCTCGTCCTGAGTCCCGCGGTAGAGGCCCACAAGCCCCCAGGCGAGATGATCGTGGACGGGCGTCTCCGACCCGGGCGGCACCACGAGCGAGAACAGGGAAAGCGACCCGTCATCGGCGTGGTAGAGGAGCCATTGCCCGATGCCGCCACCCATGCCACTGTCCGGGGCCGGGGCCTGATACTCGTCCGGAAGCCAGTCCGAATCCGCCAGCAGCTCCGCGAACCGAGGCCTGATCGCTTCGCAGGCATCTTGCGGGGACGAGGCCGCTGCAATCGTCTCCTGGACCCACGGAACGAAGGTCCGTGTGACCGGCGAGTCGAGGACGTACTCGGCCACGCCGCTCTACACCGCCGAGTCGAGAATCTCGGCGTGCTCGCTCTCCGGCGGCGTCCCATACGCGTAGACGACGAGCTCCCCCTCGCCGTGGTTCACCGACTGGAGCGGCGTCCCGGGCTCGACGTGGATCAACGAACCGGCCGGCACGTCGACCCGCTCGGGCGGGTCGCCGATGTACATCGAGAGCGTCCCCGAAAGCACGACGAACGTCTCCTCCTGAACCTCGTGCCTGTGGCGGCGCCCCTTCGCGCCGGGCTCGTACCGCCAGACGTTCGCGCGGGTGTGTGCGAAGCCTGCGGGCTCGCTCAGCTCGGCGACATGGCGTGCCGGCTCGTCCGGCTCGTGCGGGCGCGTGATCCACTCGAGTTCGTCGGGGCGCACTACGCGGAAGGCCACGCGCGGAGGCTAGCCGGACGGTGCATCATCGGGCCGTGAGGCACCGCCGCGCGATCGTGCTCGTCCTGCTTGCGCTCCTGACCGGTGCTTGCCGATCAGGCCACGCGGACAGGTCCGCGCCTCGACCCACGACCGGCCCGGTCTGGACGTCGCCGGCGGAGCCGTCCCCGCCCGGCAGCAGCGGGCGCTGAGACAACGCCGCGCGGCGTAGGGAGCCGGGCGGGCACCGAAACCCTGATCCCCCGGTCGTTCTAAAGGTTTTTCCCCGACAGGACGATGTTTTCGCTCATGACTGCTCGAGCGTCGGCTGGCGCCCGGACCGATTTCGCGTCCTCGCGATGGATCGATCGTTGGCTCGCGGCGTGCCGCGATCTCGCCGAGCTCGAGCGCTCGAACCCGATGACGGACGCTGTCATCGACGAGATCGACGGCCGGATGATCCGGATCGGCGACAAATGGCTCGCCGACTTCGCCTCGTGCAACTACCTCGGGTTCGACCTCGACAGGCAGATCATCGAGGCCGTGCCCGAGGCACTCGATCGCTGGGGCACCCACCCGAGCTGGTCGCGCCTCCTCGGCAGCCCGGTCCTCTACGAGCAGATCGAAGAGCGGCTGACCGAGCTGCTCGGCGCCGACGACGTCCTCGTGCTGCCGACGATCACGCTGATTCACATGTCGGTGATCCCCGTCCTGGCCGGCGACGGGACGATCTACGTCGACAGCCGGGCGCACAAGACGATCTACGAGGGGTGCCAGCTCGCGGCGGTGCACGGGGCGACCGTCAAGCGGTTCCGCCACGAGGACGTCGACGATCTCGAGCGGCTCCTGAGGGAGGACGGGAACCCGCCCCGGCTGATCTGCGTCGACGGGGTCAACAGCATGACCGGGAACGCCGCCGACATCGAGGGGATGGCCGCGCTCGCTCGACGCTACGACGCCCTGCTCTACGTCGACGACGCCCACGGCTTCGGCGTCATCGGCGAGCGCAGCGCCACTGAGCTCAGCCCCTACGGCTCCCGCGGAAACGGCGTCGTGAAGCACGTCGGCGAGTCGTACGACCACGTCCTTTTCGTCGCCGGCCTCTCGAAGTCGTACTCGTCCCTCGCAGCGTTCCTCGCCTGCCCGAGCGAGCTCAAGCGGTTGCTCAAGACCGCGGCGCCCCCGTACCTGTACTCCGGACCGTCCCCGATCGCCTCGCTTGCGACGACCCTCGCGGGGCTCGAGGTGAACGAGCAGCGCGGAGAGGCCATTCGCGCAGGGCTCTGGCGGAAGACCGCAACGGTGCTCGAATGCCTCGATCGTCTCGGCGCCCACACGCCGAACACGTCGGGGTTCCCGATCATTGAGGTCCCGCTCGCGCACGGCGAGGACATCGACACCGTCGGCCGGTTCCTCTTCGACAACGGCATCTACGTGACCCTCGCCGCCTACCCGCTGGTTCCGAGAAGCGAGGTCGGATTCCGGATTCAGGTGACGGCCGCGAACACCGAGGCCGAGATCGAGCGCCTCGTTGACGTGCTCGGCAAGCTCGCGAACGGCTTCGACCTGCAACCCTCGAGGCGGGCGGAACGCGCCGCATGAGCCTGCGGGACGTCTGCGGCAACTGGCGCACCCACGCCTGGGCGTGGTATCTCGGCGTGACCGGTGCGTTGACGGCCGCGTATCTGTTCTTCCCGCCCCTGGCGGGGAACGGGCCGCTGATCAACGGCCTTGGCCTGCTCGGCGTCGTCGCGATCGTTGGCGGCATCTTGATTCACAAGCCGAAGGCGCAGGCGGCCTGGTGGCTGTTCGTGCTCGGCCAGCTTCTCTTCTTCAGCGGCGACCTCTACACGTACAGCTATCCGAAGCTCTTCCACGCCGAGGTTGGCTTCCCATCGCTCGGCGACGCGCTGTACCTGACGGTGTACCCGGCGCTGATGGCCGGCATGATCCTCCTCGTCAGGCGCCGGAACCCGCGGCGCGATCCCCCGGCGTTGATCGACGCGGCGATCCTGACGATCGGCGTCGGGCTCCTGTCGTGGGTGTTCCTGATCTCGCCGAACATTCACCTTTCCGGGCTCTCCTGGCTCGCGAAGAGCGTTTCGATCGCGTATCCGCTCGGAGACGTGCTCCTGCTCGCGGCCACGATTCGCCTCGCGGTGGACGCGGGCAAGCGCGCGCCCGCCTTCTATCTGCTGGCCGGCAGCATCGTCTGCCTGCTCGCGACCGACTCGGCCTACAACCTCGCCCTGCTGAAGGAGACGTACAACCACCAGCTGGTGTACGACGCTGGTTGGATCCTCTACTACCTGCTCTGGGGCGCGGCGGCGCTGCACCCGTCGATGCGCGCCCTCGAAGAGCCGGCGGCCGACCAGCGAACCCGGCTCACGCCGTTGCGCCTCGCGCTGCTCGGCGGGGCCTGCCTGATCGCTCCGGGGATCCGGTTCGCGCAGGAGCTGGGCAACCCGGACGTTCTCGTGCTCATCATCGCTTCGGCGATCCTCTTCCTGCTCGTGGTTGCGAGGATGGCCGGGCTCGTCCGCCAGGAGGGCCGTGTCGTCTCGCGTGAGCGCGCTCTCCGAGGTGCGGGAATCGATCTCGTCGCGGCCGCCAGTCACGATCAGGTGTGCGAGGCCGCAATCGCCGGCGTCCGCCGTCTGCTCGGCGATGACCAGTCTGTGCGGCTCGCGGTCCTGCGCGACGGGAGCGGCGAGGTCGTCGCATCGTCGGACGAGGGCGGCTGGACCATCGCCGACTCGACGACCACATGGCTGTCGCACGCCCAGGCGAGCCCTCTTTGCACGGCCTACGACGCCGTGCCTGCGCCCGTTCGGGCCGAGCTGCGGCTGTTCGCCGGCGACACCGTCGTCATCATTCCACTAGCGAGTCGATCCGAGATCGGCGCGATGCTCGTCGTCTGCTCACCCAGGACGATCCAGCCGGCACTCGTCGACTCCCTGGAAGCTCTGAGCGCACAGATCTCACTCGCGCTGGAAGGCGCGTCGCTGGCCGCCGACCTGCACCGGCGCCAGAGCGAGGCTCGCTTCCGCTCGCTCGTCGCCCACTCGAGCGACCTGATCACTGTTCTCGATTCCCACGGCGTCGTCACGTACCAGAGCCCCTCGATCGAGCGCGTGCTCGGCTACGGCGTCGCAGACGTCGAGGGAACCAATTTCGACCAGATCCTGAGCGAGACCGACCGACCACGGCTCAGGCAGTTGATCGCGGGCAACGGGTCCCACGGCCCGGAAGGGCACACCTTCGAGTGCACGCTCGAGCATCTCGACGGCACAAGCCTGAAGTTCGAGGTGCAGCACACGGACCTACGACACGACGAGCACGTTCGAGGCATCGTCCTCAACAGCCGTGACGTGAGCGAGCGAAAGGCGTTCGAGGATCAGCTCGCTCACCAAGCGTTCCACGACCCCGTGACGAGCCTCGCGAACCGCGCGCTGTTCTCCGACCGTGTCGAGCATGCGTTGATGCGGGCGCAGCGCGGGTTCCCGGACATCGCGGTGATGTTCATCGATCTGGACGACTTCAAGACCGTCAACGACAGCCTCGGCCACGAGGCCGGCGACCGGGTGCTCCAGGAGGTCGCCCGGCGGTTGCTGATCGCCGTGCGTCCGACCGACACCGTCGCGCGCTTCGGCGGCGACGAGTTCGCCGTTCTGCTCGAGGGTGTCACGGACTCGCCGGAGGCCGCCGACGCGGCTGCGCGGATCCTCCAGGCGCTGGAGATTCCCACGGAGATCGAGGGCAAGCAGGTCTTCCCACGCGCGAGCATCGGCATCTGCCTCGTCGACCGGCACGCGGGTGCCCCCGACGCAGCCGAGCTCCTGCGGAACGCCGACGTTGCGATGTACATGGCGAAGCGCGACAGCAAGGGGAGCTACCGCGTGTTCGAGCCGGCGATGCACGAACGTGTGGTCGAACGGCTCGAGCTGCGCTCGGAGCTCCAGCGCGCGATCGAGGCCGACGAGCTCGAGCTGCACTACCAGCCAGTCGTGCGGCTCCAGGAGCATCAGATCCTCGGTGTCGAGGCGCTCCTACGCTGGAATCACCCGACCCGCGGGACGATCCCGCCGCTCCAGTTCATCCCGCTCGCGGAGGAGACCGGCCTGATCATCCCGATGGGCCGCTGGGTGCTGGAAACGGCTTGCCGCGAGGGAGTGCGTCTTCAGAAGGAATTCCCGCGCGACGAGCCGTTGGCGATGAGCGTCAACCTGTCGGTCCGCCAGCTCCAGGCCGACTCGATCGTCGCCGACGTCCGCTGTGCGCTCGAGCAGAGCGGCCTGGATCCGTCGGCGCTCGTGCTCGAGATCACCGAGTCCGTGATGATGGCCGACACCGACTTCGCCGTGCAGAGGCTCCTGGATCTCAAGGCCCTTGGGATCCGCCTGGCGATGGACGACTTCGGCACCGGCTACTCCTCGCTCAGTTACCTGAGCCGTTTCCCCGTCGACATCCTGAAGATGGATCGTTCGTTCGTCGGCTCGGGCGAGAACGTGGCGCTGACCTCGGCGATCATCGCGCTCGGCGCGAGCCTCGAGCTCGACGTCGTCGCGGAGGGAATCGAGCTCCCCGAGCAGGAAGATTCGCTGCACGACCTCGGCTGCGAGATCGGCCAGGGATTCCTCTTCGCCCGCCCGATGGACGCCGGCGCCCTCTTCGACTTTCTCGCCGGGCGCCCGGAGTGGACGGACGCAGGCAGCAGGCCGGCGTCCAATGCAGCATAGCCACGAGTCGCTGGACCGCCCGGGCGGGTTTTCCGGGGGGCGTCTCCTCTCTCCCCTTCGCCATCGGGACTTCCGCGTGCTCTGGACGGGGATGGCGGTCTCGCTCCTCGGCGACGGCATCTTTCTGATCGCGATCGCCTGGGAGAGCTACGCGCTCTGGAACACGCCCGCCGCGCTCTCGATCGTCGGCATCGGCATGGCGGTCCCGACCGTGCTCTTCCTGCTAGCCGGCGGCATCGTCAGCGATCGATACGACCGCCGCCTCGTGATGATCTGGGCGGACGGCGTGCGAGCCGTCGCGGTCGCGGTTCTCGCCGTACTCGTGCTCGGGGGCGCGCTCCGCTTCTGGGAGCTCGTGGCCCTGGTCGCGATCTACGGGAGCGGCACCGCGTTTTTCACCCCTGCCTTCGAGGCGGTCGTGCCCGACCTGCTGCCCGCCGCGGCTCTGCCCGCGGCGAACTCGCTCGACCAGTTCGTTCGCCCGATCGCCCTCCGCCTTGCCGGCCCGCTCCTGGGCGGAGCGCTCGTCTCCGTCGGCGCCGGGCTCGCGTTCGCGGTGGATGCGGCCTCGTTCGCGGCCTCGCTCGTGGCCGTGGCCGCGATCAAGCCTCGCCTGCCTGCCCGCGACGAGACGAACGCCTCCGCGCTCGCGGCGGTCAGGGAAGGCCTCCGGTTCATCCGGCAACGCGTCTGGCTGTGGGGCACGCTCGGCTCAGCCGCGATCGCCTACCTCGTCTTCCTCGGCCCCACCGAGGTGCTGCTTCCCTACGTCGTCAAGAACGAGCTTCACGCCTCGGCGGGCACCCTCGGCTTCGTCTTTGCGGCCGGTGGCCTCGGCGCGGTCGGCTCGGCGGTCTGGATGGGAAGCCGCGGCCACCCCGGCCGGGACATCACCTTCATCTACGGGACCTGGACGCTCGCGACGCTCGCGGTCGCCGGCTACGGACTCGCGACCGCCGCCTGGCAGTTGATGCTCGCGTGCCTGGTCTTCAATGCGCTGGAAACCGTCGGCACGATCGTCTGGGCCACGGTCAAGCAGCGTCATGTGCCGAGCTCGATGCTTGGGCGGGTGTCGAGCCTCGACTGGATGATCTCCATCGGGCTGCTCCCCGTCTCCTTTGCGCTCACGGCTCCGGTCGCCGCAGCGGTCGGAGTTCGCGTAACGCTCGTCGGCGCAGCCGTGGTCGGCGCGACGGTCACGCTCGGCGCTCTCTTCCTGCCGGGCATGAGGGATCTCGAGAAAGACCGCGACGAGTCGCTCCCCCCGCTCGAGCGTCGCGTGCCGCTCGCTTCGTCGCGTCGCGCTTAGTCTCGCGGCGTCCGATCAGCGGGGTCAGCGAGCTCCGAACCGTCGTTTCCCGCGGCCGCGCCTCGCATTCGAGCCCGTCCGCTTCAGCGAGTCGAGCTCGTCCAGCGCCGCGCCCGCGCCGAGGACGACACACGTCAGCGGCGACTCGGCGCGCGCAACGTGCAGCCCCGTCTCCTGCGACAGCAGTTGATCGATCCCGCGCAGCAGAGCGCCCCCTCCCGCCAGCACGATCCCGCGGTCGCTGACGTCGGCGGCGAGCTCGGGCGGCGTCGTCTCCAGAGTCGTCCGGACGGCATCGACGATGCGCTGCACCGGACCGCCTAACGCGCGACGCAGCTCCTCGGAGCCGAGGTCGACGCGTCGCAGCATCCCGCTCTGGAGATCGCGGCCGGCCACGGTGCAGTCGAGCTCCTCGTCCAGCTCCCACGCCGACCCGGCCTCCAGCTTGGCCTGCTCGGCCGTCTCTTCGCCGATCAGCAGCCCGTACGTGCTCTGAACGTGCTTGGCGACCGCCTCGTCCATCTCGTAACCGCCGACCTTGATCGACTGCGAGCTGACGATGCCGCCGAGCGAGATCACAGCGACTTCGGTCGTGCCACCGCCGATGTCGACGACCATGCTTCCCTGCGCGTCGGCGACCGGCAACCCGGCCCCGACCGCGGCAGCCATCGGCTCCTCGATCAGGTAGACGGCCCGCGCACCTGCGCCGAGGGTCGCCTCCTCGACCGCCTGCCGCTCGACCTTCGTGATCCCGCTGGGGACGCAGAGGACGACATGGGCGAGGGGCAGCCGCCCGCCGCCGACCTTGCGGATGAAGTAGCGGAGCATCTGCTCCGTCACCTCGAAGTCGGCGATGACGCCGTGCCTCAGAGGGCGGATCGCGCGGATCGTCGCCGGCGTGCGCCCGATCATCCGCCGCGCGTCCTCGCCGACCGCGTGCACGGCGCCGCTTCGGTCGTCGACGGCTACGACCGACGGCTCGAACACGACCACGCCCTCGCCGCGAACGAACACGAGCGAGTTCGCCGTGCCGAGATCGACCGCCAGCTCGCGGCCACTGAGTGTCCGGAAAACCCCCACTCGAGACCCCGCGGCAGCCTAGCGGCGGCTGCGCGCCCCTAGCTGGTGACGGCGAAGAGCTGCCAAGTGCCCGGAATTCCCTTCAGCTCGTGTGAACCCTGGTCGGCGAACGCGATCCCGGAGCCCGCGACGAGATCGCGGACGGTCTGCGAGACGAGGATTTCGTTCGAACGTCGCGAAGAAGCCGTCGCCCGCGGTGTCTCGCTCCTTTCCTCGATAGCGGGCCAGCTCACGGCGCACGAGCCTGTGGTGCTTCCCGAGCAGGTCGCGCCAGTCCCGGTCGCCGAGAGCCGTCGCGCGCTCGGTCGACCCGGCGATGTCCGTGAACATGACCGTCGCGAGGACGCTGTCGGGAACCGCCGGCGGTTCCTCACCTGCGACGAACCGCTCGATCTCGTCGACGACATCGAGGGAGAGGAAGATGAAGTAGTAGTCGTCGCCGGAGACACGCATCGCCTGCGAACGCGGAATTTTCGACGCGGCGTTTAGCGCACCGGATTCGAAGGTACGCGATCGCAACGCCACTCGTGCGCGCGTAGCGGATGTCAGCGTCCACGGCAGGATTCTGCCGTTACGTCCCCTTCCGAGCAGGACGCAGATGCGCGACGACGTCGCCAGCAGGCCCGAACTTCTCGAGCACCTGGAAGCGGCCGGGCTCCTCGATCAGCACGCGATCGCTCGCCTCGTCGGCGTGGCCCACCTTGACCACGAAGCGGCTGGGCACGCTGCGGGCGAACTCCCGCTCATCGAGCGTGAGCAGGATCGTCTCCTCGCAGTTCGGATCGGAGCACTCGCACGCGACCTCGACCAGTGCGTCTGCAGAGCTCTCGCGGCTTAGCCCCTGGTCCGAGGCGGCCCGCCGCTCGCGCTCTTCCTCTTCCCGGTCCGGTCCCAGCGATCTTCGCTCCCGTGAGGCGGGTCGAATGATCCGGCGAATCGTCGCGACACGGTCGAACTGGGCCGCACGGCCGAACATGCGGAGATCGTCGGTCCTGCCCACTGAGGGTACGCCGAGGAGGCGCCCCACACAAGGGGCCGAGGGGCTACGCGGCGCGGCGCTCGGACTCGCGCTTGAGGCGCTCGAGACCGTCCTCGAAGGACTTGTCGAGGGTCTTCTGCAACGGCCGGCGGGCGAGACGCGCGAGCAGGCCGGAAAACGACTCCTCCGTCTTCACGTGCGTTCCGCGTTCGCGCGGCTCGAGCCACCACTCGTGGTACGCGTCGATCGTCAGCGTCCGGCCCCGCCATGCTATGTAGCGCGGCGGCTCGATCCGGTCGAGCGTCGACACGATCGTTCCGGGTCCGGCCTTCCAGCGGAACTCGGTTCCCGGAGCGAGCGGCCCGTCAAACGACATGGTCTTCACGTCCGGGTTCCAGTTGGGCCAGTCCTCGAACCGCGTGAGCACGTCCCAGACGACCTCGGGCGCCGCAGCGATGTCGATCTCGGCCGTGCCCCGAACGGGGGCGTCTTTACCGGGCGCCATGCCGGCGATCCTAGTTCAGCGCCGTCTCCGTCTCGGGGTCGAAGAAGTAGAGCGACGACGGATCGACGACCAGCCCGACGACATCGCCGGGGCTGGCCTTCGTGCGTGGGTCGAGCCGGGCGGTCAGGGTTGCCCGGCCGGTTTCGTCGTCCGACCCCTCCGCAAGCTCCCCCTCGTCGACGTCCCGCGCGAGCTCGACCGTGTCGCGCGTCACGACGGGCGGCACGTCGAGCTCGAAGTGAACGATCACCTCGGCGCCGACGGGCTCGGCCAGGGAGACGGGTGCGGTCAGCGTCGGCCTCCCGTTCGCAGGGCCCGCGCACTCGGCGTCTTCGAGATGCTCCGGGCGGACGCCGAGGATGACGTCGCGGCCGGCAAACTCGAGCGCCGCCCGCGGAACCGCCCGCTCGGGAAGCTCGAGCGCCGTTTCCCCGAACGCGGCGACGAGGCCGCCGTTCGAGGCGCGCAGATGCGCGCGGACGAGGTTCATCGCCGGCGAGCCGATGAATCCGGCGACGAAGAGGTCGACGGGCTTGTCGTAGAGGGCCTGCGGTGTGTCGACCTGCACGACGCGTCCGCCGCGCATCACGGCCACGCGATCGCCCATCGTCATCGCCTCGGTCTGGTCGTGGGTGACGTACAGCGTCGTCGTCCGAAGCCGGTGCTGCAGCTTCTGGATCTCGGCCCGCATCTGCACGCGGAGCTTCGCGTCGAGATTCGAGAGCGGCTCGTCCATCAGGAAGGCCGCCGGCTCTCGAACGATCGCACGCCCCATGGCGACGCGTTGCCGCTGGCCACCGGACAGCTGCGCCGGCTTGCGCTTCAGAAGCTCCGAGATCCCGAGGATGCGCGCCGTTCGCCCGACGCGCTCCTTGATCTCCTTCTTGCCGTGCTTGTGGAGCTTGAGCCCGAAGGCCATGTTGTCGTACACGGTCATGTGCGGATAGAGCGCGTAGCTCTGAAAGACCATCGCGATGTCGCGGTCCATGGGGTGCAGGCGGTTGACGACGTCTCCGCCGATCGAGATCTCCCCCTCGGAGACGTCCTCCAGGCCGGCGGTCATCCGCAGGAGGGTCGTCTTGCCGGACCCCGACGGGCCCACGAAGACCACGAACTCGCCGTCCCCGATCGTCAGGTCGACCCGGTCGACCGCGACCGTCCCGCCCGGAAAGACCTTCGTCACGTCGTCGAAGGCCAGCTCAGCCATCTCCGTCACCTCCCGTTCGTGTGACTCGCGATCAGATCGCGGTACCAGAGCGCGCTGCGCTTCGGAGTCCGCCGCTGCGTGGGGAAGTCGACGTGCACGATCCCGAAGCGGCTGTCGTACCCGTGCTCCCACTCGAAGTTGTCGAACAGCGACCACACGTAGTAGCCGCGCACGTCGACGCCGGCGGCGAGGGCCCGCTCGACCGCGGCGACGTGGTCGCGCAGGTACGCGAGACGCTCCGGGTC
The DNA here is from genome assembly GCA_046733295.1 of Actinomycetota bacterium. Classification (GTDB taxonomy): domain Bacteria; phylum Actinomycetota; class Thermoleophilia; order Gaiellales; family Gaiellaceae; genus 13-2-20CM-68-14. Next base: position 46,435 of record JBKPOY010000028.1, on the reverse strand, counting down.
CTCGACGACGTCGTTGCCGTCGAGCGGCGGATCGTCGAAGGACGCGCCGTTCTCGGTGATCACCAGGGGCACCTCGCCGTAGTCGCGGCCGAGGCGCAGGAGCAGCGTCGTGAACGAGTCCGGCGCCACCCGCCACCCCATCGCGGTCTGCGGGCCCTCGGCCGGTAACAGCGCCACTCCGACCGGCCCGTCGTCGCGGCTTCGGACGACGGCCGGCTGGTAGAAGTTGACGCCCAGGAAGTCGATCGGCGCGGCGATCTCGGCAAAGTCTCCGCGCTCGACGAAGTCGAGCGGCCCGACCCGCTCCTCGTAGCGGTCGACCATGTCGGGCGGGTAACCGCCGCGAAGCAGCGGATCGAGGAACCAGCGGTTGCGATGGCCGTCCATGCGCCGCGCCGCCTCGGCCTCGCCGTACACCTGGGTGAGATCGAGCGTGATGCCGATTCGCCCGCCGCGCCCGGCGTCGCGGAAGAGCGACACGGCTCGGCCGTGCGAGAGCAGGAGGTGATGCGAGGCGGCGAGCGCCGTGCGCCAGTCGCGCAGGCCCGGGGCCTTCGTGCCGTAGGCGTAGCCGAGGAACGCCGTCACCCAGGGCTCGTTGTGCGTGACCCAGGCGTCGACGACGTCGCCGAGCGAGTCGAACATCAATCCCGCGTACTCGACGAAGCGATCAGCCACGTCGCGCGAGGCCCAGCCGCCCTCGTCCTGGAGCCGCTGGGGCAGGTCCCAGTGGTAGAGCGTCGCGAGCGGAGCGATCCCCCGGTCGAGCATGCCCTCGACGACGCGCCGGTAGAAGTCCAGCCCCTTCCGGTTGGCCGGCCCGCGCCCGTCGGGCTGCACGCGCGGCCACGAGATCGAGAAGCGGTAACCCTGCAGGCCGAGCGAGCTCATCAGCTCGAGGTCCTCGCGCCAGCGGAAGTAGTGCTCGCAGGCCGGGTCGCCGGTATCGCCGTTCGCGACGTTGCCCGGCGTCTCGCAGAAGCGGTCCCAGATCGACTCGCCGCGGCCGTCGACCCTGGTCGCGCCCTCGATCTGGTACGCGGCCGTCGCCGCGCCCCAGACGAACTCGCGCGGGAAGCTCATCCCTTCACCGCTCCCTTCATGATCCCGCCGATGATGTGGCGGCCGAGGACGAGGAAGACGACGAGCAGCGGCAGGATCGACACGAAGGTTCCGGTCAGGACGAGCGCGTAGTCCTCGACGTAGCCGCTCGAGAGCGTCGAGACCGCGACCTGGACGGTCGGGTTCTGTGGACTGAGAACGACCAGCGGCCAGAAGAAGTCGTTCCAGGTCATCATGAAGGTCAGAAGGCCGAGCACCGCCGCCACCGGCCGGACCGCCGGCAGGACGACGTGCCAGAAGACGCCGAACGTGTAGCAGCCGTCGACGCGGGCGGCGTCGATCAGCTCGTTGGGAACGGCGCCGGAGATGTACTGCCGCATCAGGAACACGCCGAAGGCCGAGGCCAGGCTCGGGGCGATCACGGCCTGCAGGTGGTTCACCCAGCCGAACCTGATCATCTCGATGTAGAGCGGGATCACGCCGAGCTGAACCGGAACGAGCATCGTCGCGATGACGGTCACGAGCAGCGCGCGCCGGGCCCGGAACCTGAGCTTCGCGAACGCGAAACCGGCGAGCGCGCTGAAGAACACGACGGACGCGGTGACGACCCCCGCGACGATCGCCGAGTTGATCAGCGCCGTCCAGAAGTTGACGTTCACCTCGCCCGAGTTGAAGAGCCGGCCCAGGTTGTGCCAGAGCTCCCCTCCCGGGGTCAGCACCGGCGGGTACGCCGACACAGCCGAGTTGTCGTGAGAGGCAACGACGAACGACCAGTAGAGCGGGAACAGGGAGCCGATCGCGACGACGATGAGCACGAGGTACGTCAACGGCCCGGCGCTGCCGAGGCGGCGCGAGACGCGGCGAGGGCCGGCGGCGCGGGCCGAATGCGCGACGGCGGCCATCAGGCCTCCGCCGACCTGATGCGGCGCACGATCAGGAAGTTGACGATGGAGATGACCGCGATCAGCAGGAACAGCGCCCAGCCGATCGTCGCGGCGTAGCCGAACTGGAACTGCGTGCCGGCGAACGCCTTCTCGTACAGGTACATGACGACCGTCTGGTACTGGCGGGCCGAGCCGCCCGTGGCCCCCTGCTTGAGCGGCTCGAACAGGTAGGGCTCCGTGAAGAGCTGCAGGCCCCCGATCGTCGAGACGATGACCGTGAAGATGATCGTCGGCCGGAGCATCGGGATCGTCACGTGGATGAACTGCTTCCACCCGCGCGCGCCGTCGATCGAGGCCGCCTCGTAGAGCTCGTCCGGGATGCCCTGCATCGCCGCGAGGTAGATCAGGGCGTTGTAGCCGGCCCAGCGCCAGGTCACCATCACCGACAGCGCGATCCAGGACGAGAGCCGCCCCGCCTCCCAGTCGATGTTGTGGACGCCGAACTGGCCGAGCACGTAGTTGATAAGGCCGTAGTCCCGCGAGAACAGCTGGGTGAAGATCAGCGCCACGGCCACGAGCGACGTGACCTGCGGGAGGATGACGAACATCCGAAAGAACGTGCGCGCGCGCAGCTTCGTGTTCAGGAGGTGCGCGAGGCCGAGCGCGATCACGAGCTGCGGCACCGTCGAGATCACCCAGATGCCGAGCGTGTTCTCGACCGCGTTCCAGAAGTAGCTGTCGTGAATGAGGGCCGTGTAGTTGTCGAGCCCGATGAAGTGCGTGCTCGCGCCGAGCAGCGTCCGGTCGGTGAGCGAGATGTACGCCGTGTAGCCGAGCGGGAAGAGGCCGAAGATCCCGAAGAGGATGAAGAACGGGGCGATGTAGAGGTACGGCGAGACCCCGGCGTCGAGCCGGTGCAGGCGCGTGCGGATGCCTATTCCCCGCTGCCGCGCGATGGGCTGCTCTACCGTCCGCTCGCTCACGCCGCCACGCACACCTCCTCCGTCACGATCCGGCGAGCCCGCCCGGCCCGAGCGGAGGGTGCACTCGGGCCGGGCGTGATCTCACCGTCGGGGCAAACCGCTCAAGCGACGCTCTTGACGTCCTTGAGGAACTGCTTCCAGGACTGCGGGGGCGACTGCTTCTTCTGCTCAACCCGTTGGATGGCGTTGCTGACCGCCGTCTGGATGTCTCCCTGGTGTGGCCCGGTCGTCTGCGGCTTCAGCTTCAGGGCCGAGTTCGCGAAGATCTTGCCGACCGGTGCGTTGGAGAAGAAGGGGTTCTTGAAGCCCTGGACGCCCTTGCTCTTCAGAAGCGCCGGCTGGCTCGGCAGATTCCCCGTCTGCTTGAAGACGTACTTCTCTGCGGCCGGAGAGGTCAGGAACGCGACGAGCTGGTAGGCCTCCTTCGCATGTGACGACTGACGCGGCACGGTCAGGAACGAGCCGCCCCAGTTGCCGCCGCCTCCCGGCACCGCGGCGATGTCCCACTTCCCCTTGGTGTTGGGGGCCTGTCCCTGGATGTAGCCCATCATCCAGGCGGGGCACGTGACCGTCGCGAACTTGCCCTTCTTGTAGCCGGTGTTCCAGTCGTTGCTGAACGCCGCGAGGCCCGCGCTCTCGTGCGCCTGGACGGCCTTCATCGTCAGGGTCCAGGCCTGCTTGACCTGCGGGTTCGAGCCGACGATCACCTTGCCGTTCGGCGAGTAGTACGCCGGGTTCAGCTGGCCGATCATGGCGTTGAACACGTTGCTGCCGGAGTCGAAGAACGACACGCCCTTCGGCGCCCGCGCCTCGAAGCGCTTGCCGACGGCGACAAACTTCTGCCAGGTGGGCCACAGCCTCGAGACCGCGGTGCGGTTGGTCGGCAGGCCGGCCTTCCTGAACAGGTCGCGCCGGTAGCAGATCGCGAGGCTGCCGACGTCGGTGCCGAGGCCGATCTGCGCCCCGTTCGGGGCGATCGACTGGCGCCACTTCCACGAGAGCCAGCGCTTGCTGAGCTTCCCGGCCCCGTACTTCTTCAGATCGTAGAAGTACCGAGGCTGCGACTTGAACTGGGCGATGAAGCCGACCTCGATCGACTCGACGTCCGCCGCGCCCGAGTTGACGGCCAGGTGTTTCGCCAGATTCGCGTGGTGATCGGGGTAGCTCTCGACCGATTCCTTGATGTCGATGTTCGGGTGCGCGGCCTCGAACTGCTTGTAGAGATCGTGGTAACCGAAGTCGCCGAAGAGACCGACGTGGAGGGTGATCGTGTCGCGGCGACTTCCCTGAGCCGTGCCGGCCACGTATCCCACGACGGTGATGGCTGCGATCGCGACGGCGAGCAGACTGGCCGCCGTCTTGCGATGCCGCGAGCGTCGGACAAACGTCTTGATGTGCACCTCAAGCCTCCTCCGTGTTTCCTTCGTCCTTGACCAGAGCTGCCCCGTCGTCCGACGACGGTCCCGATCGACCGTCGCCAAGTCTCACCTCCACCTCCTTCGCGATTTCGTGCGCCTCATCCCTCGGCGCCTGCTTCGCTCCGGACGAGGCGCGCACAACGAGCCTCGCCGGAACGTGCACCTCGACCGCCGGTGCATCCGGATCCTCGATCATTCGAATCAAACCGTCCGCTGCCGCGCGCCCCAAGGCCTCCATGTTCTGCCTCACGGTCGTGAGGGGAGGCTGGATCAGGCCGGCGAGCGCGATGTCGTCGAAGCCGACGACGGCCAGGTCGTCCGGCACGACGGCGCCGAGCTCGTGTGCCGCCCGGAGCACGCCGGCGGCCATCATGTCGCTGGCGGCGAAGACCGCCGTCGGCGGCTTCGCCAGCCCGAGCAGCTCGCGCGTGGCGCGGTAGCCGCTCTCGGCGTAGAAGTCTCCCTCGACCGCGTACTCGTCCGGCGCGGCGAGCCCGCGCTTCTCGAGTGCCTCGCGATAGCCGGCGAGCCGCTCGGCACCGGGACGAGTGCCGACCGGGCCGGCAACCGTTGCGATTCGCTCGTGCCCGACCTCGTGCAGGTGGGCGACCGCCTGGGCGGCGCCGTCACGGTTGTCGGAGGTGACGACGCCGCAGCGCTTGCCGGCGACATCCGAGTCAACCGCCATGCACGGTAGGCCGGAGGCGATCAGCTTCCGCATCTCCGGATGGCGTCGATCGAAGCCCATGGCGACCACACCGCCGACGCCGTGGTGTTCGGCGCGCCGGACGTACGAGAGGGTTCCGCCGAATCCGCTGCCGGGCTCGTCACTCGCGAACAGGAGCAGGTCGTATCCGAGCGCGCCGGCGCCGTGCTGCAGGCCCACGAGCACTTCCTGGAAGAACGGGTGGAGCAGATGGGGGTGCCCGGGGCCCGTTTCCAGGATCACGCCGACCACGTGCGAGCGCCGGCTGACGAGCGTGCGGGCGGCCGCGCTGGGCGTGTAGTCGAGCTCCTCGGCGAGGCTCAGGATTCGGTCGCGCGTCGCGTCGCTTACCTCCGGCGACCCGTTCAGCGCCCGGGACACGGTGGCCACCGAGACGCCTGTTTTCGCTGCGAGTTCCTGGATGTTCGTCATCGGAAACGTTTACGGAGATTGCGACCGTAAACGTTTCCGGCCCGCGTGTCAAGCCCCTGAGACCTGAGCCCGCGACGGGACAGGCGTTTTCCGGCCATGCCGGGGGTCTGACCCCGGACACGGCCCGTACAGGCGGGTGGCCGCGCCCGTTGGGCGCGGCTTCTCAGGCGTTCAGGGTCGGCCGTTCACAGGTGTTGGCGACTCGCCCACGCCTTTTTCGGCCACGCCCGGGGTCTGACCCCGGACATGGCCGAAACGAGGGCGGCGCGCGAGTTGCGTTTACCCTGCCGCTCGCGCGCCGCGCCGTCGTGTCTGCTTAGCCCGCCTGGTGCTGGGCCACCAGCTCGTCGAGGCGCTCGTAGCTGTCGTTGACCCCGCGCTCCATGCCCGACTGGAGCATCCCGTCGCGATCCTCCTTGGAGTCGAAGGTCGAGACGACGACGATCCTCGTCCGGCCGTCGTCGAGCTCTTCGAACTCCGCGCGCTCGATCGACTGCTTGCCGGGCATTCCCTCCCACGCGAAGGTGCGGGCGAGGCGGTTCGGCTCCTCGACCTCGAGGATGTCTCCGAAGAAGACGAACTCGTTGCCCTCGGCGTCGCGATGGGTGAACCGGTACGAGCCGCCGGGACGCACGTCGTATTCCTCCACGGTCATCGACATTTCCCTTGGCCCGAGCCACTGGGTCAGCAGCTCTGCGTCGGTGTACGCCTCCCAGACGAGGTCGCGAGGCGCGTCGATCGTCCGCTCGATGCGGATCTCGGTGTCGCTCGGCGTCGTGATCGCCGTCTTGCCGCTCTCTCGCACGTGGTTGCTCATCTCGATCCTTTCTCTCGTTTGATCACCTGTTCGAGACGGTCGAAGCGGTCCTCCCAGGTACGGCGGTAGGCCTCCACCCAGTCACTGACGTCTTCGAGTCGCCTCGGCCCGAGATAGCAGTACCGCGACCGGCCGTGCTTCTCGGTCCTCACCAGTCCCGCCTCCTCCAGGATCCGCACGTGCTTCTTCATCCCCGTCAGGGACATGCCGGCGGGAGCCGCCAGCTCGCTGATCGTGGCGCTGCCGACACCGAGGTGCTCGAGGACGGCCCGCCGCGTCGGGTCGGCCAGAGCGGCGAACGTCCGGTCGACAGGAGAAAGCTGAACCATACGGTTCACTTTAGCAGATCTAGGGACCGCCGGCGCGCGTGGCCACGAACGCCGCGACGTCGCGGATCTGCGCGCTCGTCAGGTCATCGGCGAACGACGGCATGCCTCCCCCACCGCTCCGAACCTTGGCCTGGACGGTTGGGAAGCTCGGTCTGAGGTCGTCGAGGTTCGGTCCGGCCTGGCCCTTCGAGCCGGCGGCACCGAGGGTGTGGCACGACCCGCAGCCGGCCTGCTCGAACACCGCTGCACCGGCAGCCGGACTCGCATCGGCAGGGACCGGCGAGGGCTTCGAGGGAGCGGCCGCGGCCGTGTCGTTGCGGTACAGCCAGAGCGCGCTCGTGTACCAGATGCCGACGAGGATCGCGAAGAGCAGGCTGCCGGCAAGCGGGAGGACGAACCTCGGAAACCGGTGGAGCCTGACGATCGTCACCTTCGCGGCGAAGGCCCCGTAGACGGCGCAGCCGAGCAGCGAGTGGGCGAGGACACGCGTGCTCGGGTCGCGGAAGCCGAGCTTGAAGATGCAGTGGTAGGCAACGGGCAGCGTGCAGACGAATGCGAGGCGCCCCGACCAGCGATGAGCGGGATTCACCCAGGCCGGCTTGCGCCACGGCAGCTTCCGGAAGATCCAGGCGGCCGTGAAGAGCTGAAAGCAAGCGAGCACGATCGCGGCGGTCGCGAAGCCGGCCTTGAGATGGATCGGATCGCTGAAGAAGAGCCGGAAGTAGCCCTTCGAGCGCGGGTCGTGCTTGGCGAGCAGACCCGCGAGAAGCGAGAAGAAGGCGAACGCGGCAAGCGGCGCCGCGAGCCACCCGTACGACCGCGTCTCCGGCGGGCTCGGTGCGGCGGCTTGGCTCACGGGCGCTATCGAACAGCAGCGCGCCCGGCCGATCAATGGTGACGCGGGTACCGCTTCGGTAGACGTCCGGTGACGATCCGGAGTCGGACCCTGGACGGGGCGGATTTCTCCCCGACAATCGAGTCGCAAGCTGCCGAGAGCCGCCAGGGCCGCTCGAGGCAGCATCCAGGCGGGCGGCGACTTGCACGTCGTCGCCCGCCTATCGATTCGAGCTAGTCCTTGCCCAAGTCACTTCGCCACGAGCTTGAGCACGACGATCCCGGACTTGAACCGCGTCGTGTCCACGAGGTCCAGGCTCGCCCGGAACCCGTCGAGCAGCCGGTCGCCGCTGCCCATGACCTCGGGGAAGATCCAGAAGTGGTACTCGTCGACCAGCTTGCTCTCGAGTAGTGCCTTCGAGAACTCGCCGGTGCCGTACTTGATGATGTTCTGGCCCTCCGCCTCCTTCAGCTTCGCCACGGCGTCGGCGACGTCGCCTTCGAGCACCGTCGCATTCCATTCCGCCTGCCCGGGCGGCATCGTCCGCGACGCGACGAACTTGGGCAGCTCGTTGAACCGGTCGGCGAAGTCGTTGTCGCCCGCGCGTTCGGGCCAGGCCTGCGCGAACCCCTCGTAGGTCCTGCGGCCGAGGAGCATCGCGTCGGACGAGAAGAGCAGGTCCCGCGCGTAGCCCGCATGCTCGTCGTCCCAGTAGGGCCCACTCCAGTTCTGCGGGTCGCTGATGACGCCGTCGAGGGTCATGAACGTCGATTCCACTAGCTTCCGCATCGTTGTTCCTCCTCACTGGTTTGAGCATGGGACCGCGCGCCCGACAAAAAGTCATCGCGCCGATGTTGAGCGCGTGTGAAGCCGTAAATCCTCCGCCGGCCGGCGCTCGTATTACGAGCATCTTCCTCTTTTCCACCTAAGGAGGCTCAGATGCAGAGGATGGCAACCCTTCGGGGCGGTCTGCTGCTGGCCGCGGCCCTGCTGCTCGGGCTCGTCGCGGCGATCTACGCGACGCGCTCGAGCGGCGCTGGGTCCGCCGGTCAGCGGGTGGTGATGACCGCGAAGAACAACGCCCTGCACAAGACGATTCTGGTCAACCTGCGGGGCAGGTCCCTCTACTCGCTCAGCGTCGAGCGGCGAGGGAAGTTCATCTGCACCAACGCGTCCTGCCTCTCGCTGTGGAGGCCGCTCACGGTCGCGAAGGGCAAGACGCCCACCGGCGTCGCCGGGCTCTCGATCGTGAAGCGTCCCGACGGCAAGAGACAGGTCGCGTACCGTGGCGCGCCGCTCTACACGTTCACGGGCGACCGGAAGCGCGGCGACGTGAAGGGCAACGGCTTCAAGGACGTCGGCACCTGGCGGGTCGCCGTGGCCGGTAAGAGCCGTCCCGCTTTTCCGGCGACGACCACGACCTATCCGACCCACTACTAAGGAGCTCACGCCGCGCGGCCGGGAGGACCCGGCCGCGCGGCCGGCCCCTTTGGACGGCAGGCGAAGACCGGGGACTACGATCCCCCACATGCCCTTCTTCGCGGTGACGATGGAACCTGGGCCGAACTGGGACCACTCGCGCGACCGGCGCGAACAGCACGCCTGGGACGAGCACGCGGCGTTCATGGACGGGCTGGTCGACGACGGTTGGCTCGTCCTCGGCGGCCCGATCGGGGACGGCGTCCGCACGATGCACGCGATCGAGGCGGCCGACGAGCAGGAGATCAAGGCCCGCTTCGCCACAGACCCGTGGGCACCGATGGGCCTGCTCCGGATCGCGAAGATCGATCCGTGGACGATCTGGCTCGACGGGCGCTAGCTCAGCGGCGCCCGAACGCGATTCCCGAGCGCGCGAGCACGCGGACGACGAACTCGCGCTTGCCCGCCGTGTAGACGCCGGCGTCGTCCGACTCCTCGGCGAGTCGGACCTTCAGCGCCTCGTACTCCCTGGAGAGCTCCGTGTCCGCACGCAGCGCGTCGCGGAAGGCCAGCCGCTCACGCCAGAGGTCGCTCCCCGGCTCGGTGAGGTGAAGGCCGAACTCGGGCTCGTCCACGGAGGGCTTCGCAAAGTGGTGCGCGATCGAGGGGCGGTGAGGCGCGTCGACGTAGCCCTCGGCCTCGAGCGGCGGGTAGGCGGAGCGCGCCGCGTCGAGATCGCGTACCCCGGCCATCATGTCGACGATCGGCTTCGCCGAGATTCGAGGGATCGCGGTCGAGCCGATGTGGTGGATCCCGCCTTCGAGCCACGGGGCCAGGACACGTTCCAGCCGCGCCCGCTCCTCCTCGAATCGCCGCGGCCATTCCGGGTCGTACGGGACGACGCTGATCGGCACATCCGACAGAATCACGGTGTGGCCCCCGAGCTGCAAGACCTCGCGCCGGGGCTCTGGATCTGGCGATCCGACTACCCCGACTGGAGACCGGGTCTCGGCTGGGAGCCGCCCGTGACCTCGACGTGCGTCGCTGCCGGGGGTGAGATCCTGGTGCTCGACCCGCTGGCCCCTCCGGACGACGCAGAGGAGCTCTGGGCGCGCTTCGAGAAAGAGCCCCCGACCGTCGTGGTCGTCCTCAAGCCCGACCACGTGCGCGACGTCGACGCTTTCGTCCGTCGCTATGGCGCCCGTGCCTTCGGGCCGGAGCTGTTCTGGCGCACGGACATTCCGGAGACCGAGCTCGAGCCGGTCTACTGGGGAGACCAACTCCCGGGCGGGCTGGTCGCTCTCTACGACGGCCGGGGCCGCAACGAGACGCCGCTCTGGCTGCCCGAGCAGCGAACGATCGTCTTCGCGGACGCGCTCACGGCGCCCGAAGGCGAGCTGCTCGTCTGGTCGACGCCGTGGCACGAAAAGCGAACGCTGCCGGCACTCCGGGAGCTGCTCGAGCTTCCGTTCGAGCGCGTGATCGTCTCCCACGGAGAGCCTGTGCACGACCGCGCCGAATTCGAGCGCGCGCTCGAACGGCCGCCCTGGCATGGCTAGGCGTCTGCGAGCTCGAGCAGCTTCGTCACCGTCGTCCAGTTCCGCGCCGTCGCGGTGACGCCGAGGCCGCTGCCGGCGAGCAGCGTCCACAAGCGCGACCGCGCAATCGTCTTGGGATGCCAGGCGTACACTTCGCGACCGACAACGGCGAACTGCTCGGGCTCGACGACCGCGGCCTCGAGCTTCTTCTTCGCCGCCGCCGACAGCGTGCCGTCGAGGAAGCTCACCTGGTAGCGCTTCGGGTCTTTCGCAACCTTTTCGAGCGGGTTTCGCTCGACGACCTTCGCCAGCTGCGCACGCGTCCGCACGACGACCGGGATGTCGAGGCCGAAGCGGTCAGAGATCAGCCGGCGGACTTTCCGCTCCGTCTGGTCGGGCTTCGTGCGGGTCGAGAGGACGATGTTCCCGCTCTGGACGTACGTCTCGACATCGTCGAAGCCGGAGCACGCGAGCGCGTCGCGGAGCTCCGGCATCGCGATTCGATTCCGGCTTCCGAGATTGATGCCGCGCAGCAAGACGATCTGGCGCGCCACGCGGTGAAGCCTACGCTGCGGAGCCCCGGGCTCTCCAGGGTTGCGAGGCGCCTGCTACGCTCGAAGCTCACTAGAGCGCGTACTGGTCGGCAAATGCCTCCCATCTACCCGTTCACGAGGTAGAGGAGGTGTTTTTGTATGGCGACCGGAACTGTCAAGTGGTTCAACGATTCCAAGGGGTATGGCTTCATCACCCCCGAGGACGAAAGCAAGGACCTTTTTGTCCACCACAGCGCGATTTCGGGTGACGGCTTCAAGTCACTCACGGAAGGCGCGAAGGTCGAGTTCGACGCTGCCGAGGGCCAGAAGGGCCCCGAGGCGAAGAACGTCGTTCAGCTGAACGCGTAAAGGGAGCGCGGCGCGCGCCGGCGACGGCGCGCGCCGGCCTCGACGCCGTCTGAAAGGAGGACGCGACGAATGCGCGGCACGATGCTCTGGTTCAACGAGGCGAAGGGCCTCGGTTTCATCCTCACCGAAGAGGGCGAGCGCCTACCTGTGCGCGCGCCGGGCTTCGCCGGTGGAATCCAGCCTCAAGGGCGCTGCGCCGAAACCGTCGTCATGTTCGAGATCAACGAGACCGGCCCCGAGCGCCAGGCCGAAAACGTCACCCTTGTACCCGAGGAATCGCAGCGCCGGGCGCGGCTGCGGAATCGAGGAGGTCGTCGATGAGCCCTGTCTCCAAGCGACAACAGACGATGGCGAAGCGCAACCGCGAGCAAGCCGTCGAGGAGAAGCGCACGCTCAAGCGTCTGCGGAAGCAAGCCGCGCGCGCCGCAAAGGCCGCGGGCGAAACGCCCGGAGCCAGCCAGGTCACAGAGCCGGATGGCGAGCAGCAGCCCTGAACAAAAGAACTACGCCGAGATCGAGCGGCTCGAGGCTCTCCTCCAGACGCTGAGAGAGAGCGCGTCGACGCCACGCGAGCCCGAGGCGATCCGAGAGATCGGGCTCGAGATCGCACTGGCGCTCCGCGAGGTCGGCGCGATGCTCGTGAACGTCGGTTGGGAGCAGTCCTTCGCGGCGGATCGTTCGGCCGAAGCGGACTAACCGCTCCCCGTCCGACGAAACCGGCCCGAAAGCGCGCCCTCGGCGCGGGAATTCTCGAACCCGCATCGGCGTTCTGATAACTGGACGAGAGCGGCGTACTAAGCCCCTCCCCCTGGCGACCCAGCCGCTCCGTCCACTCCGACTACCGAAAGGACGCACCATCAACACCCTCTTGGAATCCCCTGAAATTCAAACCCTGCTCGAGGACGACGAGCCCGAGCTCGATCTCACCCCGGACGAGCCGGCGTCGACCGATTCGCTTGCGCTCTTCCTGAACGAGATCGGCCGCTATCCATTGCTCACCGCCGCCGACGAGGTCGCTCTCGCGAAGCGGGTCGAGCGCGGGGACGCCGCGGCGAAGGAGCGGATGATCAACAGCAACCTCCGCCTCGTCGTCCACGTGGCGAAGCGCTACCGCGGGCACGGCGTGCCCTTCGGCGACCTGATCCAGGACGGCGTCATCGGGCTCAACCGCGCGGTCGAGAAGTTCGACTACCGCAAGGGCTTCAAGTTCTCGACCTACGCGACGTGGTGGATCCGCCAGGCCGTCCAGCGCTCGATCGCGGGGCAGTCGCGGACGATCCGCGTCCCGACCCACGTCCACGAGCGCCGGCAGACGCTCCAGCGGCATGCGCGCAGGCTCGAGCCCGAGCTCGGGCGACCGGCTACGCACGAGGAGCTCGCGAAGGCGAGCGGCATCGCGCTCAAGCACGTCGAGGAGGCGCTCAGCGTCGCGGAGGCGCGAGCTTCGCTGAACGCCCCCATCGGCGAGGACGACGGCGAGCTCGGCGATCTCTTCGCCGACGAGAGCGTCGACCGGCCGGACGAGCTCGCGGAGGACGCTCTGCGCCGCCGCGCTGTGCGCGACGCCCTGGCCGAGCTGCCCGAGCGCGAGCGTCGAATCCTCGAGCTCCGGTTCGGCGTCGACGGCGACCCCCAGTCGCTGGAGGCGATCGGCCGGGAGCTGCATCTGACGCGCGAGCGCGTTCGCCAGCTCGAGGCGCAGGCGCTCGAGTCGCTGACCGAGCTCCTCGGGCCCGAGGACGAGCTGGCGATCGCGGCGTAGCATCGGCAGCGTGAGCGAACGCCGCTTTCTCTCCCCGCCCGGCCTGGCAAAGCCGAACGGCTACAGCCACGCCGTCGACGCGCCGGCCGGGCGAATCGTCTACGTCTCGGGGCAGGTGCCCCTCGACGCCGACGGTGAGCTCGTCGGCGCGGGCGACGTCGCGGCGCAGACGCGGCAGGTCTTCGAGAACCTGACGACGGCGCTCGCGGCCGCCGGAGCGTCCTGGGCCGATGTGGTCAAGCTCGGCTACTACCTGCGCGACGTCGGCGAGATCGCCGCGGTGCGCTCAATTCGCGAGGAGTACGTCGATCCGGAGAGGCTCCCGGCGAGCACTCTCGTCGAGGTGAGCAGCCTCTTCCGCGACGACGTGCTGGTCGAGGTCGACGCCGTCGCCGTCACCGCCTGAGCAATCAGGCGACCGGCACCGCCAGCCGCGACCAGACTGTTCCGTCCTCGTCGCCCGCCGGACAGGGCGGTTCACGGGTCGACGTGCTCGCGACGATGCAGACGTCGGCGAACGCGTGGCCGACCACGACGGCGAGCCGACGGTCGAACACGCCATCCGCATTCGGGGCGAGCGACCATTCCGCGAGGCTCCGGCGACCTCCGTCCGCAGCGATTCCGTAGACACGGAGCGTCATCGAACGGGTAGGCCGCTGCGGGAGGTTCTTCGCCGTCAGGCGCACGACGAGGCGAGGTGCGCGCACGAACGTCTCCCAGGAGACGGCGAGCTGCGGCCGCTCCTGCGGGCGCGGCACGTGGACGCGCACGCAGCCGGTCGTGTTGCCGCGTGCGTAGCAGGGTTTCGGCTCGTCGCCGACCCAGGCCCTCGCGCCGAGATCGTCGTAGTCGCCGGCCGGCAGCGGGATGTCGACCGTGTAGGCGATCTCGCCGTCCCCGTCGGGACCGAGCGACGCGCCGTACAGCGGCTGGCCGGCCTTCCAGGTCAGGCGGCCCGCGTCGTTCGGCGCACGGAGCAACTGCTCGACCTCGACGACGATGTGGTCGGTCGAGCGCAGCCCGGCGCCGCGAACGGTGACCGCCACCGTCTTGCCCGCCTTCGGCGTCAGCATGATGCTCGGCTGGACGCGGTCGCCCCAGGTCTGCACGCCCGCGTAGACGCCGAACAGCAGGCTCGCGACGACGAGCCCGAGCCCCGTGTAGACGGCCGCCCTCTCCTCGGCCGACCCGTCGCGGAGCGCGAACGCAGCCAGCGCGCCCGCGAAGATCGCCAACACGGCGAGCCCGAAGGCGCCGTAGGTCGCGAGCGGGTGGTCGCGGGCCATGTGCCCTACCAGGCCGCCCGTGATCGCCAACCCCGTGAGCACCGCGCCGAGCGCCGGAATCGCCGCGAGCAGGAATCCTGCTGCTCCCTTCACACCCTTGCCGACAGGCAGGAATCTCGGCACGACGGCGGCCTCCGAGTCGGGTGAACGGCTTCTTCGGCGGACGCTACGCCCGAGTTGTCAGCGCGCCGCGAGCTTGCTGAAAAGCTTCCGTTAAGTCGGCTCGAGTGTGTTGTCGAAGAAGGCGACCACGCGGCGCTCGTACTCCTCGGGATGCTGCCGCAGGCCGTGCGTATGCGAGGCGTCCGGGATCTTCCAGATCTGCTTCGGCTCGCCGGCCGCCTCGTAGAACTGCGGGGTGTTGTCCTCGCCGGCGGCACCGTGGCCGGCGTGAATGAAGAGGACCGGGGTCGGCGAGATCTGGGGCGTCAGGTCCTTGATGCTCGGCGGCGGAGCCTCGTCCGCGAAGAGGGCCGTGCCGACCGTCTGCATGAACGTGCTTGGCAACATGACCCAATCCGCGAGCGACGGATCCTCCAGGTCCTCGCGGTACGAGCGGCTGCCCGCTCCGTCGGAGATGATCGCGTCGTAGGAGTGGGACTCGGCGCTCGCCTGCAGGAGAGCCTCGCCGCCGACCGAGAGGCCGATGCCGCCGATCTTGCCCTCCTTCACGTCCGGACGCGTCTCGAGGAACGCAGCGGCCGCCTTCAGATCGCGGGGGAAGCGCCAGCCGAACGCGTTGGGGTCGCCCTCGCTCGTCCCCTCGCCGCGGCGGTCGAAGACGAGGACGCCGTAGCCGTGCTTGACGAGCATCCGTGCGTGACGCTGGGTCCCCTTCCGGCCGGGAAAGACGACGATCGCGGCGCCGTTCTTGGACGGCACGTACCAGCCTTCGAGGCGCAGGTCGTCGCTCGTCGTGAACGCGACGTCCTCGTACGGGGCGCCGAGATCGGCCGAGGTCGTCTCCACCCGCGCCGAATGGGTGAAGCCGTAGGTGAACGACAGTGGCATGACGACGTTCAGCAGGATCAGGAACGCCGCGGCGACGAGCAGCAGGCGCCTCGTGTAGCGCCACAGCCGGCCGTCGTCGCGGCGGCGGGAGCGCCAGAGGACGACTGCGCCGACACCGATCAGGCAGAGGCCGGCCGCAAGGGCGAGGAAGCCGGTGTAGTCGTCGCCCGAGGGGCTCGCGTTCACCGTGTAGTAGACGGCCTCGCCGGCGCCGAACGCGACACCCATCGCGCCGAAGAAGAGCGCCAGCGTCCCGCGGGCGCCGGCGGGCAGGCGCGGGTAGGCGATGGCCGCGGCGACGATCGCCGCAACCGGTACGAGGCCGGAGACGAGGTGGTCGCCGGCCGAGATGCCGGGCTCAGGTTGAAGGAAGCTGTCGTCGATGACGTGGAGCGCCATGAGGCCCAGTGAGGTCAAGACCACGATGAGCTCGACGCGCGATGCTTCGCGAGACCGAACGGCTGCCGCCGACGCGGCGATCGTCGAGGACATGGGGTCGTGCGACCTTACGACGCGCGAACGGTAGATACAAGATTCTGAAAACGCCCATCGCGGACCGGGCCGCTCGCGTCTAGCCCCGGTGTCGGACACCGTGACGGAAGTGTCACAACCGTGCAACGCGAGTTCGGAAAGCGCCGCAATTCGGAGAGTTTTCCGACACCCCCGTTTGGTGTCCGACGTGGAACCCGAAGTGCAACGCGGGTCGAACGTGAATGTGACGCCGACGCCGGCCCCGCGGCTAGCTGATGACGAACGTGAACGCGACGCCGACGGCGACCGTGAAGGCGATTGCGAGCACGCCGACCGCCGCCAGGCGGGCGGCGTTCAGCTTCGGCGGCTCGGCCGGGGCCTCGCCGCCGTGGTAGGCGTGCACGACGGCGTGGCCTTCGCCGCGCCCGATCAGGTAGCGGTTGACCGGCCAGGCGATCAGGAATGCGATCGCGAGCGACAGGGCGAGCGAGCCCCAGAACAGCGCCTCGTCGAGGCCGGCGTCCATGGCGCCGGGGATGGCCACGACGACGCCGTTGTCGACGATCTCCATCACGGCGACGGAGACCGTGTCCGAGGCCAGCGCAAGCGGTACGACGACAGCGAGCGCGAGCCCGGCCCGAAGGAGCGGCACGGTCGTCAGCAGGTAGCCGAAGAAGAAGGCGAGCAGGATCGCGAGCACGACGGTGGCGGTGTTTCCCCACCCGAGCGCCGTCCCGATCACGAGGCCGAGCACCTCGCCGATGGCGCAGCCCGTCAGGCAGTGCAAGGTCGCCACGGCGGCGGTGCGCGTCAGCGAGCCGCCGTGACCGTGGGCGTGATGTGCGTGGTGGCCGTGCGCTTCCATGTCTACGCGTGCGGCCCCGCAAGGAGCCGCTCACCGAGCTCGAGCTCGGCCGCGGCCGGCGGGCGCTTCGCGCTCGAGCGCACCGACCACCGGTCGTCCGCGGCGAGCGCCCGGTCGATCCGGCTCCGGATCTCGGCCTCCTCGGACTCGTCGGCGGCGAAGACCGTTCGGAACCGCGGCGGGTCGCTGCTCGTGTCGAGCTCGTTGTTGTGCGGCCAGCGGCACGGCCCTTCGTGCTCCCAGTGGCCGCAGAGGGCCACGGTCACCGCCGCACCGGGCTCTGCGGGGTCGACGCCTTCGCCGAGATCGAGCTCGATCTCGTGCACGAACGAGCCGCGGCTCACGCGATCGCCGCCAACATCCGCTCGAGCTCCGCCATCACGCGTGTGTGCAGAAGACTGCCGTAGCTGACGCGGGCGACTCCCAGCTCGGCGAGCTCGCCGATCGAAGGAGCCTGGTCGGTCGCCAGGATGTTCACAGGGCCGCCCACCTCGGAGACGAAGGCGGCGATCGCGTCGGGCTCCCGGAGGAAGATCGGGTAGACGCAATCGGCGCCGGCGTCGAGATACGCCTTGGCGCGCTCGAGGGCCTGCGGCACGGTGTCGGCCTGTGCGCCCTCGGCCGAGAGGAACACGTCCACGCGCGCGTTGATCACGAGGCCGCCCGCAGCCCCCCGGACGCTTCGCAGCCAGGCCGCCTGTTCGGCCGGATCGCGGAGCGACCCCGTCGCGTGGTCGGTGTCCTCCAAGTTGCAGCCGGCCGCCCCCGCCTGTGCCAGCGCCTCGGCGAGCTCGCCCGGCTCGAGCCCGTAGCCGGCCTCGGCGTCGACCGTCAGCGGCACGTCCACGCTGCGGCCGATCCGCCCGGCCGCCGCGAGCATCTCTTCCACGGGCGCGCCCTGATGATCCTCGTAGCCGAGCACGCGGGCCACGCCTCCGCTCGTCGTCGCGACGACCGGAAAGCCCGCGGCGACGATCGCTCGCGCCGACTGCGCGTCCCACGCGTTTGGAAGGACGAGCGGCTTGCCCGGAACATGCAGCGACCGCAGCAGGTCGCTGTCGGGCCCGAGATCTCTCAAACGGCCGCGTAGCGCTTGGCGGCGCGAGCCTTGGCGCGGGCTGCTTCGACCTCGCGGTCCTTCGGCGCCGCGGCCGTCACGAGACCGTCGACCAGACGCCGCGTCGCGGCGGCAACCTCGTCGACGGCGCGCGCGAAGATTTCCTCGTTCGCCTGGGACGGCTTCGTGAAACCGCTGACCTTCCGGACGTACTGGAGTGCCGCGTCGCGGACCTCCTCGTCAGTCGCCTCGGGCTCGAAGTTGAAGAGCGTATGGATATTTCGGCACATGGCCGCCATCCTACGGATTAGAACTCCCGTGGCGTCCACACCCGCTGCCCGAAGCGCCGGGCGAGCGGATCGAACACGGCGAGGAAGGCTCGCTTTGCCTTCGTCGCCTTCGCGTCGGCGGCCCAGGCAGCGTGGAGATCCGCGTCCGGGACCGGTGGGCCGCACCGGCTTCGGTTCAGAAGCCAGTCCCGGTAGTGCCAGTCGGCCGCGATCGAGGCATGCGCCGCCTTCTGCAGCAGATCGGACGACTGGAGCGCCTCCTCGCTGTCGGGCACGGAGAGCGCCGCGACCTGCTGGAGCAGGCTCTGACGGTTCCGCTGGACCCGGTTGAGCCGCTCGGCCGCCGCCCGAGGCGTCAGGTCGCAGCTTCCCGCGGCCTTCAGCGCCGCGAACACGGCTAGGCGCCCCTCGTGGGCCTGGGTCAGGAAGTTCTCGACCTTCGTGACGAAGGCGCGCTGCTCCGCCTTGCGGTTCCCGGACGACGAGTCCCTCGTCAGCACGAATGCGAGCGTCAGGGCCGCGAGCGCCGCGACGGCGACCAGGAGCGGAACGAGGTGACGCGTGCGCGCGGCGGGGGCCGGGGGCTCGACCGCCGCGGGAGGGAGCCGCGGCACCACGAGATCCGGATCGTGCTGGAGGATCCGGCGCTCGAGCTCCTGCAGCGCCGGGGTCGGCTCGATGCCGAGCTCCTCGTTCAACGTCTCGCGCGTCCGCCTGTACGCCTCGAGCGCCTCCGCCTGGCGATCCGACCGGTAGAGCGCCAACATCAGTTGCGCGCGAAGACGCTCCCGGAACGGCTCGGCGGCGATCAGCTGCTCCAGCTCGGGAATCAGGCGGGCGTGCCTCCCCAGCGCCAGGTCGGCCTCGATCCGGTCCTCGATCGCGGCGAGACGGGCCTCCTCGAGCCCCGCGCCGGCGTCGCGGGCGAACGGCTCGTCGAACTCCGTCAGCGCGGATCCCCGCCAGAGGGCGAGCGCCTCGCCCAGGCGCTTCGCCGCCTGCTCGGCGTCGCCCTCGGCCAGGCGCTCGCGGCCCTCGCCGACGAGCGACTCGAACCGGTCGAGATCGAGCTCCCCTTCTTCGACCTGGAACGAGTACCCGGGCGCCTTCGTGACGACGCGTTCGGCCCCGAGCGCCTTGCGCAGCTGCGAGACGTATCCCTGCAGCGCCTTGGCGGCGGTGTCGGGGGGCACTTCGCCCCAGAGCTCGTCGATCAGCCTCCCGGTGGAGACGACCCGGTTCCGGTTCAGGAGCATCAGCGCCAGGAGCGCGCGGGGCTTTGCGGCCGGCAGCGGGACTGGACGTCCCTCCACGACCGCTTCGACCGGTCCGAGGACGCGAAATTCGACCACCGACAACGATGATCGCACGTCTTTACCCGCGGTTTGGCGCGGCTTTACCGCGCGAGCCGATCGTCGAGGCAACTCGACGAAAGGAGCCCCTCATGAAGGCCCTCATTCTCATCGCCGCCGTAGGCGCCTTGGCGGTTTCGCTGATTGCCTCCACGATCGCGCCGGCCTCAGCCTCGCGGCCGGCCGCAAAGGCGACGTGCGGGTTCGCGTCGCTCCCGCGCGCTTCGCATGCGCGGGAGCAGTCGCTCTACGGCCACATCAAGTCCCTCACGCGGAAGGGCAAGCGTTACGAGCTCCGCTTCGACCCCGCGTGGTTGCTGACCGGCTCGACCGCGAGCCGCGCGGCGCTCGAGGACACCGGCTCGAGCGACGTTCCGAACGACACGTACACCCGCGACGAGACCCATCGCCTCCTGACCTATCGGGTCCCCGGAGATGCACAGGCCACGATCCTCGTACACGCGACGTGCTCGACACACGTGACGATCGCGAAGCTCGCGCGGTCGATGTCGCCTGCGGGGTTCTGGATCCGCGTGCGCGGCGACAAGGTCAACTCGATCGACCAGCAGTACCACCCTTAGGTCCACTCCTATGCCGAGGGCCGGCTTGCGCCCGGTCCTCGGCCTCTACCCGAGCGCCGAGTGGATCGCCTCGACGACCCGCGGCCATTCCCGCGCCTGGGGGTCGATCGGCTCGAAGTGGCCGGCGCCGTCCAGGGTGACGAGCTCGGCCTCGTCGCCGGCAGCCTCGGCGTGCGCGACGCTCATGCCGTAGGGGACATCGGAATCGTCGGTGCCGTGGACGAGGATCTGCCGCACGCCGAGCGGCAGCAACTCTCGCGGTGACGCCTCCGCATAGCGATCGGAAATCTCGTCCGGCATGCCGCCCATGAACCGCGCGGCCGCGCCGTCGGCTCCGATGCGCTCCGCCGAGTCGCGGAGGTCGGAGACCCCGGCCTGCGAGATGACCGGCAGCCGCGCCCGCTTGGCCGCCCAGAGCGCCAGCTGCCCGCCCGCCGAATGGCCGAGCAGGACGGTCCGGCCAGGGTCGACCGGAAATCGAGTCACGAGCTCGTCGACGAACTCGACGCCTCGCGCGACGTCGTCGCCCGTGTCGGGCCAGCCGCCGCCGACGTCGCCGACCGCGCGGTACTCGATGCTCCAGGTCGCGATCCCGAGCTCCGCGAGCGCCGCACACTGGTGCCCCGCGTGGGTCAGGTTGTACATCGCTTTCCAGTTGCCGCCGTGAATCACGACGACCAGCGGCCAGAGACCGTCGCCTTCGGGCAGACGAAGATCGCCGAACTGCTTGGGCTCGGAGCCGTAGGCGAACCGCGCGTCCGCCGTCGGAGGCGGGCCCTCGAACAGCACGTCCTCGCTCGTCCGCTGCACGCGGGACAGGCTAAGCGGTCAGGCGCGGGTGAACGGCGACCAGTCCGCGCGCTCCCAGAGCTTCTCGCCGCAACTCCGGCAGGAGCGCAGGACGTCCCACGTGATGACCGTCTCCTGGCACGAGACGCACTGAAAAACACCCTTGATGCGCTTACCGGCGCGGAAGAACTCGACGAAATCGCCGTCCGTGTGATGCTCGAGATTGCGGTGCTGCGACGTCTTCACGTTGCCTCCCCTTCCGAATCAACGCCGCAGCTTCACACTCGTCGTAGTCGAGTACCGGGCTTCCGTCAAGTGCTTCAGAATCAGTCTCGTGGGCCGACTGGACGGCAAGGTGGCGATCGTCACGGGCGCCGGCGCCGAGATCGGGCGGGCGATGGTGATCGCCCTCGCGCAGGAGGGCGCCCAGGTCGTCGCGGCCGATCTCGACGAGCAGCGCGTCGACGAGACCGCCAGGCTCGCACGCGAGTACGGCGACGTCGCGCACCGCCAGATCGACGCTTCACAGGCCGATCAGGTCGAGGAGCTCGTGAAGACGGCGGTGGGGCGCTACGGGAAGCTAACGACGATCTGCAACAACGCCGCCGTCTCCGTCCCCGGCGACGTGACCGAGGTCTCCGTCGAGGACTTCGACCGGACGACCGCCGCCGGCCTGCGGGCGGTGTTCCTCGGCTGCAAGTACGCGGTTCCAGCCATGGCCGAGGCAGGAGGTGGCGCAATCGTCAACACCGGCTCGATCAACGGTCTGGCCGCCGAACCGGCGAGCTCGGCGGAGGTCGCGAGCAGCAGCGGGGTGGTCATGCTCTCGAAGGCGCTCGCGCTCGACTTCGCTGACCGCAACATTCGCTGCAACTGTCTGTGCGTCCGCGGCGCCAAGGCGCCGGCCGGCGGTCAGGGCTACCCGGAGGCAATCGCTTCGGCGGCCGTCTTTCTGGCTTCTGACGAGGCGGGGTTCATCACGGGCAGCGTGCTGGTGATCGACAGCGCGATGACGGCCCGGTAGCGCGGGCGGAGCCAGGCCCCGCCCGCGCTCAGGCTCTTACCGAGGGATCAGGACGCGGTTGATCACGTGGATGACACCGTTCGACGCCATCACGTCGGGCTTCGTGACCTTCGCGGCGCCGACGAAGACCGAACCGCCGGTGACGCGAATCCTGACGCTCTTTCCATTCAGCGTCTTGGCCGAGCGAAGCTTCACGACCTCCGAGCTGGTGACCTTGCCCGCGACGACGTGGTAGAGGAGGACAGCGCGCAGCTTGGCCTTGTTCCTGAGGAGCGCGGTCAACGTGCTCTTGGGAACCTTGGCGAACGCCGCATCGGTGGGCGCGAAGACCGTGTACGGGCCCTGCTTGGCGAGCGTCCCCGCGAGACCGCTGGCCTTGAGGAGCTTGGTCAGCGTCTTGAACTTCCCGGTCGCGACAGCGGTCTGGACGATGTTCTTCTCCGTCGCCGGCCGCGCGGTCGCCGCAGTGGCGGCGATCGAGACGGCAACGGCGACAAACGCGACGAGTGCGAGCAGCTTCTTCATCGATTTCTCCCTTCCGTTCGTTTGCATCAGTGCGCTCCGACGGCGGCCGCCCGGGTGCCCGACCGGCGGGTCGTGGCAAGCAGCGAACCGATTCCGTACACGGCGGCGACGCCGACCAGTCCGTAGACGACGCGACTAGCCGCGTTCGTCTCGCCGAAGTCCATGCCGCCGAAGATCCAGGCGACGAGGTCGAACTTCGCGAGACCGACGAGGCCCCAGTTGAGACCGCCGACGAGGACGAGTGCGGCGGCGAGGTAGTCGAGCTTCCGCATGGACGACTCCTTTCTGTCGATGTTTTGTCCGAGTTGAGGATACCCGGCATTGTCTAGTCTTTGTCAAATCTTTGTCCAATCTTTGTTACAGTTGCTGCCGTGCCCCTGCAGCTTCGGATCGGCGAGCTCACTCGACGCACCGGCGTGGCGCCGGAGCTCCTGCGCGCGTGGGAGCGCAGGTACGGCCTGCTTGAGCCCTCCCGCTCCGACGGCGGTTACCGCCTGTACTCGGAGGTGGATGTGGAACGCGTGCGCGCGATGCAGGCGCATCTCGAGGCGGGTCTCTCGGCCGCCGAGGCAGCGAGGCTCGCACTCGAGCGACCACCGGCCCACGAACAGCCGCCGCGCGGGACGTCAGCTCTGGCGACGCTTCGCGTGGCGCTCGACCGCTTCGACGGGGCGGCGGCGCACGCGATCCTCGACCGGGCGCTCTCGGAGCTCACGCTCGACGCGGTGCTCGGTCAGATCGTCCTTCCATACCTCGCCGAGCTCGGCGCGCGATGGGAACGCGGTGAGGCTTCGATCGCCCAGGAGCATTTCGCGTCGAGCCTCCTGCGCGGGCGCCTCCTCGGCCTCGCCCACGGTTGGGATCGAGGGTCGGGACCGCGCGCTGTCCTCGCCTGCGCGCCGCACGAGCTTCACGATCTGCCGCTGATCGTGTTCGGACTCGCTCTTCGCGAGCGCGGCTGGCGGGTTACCTATCTCGGCGTCGACACGCCGGTCGAGACCACCGCGGAAGCGTCCCGGACGCTCCAGCCGGAGCTGGTCGTGATCAGTGCCAGCACCAAGGAGACGCTCGCAGAGTCCCTCCGCGACCTCCGCGGGCTCGCGCGGAAGGCACCGCTCTCGCTGGCTGGGCCGGGAGCGACCGGAGCTCGGATCAAGGCGCGGATACTCGACGGCGATCCGCTCAGCGAGGCCGATCGTGTGACCGAACAGCGCCAGGGGTGACCTTCTAGCCGGCCTGGCCTCTCTGGAAGGCCAAGAGGTTGGTCGGCGAGCGGCTTGAGACACTACGCGCGTGATCGACCCCCTCGAGCGCTGGCGCGAGTACGGCGAAAAGCCGGACTACGCGGGGCTGCTGACGTTCGGGACGCTCCCCTACACGCAGGACCCGGCCGAGCTCGTTGGCGTCGACGTGGCGATCGTCGGCGCCCCGACGGACGATCTCGTCTCCGACCGGCCGGGGGCGCGGTTCGGCCCGCGCGCCATCCGCGCAGCGTCGTGTCCACCTGGGCCGCACCTCGAGGCGAAGGTGGACGCGATGGTCGACCTGCGGATGGTGGACTATGGCGACGCTCCCGTCCTGCCGGCAGACGCGGCCGCGACGCACCAGGCAATCGAGCGGACGGTCGGCGAGGTCGTGGCCGCCGGTGCGATCCCGGTCGTGCTCGGCGGCGACCACTCGATCGCGGAGCCCGACATCCGCGCAGTCGCCGCGAAACACGGCCCGGTCGGGCTCGTCCACTTCGACACGCATACGGACACGGGCACGGAGGTGTACGGCGTCGAGGTCTCGCACGGGACGCCGATGTACCGGCTCGTCGAGCAGGGGCACGTCGACCCGAAGCGCTACGTCCAGATCGGCCTGCGCGGCTACTGGCCGGGACCGAAGGAGTTCGGCTGGCAAGCCGAGCAGGGGATCACGAGCTTCTTCATGCACGACGTCCGCGACGACGGCATCGCGGCCGTGCTCGAGCGGACGCTCACGATCGTCGGCGAGGGGCCGACCTACCTGACGGTCGACGTCGACGTCCTCGATCCGGCATTCGCGCCTGGGACCGGCACACCGGAGCCCGGCGGCATGACGAGCGTCGATCTCCTGTGGGCATGCCGAACCGTTGCCGAGCGCCTGACCCTCGTCGGCGCCGAGGTCGTCGAGGTTCTCCCGACGGCCCCCGGCTCCGCCGACGTCACGGCCCTGGTAGCCGACCGCATCGTCCGCGAGATCCTGACCGGTCTAGCCCTCCGCCGCCGCGGCTAGCCGTGGCCGGGCGGGGCGTGTCCGGGGTCTGACCCCCGGATCGGCCCCGAGACACGTCCGCGGTTCCGCCGATCTTCCCGCAGTGCAGGGGTTTTGCTTTTTCGGGCCGTGTCCGGGGTCTGCCCCCGGACACGGCCCTCGGGGCTAGTCCTCGGCTTGGCGGCGCAGGGGAAGGCCGTACCAGAACCAGCCGAACGCCAGGGCGATCGCGACGGTGGCGGCTATGGCCCAGCCGAGCGAGAACAGGAGGTCGGTGATCAGGAGGACGACCGAGATCATCGCGAGCGCCAGGAAGGCGGTGCCGGCGATCGTCAGGCGGTTCGCGGTCACGAGCATGTGCTCCTTGTCGTGCTCGCGCCAGCGCAGGCGGTGATAGGTCGACGGCGCGATCAGCAGGATCGTCGCGGCGGCCGTGCACATGAACGCGACGAAGAAGACGTCGCGCTGGAAGACTGTGACCCGGTCCCAGCCGTTGGCGAAGGGCACCGCGAGCAGGAACGCGAACAGGACCTGAACTCCGGGGAGGGCGACCCGCAGCTCGTTCAGGAGCTCGATCAACTCCCGGTTCAGGTCCCGTTTGGCGTCGTTCCGATCGGCCATTAGCGGAAGAGGTCGCGCTCGGCAGGCATCACCAGTTCCCGCGCGGTGCCCTGGCCATGCGCCGCGAAACCTCGCACGATCGCGACCGGCACGCCGTCGAGCTTGCCACGAACGAGCTCGGCCGCACCGGCCAGCTCATCCGCGACCGCGATGACCGTGGCGTGCAGCTCGTACCCGGCCGCGTCGCGCCGGCCCTGCAGATCGACGAGCGGCGCGAGTCCCGAGCAACCGATCGCGACGTCGGTCGTCCCCTGCCGCCAGGCCCGGCCGAACGAGTCGCTGACGATCACGGCGACCGAGCGCGCGGTCAGCTCCTCCAGTCGCGCCTGCAGCCGGTGGGCCGAAGCGTCGGGATCGACCGGGAGCAGCACGACCGTGTCCGCCTCGGGCGCGTTCGACGAGTCGACGCCCGCGGACGCGCAGACGAACCCGTGCCTGGTCGCCGCGATCACGAGCGGCGGCCTCGTGCGGACGAGCCGCGTGCTCTCCCGCAGGATCACCTCGAGCCGTCGCGGATCCTCGCCGTCGGCCAGATCGCGCGCCTGCGGCGAGGGCTCCACGTCCGCGAGCCGCACTACGCGGCCCTCCGCCTTCGAGACCACCTTCTGCGCGACGACCACCACGTCCCCGTCCTCGAGCGAAGCCGCTGACGCAATCAGGCGGGCGAGGTCGTCTCCTTCGCCGATCTCCGGCAGCCCGCGCACCGGGATCACTCGCAGCTCGTCACGAGGACTTTGCAACAGACTGTTACTTGTCCGGAATGCCGGTGAGCCTGACGCCGGCATGGGCCTTGAACGTCTTGTTCACGTTCAGGATCACGGCGGTCATCGCCTCGAGGGCGCGCGAGTTCGCGAGCGGGCCGACGTCCACCGCGCGGCCTGCGACCAGCTTGCCGGCGATCTCGAGCGCGAGCTCCTTCGCGCCGGCGTCGTCGCCGGCGACCAGGGCGTCCTGGTCGGGTGGCTCGGAGGTAGCGAGCTCGACCGCCGAGACCGACTGCAGGCCCGACGCCACAGGTGCGGCGACGATCTCGGCGAGCTCCTCCGCGAGCGACCGCGACTCGCGGCCCGGCAGGACGCCGTCGTCCGTGAACCGCAGGTCGCTCGCGACACACAGCACCGGCGTCTGGCCGATCGCGTCCGAAAGCTCGCGCGCCGTATCGAGGGCGGCGTTGGACTTGACCGCGAGCACGACCAGATCCGCGTCCTTGACGACCTCCTCGTTGCTACCCCCGCGGACGCCGAGCTCGACGCCTCGTTCCCATCCGCGCTGGTGCTCTCGCGAGCCGACCGCGACATCGAAGCCGTGGTCGCGCAGCCTCTCCGCGAGCGCCCGCCCGAACGCGCCCGTCCCGCCGACGATCGAGATCTTCACGCGGGCACGAGCCCGAGCACCGTCTCCACCAGCGCCCGCCGGGCGGCGGGCTCCGACATCAGCGTCCGGGTCACGAGAGGACGTACCCCCCGCTCCGCGACCGCGTCGGCATCACCGGCGTCGGCCTCGTCGATCACAAGCGCCCCGATCACACCCTTGTAACAGTCTGTTACTTGGCCTGCGCTCGTCCCGCCCGCCAGGCTTCGGAACATCGCGTCGGCGGGCCCCCTGACGGCACGGCCGCCGATCAACGGGCTCACCGCCACGACCTGCGCGCGGCGGGCTTCAAGCGCCGCGCGGATCTGCGCCACGGCCACGATCGGCCCGATGCTGACGAAGGGGTTGCTGGGAGCGATGGCGATCAGCTCGGCGGCGCGGAGCGCCTCGACGACGCCGGGCGCGGGTCGCGCGGCGGCTGCGCCGTCGTAGACCACCTCTTCGGCCGTGTCGCGGTGGCCACGGGCCACGAACCACTCCTGGAACTCGAACTCGCCCGCCGGGGTGCGCACGCGCGTCCGCAGACGATCGTCCGTCGCGGGTAGGAGCGTCACCTCGAGCCCAACTGCCCGGGCAAGCCGACCGGTCACAGCGGACAAGGGCTCCTCCGCCCGCAGCGCCTCCGTCCGAACGAGCTGGAGGCCGAGATCGCGGTCGCCGAGCCGGAACCAGGCCGGCCCGCCGAGCTGCTCGATCGTCTCGAGCGCGTTCCACGTCTCGCCGGCCCGACCCCAGCCGCGCTCCTCGTCGCCGAGGCCGCCGAGCGTGTAGAGCAGCGTGTCGAGGTCGGGCGAGACATGCAGGCCGTGCACCTCGAGGTCGTCGCCGACGTTCGCGATCACCGTGATCTGCGCGGGATCGACGAGCTCGGAGAGCGCCTGCACGAAGCGGGCGCCGCCGACGCCGCCTGCGAGGACGGCGATCGTCATCGCGCCGGGGCGGCGCGCAATCCGTCCAGCACCGCGGCCGTACGAGGCCCGAGACGCGGCTCGAGCCGCTCCAGGTCGGCGAGCGTGTCCACGTCGTCGACGAGATTCGGGATCTCGGCGAGCCGCGACGGCCCCAAAGCGAGAAAGCGCTTTGCACTGCCCGCGCCGTAGACGGGCGAGAAGAGCCGCGGCGACGAGAGCCCAAGCGCGTTCGTGGTCCCGTCGACGGCGGCCACGACCGCGAGCCCCTCGGGTGGGATCGAGCCGAGCAGCGAGAACAGGTCGCGCGGCGTCACCGCCGGGAGATCGGCGTTGACGACCAGCGCCTGCGAGCCGGACGAGCCGCCGATCTCGTCAAGCGCGGCCCGGACCGCCGCCCCCTGACCGCCCTCGGTCGCGACGACGACCCGGCCGACCTCGCTCGCCGCGGCGACGACATCGGCCAACATGGCGCGGGCGAGAGGCTCCCGGACCTCCTCCGGCAGCCGCTGCTTGGGATCGTCCTGGCGGAACGGAATCACGATCGTCGGCACGGGCAAAGACACTACCGAGGTGGCCGCATCCGGGAACGCAGCTCTCGCCGACCGGCTGGAATCCTTCGCCGCGCTGCTCGAGCTCGCGGATGCGCAGTACCACGCCGTCCGAGCCTACAGGCGGGCGGCGGAGGTCATCCGGGCCACGCCGGCACCCGTCGCGGAGCTCGTTCGCGCGGGCCGCGCCCGCGAGCTGCGCGGAATCGGGCCCGGGATCGAGGGACGGCTCCGCGAGCTCGTGGAGACCGGCGACATCCAGGAGCTCGTCGAGCTCGAGCGGGAGCTGTCGCCCGAGCTGATCGCGCTCGGCCGCCTGCTCGGGATCGGTGCCAAGCGCGGCGTCGAGGTCGGCCGCGCCCTCGGTGTCTCGACGCTGGACGACTTCCGCGCCGCCGCCGAGGCCGGGCGGCTCAAGGAGGTGCCCGGGATCGGCCCGCACCGGGAGGCCAAGCTGCTGGAGGCGCTGAGGGCGTCGGAGCATCCGCGCCCGCCACGGGGTCTGCTCCTCAACCGCGCCTGGGCGATCTCGGAGGCGATCGCCGCCCCGTTCGGGGCCGAGGTGGCGGGTGATCCGCGGCGCTACAAGGACTCGTGCGAGCGCCTGGCCGTCGTCGCATCGGGGGAGGGGCCGAAGCCGCTGCTCGACGAGTTCGAGCATCTGCCTCAGATCGTCACCGTGCTCGCGCGCCGTGACGACCGCGCGACCGGCGTCACTGTCGAGGGCGTGCCGGTCGAGCTCGTCGTCGCGCCGCCGAGCAGGTTCGGCACCGAGCTCCTCCGGGCGACCGGCTCCGAGCGCTACGTCGCGGCACTCGAGCCGCTGCCGAGCGGGCGGGACGAGCACGCGGTTTTCGCGGCGCTCGGGCTGCCGTTCTGCCCACCCGAGCTGCGGGAGGAGCCGTTCCGCGGCGAGCCGCCGCCACTCGTGACGATCGACGACATCCGCGGCGACCTCCACTGCCACACGACCTGGTCGGACGGCCGCCAGAGCGTCTACGAGATGGGGCTGGCCGCGAAGGAGCTCGGCTACGAGTACCTCGCGATCTGCGACCACACACCCGCCGTCGGCGCCGTGCCCGGCCTGAACGCCGACGCGGTGCGCCGCCAGGCCGACGAGATCGCCGCGGCCAACGAGCGCCTAGCCCCCTTCAGGGTGCTCGCGGGGATCGAATGCGACATCCTCCCGAACGGCGAGCTCGACCTCGCGGATGACGTGCTGGCGGAGCTCGACTGGGTGCAGGCGAGTGTCCACGGCGGCCAGCGAGGGACGCGCGAGCAGCTCACGGCCCGGTCGGTGGCCGCCCTCGAGAACCCACACGTCTCCGCGCTCAGCCACCCCACAGGCCGGTACATCGGCCGCCGGCCGCCGAACGCTGTCGACATCGAGGCCGTGATCGCCACCGCGAAGGCCCACGGGAAGGCGCTGGAGGTGAACGGGCTCACCGACCGGCTCGACCTCCGCGACGAGCACGTCCAGCTCGTGGTCGAGGCGGGCGTACCGCTCGTCTGCAACACCGACTCCCACTCGAGCCGCGGCCTGGCGAACATGCGCTACTCCGTCGCGACCGCACGGCGAGGCGGAGCCGCCGCGGGAGACGTGCTCAACACACGCCCGCTCGCCGACATCCTGCGGTGACCGCGTCCAGGCCGCCGGTGTAAACACACCGGTGGTGGGCCGGCCACTGGACGAATCGGAGCTGATCGAGCGGGCGAAACGGAGTGACGCCAGTGCTTACCGCGCTCTCATGGAGATGCACGAGCAGATCGCCTTCCGGACCGCCTACGCGGTCACGGGCAACGCGGCCGACGCGGAGGAGGCCGCCCAGGATGCGTTTCTCAAGGCCTACGGAGCGCTGCCGCGCTTCCGCCGGGGCGCCGCCTTCCGCCCCTGGCTGCTCAAGATCGTCGGCAACGAGGCGCGCAACCGTGTCCGGGCACGCGGCCGGCGCCGACAGGCGACCGACCGGGCGGCCGCCGACCCACTCGTCTCGGGCGGCGCGGCCCCGCCGCCCGAGGCCGAGGTCCTCGCCGCGGAGAGCCGGCGCGAGCTGTTCGCCGCGATCGACCGGCTCAAGCCGGACGAGCGCCTGGCGATCGTCGGGCGCTACGTCCTCGGACTCACCGACGACGAAGCCGCCGCTGCGCTCGGCCTTCGCCGCGGCGCCGTGAAGATGCGCGTCTTCCGCGCCCTCGAGCACCTCCGGGACGAGCTGGGGGAGGCGCCGTGAACGAGCTCGAACGGCGGCTCGCCGAGGCCGCGCCGCAGTACCCCTTCCCGCCGACGCCTGCGCTCGCCCGCGTTGCCGCCGGGCGGCTGCCGCGACAGCAGAGCCGCCGGTCGCCGCTCCTCCTCGGTCTCGCTGCAGCGGTCGTCGCCGTCGCGGCGGTGCTCGCCTTCTCCTCCGGCGCCCGCAGCGCGGTGCTCGATTGGCTGGACGCGATCCCAGGCGTCCGGATCGAGCGGACGGAGAGCCTGCCCGAAAGCCGGCTGCTGACGGCCGTCGACTTCGGCTCGCCGGTCTCGCTCGAAACCGCGCGGCGGCGTGCCGGCTTCCCGGTGCTTCTGCCGAGGGGGCTCGGCGAGCCAACGGCGGTCGAACTCGATCGCGGCGGCGGCGGCACCGCCGTGACGATGCGATTCGACCGGCGGCTCGTGCTGACGGAGTGGCGTGCCAGCGCCGTGCTCTTCGAGAAGATGATCAGCTTCGGCACCGATGTCGAGCGCACAAGGGTCGGCGACGACGACGCGATCTGGATCACCGGCGGCGACCACGCGGTCTTCTACCTGGGCGTCGACACGAAGGAGCACTTCCAGCCGGGTCGCCTCGCGGGGAACGTGCTGCTGTGGCACGACGGCCTCATCGGTTATCGGATCGAGACGGCCGCCTCGAGACGGCGCGCGCTCGAGCTCGCCGAGTCGCTCGAGCGGTGACCGAGCACGCCCCTGCGGTGTAGGGGCTGCATGCGGAAGCGTGCGTGGACCGTCGTCGTGGTCGGAGCGATCGCGGCGACCGCGGTCGTCGCAGCACCCGGCGGCGGACCGCGAGTCAGCCTGATCGGACGCGCCCCTGTCGTCACGGCGGGCAAGACCTGGAACGCACGGCTCCGCGCGCCGAAGGCCCCGGTCGTGCTCGCGCGGAAGGCGGGCAGAAGACTGACCTTCCGCAGCGTCAGGACCGCCCCGCGCCGGTTCCGCGCAGCGATCCGGCTCCCCGTACCGGGTCGCTGGTCGCTCTCGGCGCGGCTGGGCCCGAAGCGTTACCCGCTAGGGTCGGTCCGCGTCGTCGCGCCGGCATATCTCCTCGAAGTGCCGGCCCAGCTGGTTGCGAACCCCGACGGCTCGTTGCTGGTCGCCGAGCGCGGCTCCCGCAACCGGATCACGCGGATCGACCCCGGCACGGGTCGCATCTCCAGGTTCTCCTCCGTACCGGCGGAGCCCTACGGGCTCGCCTGGCAAGGACAACGCCTCCTCGTCAGCACGCGGGCGGGGATCTACGCCGTGTCGGCTCACGGCGGCCAATCGCAGCGCCTGAACACGACGAACGTCGGGCCGCTGCTGCCGGAGACGGAAGCGACCGCGCTCTACGGCGCGCAAACCGAGCTCGGCCGCCTCGACCTCGCCTCGGGCGCGACTCACCCGTTCGGCATCGCCGTAGCGAACCCACACACGCTCCTGCTTTCGGAGAGCGGCCGGCTTCTCGTCACCGATACGGGCAACGGGCGGATCCTGTCGGTCGACCCGTCGTCCGGCTCTGCGACGACGGTCGCCGCGGGCCTCGACACCCCGATCCCGATGGCGTTCGGAGCAGACGGCGACCTGATCGTCGGCGAACACGACAGCGGCAGGCTCATCCGCGTCCGCCCCGACGGATCGAAGTCCGTCCTTGCCGGCGGACTGCGCAAGCCGTACGCGATGGCGCTCGCACGAGACGGCGACTACTACGTCGCCGAGGTCGGCGACCTCGCCTTCCCGAGCGGCGCGCTGCGCCGCGTCACCCAGGACGGCCGGGTCACGACCCTCCGCCTGCACAGATAGCTACGGGCCCGAGCCGGGACCTCTGGTCGACCACTCGCGCAGGTCGAACCAGTGCGTCTCGCGCAGCGCGGACGCGACCTTCGGGTCGGTGTGGTGGGAATTGAAGACGTGGCGCTCCAGATCGCAGCAGATCGCGACCGCCTCGAGCGGGACGTCGGGCAGGTTGGCGAGCGCCTCGGCCGGGAGCTTCGCCTCGGCAACCGTGTAGTGCATGAACTGCAGGTCGGGAGCGACCTCCATCAGGGTCGGCCAGTCGGGGCACGTCCGCGAGCTCACGCCCTCGTCACCTCCCGATCGGGCTCGCCGAGCGACCAGCGTCCCTCGAACCTGAACCAGCCCCGGTTCCGCTCGTCCGGGAAGACCGTGAACTCGGCCGCCGGGTCGAGCCGGTGGTACTGCCGCGTCGAGGCGGGGTCACCCAGCGCGACGCTGAGCCGGTAGAGACCGTCGGAGAGCGGCAGGCTCGGGACCTCGAAGCTGACTTCCCGCGCGCCGGTGCCGGATTTCCAGCCGAGCTCCTCGGCGCTCGCCTCACTCGCCCCGAGCAGGCTTCCGTTCGCGTCCCTGAACTCGACCGCGAGCCGAGGGACGACGCCCGGCGAGGCCTCGACGCGAAGACGGACGACGAGCGTTCCGCCCGAGATGAACTGGCGCCGCTCCTCCCCCTCGCCGCCTTCGAGCCGAACGTCGACAACGCGCGCCTCGCCGGAGCCCCACGTGTGTTGCTGGGTAGCGGCCTCCTCGGCCGCGAGCAGCTGCTGATAGCGGGCGATCACGTCGCGGGCGGGGCCGTCGCCGCCGATCCGGCCCTCGGCCAGCAGGATCGCCCGCTCGCAGAGCCGCTCCACCGCGGGGGCGGCGTGCGAGACGATCAGGATTGTCCGCCCGCGCTCGCGGAGCTCGAGGATCTTGCCGAAACACTTGCGCTGGAAGGCCTCGTCGCCGACCGCGAACACCTCGTCCAGCAGCAGGATGTCGGGGTCGAGATGGGTCGCCACGGCAAACCCGAGGCGCATGTACATCCCGGACGAGTACGTCCGCACCGGGGCGTCGATGAAGTCCTCGAGCTCGGCGAAGGCGACGATGTCCTCGAAGCGCTCGCGCACGTACGCCCGCTTCAGCCCGTGGATCGCGCCATTCATGTAGACGTTCTCCCTGCCGGTGAAATCGGGATGGAAGCCGGCGCCGAGCTCGAGCAGAGAGCCGACGTCGCCGCCGACGTCGAGGCGCCCGTCACTCGGCTTGAAGATCCCCGCGATCAGGCGCAAAAGGGTCGTCTTGCCCGAGCCGTTGCGGCCGATCACGCCCACGGCCTCGCCGGGCTCGATCGCCAGCGAGACGTCGCGTAGCGCCCAGATCTCGTTCCGCCGCAGGTGCCGGCGGCGAACGATCGCCTCCTTCAGCGTCACGTTCCGTTGCGGGTAGACCCGGAAGCGGCGACTGACGCCCTCGGCAACGATCGCGCCACGCTTCACGGCTGCGAGGGTACTGAAAGGGCCTCGTGAACGATCCCGGCCAGGGCGCGGACGAAGGCCGGGTCGTCGTTCAGGGAATCGATCCGCTCGAGGTGGAGGCCGAGCTCGCCGGCCCTCTCGCGCGCTTCGATGTCGAGGTCCCAGAGGATCTCGAGGTGATCGGAGACGAAGCCGACGGGGCAGACGAGCACGCGACGTACGCCTTTCGCCGCGAGGCTCTCCAACTCCTCGGTGATGTCGGGCCCGAGCCACGGCTCCCCGGTCGCACTGGCGCTCTGGAAGGCGAACGACCAGCCGCCGAGCGCGGCCCGGTCGGCCACCATGCGGCAGGTGGCGAGCAGCTCGTCGCGGTAGGGATCGCCGTCGCGGACGATCCGTTCCGGCAGCGAGTGGGCGGTGAAGACGACATGGCCGTCGAAGCCGCGCAATCGAGAGGCGAGGACGTCGACGAACCCCGGGTGGTCGTGCCAGCTCTCGACGAAGACGAGCTCGGCGCGCCCCGCGAGCGCCCGCTCGAGGCGCTCCCGGTAGCCCGCGATCGAGAGGCGTGAGTAGTGCGGCGCCAGCACCAGCCCGACGATCAGCTCGGCGCCGGCGGCCAGCGCAGCCTCGACGGCGTCGGCGATACGCGGGCGCCAGTGCTTCATTCCGACGAAGACGGGAAGGCCGAGCTCGCGCGAGAGCGCCCGCGCCTGGGCCTCGGTGATCTCGTCGAGCGGCGAGCGTCCGCCGATCCGGCGGTATCGCTCCGTCAGCTCCGCCACCGCCCTCTCGGAGACCGGCCTCCCCTCGCGGATGTCGGCGAGGTAGGCCGGCACGTCCTCGGCCGTCGCCGGGCTGCCGTAGGCCATCAGGACGATTGCGGTCTTCACGCAGCGACCGTGGCCGTCCGCTCGTGCACTGCGCGAACGAGCCGTCCGAGATCGTCCGGGTCCGTCTCCGGCAGGACGCCGTGCCCGAGGTTGAAGATGTGGCCCGGACGGCCCCCCGCGCGGCGGAGCACGGCGTCGACCTCGCGCTCGACGCGCTCCCAGGGGCCAAGCAAGAGCGCTCCGTCGAGGTTTCCCTGGATGCCCCGGTCGTGGCCGACCCGCGCCCAGGCGACGTCGAGCGGCACACGCCAATCGACGCCGATCACGTCGCCGCCGACACGCGCGCGTTCCTCCAGCAGGTGCGCGTCGCCCGTGGCGAAGTGGATGGTCGGCGTCTCCACGGCCTCGAGCAGGCGGCGCGAGTAGGGCGCTACGAATTCCCGGTAGTCGTCGACCGACAGGGCACCCACCCACGAGTCGAACAGCTGCACGACGTCGGCACCGGCGCGAACGCAGCCGGCGAGGTAGCGGCCAAACGCGTCCGCGAGCTTGTCCATCAAGGCGTGCCAGAGCTCGGGCGATCCGTACATGCAGGCCTTCGTCTGCTTGAAGTCCCGCGTCGGCTTGCCTTCGAGCAGGTAGCCCGCGACGGTGAAGGGGCCGCCGGCGAAGCCGACCACTGCCTGGTCGGGCCGCAGCGCTTCACGGACGAGCCGCACCGATTCGAGCACCCAGGGCGCGGACTCCTCCGGCTCGGGGACGGCAAGCCGCTCGGCGTCGGCCGGCGTGCGGATCGGCTCCGCCACTACCGGGCCGACGTTCTCGACCAGCTCGACCTCGATCCCCATCCCGAGGACGGGCAGCATGATGTCGGCGAACATCACCGCGGCGTCGACGTCGTGCCGGCGCACCGGCTGCAGCGTCACCTCGGCGCAGAGCTCGGGACGGCGTGCGATCTCGAACAGCCCGAAGCGCTGCCGCAGCTCGCGGTATTCCGGCAGCGAGCGGCCGGCCTGCCGCATGAACCAGACGGGCGTCCGCTCGACCGGCTCGCGCCGACAGGCGCGTACGAGCAGCGGTTCGGACATCGCTACAGCTCGACCGCGAGCTGGTCGTCGAGATGCTTGAACACGATCGCACCGAGGAGCAGCGAGAACGCACCCGCGAGCACGACGTAGACGATCTCCGTCCAACCCGGGTACCGCCCGTAGAACAACGGACCACGGATCGATTCGACGAACGGGGTCACGAAGTTGACCCACCGGAGCACGTAGACGAGCGCGGGGTGGTCCTGGACGCCCGGCAGCGTGGTCAGCTCGTAGAAGACAGGCGTGAGGAAGAACCACGGCAGCAGGATCGTCAGCAGCAGGTGCTCGACGTCCCGGAAGAGGACGGTCACGGCCGCGAAGACGATCGCGAGCCCGCTTGCCAGCGCGATCAGCGGCAGGGAGAGCGGGATCACGGCCCAGATCGTGCTCCGGGTCGCGGGAATCACGATCAGGTTCGCGATCGCGATCACGAAGAGCATCGCGGCGTAGGTCGCCAGGTTCGCGCCGACGACGGCCAGCGGCAGCAGCTGCCGCGGGAACTTCACCTGCTTGAGCAGGTTCGCGTGGCCGAGCAGGCTGCTGCTCGCCGTCTGGATCGAGCCCGAGAAGAACAACCAGATCGCCAGCCCCGAGACGACGAAGAGCGGATAGTGGCGGACCCCGGCCGACCGCCAGAGCACCGAGAAGACGATCGTGTAGACGACCATCAGGATGAGCGGGTTCACGAACGTCCAGCCGACCCCGAGCAGCGAGCCCTTGTAACGGGCGTAGAGCTCCCGCCGGAAGAGGTTCCCGAACAGGTCCGGGTACCGCAGCAGGTCGACGTACAGCGTCACGCGGCCAGTCTAGATGCGGCTTGCGATGGGGCCTTCGTACTATCGTTCGGCCGTGCGCGCCTCTGTCGCCAAGCAGGCCGTGAGGAAGCTCGCGCGGCGACGGCAAACCCAGTCCGGACGCCTGCAGAGCCTCGGCCAGGACTTCGATCGCGGCCACAGGAACTACGTCCGCGAGTTGCCCGACTGGCAGCAGTTGTGGCTGCGGACGAAGCCGTACAGCGCACCGCCGAACCGCGAGCTCGCCGAATGTCTGCGCACCTTCGCGCACGTCGTCGAGCATCTCGGCCTCGGCCTGCGGGCGCAGGTGCTCGACGTCGGCTGCGGGCCCGGTTGGATGAGCGAGCTCCTCGCACGCTGCGGGTACTGGGTGACCGGGATCGACATCTCGGAGGACATGGTCGAGATCGCCCGCGAGCGGATCGAGGGGATTCCGCGCCCGATCGGCGAGGGCATCGAGCCGGTCGCCGAGTTCCATGCCATGCCGGTCAAGGAGCTGCCGTGGTCGAATCGATTCGATGCGGCGGTGCTCTACGACACCATGCATCACTTCGACGACGAGCTCGAGACGCTCCGCGCCATCCAGCGCTCGCTCGTGCCGGGCGGCCTGATCTACATCCGGGAAGGGTCGAGGCCGGCGCCAGGCTCCGAGGCCGAGGAGAACCTGATCGAGGAGATGCGCGTCCACGAGACGCTCGAGTCGCCCTTCGCGCCCCGGTACCTGGCCGAGGTCGTCGGTCGGGCAGGGTTCGAGAACGTCAGGCGCCTGCTCGAGGTCGACGAGCTGGTCGACCTGTCGGACACGGGCCAGCCGCTGCGAGCGCTGAAGCGCTTTCTCCGCTACCGAGCAGGCAAGGGCGAGATGAACACGATCCTGGCGCGCAAGCCGCTCGAGGTCGGCGTTCCGAGCGACGCCGAGAACTTCTCCGCGAGGCTCGAGCGCCTGGGCCCGTGGGAGAGCGCGCCGGGCTCGGAAGAGTCGTTCGTCTGGGTCGAGGCGTCCAACGTCGGCCGCGCCTTCTGGCCCAGCTCGACCGGCTTCCCCTATCCGACCGGGGTCGTCACGGTCGCTCCTTACGCGCTCGATGCGTCAGGAGGGCGGGTCGAGCTGGGGCGGGCGATGCTCCCGCACGGAGTCTCCCCGGGCGGCTCCGCCCGCATCCCGGTGGGCGTGCCGCGCGATGCCGCCGCACGCGAGGTTCGGATCGATCTCGTGCGCGAAGGCCTGGCCTGGTTCGCGGACCTCGGCTCCGAGCCGCTCGTCGTCCCGCCCGAGAGCTGAGCACTGCGCATCGTCGTCGACGTCAGCCCGCTCTCGCTGCCTCGCACCGGGATCGGCAACTACATCCGAGGGATGGTCGGGGGTCTCGCGGAAGCCGCGGGCGAGAGGGACGTGATCGTCGCGTTCGCGCCCACGGGCGTGCGGGGCCGCGGGCGCGTAAAGCGAGCGCTTGCCGGCATTCCCGTCCAGCGGAAGACGATCGTCCTCCCGGCGGGCAATGCTCTCCGCACGGCCTGGAGCCGGCGCGGCCGGCCGATGGTCGAGCGGATCGTCGGGCCGCTCGACGTCTTTCACTTCTCCGACTGGATGTACCCCCCTCAGCGGGGCGGGGTGCGGACGACGACGATCCACGACCTCGTCCCGCTCCACTTCCCCGAGCTCGTTCATCCACGGACACTGCAGCTCCACGCCGAGAAGTACAGCCACGCCGCGGCGACCTGCGACATCATCTTCACGAACTCGGAGTTCACGGCGGACGACTCGGCCGCCCGGCTCCCGTTTCCCCGCGAGCGGATCCGGGTCGCCTATCCGGGCATCGATGCGCAGTTCCGGCCGGAAGGCGAGAAGGCGGATCTGGGCGCTCCGTACCTCCTGGCCGTCTCGACCGTGGAGCCCCGGAAGAATCTGGGCGTCGTCATCGAGGCGGCGCGCCTGCTGAGGCGCGAGCGGCCCGAGCTGCTGCTGGCGATCGCCGGCGGCGTCGCGCCGGGCGCGGCCGCCCCCGCGCCCTCGGAGGGCGTGCGGCTGCTCGGCTTCGTCGAGGACGAGGAGCTCGCAGCCCTGTACCGCGGCGCCTCCGCGTTCGTCTACCCCTCGCGGTTCGAAGGCTTCGGCATGCCGATTGCCGAGGCGCTCGCGAGCGGCATCCCGACCGTTGCGTCCGCGCACCCGTCGCTGAACGAAGCGGCCGGGGAAGCCGCCTTTCGCGTCGACGCCTCGAGTGCCGAGGCGATCGCGGAGGGCGTCGAAGAGGCGCTCCGGCACGGCGACGACCGCCGTGAGGCCGGGCTCCGTCATGCGGCGCGGTTCTCGTGGCGGGCCTGCGGTGAGGCCGTCCTTCACGGGTACCGAACAGCCCTCTGAGACACTGAGGCCGTGCTGGAGATTGCGTTCGATACGAGCCCGCTCGCGCTCTCGCAGGCCGGAACCGCCCGGTACATCGACGGCCTCCGCGGCGAGCTCGAGCGCGATTCGGATCTGCAGCTTCGAGCTCTCGGCTTCCAGCTGCGCGGCCGCGCCGCAGTGCCCGTTCGCGACGTCGGCTGGTACCTCGGCGCGCTGCCGCTGCTCGCCCGCAGCTCGGATGTCCTCCACTGCCCGACGTTCCGCGCGCCGACCCGGTCGCCCGTCCCGCTCATCGTGACCTTCTACGACCTCGCGGTTCTCAGACACCCGGAGGCCTTCAACGCCTGGACGCGCCGGTACAGCAGCGCCCTGCTCCCCCGCGTGGCCCGAGCCGCGAGCCGAATCATCGCGATCTCGGAGTTCACCGCCGGCGAGCTCGTCGAAATGCTCAGCGTGCCCGAGGAGAAGATCCGCGTGATCCCGGTGGCGACGGGGGCGCCGTTCACGTCGGAAGGAGCCGCCGCGGACGGGGACTACGTCCTCGCCGTCGGCACACTCGAGCCCCGCAAGAACCTCGACCGGCTCGTCGAGGGCTTCCGGCGCGCGAACCTGAACGGCCACGAGCTGCGCGTCGTCGGCGCCCAGGGCTGGGGCGATGTCCACGCAGCGGGCGAGGGCGTCCGCTGGCTCGGGCGCGTCTCCGACGACGAGCTCGCGCGCCTCTACAGGGGCGCCGGCTGCGTCGCCTACCTGTCGCTGTACGAGGGATTCGGCCTGCCCGTGCTCGAGGCGATGTCGTGTGGAACCGCCGTGGTCGGCTCCGATCTCCCGCCGATCCGGGAGTTCGGGCGCGGCGTCGTGCGTGTCGACCCACGCGATCCGGACGCGATCGCGGCCGGCCTGAACGATGCTCTGGCGCGGCGCGAAGAGCTCGCGATCGAGGGCCGTCAGGCCGCGGGGGCGTACAGCTGGGGACGCGTCGCTCGGGAGACGGCTGCCGTCTACCGCGAGGCCGCGGCGTGAGCAAGCCGGTCGTCCTGCTCGACGCGGACGTCCTCGGCCGCCAGCGAACGGGCGACGAGACCTATGTCGCGGCCCTGCTTCGGGAGCTTCCGAGGCTCACCGACGAGATCCGCTTCTCAGCCGTGAGCAGACGGCCCGAGTTGATGCCGGCTGGGATCGAGGGCATCGAGCTGCCCGCTCGGAGCCAGCCGCTGCGGATGGCGTGGTCGTTTCCGCGCCTGCTTCGCCGCCTGCAACCGGCGGTGGCCCATTTCCAGCACGTCGTCGCGCCCCGCTGCCCCTCGCCCTCGGTGCTGACGATCCACGACCTCTCGTTCGAGCAGGACCCGAAGCTGATGGGGCTGCGAGACCGTTTCTTCTTTCGCACGATGGTGCCCCCTTCGGTGCAC
This sequence comes from Actinomycetota bacterium, assembly GCA_046733295.1. Taxonomy (GTDB): domain Bacteria; phylum Actinomycetota; class Thermoleophilia; order Gaiellales; family Gaiellaceae; genus 13-2-20CM-68-14. Next base: position 6,444 of record JBKPOY010000028.1, on the reverse strand, counting down.
GCGGCCGATCGGGTGCTGGCGGTCTCGGAGCAGACGAAACGCGATCTGGTCGAGCGCTACCGCGTCGATCCGAGCAGGATCGTCGTGACGCCCAACGGCGTCGACGACCAGTTCCATCCGGAGGGGCCGCGCCACGACGGTCGCCCCTATCTGCTCTTCGTGGGCGCATTGCAGCCGCGGAAGGATCCGCTCGTCGCGATCGAGGCGCTGTCGATGATCGACGACCACTCGCGCCTCATCCTCGTGGGGCCCGACAAAGGGAGCGGGAACGAGGCGCGGCGAGCTGCGATCCGGCTCGGGCTGGGCGGACGCGTCGAGTTCGCCGGTCATGTCGAGAAACCCGATCTCGCGGCTCTCTATCGAGGAGCCTCGTGCCTCGTCTTCCCCTCGCGATACGAGGGCTTTGGGCTGCCGGTGATCGAGGCGATGGCCTCCGGCACACCCGTGGTCGCGGCCGCAACGGGTGCGATTCCCGAGGTCGCCGGCGAGGCCGCCGTGCTCGTCGATCCCGGCGATCCGGTTGCTCTCGCGCACGGGGTGAGGCGGGCCCATGCAGACCGGGAGCGCCTGGTGAAGGCCGGCCTCGAGCGCGCGCGACGGTTCAGCTGGGTTGAGACAGCGCGCCGCACGCTCGCGGTCTACGAGGAGCTGCTCTGAGCGTCTCCGGAATCGTCGTCACCCACGGGCCGCACCCCGACCTGGAGCGGAGCCTCGCGGCTCTGGCCCCGCAGGTCGAGGAGCTGGTCGTGATCGCGAACCTCCCCCTCGAGCTCGAGCTGCCGCCCGGAGCCCGTCTGCTGGAGAACGAGCGCCCCGTCGGCTTCGGCGCGAACGTCAACCAGGGCGTGGCGGAGACCAACGGCGAGTTCGTGGTGATCGCGAACCCCGACACGGAGCCGGTGGCCGATGCGGTCCGGATCCTGCGTGAGTTCGCCGAAGGAGGCCCCCGCCGAGGGGTCGTCGGCCCGCAGCTCCGGTACCCGGACGGACGCTGGCAACCGTCTCGCCGCCGCTTCCCCACCGTCGGCGGGACTCTCGTCCGGCGAACACCGCTTCGCTACCTGCGCCGCCCCTTCGAGCGGCAGCGGGATCACTACCTGCTGGACGAGCGGCCGAGCGAGCCGGTGCAGGCCGACTGGATGCTCGCCGCCTTCCTGCTCCTCCGCCGCCGGATGCTGGACGAGCTCGGCGGCTTCGACGAGCAGTTCCGCCTCTACGGAGAGGACATCGAGCTCTGCTACCGCGCGGCCAAGCAAGGCTGGGAGCGCTGGTACGTCCCGGAGGCCGTGGTCACGCACCGCTATGCGGCGGAGATAGACCGCCGCCTGCTGACGCGCCGAACGCTCTGGCAATGGCGCGGCATTGCGCGGTTCGTGCGCAAGCATCCGGAGCGTTTGCGCGCGCTCTAGCCTGAGGCGCAAGGAGTGGTTACGAGAGCGAGCGAGGGGAATACTCGCGCCATGGGGCCGCGGGGGTGAGACACCAGCGGAGCGGCGCACCGGCAGAGTCGGCTCTTCACGAGAACCAGAGCGAGACCGTCGGCGAGAGCGAATGGCTGCTGCAGAGGCTCGAGGATCAGCGACGCGAGCTCGCGCGTCTCCGCCTCGAGCTCGCGCGAAAAACCGGATACGCAGAGGCGCTTCAGGCCCAGATCGACGTCCGGACCTTCTGGGACGAGGATCTACGCACCACGTTGGACGACCTGCAGAAGCAGCTGTTGGAGCGGGATCAGGAGATCGAAGCCCTGCGAGGCGAGAACGAATGGCGCCGCGGCACCGAGGCAGCCCTTCGGGCCGAGGTCGAGTGGAGGAGGCAGGTCGTCGAGGATCTGCAGGAGAACCTCAGGCAACTCGAGGCGACCCGATCATGGCGCTGGTCGCAACGCTACTGGAGGCTCAAGGACCTCCTGTTCGGAAACTCCCGATGACGCGGTGCTCGATCGTGATCCCGGTCCACGATCGGGCCGCTCTGACCAATCAATGCCTCGAAGCGATCTTCGCGTCTCCTCCGGAGACGGCCTCACTCGAGGTGATCGTCGTCGACGACGCCTCGACCGATTCCACGCGGAAGGTCGTCGCCGCGTGGGGCGAGCTCGTGCGGGGGATCCGCCACGAACGCAACACCGGCTTTGCGACCGCCTGCAATAGCGGCGCCGAGGCCGCGACCGGGGAGTGGCTGGTCTTCCTCAACAACGACACGATTCCCCAGCCCGGCTGGCTCGACGCGCTGATCGAGTACGCAGCGTCGAACGAGCGCGTCGGGCTCGTCGGCGCGAAGCTCCTCTTTCCGGACGGCTCGGTCCAACACGCCGGGATCGTCATCTCGCAATCGCTCGTGCCGCATCACGTCTACTCGGGCTTTCCGGGCGATCACCCGGCCGTCAACAAGTCGCGCGAGTTCCAGGTCGTGACCGCGGCCTGCGCGCTCCTCAGAACCGAGACGTTCCGGCAGCTCGGCGGGTTCGATCCTGCGTTCGTCAACGGCTACGAGGACGTCGATCTCTGTCTCCGGCTTCGGCGCGCCGGCCTCGAGATCCACTACTGCCACGAGAGCGTGCTCATTCATCTGGAGTCCGCGACGCGGGATCAGCTCGCGGATCCCGAGAACCTCGCGCTCTTCCGCGATCGCTGGGCTGATTTCGCCCGCGCAGACGACCTGTCCTACTACGCGGAAGACGGCCTCCTGGAGGTGACCTACTGGGAGAACTTCCCCGTTCTGCTCACCGTGTCGCCTCAGCTGGCCGTGGTCGACCGAACGCGGGTGGTGGCGGCGGAACGCCTGCTTGCAAAACGGTCGCGCCAGGTCTACGCGGCACAGAAGGAAAACGCTCGGCTCCGGGTCGAGCTCCTCGAGACGCAGGCGCGGGAACGCGCTTGGCCGGCCTCCAACGAGCGAGCCGGCGCGCGGAATTAGCGCGGTTTCGCAGGCGACGTTCCGGGGGAGTTGTGCTGCCGGAGCGGTGCTTTGTCACTTGTCTTTAGCAGGCGTATGATCCCGCGGTCAGACCATCGACTGCGGAAGCGGTGAGGATGACCGAGGGGGTCGTGGCGATCGTTGGTGCGGGGGTCGCGTTTGCCGCGGGGGTGCTCGTGCTGCGGCTACCCGTCCCGGTGGCAGAGCCGGTCTCGGACCGCTGGCACCGGAAGAGCACGCCCGTCGCCGGAGGCTTTGCTCTCCTGGCCGGCTTGCTCATCGCCCTTGCAACTGGCCAGACTTTCGGGCACGGGTCGTCCGCGATCGCGTACGTGGGCCTTGGTGCGACAGCCGCGTTCGCGCTCGGGCTCCTCGACGACCAGCGGCTCATCGGGCCGAGAACGAAGTTCGCGGGCCAGATCTTCATCGCGATCGGAATTGCGACGGCACTGCGTCCGCATTGGCTGCCGGCCGCGCTCGGCATTCCGCTCGGCACGTTCGTCCTCGTTGCGGCGATGAACAGCTTCAACTTCCTCGACAACATCGACGGACTGGCGGCCGGAACGGCCGCAATCGCACTCAGCGCCTTCGCGTTGGCGACGCTCGTGTCCGACGCCGGGCCGCTTCGCGTCATCGCCTGCGCCGGCGCCGCCGCGTGCGTGGGTTTCCTGCCCCTGAACTACCGGCCGCGCGGCCCTGCCAGGATTTTCATGGGTGACTCCGGCTCCCACCTTTTGGGGCTCCTGGTCGGCTCGTGCGCTCTGCTCGCGGTACGGAGCGACGTCGACGGCGGCGCGGCGGTCATCCTGGCGCCGCTCCTGATCCTTGCCTTGCCGATCGTCGATACCGCGCTGGTCGTCGCCGTCCGCTTGAGCGAACGGCGGCCCATCTGGAAGGGCGGAACCGATCACATCTCGCACCGGCTCGTCTACGTCGGGCTGACCGAGCACCAAGCGGTCGCCGCGCTGCTGGGCCTCGCGGCAGCGTCGGCCGGCGTCGCCCTTGTGGTGATGAAGGAAAAGGACGCGCTCGTCACCGGGGCGGGCCTGGGAATCGTCTTCGCGCTGCTCTTCGCGCTCTGCTCTCGCTTGACGCTCGTCACGCAGCAAACGATTGACGTCGGCGAAATGGCCGCCGACCAGAGTCAAGTGCCTCTAGAACATGCCGCGCTCGCCCGCGAGATCAGCGCCGCCGACGAGCTCGACGCCACGCTGGTTGACTTGGCGGGCGAACGTCAAGAGGAGAGTGAGCCCCGTGCACGCGCGAATTAGCCTGGCAGCAATTGTCGTCGCCTTCGCCTGCTGTTCGGGCGTCGCCTACGCCGGTCCCGGCGACGTGTACAACGACTTCGCGGCGGACGGCCAGCTCGGCTGCAACCACTCGCGCGCAGATCTCCGCAACGTCCTCCGGAGCGGATCGATCAACCAGTACGGCGATCCGTACACGCTGGCCGGGCTGAAGCTCGCTGTCCGGCGTCAGCTCGCGGGTGGCTGCCGCACGGGGGGGTTGGACTCGTCGTCTGCCGGCAGTTCCACGACGGGCGGGCAGGGAAGCAGCACCGGCACGACCAACGGGGGCTCAGCAGGCAAGCAGACGGGGCCGGGGAACCGCCCGGGTGGGAAATCGAACGGCTCGCAGCCGTCTGCCGCAGCCTCGGCCGGTGTCTCGAGCGGGGGAAACGGGGCTTTCGTCTCTGAGCGCGTGCTCGTCGCCGGCCTGCTCGCCGGCGGCCTCGCGATCGGCGGATGGCTGACGAGGCGAGCTCTCACCGCGCGAAACTGAGCGTCGCCGCCCGCCCGGGCCAGTTGGCGACGGTGCGGGTCCGCCCGCTCGCGCACGCGACCCTTGCGGTGCCGCCGCTGGCCCTGCTAGCAGTCGCCGGGCTCCTGGCGATGCGCGGCGGCGGCGTCGTCCCGGAGCAGTGGGCGCCCGCAGCAGAGGGAATCGCGCTGGGCCTCACGGCTCTGGCCGCGGTCGGCGCCGTGACCCGAATACCCCGCTCCGCCTGGCCGGCGCTCGGGACGCTGGGCGCATTCGTTGGTTGGAGCGCGCTCTCGCTCACGTGGTCCCAGATTCCGGACGCAACCATCGACGACGTAGCTCGCATGGCGCTGCTCGCTGTCGCGATGCTCGTCGGGGCCTCCTATGCAAGCCGCGCCGAGGCTGCAACCGCATTGGCGACGGGCGTCACGCTGGCCGGGGCCTTGCTTGCGGTCGTGGTCGAGGCGAAGGTCTTGATCTCCACGACCGCCGTCTTCACGGGACCGCGGCTCGCCTGGCCGATCGACTACGCGAATGGAACCGCTGCACTCCTCTGGCTACCGCTGCCGGCGCTTCTTGCCGGTGCCGCGGCGAAGCGGATCCACCCGCTCGGTCGCGCCGCGATCGGTGGAGCCGCGGCACTGGCCGCGGCCGTCGGACTGATGACCTTGAGCCGTGGGGGAGCGATCGCGCTCGGAGGGACGCTGCTCGTCTGCGTGCTGCTCGCGCCCGACCGAACGCGTTTCGCATTGGCGCTCGCGGCGGTGCTGGCACCGGTCGCCACCCTCTCCATCCGCCTGACTGCGGGCCAACCGGGAGAGGTGGCGGCCGACGCGACGAGTCGGGGAAGTGCTGCCGCGATCGCGGCCATCGCCGCAGCTGTTCTCGTCGGAGCTCTCGCGCTCGCGGAGCGCGTACCCCCGCTCCGCGCGAGGCGGCTTGCCGCGGCGTTCGCCGTCGTGGTATGGACATTCATCGCGGTGTCCGCGGTCGCCACCTTCGCCGTCCGCTACGGCCGTCCCGACACCTGGCTCGAGGATCGCTGGCACGAGTTCCGAAACCTGAACGCCGTCCAGCCCGGCGACGCAGCGCGGTTCGGAACGGCGGCCTCCAACCGGTACGACTACTGGCGGGTGGCGGCGCGGACAACCGAGGCGCATCCGGTCGCGGGTGTCGGGGCGGGAGCGTTCGCGGGCCCCTGGTACGAGCGCCGCACGATTAGCGAGAACATCACCGATGCCCACTCGTGGGAGGCGGGGGTGCTGGCCGAAACGGGGGTCGTGGGCTTCGTGCTCCTCGGCACCGCGCTCTTGCTGCCGTTCGTCCCCCTTTGGCGCGTCCGGCGAGATCTCGGAAAGTTTGCCACGGTCGCGCTCGGCGGCGGGGCGGCGTATTTCGTGCTCCACGCCTCGCTCGACTGGCTGTTACGGATCTCGGCGGTCGCGGTTCCAGGCTTCCTGTTGCTCGGCGCCTGCGCGGCAGCGGGCGGTACCCGTGGCATCGACCTCGCCCCAGGGCGGCAGCGCGGCGCGCTCGTGCTAGCCGGCTTGGCCGCCGCCATCTGCGCCGTGCCGGTGTACTTCGCGACGACGTTGACCGCGCGGGCGGAAAACCAGGCGGCCGGCTCGACACGGCAGGCGCTCAACACACTGTCTCTCGCCGCTGATCTGAACCCGTGGGCGGTAGAGCCGCTGATCGTGCGCTCGATCGTCCTGCTAGGCGACGGCCGCACCCGCGAGGCCGTGCGTGCCGCGCGCGAGGCCACAGACC
>JBKPOY010000027.1:0-23371 GCA_046733295.1 Actinomycetota bacterium | reverse complement strand
GAAGATGAGGCAGCAACCACGTGCGCGTGCCTCCGCCTCCATCTCCGAGACGAGCGCCTGCGCAATCCCACGCCTTCGGTGCCTCTGATCGACGACGATCGCGCTGAGCTTTGCCGCCGGATTGTCGTACTCGACGGAAAGGCTGGTGTGCATGGTCGCTAAGCCCACAATCTCACCATCCCGCTCCGCCACGACGCAGCGATCAGCCTCACTTGACGCGAGCCGCGCCAGACGCCGAGCCACAGCGTCAGATGAAGCCGGATAACCGAGTTGGCCAACGAGCCGAGACACTGCCTCCGAGTCCGAGGACTCAGCGTCGCGAATCTTCAGGTCCAAAGTACGGAGAGCGTAGGCGGTTACAGCCGATTTTTTTGACAGGCGAGCGGGCAGCCTCCCAACCCCGTTGTCGGGACGCGTTCTTCGATGGTCGGCTTCGCCTTAAGGCCTCGTCCTCGCTTCTCCCCAAACGAGTTGCACAACCTGTCCGGCGGCTTCCGCTGGTGGCCTGGACGCCGATGCCGCCTACTGGAAGTCGATGTCGTCGACCTTGAACGCGATGAACGCACCCTGCTGGGCGAAACCGTCGTAGGTATTGCATACGAGCGTGATCGTCTCTCTGCCGTTGGCGAGGAAGCCAGCCTCGACACAGATGCAGGTCATGCTGTTGTCGCCGGGCATGTAGAGCGTAATTTCGTCGATGACGGCGTTTGCGTCGTGAAGGAGCGGCGCAGTCGCGTCCTGGTTGTCTCCATCTAAGTTCGCAACCCCAACTCGACCGACCAGAAGCCACTTCCCCTCGTCGACGAGCTCCATCTTCGCGACGATCTCATCGTGGAAGTGGCCGAGCCGTACCGACCCTCGTTGGCTAACAGTGATCGCGCGCTCAGCGCCCATTTCCGACACTCCTTTCCGCCGCAGTTGGAATAAGGTGGCAGGGTTGCGAGGGGGCCGCAATGACGGCACCACGCAAGCCCCTCGTTGTCCGCGCAGACGCTTGCCTGAATACACCCATCCAGGCGTTTACATCGAGGAAGTCAGCTTCCGAGCGAAGGTAATCGATGGCGTCGCGACTTTCGTCCTCGGGGTCCTGCTCGGCGTTGCGGCATCGGTGGCCTTAGACAGGTTGCGGCGTCGCTGCGTGCGGGCCTAGACAGCGGACGCGGGTTGGATACCCGCCGCCTCCATAATCTGCTCATTTCCAGGCACTTTCCGGAGACGCTCCGGGCCGCCCTCAAGCGGGCGAACGTGGACGGGCCGCTGAGGTCGTTCCACGAAGGCAGGCACACAAACATCGGCAGCCGGAGTCTCGCCGGCGGCAATGATGGCGCGGGCCGGACACTCCGACTTCGCGACGATGCAGCTCTACATCGACCTGGCCGGCGAGACCTTCCGCGAGGAGGCCGAGCTCGCCGACGAGAGGCTCTTCGGGCAGAAGTCGGGCAGAAGTAATCGCCGCGTCTTCTCACCTGTAGACGGAAAGCCTCGCCTGAGCGGGGCTTTCCTCTACAGGGGCGACAGGACTCGAACCTGCAACCCCCGGTTTTGGAGACCGGTGCTCTACCAATTGAGCTACGCCCCTCGGTTCGAGGTGACCGATTGTATCGGCGGCCCCGCGGGCATACTCGACCCGTGACCGACCAGGACTACGACGAGCAGACGCATCCCGAGACGGACGATTTGCTCGGCGGCCAAGAGGGCGAGGACGACGAAGAGCGCGACGAGCCCAGCTCCGACGAGTAACGGTTGAGGACACCAGGGCAGAGGCGTGCACTCGGAGCGCTCTTCCTGGTGCTCGCGGTCGGCCTCGCCGGCGTCGCGGCCGCCGCTGCAGACGCTGCGCGGGACGAGCTCGGTCTGCTCGTGATCGCCTTCGCCGCGGCGGCGTTGGCGCTCTGGCTCGGCGCGCTGGCGTTCCGGGCCCTCCGCCCCCGTTGAAGGGAACCGGCGGTCCGAGACCGTATCCTCTTGACGTGGCGACGAAGCCCGAGGACACCCAGTCGCTCTGGCAGGAATACCGCAGGAGCGGCGACCAGAGCCTCCGCGAGCGCCTGATCCTCACGTACGCGCCGCTCGTCAAGTATGTCGCCGGGCGCGTGGGAAGCGGCCTGCCGTCGCACGTCGACGAGAGCGATCTCGTCCAGTACGGGCTGCTCGGCCTGATCGGCGCCATCGAGCGCTACGACCCCGACCGCGACGTCAAGTTCGAGACGTACGCGATCGCGAGGATCAAGGGGTCGATCATCGACGAGCTGCGCGCAATGGACTGGGTCCCTCGCTCCGTTCGCTCGAGGGCGCGGGACATCGAGCGCGCGATCGCGGAGCTCGAGGCGAGGCTCGGCCGCGCCCCGACGGACGAGGAGATGGCGAAGAAGCTCGGCATGACGGAGGAGGAGCTCGACGACAGCCTCAGCGAGATCGGGCGCTCTTCGATCGCCGCGCTCGACGAGCTCTGGACCGTCTCGTCCACCGGGGGCGACCGGATCGCTCTGATCGACACGATCGAGGATACCCAAGGCCCTGAACCGCAGTCAGCGCTGGCGGAGACGGAGATGAAGGAGGCGCTCGGCGAGGCGATCGCACGTCTTCCCGAGCGCGAGAAGCTCGTCGTCACGCTCTACTACTACGAGGAACTGACCCTGCGCGAGATCGGCGAGGTGCTCGGCGTCACCGAGTCGCGGGTCTCACAGCTCCACACGAAGGCGATCCTGCGGCTCAAAGGCAGGCTTGCGGGCTCGCCTGCACGCGCGCCGCTCGAGCGCTAGCAGGTCGCCCCGACACGCTCGAGAGAGGGTAATGCCGGCCTTTATCGGGGTCCAAAAAAGGGACCGACGAGGCCGAGCTCTCCCGCGTCATCGCCAACTAAGCGGCCCCCCGCGCGTCTTACATTTCCGAGGACTCGCTTGGACCGGGTCGAGCGAGTTAGAGTCATCAGGGGTACAACGAGAAAGGATGGGCAAACCGTGAAGCACCGACCACTCCTCGCGGTGGCTGGGCTGGCTGCAGCGCTGGCTCTCACCGTGTCGCTGAGCGTCGCCGTGGCGGGGACCGCGCGCGAGCACGCTCAGGCGTCTCCCATGAAGGCGGCGGCGATCGCCCCGCCGAAAGTTCCGAACGCGGCCGCTCTCAGGAAGAAGTACGGCGGGCAGAAGATCACGTTCGTCGGCGATGCGGCCGTTGGCTCCAGCCACATCCGCGACCTGAAGCTCGTCGCGCGGTTCAAGAAGGACACCGGCATCAACGTGAAGCTCGTGCCGCATCCGTCGGCTTCCGACGCGTCGTACTCGCAGCTCGCGAGGGCATTCTCGTCGAAGTCGTCGTCGATCGACGTGATGATGCTCGACGTCGTCTGGCCGGGTGCGTTCGCGCCGTATCTCGTCAACCTGAAGCCGAAGCTCGGCAAGGCGGCGAAGGCGCACGTGCAGTCGATCATCCAGAACGACACCGTCGGCGGGAAGCTGATCGCGATGCCATGGTTCGGCGATTTCGGGATCCTCTACTACCGCACCGACCTGCTCAAGAAATACGGGATCAACGGCCCGCCGAAGACGTGGGCGCAGCTCTTCTCGCAGGCTCAGAAGATCCAGGCAGGTGAGCGGAAGACCAACGACAACTTCTACGGCTTCGTCTTCCAGGGCAACTCGTACGAGGGTCTTACGTGCGATGCGCTCGAGTGGATCGCATCGGCAGGCGGCGGCCACTTCATCGACAACGGGAAGGTCACGATCAACAACTCCAAGGCGAAGAACATTCTGAATGCCATGCGCACCCAGATCGGGAAGATCACGCCGCGGAACGTGACGACGTACCAGGAAGGCGAGACCCACAACGCCTTCGTCGCAGGCAACGCCGCCTTCATGCGCAACTGGCCGTACGCGTACTCGGTGGGCCAGGGCGCGGACTCGAAGGTGAAGGGCAAGTTCAGCGTCACCGTGCTTCCACACGGCGCCGCCGGCCCCTCGGTGGGCACCGTCGGTGGTTGGCAGCTCGGCGTGTCGAAGTACTCGAAGCACAAGGATGCGTCGATCGAGCTCGTCCGCTATCTGACGAGCCCTGCAGTCCAGCGGTTCGACGCCATCTTCAACACGAACGTCCCGACGATCCCGAAGGTCGCTCAGGACAAGGCCGTCGTCAGGGCGAACCCGTACCTGAAGCCGGCAATCGCGAAGGTCGCACGCGTCACGCGGCCCTCGAAATTCCTGAAGACCCGCTACAACGAAGGGTCGAAGGCGATCTACCAGGGGATCAACCAGATCCTCAACGGCTCGTCCGCAAACAGCGTCGTGCCGTCGATCGAGTCGAAGCTGAAGCGGCTCGTTCGCTAGTCCGAGCAACCTAGGTCGAAGCGAGGGAGGATGGCATCTGTCATCCTCCCTCACCTTCTCCACGACGCCTCAGGATGAGCTCGGTCGCCACACCCGCACCCACTCCCCGCCGCCGTCGAAGGACGAAGCTCCACCGCCGGCAGGCTCGGTTCGCGTGGCTGCTGCTGATACCCGCGCTCGCGGCCGTTAGCTTCGTCGCCCTCTACCCGCTCGGCAAGACGGTCTACCAGAGCTTCACGAACCAGGAATTCCTGGGGGGTATCACGCCCACGGAGTGGGTCGGACTGCAGAACTATCGAGACCTCTGGCACGACCCCGACTTCCGGCATTCGATTTGGGTCACGATCAAGTTCACCCTGATCACGGTCTCGTTCGAGTTCGTGCTCGGGATGATCATTGCCCTCGTCGTCAACTCCAGCTTCAAGGGACGTGGCCTGATGCGGGCCGTGATGCTCGTGCCGTGGGCGATCCCGACCGTCGTCGCCGCGCAGATGTGGAAGTGGATGTTCGACGACATCTTCGGCGTCGTGAACGATCTCGGCATCAAAACGCACCTCCTTTCGCACGGGCACGCGTGGGTCGCGGAGCCGAGCACGGCGCTCGCGTCGGTCTGCGCCGTCGACATCTGGAAGACGACGCCGTTCGTCGCTCTGCTCCTGTTGGCGGGGCTCCAGGTGATCCCGGGTGACGTCTACGAGGCCGCGTCCGTGGACGGGGCCAACAAGCTGCAGCAGTTCTGGCGCATCACGCTGCCGCTGCTCATGCCGGCGATCCTGGTCACGCTCATCTTCAGGACGCTCGACGCATTGCGCGTCTTCGACGTCTTCTACGTGTTCTTCGGCAACCGGCCCGACACCCAGACGATGGCGATCTACGCCCAGAGCACGATCGTCGGCGACGGTCACGTTGGCTACGGCAGCGCCATCAGCGTGGCGATCTTCCTGATCATCTCGCTCTTCGTGGTCATCTACGTCACCTTCATGCGGGTGAGCGAGCGATGAGCACCGTTGCCGAGGCGGCCCGGAGAGCCGAGCGGCCGGCCAGTCGCGGCCAGTGGTTGCGCCGCAGCCCTGCCGGCCGGTTCCTAGCGAAGGTGCCGTTCTACCTCCTGATCCTGCTGATCCTGGTCTACGCGTTGTTCCCGTTCTACTGGGCTGTTCGCTCGGCCTTCACGCCCGAGGGGCAGCTGTTCAACACGCCGATCAAGTATTTCCCGTCAGATCCGACGCTCGCGAACTTCCGCGAGATCTTCAGCACCTCGTTCTTCACGCAGGCGCTCATCAACTCGACGATCGTCGCGGGCACTGTGACGCTGCTCGCGCTGGTCATCGGCTCCCTAGCCGCCTATGCGCTCGGCCGGTTCCGCTTCCGCGGCCGCTCGGGGGTTCTCTACCTGATGCTGTCGATGACGATCTTCCCGCAGATCGCGATCCTGGGCGCGCTGTACACGATGATGCGCGACTTCCACCTCTACGACAAGCTCGGCTCGCTGATTTTCAGCTACATGATCTTCACGCTCCCGTTCACCGTCTGGGTGCTGACGAGCTTCATGCGCCAGCTACCTGGTGACCTCGAGGAGGCCGCCTACGTCGACGGCGCGACGCCGCTGCAGGTCTTCTACAAGGTCCTCCTGCCCCTGATCGCACCCGGCCTGGTGACGACCGGCTTGCTTGCCTTCATCGCCGCGTGGAACGAGTACCTCTACGCGATCTCCTTCATCCAGTCGACGGACAAGTACACGGTTCCCCTCGCCATCACGTCGTTCGTCGGGAAGTCGGGCAGCAGCTTCCAGGTGCCGTGGGGCCAGATCATGGCCGCGACCGTCGTCGTCACGCTGCCGCTCGTGGTGTTGACGCTGATCCTGCAGCGCCGGATCCTGGCCGGCCTGACGGCCGGCGCGGTCAAGGGCTAAACCCTAGACCGCCTCTCGAGACTCGGGGTCGAAGAAGTAAAGCCGGCTCGTGTCGACCGCGAGCTGAATCTCGCTGCCCTCGGCGATCCGGGTGCGCGGGCTGACGCGGGCCACGAGGCGCGACCTGCCCCCGCCGTCCTCGTCCTCGCTGAAGGAGACCTCCGCGTCAGCCCCGGCATCCGCCGTGACGGCGCTGGAGACGACGGCGGTCGCCGCGGTGCTGAAGTAGACGAGGACCTCGGAGCCGAGTGGTTCGGTGAGGTCACACGTCACGTCGAGCCGGCGGTCGGCCGGAGTGTCGGGCTCGACGCTCGCGTCCTCGAAGTCCTCGGGGCGAATGCCGAGCAGCACGGTGCGGCCGACGTACTTGCTCAGCTCCGAACGGTTGCGCGCAAGCTGGTCGTCGACGGTCAGGCGGTGGTCGCCGAACGAGACCGCGAGGCTGCCGTTGCTCTGCTGCAGGTCCGCCTCGACGAGGTTGATGGACGGCGAGCCGATGAAGCCGGCGACGAACTCGTTGACCGGGCTGTCGTAGAGGATCTGCGGGGTGTCGACCTGCTGGAGGTGGCCCTTCTGCATGACGGCGACGCGGTCGCCCATCGTCATCGCCTCGACCTGGTCGTGCGTCACGTAGATCGTGGTCACGCCGAGGCGGCGCTGGAGCTGGTGGATCTCGGCCCGCATCTGGACGCGCAGTTTCGCGTCGAGGTTCGAGAGCGGCTCGTCCATCAGGAAGGCCTGCGGCTCACGCACGATCGCTCGACCCATCGCCACGCGCTGGCGCTGGCCTCCTGAGAGAGCGCGCGGTTTGCGCTTGAGGAACTCCTCGATCTGGAGGATGTGCGCCGCTCGCCGAACGCGGTCGTTGACCTCGTTCTTGGGCAGTTTGCGCAGCTTCAGCCCGAAGGCGAGGTTCTGCTCGACGGTCATGTGCGGGTAGAGGGCGTAGCTCTGAAAAACCATCGCGATGTCGCGGTCCTTCGGCGTCAGGTCGTTGACGACCTGGTCGCCGATCCTGATCTCGCCCTCGGTGATCTCCTCGAGGCCGGCAAGCATCCGAAGCGCCGTCGTCTTGCCGCACCCCGACGGCCCGACGAGGACCATCAGCTCGCCGTCGCCGATCTCCAGATCGAGGTCCTTCACGGCCTGGGTGCCGTCGTCGTAGAACTTCGAGACTGAGTCGTACGCGATCTCTGCCACCGAGCCTCCTCTGTCGAGAGCGAGCTTAACCGGGGTTGCGAGCGATAGCACCGGCATGCGCCGCGAGCCGGCCGTCCGTTACCGCTCCCGGCCCGGTCACCACGACCGCTTCGCCCAGGTCGGCCGTCTGCTCGGCGCCGCTCGCGTTGACGGCTACCGCGAACCCGCCGCGGTCGAAGGCGACGATCCCCGGCGCTTCGCCGGCGAGCCGGAACTCGTCGGGCAGGCTCCGCCGGAGCTCGATCAAGCGGCGGTAGAAGCTCAGCAGCGAGTCGGGATCGGCGCGCTGGTCGTCCACGTTTCGCTTGCCGGGATCGATCGGCGCCAGCCACGGTTCGCCCGTCGTGAAGCCCCCGGTCGGCGACGCGTCCCACTGCATCGGGTGGCGCATCGGGTCGCGGCCCGCGCGATCGTGCGGCGGCTCCGCCCCCGGGCCGTTGGGAAGCCCGATCTCGTCGCCCTGGTAGATGAACGCCGGGCCGGGGAGCGAGAGCAGCAGCAGCGCGGCCGCCCGCACGTTCGCGGGGCCGAGCCGCGTCGCGAGCCGCTCGAAATCGTGGTTCGACATCACCCAGGCGACGCGGTCGAGAGCCGCGGCCGGGCCGATGGCGGCGCGCAGACGCGCGGCCTCCCACGGCGAGAAGAGAAACTCGAAGGCGAAGGTCGCGTCGAGAACCTCCAGGTAGCGTGGGTACTCGCGCGTCGGCAGGTAGACCTCGCCGACGAGGAAGGCGTCGCCTGCAGCTTCACGGACCTTCCGGAGGGCGTCGATCGTCTCGGGCCGGTTGCGCGAGTAGATCTGATCGAGCTTCGCCGCCTCGGGTCGCTCCGGGAAGGGGAACGCCCCGGTCGCGGGTGGATCGTCGCGGAGCAGCTCGTCCTTGACGAGCCGGTCGATGGCGTCGAGGCGGAACCCGTCCACCCCACGGTCGCGCCAGAAGCGCACGACTTCCTGCATCGCCCGCACGACCTCGGGGTTGCGCCAGTCGAGATCGGGCTGCTCCGGGTAGAAGGAGTGCAGGTACCAGCGGCCGCTCTCCTCGTCGCGACTCCACGCCGGCCCGCCGAAGGCGGCGACCCAGTTGTTCGGGGGCCCGTCGACCGGCGACCACACGTAACGGTCGGGGTGCGCGCGAAACCAGGGGTGGTCGATCGATGTGTGGTTGAGAACGAGGTCGACCAGAACGCGGAGGTCGCGCTCATGCGCGGCCGCCACGAGCTCGTCGAAGTCCTCGAGCGTTCCGAACCGCGGGTCGACCGCCGTGTAGTCCGAGATGTCGTAGCCGAAGTCGGCGAGGGGGGAGGGGTAGATCGGCGACAGCCAAAGCGCGTCCACGCCCAGCCACACGAGGTGGTCGAGCCGCCGGGTGATCCCCCTGAGGTCGCCGACGCCGTCGCCGTCCGAATCCTGGAACGACCGCGGATAGATCTGGTAGACGACCGCGTTCTCCCACCACATGGCGCCGGAGGATAGAGGGGGGAGGGGGATAAGATCGACCCGCCAAGCAATCGAGGAGGAGTCGGCCAGATGCCCGTCGAGCCCGGAAAGATCCGCAACGTCGCCGTCGTCGGCCACCGCTCGACCGGCAAGAGCTCGCTGCTCGAGGCGATGCTCTACCAGTCCGGTGCGATCAACCGGCTCGGCACGATCGAGGCCGGCAACACGACGTCGGACTGGGACGACGACGAGCATCGGCGCCAGATGTCCCTCTCGGCTTCGCTCTGCCACGTCGAGTGGCAGGGACGCAAGATCAACCTGATCGACACCCCGGGCGATCCCGGCTTTCAGGGAGACATGATCGCCGCCCTCAGAGTCGTCGAGGGCGCGCTGATCGTCGTCAGCGCCGTCATGGGCGTCGAGGTGCAGACGACCCGCGCGTGGCAGCGGGCCGAAGAGCGCGACCTCTCTCGCGTCATCTTCGTGAACATGCTCGATCGCGAGCGCGCGGACTTCTTCCGGACGCTCGAGAACCTCCGCGAGCAGCTCTCCGGTCGGTGCGTGGCGATCCACCTTCCGATCGGCTCCGAGCACGAGCTCACCGGCATCGTCGATCTCCTGCACATGAAGGCGTATATGAGCCCGGACGGCGCGAAGGAGAGCGGCGCTGCCGAGATCCCGGACGAGCTCTCGGCCCAGGTCGCCGAGTACCGCGAGAAGCTGCTGGACTCCGTCGTCGAGACCGACGAGGGGCTGATGGAGCGCTACCTGGACGGCCAGGAGCTCTCCGACGAGGAGGTCGCCCACGCCCTCAAGGACGCCGTCACCCGCGGCGAGCTGTTCCCGGTTGCCTGCGGCGTCGCGACGAAGAACCTCGGCACGACCGCCCTGCTCGACCTGCTCGTCGAGGGCGTGCCGTCGCCGGCGAAGAAGCACATCGAGCTCGGCGTAGGCGACGAGGGTACCTCGGCCTTCGTCTTCAAGACGATCGCCGACCCGTTCGCAGGGCGCATCAACGTCTTCCGCGTCATCGCCGGCGAAGTCAGGTCGGACTCGACGCTCGCCAATCACCGCTCGCACGCGAAGGAGCGTGTCGGGCAGCTACTGACGCTGCAGGGCAAGGAGCACACGCAGGAGACGGGTTTCGGGCCCGGCGACATCGGCGCTGTCGCGAAGCTGAAGGAGACGACGACCGGCGACCTGCTGCTCGACGCCGAGCGTGACGTGGAGACGCCCGAGATCGGCTTTCCGGAGCCCGTGATGAGCTTCGCGGTCACCCCGAAGGCGAAGGGCGACGAGGAGAAGGTCGCCACGGCGCTGCGCCGCTTGTCCGAGGAGGACCCGACTCTCGTGATCCGGCGCGATCCGCAGACGGCCGAGCAGCTGCTCTCCGGGCTCAGCCAGATGCATGTCGAGGTCGCGGTCGACCGCGTCAAGAGCCGCTTCGGCGCAGAGGTCGAGCTGCACCAGCCCCGCGTCCCCTACCTCGAGACGATCCGCAAGGAGTCGCGGGCGCAGGGACGCTACAAGAAGCAGACCGGCGGCCGCGGCCAGTTCGGCGACTGCCACGTCGTGCTGGAGCCGCTCGAGGGGCACCAGGGGTACGAGTTCCAGGACGAGATCGTCGGCGGCGTCATCCCCCAGAGCTTCCGGCCCGCCGTCGACAAGGGGATTCAGGAGGCGATGCAGCACGGCGAGCTCGCGGGAGCGCCCGTGCAGGGTCTGCGCGTTCGGCTCGTCGACGGCTCGTACCACTCGGTCGACTCCTCGGAGATGGCGTTCAAGATCGCCGGCTCGATGGCGTTCAAGAGCGCGTACGAACAGGCCGACCCCGTCCTCCTGGAGCCGATCATGGATCTCGAGGTCACCGTCCCGGACGAGGCCGTCGGCGCCGTCAACGGCGATCTCAACTCACGCCGCGGCCGCCTGCAGGGCATGGAGCCCCGCGGCGGCATGACGCAGATCAAGGCCGAGGTGCCGATGTCCGAGATCCTCACCTACTCCCAGTCGTTGACTTCGCTGACGGGCGGCAGAGGCGACTACCACATGGCGTTCGCCCGCTACGAAGAGGTCCCCTCGCACATCGCCCAGAAGGTGATCGCGGAGGCGAAGAAGGAGAAGGAAGAGGCGACCGTCTAGCAGCCTGGCGGCGGCTCGGGGCTATAGTCGGCGCGATGCGGATCACCCGGCACGCCGTGGCGCGGAGGTGCGCGATCTGCGAGCGGACGCTCCTGATGGGCGAGAGGGCGACGCGCTACTCGCCCGACGGCGAGAACTTCGTCGACGTCTGCTCGCTCTGCCAGGACCTGGCTGTCGACTCGGGCTGGCTCAAGGAGGGGAGCCCGACGACGCCGACGGTCTCGGTGGACCGCCCGCGGCGCAAGCTCTCGCTCTCGAGTCTCTTCGAGGCGCGGAAGAGCGGCGTCGCCGAGGCGCCCGTGGCCGACGAGCCGATCCTGCGGCGACTGTCGGCGCCCGAGCTCGCGGTGGTCGAGGCGGCCGACCTCTTCAACCAGACGGACTTCCGGCGAACCGTCGCGGGGATCGCCAAGAGCCTCGGCGAGCCGAAGACGAGCATCCGGCCACTCTCCGGCGTCAGCGGCGAGGTCGTGATCACGATCGCGTGGGACATCTCCTGGTACCAGTACCGCGTCACACCCGAGTCCGCGCAGCCGGTGCGGCTCGAGGAGCGCGGCCACGAGCTGGCGGAGCTCGACCAGCTCTACACGCACTGGAACGCGCACCTGGACGAGCACGGGCGGCTCGTGCCGAATATCGCGCGCGTGTAGCGCAGACAGGCAACAGCCCTACAATCCGAGACAGGATGATCTACTGCGTAATCCCGCGCGAGCTGGCCGACCAGCTGTACGACAAGATGGTCGACTACTACAAGGACAACCCGAACGTCGAAGTGATCATCGACCGGCGTGAGGGCCCGGACCGGCGTGCCGGCAAGCCCGCGGGCGAGTTCCAGGAGAAGCGGCTGCTCCGCGACCGCCGTCGCCGGCGGCCGGGCACCTTCCCGGACACGGACACGCCGGAAGCGTCCTAGGACTCGTCAGTAGAATCGCCGCGTGGCGATCCTCGGCGCGAAGACCTTCCAGAACTTCATCGACGGCGAGTGGGTCGACGCCGCCTCCGGCGAGACCTTCGAGTCGACGAGCCCGGCGAACGGGGACGCGATCGGCGTCTTCCCGAAATCCGGGCCGGAGGACGTCGACCGCGCGGTCGCCGCGGCGAAAGCCGCCCACGAGGAGTGGCGGCTCGTGCCGGCGCCGAAGCGCGGCGAGGTGCTTTTCCGCTTCGCGCAGCTGCTGACCGAGCACAAGGACGGCGTCACCGACCTGATGACCCGGGAGATGGGGAAGGTCAAGGCCGAGGCCGCCGGAGACGTCCAGGAAGCGATCGACATGGCCTACTACATGGGCGGCGAGGGGCGGCGCCTCTTCGGGCAGACGACGCCCTCGGAGCTCCGCGACAAGTTCCAGATGTCCGTCCGGATGCCGGTCGGGGTCGTGGGCGCGATCACGCCCTGGAACTTCCCGATCGCGATCCCGTCCTGGAAGACCCTGCCGGCGATCATCGCGGGCAACACGGTCGTGTTCAAGCCGGCCACCGACACGCCGGCGCTCGGCGAACGCTACGTCGAGCTGTTCGCGGAGGCGGGCCTCCCGCGCGGTGTCCTGAACATCGTCCACGGCGGGGGCGGGGAGGTCGGTCAACGGCTCGTAGAACATCCAGACGTCCCGATCATCACGTTCACCGGCTCGCGCGAGACGGGCGTCGCGGTCACGAAGGCGGCGGCGGAGGGGCTCAAGCACGTCCACCTCGAGCTCGGAGGCAAGAACGCGATCATCGTCATGGACGACGGCGATCTCGATCTCGCCGTCGACGGAATCGTCTGGTCCGCCTTCGGGACGTCGGGCCAGCGCTGCACGGCCGCGAGCCGGGTGATCGTGCAGGAGCGGGTCTACGACGAGCTCGCCTCGCGGCTCGTCGCCCGCGTCGAGGAGCTGCGGCTCGGGCCCGGCTGGGAAGACGAGACCGACGTCGGTCCCGTGATCAACCGGAGCGCGCTCGACAAGATCCACTCCTACACGGAGATCGGCAAGGGCGAGGGGGCGAAGCTCCTGACGGGCGGCGAGGTCGCCGGCGGTGACGGGCTGGACAAGGGCTTCTATTACCGCCCGACCGTGTTCGGCGACGTCGACTCGGGCATGCGGATCGCGCAGGAGGAGATTTTCGGGCCCACGACGGCGCTGATCCGGGTGCGCGACCTCGACGAGGCGATCGCGGTCTCGAACGGCGTCAAGTACGGGCTCTCCTCGTCGATTTTCTCCCGCGACGTCAACAACGCGTTCCGCGCGATGCGGGACCTGAACACCGGCATCACCTACATCAACGCGGGCACGATCGGCGCCGAGGTGCACTTGCCGTTCGGCGGGACGAAGGACACCGGGAACGGCCACCGCGAGGCCGGCCAGGCGGCCCTCGACGTCTTCACAGAGTGGAAGTCGATCTACGTGGACTACTCCGGCAAGCTGCAGCGCGCCCAGATCGACAACGCCGGCGAGTAGCCCTGCCCGCGCGCTCGCGGCGCTATGTAAACGTGAGGATGTGGAAGAGCTCGACGTCGAGCCCGTTCGCCGTCAGGCGCGCCGACTTCGCGATGCCGTCCCGCTCCTCGAAGATCAGGATGAGCTCCTCGGCGAGATCCTCGACGCGGTCGAGCTGGTCGAGCCGAAAGGCGAGCGACGAGGTCTGCTCGCCGGAGACGTAGATGACGAGTGCCTCGACGTTGTTCGGCCGGTCGAAGTCGGTCCCCTCGCGGAGGGTGAGCTCCCACGCTTGGCGCGGCGCGACCCAGTCCTCGATCGTCGCCGCATGGACGATCAGAGCCTCGTCGACCTCGACCTCGACGGCCGCGTCGTGACGCTCCGCGGGTGTCGGCCGCGGCAGTACTTCGAGGATCGCCATGCGGGCCTCGTTTCCGCCGCGCAGGGCGGCCAAACGTGAGCGAGCGCCTGAAGCTCGTCTGGTTCGTTCCCGAGCACGCGCTCGATGCCACCCGAGACGCCGTCTTCGCAGCAGGCGCCGGCCGGATCGGCGCCTACGAACGCTGTTCGTGGTACACGGCCGGAATAGGCACGTTCGAGGGCGGCGAAGGCGCGGCCCCGGCGATCGGCGCCGCAGGCCGGGAAGAGCGAGCGGCCGAGCTGCGGGTCGAGACCGTGGTCCCGGCCGAAAACGCCGAAGCCGTAGTCGCCGCCCTGGTCGATGCGCACCCCTACGAAGAGGTCGCCTACGACCTCTATCCGCTCAGGGACGTTCGGGCGCCGTGACACTTCGAACCCGGTGTCCGACACCGTAAGAACGTCGGTGCCGAGCAGGCGTTTTCCCGGTTCCCGTCACACTTCCGTAACGGTGTCCGACGTCGAGCGAGGTCCGGAGCGGTCACGGCCCTGAAGGCCAAGCTTTCGACCGACGGCGGCGCCCGCGGGAATCCGGGGCCTGCGGCCTACGGGTACGTGCTCGAAGCGGACGACGGCACCGTGCTGGACGCCCGCGGCGAGGCGATCGGCGTCGCCACCAATAACGTGGCCGAGTACCGCGGCCTCGTCGCCGGGCTCGAGAAGGCCGTCGAGCTCGGCGTCGACGAGCTCGAGGTCGTCTCCGACTCCGAGTTGCTCGTTCGCCAGATGACCGGCGAGTACAAGGTCAAGAACGACACGCTCAAGGTCCTGAACGAGGCCGCCCAGGCGCTCGCGAGCCGCATCGCGAGGGTCGCCTACACCTCGGTCCGCCGCGAGCACAACGAGCTCGCGGACCGCCTCGTCAACGATGCCCTGGACGAGGCCATCGCGTAGGTCGGCGGCTATACTTGGCCCCCGCGCGGATGTAGCTCAGTTGGCTAGAGCGTCTGCTTGCCATGCAGAAGGTCGTGGGTTCGAGTCCCATCATCCGCTCTCTTGCTCCTCTCTCTCTCTCTCTCTCTCTCTCTTACCGCTCGATCCGGCCGCGTACCTCGAGCTCCAGCTGAGGCGCACATAGAACAACCTCGTCGCCGTCTTCGAGGAAGCTGCGGGTTGAGTCGTCGGAGAGCCGGAGCGGCTCGGCGCCGTTCCAAGTGAGCTCGATCAGCGAGCCGCGGCTGTCGGGCTCTGGGCCGGAGATCGTCCCCGAGGCGAGCAGGTCGCCGGTGCGCAGGCTGGCGCCGTTCACCGTCAGGTGGGCGATCTGCTGCTCGAGCGACCAGTACAGGTGGCGAGCGCTGGTGCGCGAGACGACGGTGCCGTTCAGCTCGACCTCGAGCGCCAGGTCGTACGCCCACGGCTCGGCACGCAGGTAGTCGAGCGGCGTCGGCTGCTGCTGCGGCAGTGGCAGCCGGAAGGGCTCCAGCACTTCCAGCGGTACGACCCAGGCGGAGATCGAGGTCGCGAACGACTTGCCGAGGAACGGTCCGAGCGGCTGGTACTCCCACGCCTGCAGGTCCCGCGCGCTCCAGTCGTTGACCAGCACGAGCCCGAACACGTGCGCCAGCGCCTCGCTTACCGGGACAGGCTCTCCCAGCGTGCTTGGGGTGCCGACGACGAAGCCGATCTCGAGCTCGATGTCGAGCCGGGCGCTCGGGCCGTAGCCCGGCTCGTCCGCTCCCGGCGGCCTTCTCTGCCCGTGCGGCCGGCGGATCGGCGTGCCGCTCGCGACGACGGTGCCGGCGCGGCCGTGGTAGCCGACCGGCAGCCAGCGCCAGTTCGGCAGCAACGGCTCGGTGTCGGGCCGGAACAACCGACCGAGGTTGGTTGCGTGCTCGAGCGACGAGTAGAAGTCGACGTAGTCGGCGACGGCGAACGGCAGGAGAAGCTCGCCGTCGACGGTCGGGCCCTCGAGCATGCGCACCCGCCGGTGCACATCCCGCCACGCATCGGGGCCAAGCGCCATGAAGGCGTTCAGGCTCGGGCGGCGGAACTCCGGGCCGAGCTCGGATAGATCGACCACGCTGCCGCCCACTCGCGCGCACACGCGCGACTCGCCTCCGCTGGGGCGGATTACGCCGTAGGCGAGCGTCACAGGATCTCGAGCGCCCGCAACTCGTCGACCGGCTCCGCGAAGCTACAGCTCCCAAAGCTGCGGAACCGCTCCCGCCGCATCCGCGCGATCGCCGCCGCGTCTGCCTCGAGGCCCGCCCAGGCGAACCGTTCGCCGTCGACGGCGAACGCGGCTTGATCTTCCTCGTCGAGCGCCTCCTCCGCCCGCTCCGGGAACAGCGCCGCCGCGAGCAGGTTAATGAAGCCGTGCGCGTCGCCACTGCGAACCGCGTGGTGCAGACCGGCCGACGCCTTGAACGGCAGCCCGATATCCGAGCAGGCACGGACGAACCGGGCGAGCTCCGCCGAGGTCGGGGTCCGCTCACCGCCGCAGCGCACCTTCGCCAGCGCGTCCGCTGCCTGTACCCGCTCCAGGTTCTGCTCGAGCCCGTCGTCGAGCGGCACCTCGACGAACACCTCGCCGGCGAACGTCGGCAGCTCGGGCCAGCGCGTCTCCACCGCCTCGACCCGACCGATTGCCGGCAGCGGTCCGTCGAGCACGACGCTGAGCGGGACCCGGTCGTAATCCACGAGCTCTGGCAGCCACGACGCCGGCCAGACGAACCGCCCCAGCACCCAGGCCTCCGCCCCCGCGCGAGCGCGTCGGTCCTCGGCGAGCGCCTCCGCCGTCGGCAGCCGCGCGGGCGGAAACGTCGGTGCATGGTCGATCAGCCCACCGAGCAGCGCCCGCCGCGCGTCCGAGACCCTAACCACCACGACCGAGATCATCGCAGGGAGTGTGGGAAATACGGTATTTCCACGGTAGCTCCCGCGTCCCCCGCTCCTTAGCGTCGAAGCGTCATCGACAGGGAGGCTTGAAAAATGCGGTCAACGAGAGCACTGACCACCGCGGCGGTGGTCGGCGGAATCCTGTTCGTGTCCATCGTGGGCGTCGCGTCGGCGATGCACTTCACGCCTTGGAGCACGCCGGTGAACGCGGAGGCGGTCGCGGGAACGAGCACGGAGCTCAACACGCCGTTCAACGACGGCTGCCCGATCCAGTCGCCGGATGGGCTCAGTCTCTACATGGCGTCCAACCGGCCCGGGGGACTTGGGGGTCAGGACATCTGGGTTGCGCGGCGCACCAGCCGCGACGACCGCTGGGGGGCGCCCGAGAACCTCGGCGCTCCGGTCAACTCGGCCGCGAACGACTTCTGCCCGACGCCGCTGCCGGGAAAGCGCCTCCTCTTCGTGAGCGAGCGGGGCGGGGCTGGAACGTGCGGCGGAGCGGACATCTACCTCACGCGGCAGAACCCGGCGCACGGGTGGGACGACCCACAAGACCTTGGTTGCCAGGTGAACAGCCCTGCGGGCGAGGCGGGACCGTCCTACTTCGAGACCCCGTCGGGCGCTCAGCTCTACTTCTCCAGCACGAGGGGTGGCGACAGCGACATCTATGCCAGCCCGCAGCTCGATGACGGCAGTTTCGGGCCTGCGATGCCGGTCCCGAGCTTGAACACCACGAGCGACGACTTCCGGCCGAACGTGCGCAAAGACGGGCTCGAGGTCGTGTTCGACTCCAATCGAGCCGGGGGCCTCGGGGGGCAGGACATCTGGTCGTCCACTCGGGACTCGGTGGATGACGAGTGGTCTCTGCCCGTCGATCTGACGACCGTGAACTCGGCCTTCGCCGAGACACGGGCATCGCTCTCCTGGGACGGGCTGACGCTGACCTTCGGCTCGAATCGGCCGGGCGGCGAAGGCATGGCGGACGTGCACGAGAGCACGCGCGAGAAGCTCGCGGGACACCCGGGCTGACGGAATTGGGTACCGGCGGGCCTTGCGGGCCCGCCGGTGCGTCCTAGACTCGTGAGATGGGGAGGCGCGATTCCTTGGTCGGACGTGACCGGGAACTGGAGGAGATCGGCGACGTCATCGCGGGCGCTGCCGCGGGCAACGGCGGCCTCCTCCTTCTCGCGGGCGAAGCCGGAGTCGGCAAGACGACACTGGCCGAGGCTGCGTTCCGTGCTGCCGGCGTGGCGGCGTTGCGCGGAATCGCCTCACCGCGTGGATCTGCGCCATTCGCCCCGATCTCCGCCGCGCTTCGCTCCTTCCTGCGGCGTTCGCCCGACGGGCTCGACGACATCGGGCCGCTGAAGGCGCAGCTCGCGGCGCTCCTGCCGGAACTCGGCGCAACTTCGGGTCCGCCTGACCGAGAAGCGCTCTTCGAGGCGATCCGCGTCGCGTTCGAGAGCATCGGCCGGACGGAACCCACAGTGGTGTTCCTCGACGACCTCCAGTGGGCGGACGCGGCGACGCTCGAGCTGCTTACGTCGCTCGCCGCGGCGGCGGAGGAGTGGCAGTTGCTCGTCCTGGGCGCCTACCGGAACGACGAGATCCCACGTGGGCACGCGCTCCGGCGGCTTCGGACGGATCTTCGGCGGAGCGGCCGTCTCTCAGAGCTGGTCGTCGAGCCGCTCGATCCCGATTCCACCGTGCTGCTCGCGAGCGAGGTCCTGGGAACGAAGCTCGGTCCCGCGCTCCGGGCCGCGCTCATCGACCGCACTCAGGGCATCCCGTTCTTCGTTGAAGAGCTGTCCACTACCCTCAAGGCGAGCTCGCTGCTCGTCGCGGGCAAGCGCGGCCTCGAGCTCGAGGCCTCCGCCGCAGTTCCCGTTCCGGAGACCATTCGCGACGCGCTTCGCCTTCGGACGGACGGCCTGTCGGCGGACGGGCGCGGCGCGTTGGGGGCGGCGGCAGCAGCCGGGACGTGGTTCGAGCTCGATCTGCTCGGCGCGCTAGGCCACGAGGCGGGAGTCGTCGAGGTTCTCGAGCAGGAGCTGCTCGTCGAGCGCGAGCCGGGCCTGGCCTCGTTCCGGCACGATCTCGCGCGCGAGGCGGTGTATGCCGACACGCCGTGGCCGCAACGCCGCGTGCTCCACCGTTCCCTGGCGGAGGTGCTCGACGCTCGCGGCGCGGAGCCCGGGCTCGTCGCCGAGCACTGGATGGCAGCAGGGGAGCTGGAGCGCGCCCGCCCGTTGTTGGTCGAGGCAGCACGGAGGTACTGCGCGCTGCATGCGTATCGGGATGCGGCAGCCGCAGGGCGCGGGGCGCTGGAGCTTTGGCCGGAAGGGGACGACGAAGCGGGCCGCCTCGCGGTACTCCAGGAGCTCGGTAGTTGCGCAGAGCTCTGCGGAGAGCTGGCCGAGGCCGTCCGCGCGTGGGAGGAGCTTTCCGACGCGGTGCTCGGCGACCTCCCACGAGTTGGTGAGACGAAGCGGAGACTTGCGGCGGTCTACGAACTGGAAGGCGCCGGGCCCCGGGCACTCACGGCACGGCTCGAGGCTGCAGATGCGTTCGCGGGCTGCGACCGCGATGCGGACGCAGCCGCCGAGCGGCTCCTGGCGGCAGAGCGCCTGTTCGGCGAGGATCGTGAAGAGACGCTGGGCGTTGTCGAACGTGCGCACGAGGAGGCGCTCCGCGCCGCGAGGACTGACCTCCAGTCGCGCTGCCTTTGCTTCAAGGCGTTCCTGGCCTCGAAGGACGGACGGCGCGACGAGGCGCTCGAGCTGGCCCGCTCCGCCCTGTCGCTCGCCCTGGCCGGCAACCACGTCGCGGAAGTGTCGGAGGGGTACTGGCTGGTCGGCGCCATCTCGAACGAATGGGGCGACTATCCCCTTGCGCAATCAGCCCTCGAAGATGCGGCCGCATTCTGCGGCGAGCACGACATGCATCCGGACGAGCAGTTCTGCCTCAGCTGCCTCGGGGTCGTTCTCCGGAATCGAGGCGCGTGGGACGAAGCAGAGCAGATCTCGAAGGATGTCCTCGTCTCTTCCGCAGCGTCGAAGCCCGGACGCATCCACGCGGAGTGCACGCTCGGGCTCATCGCCGCCGCCCGCGGGAGGACCGCCGACGCCCGGCCGTTGCTGCGGCGGTCACTCGCAGGCGGAGAGGAACTTGGCATGCATGGCACGGTTTGCCACAGCTCGTTCGGCCTCGCCTTCGCCGACGAGCTCGACGCAAAGCTCGAGAGGCAGTGGCACGAGTTCCTGGCTTCGCCGTCGGTCGACCAGGCAGCGGGACACGCTGCGGCGCCGCTCCGCTGGGCGGCGTCGTTTGCGACGCGCCGGAACGACGCCGAGCTCGTTCGGGCCTGCGCGCGGGCCGCTGCCGACGTCAGCTCGGCCTTCGCCAGCGCCGACGCGCTTGGAGCTCTCGCACACACGCTCGGTGAAGTGGCGCTGGCGGAAGCTGACGCTGCGCGTGGCGCGGATCATTTCGAGCAGGCGCTCGAGCTCTTTCGCAGCGTCGACGCACCGTTCGAGCGCGCGCATATCCAGGCGCGCGCGGGAGTCGCGCTGGCCGCCGCCGGAGAACGTGAGGCGGGGATCGAGCTGCTCATCGACGCTTATCGCACGTTCAGAAAGCTCGGCGCGCGGCCGTTCTGGCTCCAGGTCGCCGCCGACCTCGAGGCGCTGGGCGAGCAGGTCGACCGCCGCCTCGGACGCCTTGCCGCGCGGGAGCTCGACAACGGCGGCCTGACGAGACGCGAGCTCGAGGTCCTGCGCTTCGTTGCGGTCGGGAGGACGAACCGCGAGATCGCACGCGACCTCTTTCTCAGCCCTCGCACCGTCGAGATGCACGTCCGCAACGTCCTCTCGAAGCTCGACTGCCGCTCGCGGACGGAGGCGACCAGCAAGGCGCACGAGCTCGGCTTGCTCGCAGGGGCCGTCACGGACTGAGGCGCGGTTGCTCCGCGCTGTTGCTCAGGCGCTCCGCGTTTGCGCCGAGAATGAGGGACTCCGCTTCATGCCTAAGCTCGCCTTCCCGGCGTCGCTTCGCAGGCGGTCTAACCACCGCCGCGGCTCATTGGACATCGGTTGCGTGACGGACAGAGACCGAATGTCCTGAGATCCGTAGCCCTCGTGCGATCTCGCGCGTCGAGAACCCCCAACGGAATCCGATCAGTCGCAGGATCGCCTGCCCCGTGCCGAGAGCCGGGCTCGTGCCATCCTGACGAGAAGGCGGGAAACGACTACTGGTCGGCCACCGCCTCACGGGCGAGCTGGTGGCGGATGCGGTCTCGTGCCTCCGCGAAGCGAACCGTCTCGTACGTGATCAGGACTACCAACACCGCCGTCAGCCCAGCCAGCGTCGCGAGGGACGGAAGTTCGACGGCGAGCGGCACGGACGCGCCGATGACGATCGCACAGACCAGTCGTTGCTTGTTGAGGGTGTGGACATTGCGAAGCCGAAAGGCCACGTGAGCGAGCAGGTAGAGGGCGACGCCGCCAAGCAGTGCCGAGGCGGGCACGAGCTTCAGCGGCTCGCCCACCTCGGCAAGCGTTTTCTTCAGGCCGAGCGCCAGTAGCACGATGCCCGCCACCATCGGAAAGTGCAGGTACGAGTACGAGTCGCGCGCCATCTCGTTCTGCTCGCGGCCAACGGTCGCTTCCCCGAGGTGACGTTGGGCGTAGAGGGCGACCACGTCGAAGTAGAGCCACCAGAGGGCGGCCGCCACTGCGATTCCCAGCACCGCGGCCGCGACGATCCCCGCGTCGACGCCCCCGCGCGCACCAACGCCGATCGCGACGATCGACTCGCCCAGCGCGATGATCACGATCAACCCATGGCGCTCGGCGAAGTGTCCCGGTACGAGCTTCCAGCCGTCGGCGCCGAACAAGAACGGCTCTCCCACGTCGAGGAGGAGCGCAAGCGCCCACAGCGCGGCCTGTGCCCAGCCGTCGGTAAATGCGGCGGCCGAGATCAGACCCACGCCGATCGCCGTGCCGCCGGCCAGTCCGCTCACCGATTGGCGAAGCGCCGGATCGTCCCGGCTGGCCAAGACAAAGAGGGCGATTTGTGCGAAGCGGACGATTCCGTATGCGCAGGCGAAGAGAAGAGCCGTATCGTCGAAGGCTCCAGGGACGCACAGCGCTGCGACGAGGAACGCGGCCATGGCTACGAAGATCGCCATGCGCACGATCCCCTCCTCGGGATCGACCACGCTCGTCAGCCACGCGTAGCCCACCCATGACCACCACAGCACGCCGAGCACGGCGAGGCCCTTTACGAGACCCGTCCACGTGGGCGTCGCCGCCATCAGCGCTGTGCATTGCGTGATCGCCAAGACGAAGACGAGGTCGAAGAAGAGCTCCAGCGGGGTGACGCGCTCCTCCTCCCGCAGGACGGGGGCTAACCGCCGGGCTCGAACCGAGCTCACGCTCATCGGCTGATTGTCGCAACAGGTTTGGCGGTGAAGCCCGACGAGCCGAGCGGCGTCGAATCAATCCTTCTGAGGCGGCAGGAAACGGTGATGCAAGGAAGGACGTGATGAGACCTCTGCGATTCTCTTTGAGGGTCACGGCGATAGCCGCAGCCTTTGCGATTGCGTTCGGCGGGCTGTCGCTTGCTTACGGCGTTCCCATCCAGAAGGGCGGGGGAGGGCACAAAAATCACAAGATGAAGACCCTCCTGCCCGAGAAGTGCGGCAAGTACATGAGGGATGCCGAAGATACCGGGCAGCAGATCGACCCGGACAGTTACGCGTATTCTGGGCCTTCGCCCCTTGGCCTGAAGGCGGGCAACTCGGTCGATTTCCACTGGGTTCAGGACATCAACACCGATACCGATTTCCTGGTCTGGGACATGGGCAAGAAAGTAAGGACGGTCGACGTGTTCCCCTCGATCGATCACCCTCCGATTCCTCAGGAAGCGCTCGAATTCACGGTTTATGCGTCCACTGACCCCAACCCACCGGACGCGTCACCGAAGTGGGTCGCCGGCGACATCAAGAAGATCTTCGACAACGGTTGGAACCGTGAGTGGATCGCCGACGACTTTGTCTCCAGATGGAAGCTCCGGGCAAGTACCAGTACGTGGGTATCCAATGGGGCGGCCCCAAGGCTGAACTGGCCGACGGAGACACCGAGATCGATGCCGTGTGTATCCCGAGTGACAACGGCCATGGGCACCACGATCATTAGTCGAGAGCGGCCAAGCCGAGTCTGAGCGGTTGAGCTGAGTGGGCGGGGGTTCGCCTGGGGGCCGAATTCCCGCCCACACGCTCAAATGCTCCGATCAGCTAGGAACGGTTATTCGCTTCCCACCTGGCCGAAAACGTCGGCGGGAGGCAGGAGGGTGCCGCAGGACGCGCAGGACGAAAAGTTTGAGGTGGTTCGGCGAGAGGGCGACGGGATGAGGCCGTTCAGCGGGCGCGCGGCATTCGTGGCGAGTGCGCTCGTACTGCCGCTTGCAGCAAAAGGTTCGTAGATTCCGAAGGGGCGGGAGGATGAGAAGCGCTCGCCAGGTGCTCGTCTCGCCGCCCGGCCCTGCCACCGTTGGGCCCCTCAGCGGTCGCTGGCCATCCAGTGATGCACCGCGAACGAGTCTGGGAAGTCTTCGTGGCGACGATGGGGCTCGTCCCACGTGTAGGGATAGAAGACTTCCGGCTCCACGATGCGCAGGTCCAAAT
>JBKPOY010000026.1:0-126961 GCA_046733295.1 Actinomycetota bacterium | reverse complement strand
GGCGCAGCCGCGGGAACCGCGGCGGGTCTCCCCGCGATCCCCCAGGCCGCAGCAACTTTGGCTTCGGGATCCGCCGCACCGCGTCTTCACCCCCACCTCGTTGCCTCCCTGCGCTGGAAGCTACCCCTTCGTTCCAAAGGTGTCAATCAGGGGCGGGGCTCAGGGAGCCACGACGCCTTGGGCGGCGGGGCGCGACCGCCGAAGCCCGCTTCGCAGCTGCCGCACGATCCACCCCACGTCCCCGAATCGCGGCACGAGCTCCCCCGGCCCGCGCTCGTGCAGCCGCAGGAAGAACACTGCGACCATGACTCCCGCGACCGTGTAGGCGACGGAGGAGGCGATCGCCGCGCCGAGCCCCCCGAACGGCGGGATCAGGAGTACGTCGAGCACGACGGTGCAGACGAAGCCCGCTCCGAGGCAGATGCTCTGGAGCATCGGCCGCCCCCGCGCGACCAGCGCGTTGCCGAGCAGCTTGACCGCGACCATGCCGAACGCGCCCAGCACCAGCACGCGGAGCTGCTCGACCGAATCGCTGAACGACTCGCCGAAGACGGTCGTGCACAGCGCCGGGGCGAGGACGATCATCGCCAGAGCGGAGGCAGCCGTCACCAGCGTCGTGCCCCGGAAGATCCGAGCGGCACGACCGCCCGCTTCGCGGCGGTCGGCCCGCACGAGGTCCGGCCGCTGGACGGCGGCCAGCGCGGTCGGCAGATACCAGAGCGCCTCGGCCCAGGCGACGGCGACGCTGTAGAGGCCGAGCTGGCGCGTCCCGCCGATCGCGCCGAGGAGCCACTGGTCGAGCCGGTAGTTGCCGAGCTGCATGACGCGGCCGACGTACGCCCGCAGGCCGAACCCGACGGAGAGCCGCGCGAGTGCGAGGTCGAGCCGCCCGAATCCGGCAAGCCGCCGCCACACGTACCACGCCAGGATCGCGGTCCCGATCGCCTGGCCCGCGAGCCAGGCGCCCACCGCGTTGGCAACGCTGAGAACCCCGAGGCTCGCGAACACGGCGTTGCCGGTGAAGCCGACGACCGGGGCGATCAGGGAGGCCGTGTTCGTGACCCGGAAGCCGTAGTCGGCCTGAACGAGGTAGAGCAGGAAGATCCCGAGGATCATCACCGGCACAAAGCCGAGCGTCACCCAGAGGAGGCCTCGGCTGGAGTCACCGGCGACGTCGGGGAACACGGCCACGAGCACGACCACGATTCCGGCTGCGAGCGTGCCGAAGAGGAACGCGAGCAGGACGGAGTTGCTCGCGAGCGACCGACGCGTCGCCGGAGTCGCGGCGGCGAGGTTGGCGTTCGCCTCCTGAACTCCGAGGGTGGCGAGATTCGCGGTCAGCAGGCCGATCGCGGTCAGGAGGGCGACCCGGCCCCGCCCGTCCGGCCCGAGGATCCGGGCGACGATGAGGATGCTGCCGAGCGAGAAGAAAGCCGCGCCGACGTTGGCGCCCCACGTGAGCAAGGCCGAGCCGGCGAACCCCGGCCGCGGGGGCATCGTCGACCCGGGAGCCGTCGAATCGGGCCCGCGAGTCGCCACTGCCTCCTAAGCGTAATCCTGCGCCGAGAAGTCGCGGTCGCGAATCACCGCGAACAGGTTGCGCTCGCAGCGGCTCCCCGAGGGGTCGAAGGCGCTGTGGCGGCCGAGATGCTCGATCCGCGAGCCGGCGCAGGTCGAGGCGAGGTAGTCCTCCAGCCAGGCCCGCGGCTCGGGTGACATCGAGGGGAGCCGAAAGTCCGGTGTCATCTCCCGCTCACCGGTGTCGAAGAACATGACCTTCCGCGTCCGCTTCCAGATCGAGCGGAGCATCGCCGTTGCGCCGTCGGTGCCGTGCGCGCGAACGAGGTGATGCCAGACCGAGAGGAACAGGACGCAGTCAGCCCGCGGCAAGGTGCCGACGTTCTCGGGCGCGATCTCCATCGCGAGAACGCCGACGTTGCGCGTCCCGCCTCTCTTGACCGCGAACAGCATCGTTCGGACGTTGCCGGGCGCGCTTTCGACGGCGATCGTCGGGATTCCCGCCGCGGCGAGCTCGATCGCGAAGTACCCCTCGCACGCGCCGATGTCCAGCGCCGTCCTCGCGCCCTCCGCGCGGATGACCGGGGCCATGGCCGACCACCGCGACTCCGACCCGGTCGACCGCGTCGCGGCGCTGCCGGGCAGCGACTGCACGGGCTGGTAGAGCCCGTTCGGGAAGGTGTCGACCCGGAACCGCACGCGGTCGAGAACGTCGTCCACGAGCTCTCGCGCCTTGATTCGCATCAGGAGGCCCCTGAAGGGAAACGGCCGGTGCGCACGCGCATCCGCGCCCGCGCCGGTCGGCGAGGGCGCGAATGCCCGCGCGACGAGGAGCAGCACAAAGCCTGCGAGGAGACCGGCGGCCATGACATGAGCCGGCAGGTAGCGGACGTCGTCCGAGTCGACGAGGAGCCACAGCGCCGCCGCGGCGGTGCCGAACATCAGGACGAAGCGCAGTCGATTCGCGCGCTGCGTGATCACATCAATCTCCTTGCGGTCGGCAGCTCGGTCAGCGCTCGGGTCGTCGGTCCGAGGACAGCTTAGGCAGCGACCGGATCCGGGGCAGGTGGTAGTAGAGCCCGCGGGCGGTCTTCGAGCGCTTCGCGCGCCTGCGGAGCTCGATTCCGGCCGCCAACGCGTCGGCGGCTGCGCGACCTCGAGCTGTGCCCGCGAGACCGAGCGCCTGGTAGACCGGGTCGACCCGGCTCGTGAGCCTCTGCTTGTGCTCGGCCGCGGCGCCGAGGAACTCCGCCCGCTCGATTCCCTCGCCGGCCGCACGCTCGAGCACCGAGAGCAAGGCCTCCGCGCCCGGGCCGAACTTTCCGAAGGACGGGTCGAACGCCATCGTCACGCCGTACAGGGTGCGCGCCAGCTGGAGGTAGAGGCAGAACGCGATCCCACGGCCGTCGAGGCGAAGCGTGAGCAACCGCACCAGGTCGCGCTCTGCGAGCTGGAGCAGCGCCGACCGGTAGAACGCCCGACCGTTCGCGGTCGAGAAGCCAGACGTCGCGCGGCGGCCACGCCACCGCAGGTCGTAGACACGAAAGGCGTCCTCGAGGTCCCGCTCGAGCTCGTCCCGCGTGCGGGCGAAGTCGACCCGGACGGGAGCGATTGCCTCGAGCTGCCGGCGGCGGCGGCGGCGATCGGCACGGGCCTTCGACGTCAGCCGCGTCTCGTAGACGGATTCCCACCCCAACGACAGATCCAGAACCGGCGCCTCGAGCCGCTCGACGAGGTGGAACGTCTCTGCAGGCAAGGCCGAGATCAGGGGGCTGCCCCCGGAGAGCCCGAAGAGGTTCACGAAGTCGGCGAGCTGGGACGCACGCTCGCCGACCGCGGCCGCCGTTCCGTCGCCCTCGCCCGGAGCGAGGAGCAAGTCCGCGAGCGGGGCGCACTCGGTGCCGCCCACGAACTCCGTCACGTGCAGCCCCGCCTGCCGCCTGACGTAGAGCGGCAGCGCTGCCACCAGCCGGCCGCCGCGTCGCGCGACGACGACGGACAGGCGTCGTTTGCCGCCGTAGTGGCGCCACCACTCGACGAGCCAGCTGTTGAGAAGAAACGGGCTGGGCCGCCGCATCTGGGCGACGAGCTCGTCCCAGGGTGCGGCAAGCTCGGCCAGCGCCGACTCGGACGAGATCACTTCGATCTGGGGTTCCTGCGGTGGCTCGAGCATCAGCGAGTGCTCCGGCCGTTCGGCCCGGACCCTAGTTTGTTCGTGCTTTGGGACGAACCTCCCGCCTGAGCTCTCTTCAGCCCAGCGGAATGCGTGTCGGGCTCACGGCCAGGCCGCCGAGACGAACCTCGAAGTGGAGGTGCGTCCCCGTGCACCAACCGGTGCAGCCGGCGACACCGAGGGGCTGGCGGGCGGCCACTTCCTCGCCCGCTCGCACGCTGATCTGCGAAAGGTGCGCGTACAGCGTCTGGTAACCGCCGCCCACGTCGACGAGGACGATGTTGCCGTAGCCCTCGTAACCACGCCGCTCTCCGACGAGGCGGACTCGCCCCGGCGCAGCGGCCCGGATCGTCGGCGAGCGGAGAATGCCGATGTCGATCCCGGGATGCCCTCCCGGAACGAACGGGGTCGTGATCGTGCCCTGCGCCGGCCAGAAGAAATGGGTCGGAGCGGCGCGATGCGCCGGGAAGGCATGCGAGGTAGCGACCGCGATCGCGGTGAGGAGCGCCAGCACGGCGGGGAAGCGTAGCTAGCCGACGCGTTCGAGGGGGGCGTAGTCGAGCATCAGCCGCCGTTCGGAGTCCTCGCCCGCGAAGCGGACGGTGACGACGCCGCCCGGCTCGACCCGGGTGACGATGCCCTCGCCGAGCGTCTCGTGGCGCACAGTGTCGCCGGTCGAGAGCTCGGGGACATCCTCGCGGGGCGCGATCCCGCCGCCGCTCGACGACGCGTACGACGACCACGACGCTGGTCGGAGCCGCTCGCGCTCGACACCTTCCTCCGGCAGCTCGTCGAGGAACCGGGACGGGAGGTTGTAGTTCCGGTTTCCCCAGAGCGACCGCGCGCTGGCGTGGGTCAGGACGAGCCGCTCCTCGGCCCTGGTCATGCCGACATAGGCGAGCCGGCGCTCCTCTTCGAGCGTGTTCTCCTCGAGCGAGCGGGAGTGCGGGAAGATGCCCTCCTCCATTCCGATCATGAAGACGGCCCGGAACTCGAGCCCCTTCGCGTTGTGGAGCGTCATCAAGGTGACGAGCGATCCCTCGCCGCGCATCGCGTCCTGATCCGAGTAGAGCGAAATCTCCTGCAGGAAGCTCGAGAGGTTGGGCTCGGTCGCCGTCTCCTGGTACTCGCGCGCGACGCCGACGAGCTCCTGGAGGTTCTCGATCCGCCCCTGCGCCTCGATCGTCCGCTCGGCCTCCAGGGTCGTCAGGTAGCCGCTCCCCTCGAGAACGCGTTCGAGCAGATCCGGCACCTCGAGCTCGAGCGCTCCGGCCATCAGCGACTGCATCAGCGTCCGGAACTCGCGGACGGCCTTGATCGGCACCGCCCCCACCCCGGCCTCCTCGGCGAACTCAAACGCCTCCCAGAGCGAGATCCCGTGGGCGTCGGCATAGGTCTGGAGCCGCGCGAGTGAAGAGTCCCCGATCCCGCGCCGCGGTCGGTTGACGATCCGCTGGAGGGAGACCGCGTCGTAGGGGTTGTCGAGCACCTGCAGGTACGCGATCACGTCCTTGATCTCGGCTCGCTCGTAGAACCGCGGGCCGCCGACGACCTGGTACGCGACGCCTTGCCGCACGAGCACATCCTCGAGCACGCGTGACTGCGCGTTCGTCCGGTAGAAGACCGCGAGCTCGCTGCCGTTGTAGCCCTCCTCGACGAGGCCGGCGATCTCGGCCGCGACGAAGCGTGCCTCGGCATGCTCGTCCTCGACCTCGAAGACGCGCAGGGGATCCCCCTCCCCGAGCTCTGAGAAAAGGTTCTTGGGCTTGCGCTCGCGGTTGTGTGCGATCACGTGGTTCGCGGCGCGCAGGATCGTGTTCGTGGAGCGGTAGTTCTGCTCCAGCGGGATCGTCCGCGTGCCGGGGAAGTCGCGCTCGAACTCGAGGATGTTGCGGATGTCGGCGCCTCTGAAGGCGTAGATCGACTGGTCCGGGTCGCCGACCGCGAACAGGTTCCGGTGCTCGCCGGCCAGGAGCTGGAGCAGCCTGTACTGGGCGTGGTTGGTGTCCTGGTACTCGTCCACGAGCACGTAGCGGAACGCCTTGCGCCAGCGCGCGAGCGCCTCGGGAAACCGCTCGAGCACGTCGACGGTCAGGTAGAGCAGGTCGTCGAAGTCGACGGCGTTCGAGGCGAAGAGGCGGCGCTGGTAGAGCTCGTAGGTGTCGGCGACCGTCTGGTCGTAGAAGGAGGCGACGCGCTGCTTGTACTCCTCGGGGCCGACGAGGTTGTTCTTCGCGGTCGAGATCTGCGCGTGGATGCCGCGCGGGACGAAGCGCTTCGGATCGCGCTCGAGCTCCTCGAGGCACGCCTTCGTGAGCCGGATCTGGTCGGCCTGGTCGTAGATCGTGAAGTTCGTGCGGTAGCCGAGGCGGGGCGCCTCGCGCCGCAGGATCCGCCCGCAGGCGGCATGGAAGGTGAGGATCCAGAGGCGACGCGCGGTCGGGCCGAGCAGGTCTTCCAGCCGTTCCTTCATCTCGTTCGCGGCCTTGTTCGTGAACGTGATCGCGAGGATCTCGTTCGGCTTGACGCCGCACGCGCTGATCAGGTGGCCGACGCGGTGGGTGAGAACGCGCGTCTTCCCGGAGCCCGCTCCCGCGATCACGAGCAACGGCCCCTCGGTCTCGAGAACGGCCTCCCGTTGGGCGGGGTTCAAGCTCGCGAGATAGCTCTCGGGCGAGGCGACGGACATCGGCTCGATGCTAGCGACCGTTGTTAGCGTCTCTGTGATGGCTTACGCGTTTTCGTCGATCGACGAGCTTGGCGACGGCGTCTTCCGCAAGATCCGGCGGGAGCTCGGAATCACGGCGTTCGGCGCGAACGCGCTCGTCATCCCGCCCGGCGTCGAGGCCCGGGCGCACTACCACGACGAGCAGGACGAGCTGTATTTCGTCCATCGCGGCCGCGCGCGGTTCCTTGTGCCGGGGGAGTCGAAGGAGCTCGGCCCGGGCGGGGTCGCGCACATCGAGGCGAACACCCACCGCCAGATCGTGAGCATCGGCGACGAGGATCTCGTCATGGTCGTCGTCGGCGCCAAGGACGGCTACGTCGGCCGGGACGGTCACCCGGCCGACGTCTCGAAGCTGGGCTGACGCGGCCCTTCGGGACGCGTCAGGGGTCTGACCCCATTCTTGGCCTTCGGTCATGTCCCTCGTTCGCGCAAAACCCCCAGCGTGCAGGTCTTTTTGCCCTTGCGGGCATGTCCGGGGTCTGACCCCGGACATGCCCGCTTGGGACGGTCGTCCGCGGCGGACGCGAGGATCTCGTCATGCCGACCGAGACTTCGCGGACGGAGGCCTTCAGCGATGGGGTCTTCGCGATCGCGATCACGCTGCTGATCATCGAGGTCCATGTTCCGTCGACCGAGCATGCGAGCGAACTCTCGCGCGAGCTCCTCGACCTCTGGCCGTCCTACCTCGGCTACCTGACGAGCTTCCTCACGATCGGCGTCATGTGGGTGAACCACCACCGCGTCTTCAGCCTGATCGATCGCGTCGATCACACGATGTTGATCCTCAACCTCCTGCTGCTGCTGCTGATCGCGTTCCTCCCCTTCCCGACGGCCGTGCTCGCACAGTTCATCGAGACGGACGGCGCGCGCCAGGCGGCCGCGCTCTACGGCGTGACGATGGTGCTGATCGCGATCGCGTTCTTCGCCTGGTGGCGCTACGCCTCGTTCGAGCGCCGGCTGATCGCGCCGAGCGCGCCGCAGGAGGAGATCGACGACATCACCCGCGCCTACACACCGGGAACGATCCTCTACGCAAGCGCCCTCGCGCTGGCGTTCGTCGAGCCGTGGGCGAGCGCGGCGGCCTACCTCGCGCTCGCGCTCTTCTACGCCCTGCCGCTCCAGCAGTGGCAGCGGAAACTGGCCAGACGGCGCTAGCGCCGAAGGCCGAGGAAGCGGCCGAGGACCGCGAAGCCTGCGCAGACAGCGACGAACTCGGCGATCGCGTTTCGAGGGCCTTCGTCCGGCCCGCCGGCGACGAGCGCTCCGATCGCGATGAGCGCGGCGACGACGAGGCACACGTGCCAAGGAGCGGCGCGGACGCCGAGATCGTCCGCGATCTCCCCCGCCGGGCCGCCGACCCGCGGCTCGAGGCGGCTCGTGGCGCGGAGCGCCCCGGCGGCCACAACCACGGGAACCATCGCGACACCCGCAGCCACGAGCGCCGTCGCCACCCACCAGGACGGCAACCCTGCGCGGTACTCGAGGGCGTAGGTCGCGGCGGCGAGGAGCGCAATCGCGCCGGCCGACAACGCGACGGCCGCGCGCCGCCGCAGTACCCGCACCTCGGCCGCGGGCAGGACGTCGGCGCCGCGCCTGGCGTGGACGCGTAGAACCGCCAACAGCCCGGCGGCGAGCGCGACCTGTGGCGCGAGGAGCATCAGGGCCGCCGCAGGCAGGCCGATTGCGAGTGTGTGCGCCGAGGCGATGTCGGCGGAAGGCCCGTTGAACGCGAACAGCGCGACGTAGACGAGCCCCGCCGGCACCAGCGCGAGAACGGCTCCGATACCGACCCTCCTCGCGCCCGTGCTCGCCAGCTCGTCCGCGAACCGCTGCGCGACCAGGGCCGGGCTGCCGAACCCTGCCACGTCGCGGCTCTCCTGCAGATGGTCGTCGACCTCCGCGAGAATCCGCCGCCTCCGCGACCCGACGATCCCGACGGCGGCGAGCTCCGCGGACAACTCGTTCAGGTAGTTCATGCGACCACCGCGTCGACGGCCCTCGTGAAACCGCGCCACTCCCGCCGCTGCGCCGACAGCGCGCGGCGCCCCCGCGCCGTCAGGCGATAGACACGACGTCGACGGACAGCTCCCTTGGCCCACGAGCTGGCGAGGAGGCCGTTCGCCTCGAGACGGTGGAGGGCCGGATAGACCGTTCCTTCGGGCAGGTCGAACGCACCGGCGCTGCGCTTCTTCAGCTCCTCGATGATCCGATAGCCGTGCGCAGGCTCGGCGGCGACCGTGGCGAGGAGGAGGAGGTCGAGATGGCCCCTCAGAGTCTCGGCGCGCATCGCGCCGAACTATACCTAGTGTGGCTAGGCTTTGCCGGGCCTGAGCGCGGCCCGCGACAGAACCGCGATGCTGCCGCCGTACAGTGCGAGGCCGACGAGCGCGGCGGCCGCTGTGGCGAGCGTCACGACGAGAGGCGTCATCAGGCTGGCCGCGACCGCGTGCGAGCCCGAGTATCCGGCCAGGGCGAGCGCGCCAATCGCGGCTCCCTGGTAGACGCCCACATTCCCCGGGAGGATCGGCGCCGTGTTCGCGAGCCCGGTGATCACCATGTACAGAAGCGCGTTGCCGACGCTCAGCTGCACGCCGACCGCGTGCAGGACGAAGAGGATTCCGAACCAGCGTGCGAGCCAGGTGACGAGCAGGATCGCGCCCGCCCTCAGCAGCACCGCGCGGGGAGCGGCGGCGCCGGCGAGGAACGTGGTAATGCTGACCGGGAGCCGCCTGCCGAGGTAGCGGTGCAGCAGTGTCGCGACAGCGATCCCACCGGCGGCGCCTGCGATGCCCAGAATCATCGTCCAGCGTGCCCACGCCGGCACGGGCAGGAAAAGCGTGCCGAGGGCGCCCAGGACGGCGAAGGCGATCATCTCGAGCAAGTGGGCGCAGAGCAGCGAGCCGCCCGCCCGCGAGAAGCCGGGGTAGTGCGTCCCGGCGGTCACCTTGAGCACGGCGACCTTCGAGGCCTCACCGAGCCTGCCGGGCAAGACCGTGTCCAGAAAGGAGCCGATCGAGCTCGAGGCGTAGATCGCGCGGAAGCTGACCGGTGAGCGCACGGTCGAGGACCAGGCGAGCGCGCGCAGGGGCTGCACGGCTGCACAGATGACGAATCCGGCGGCGAGCAGTGCCCAGTTCGGCGTCACGGCGACCTTCATGGCGCCGTCGCCCACCTGGCGGAACAGCAAGAAGCCGGCGGCCACCGTGGCCACGGTCAGTCCAGCGATCAATGAGCGGCGCCCCACCATCATCTAACGGCACATCGGCGTTCGGGATACGGATCCGAACCCCTGTAAGGGTGAGTCAGTCGGCCGCCTTTGACGGGGACGGGAGCGGAAAAGGCTTGCGCGCCAGCGCGGGCAACACCTGCGCAGTGACCCAGACAGGCGTCGCGGCGTACCGTCGAGAGTACCGGAAGCTGCCGTCGGAGGACTGAAGCCGACGGAGGTATGCGAGCGAACCACGCGGCGGCGGCCGGCCCGCGGCAACGAACGCCTGGACCACCCAGGCGGTCGACTGTGCGTCGGAGCCCCGCCCGAGCGTCAGCTCGAAGCCGCCATCCCCGTTGCGGTAGCGGAGCAGGAATTTCAGCGCGCGGCGGATCGCCGGGCCTCGAAGATTTACGGCGCGAAGCGCCTCGACGACCGCGGCGGTGTCGTTGGAATCCACGTTCCGTGCCGACCAGCCCCAGCCGCCGCGGGGGGTCTGGCGCGCGAGCAGCCAGCGGACGGTCTTGGCCTTGACCGGGACACCGGCGGCGCGGTAGGCGATCACGCTCCAGGCCGTGCCGTTGACGAGGGCGCCCACGGCGCCGCTCGGCCGCTCGAGGGCGCGGAGCCGCGCAAGCGCGCGGCCGGGCGGCTGCCCCAGCGCCGTCTGCGCGAGGACGGCGAGCGCCAGGTCGGTCGGGCTCTTCAGCTCGGGCTCGTGCTGGGCCAGGAAGCGACCGGCGGCTGGCCGGGCGTCGTTCCCGGCCGCACGGAGCCCGAGCACCGCCCACGCCGTCAGCTGTGGGTACCCCGAGCCGCCGCGCTCGGCGAAGCCGCCGTTCTCGAGCTGATGCGATTGCAGGAAGGCCGTCCCGCTCGCGGCCGGGGAGAGCGCCACGAGCGCCGAGGCCGCCAGAGCCGCCGGCTTCATGCCCAGGCGACCTCGGTGCGAAGGCGACGGCCGAACCGCTCCAGCAGGCGGCGAAGCTCGGGGCCGGCAACGAGCGCGAGCGCGACGTTTCCGATCGCGTGCGCGGCGTCGAACCAGAAACCACGACCGACCTGGACGGTGAGCGCGGCCCAGGTGTGCGGATAGAAGCTGTACCACTCCCACACGTCCATCAGGCCGCTGAACGCGAAGCCGAGGGCGAAGCAGAGCAGCGCGAACGGAACGCGGCGCCGGACTAGCGGCGCGGCAAGCGCCCCCACGACCCCGCATCCGCCCCACGCCAGCAT
Source organism: Actinomycetota bacterium (assembly GCA_046733295.1). Taxonomy (GTDB): domain Bacteria; phylum Actinomycetota; class Thermoleophilia; order Gaiellales; family Gaiellaceae; genus 13-2-20CM-68-14. The sequence goes on along the minus strand of JBKPOY010000026.1, from coordinate 116,098 downwards.
CTGCCACGGCGTCCACGGCCCCTGGCCGAGGAAAAAGTTCGACACCAGCGCGGCGAGGGCTCCCACGCCGAACCCGGCGCGGGCACCGAGGGCTGCGCCGGCGGCGACGGCGACGACGGTCACCGGCTGGACGCCGGGAATCGCGGCGAAGAGGACGCGGCCGCCCGCGGCTGCGGCGGCGAGCGTCGCCACGAGAGCGAGCGTCTTGCTTGTCCCCAACCCCGGCTCGAGCCACGCCGTGCCCGCGACCAGCACGGCCACGGCGACGAGCAGGAGAGCAAGTCCGGCCCGGTCGGGCGACAGAGCCGCCCAGGCCGCGGCTGCGAAGGCCGCTCCGGCGGCGGTCACGGTCACGGCCCTAGGCATGGACGGGCTCCCGCTCAGCCGGTGAGACGACGCGATCGGCAACCTCGGTCGCGAACGCCCGGTCGTGGGTGACGACCAGGGCTGCGCGCTCGCGAGCGGAGCGCCGGAGGAGCGCCGCCAGCTCGGCCTTGCGCTCGGGGTCGACTCCACGGGTCGGCTCGTCGAGCACGAGCAGATCCGGGGCCGGCGCCAGCACGGCGGCGAGCGCGAGTCGCTCCCGCTCGCCGCTCGAAAGGTCCCGGGGATGGCGGTGCTCGGAGCCCTCGAGCCCGACGGCGGCGAGAGCCCTCCGGGCGGCTGCGAGATCCCCGTCCACACCGACCGCGACCTCTTCGTCGGCCCGCTCGCGGAAGACGTAGCGGCCGGGATCCTGGGACAGGTACGTCGCCCGGCCGCGGCGGTGGATCCGACCGGCGGCGGGCTCGAGCAGCCCGGCCGCGAGCTTCGCCAGGGTGGTCTTGCCGGAGCCGTTCGCGCCGGCAAGGGCGACGACCTCGCCGCGACGGAGCTCGAGATCCGCCTCGTCGACGACGAGCAGGTGATCCTCGTAGGCGAACGACACGCGGTCGAGATCACAGACGACCTCGCCTCGCTCGGCGGGCGGCGGTGACGCCGGCGTGTCCAGGTAGGCGGGGTGCCGCTCGGCCAACCACTCGGATGCGTCCGGCGCCGTTCCGTCGAAGGCTATGCGGCCTCCCTCGAGGAACAGCACCCTGTCGGCCACTGCCAGCGGCAGCGCGGGCCGCTGCTCCGACATCACGACAGCGGTGCCGCGCTCGCGCGCGAGGCGGCAGGCATGCTCGACGAGCGTTTCGGCGCCGTCCGGGTCGAGCTGCGAGGTCGGCTCGTCGAGGAGGAGCAGCTCCGGCTCGAGCGCGAGCGTCGCGGCCAGGCAGACCCGCTGGAGCTCGCCTCCGGAGAGCTCGGTGATCAGCCGTCCCGCGAGGTGCTCGACGCCGAGCGCGCCCAGCGACTCGAGTGCACGACGCTCGATCTCGCCCGGAGGAGTGCCGACATTCTCGAGCCCGAACGCGACCTCGTTGAGCACGCGCGTGAAGACGACCTGGTCCTCCGGATCCTGGAAGAGCGTTGCGACCGGGCCCGCGAGCTCGGCCGGCGCGTGGCGACGAGTGTCGAGCCCGGCGACCTCGACGCGGCCCGCGAACGTGCCGCCGTGAAAGTGCGGCACGAGGCCCCCGAGCGCCCGCAGCAGCGTCGACTTCCCGGACCCGGACGAGCCGAGTACCGCGACGACCTGTCCCGGGGTCAGACCCCAGGACACGCCTCGCAAGGCCGGTTCGGTCGCTCCGGGGTACGAGAACGTCAAACTTTCCACACGGGCTAGAGCCACAGCGCCCCCACGGCCACGGCCGCCACGGCTGCTGCCAGCGCGGCCTGGTCGAGGCGGCGCCACGGCGGCGCCGGCAGGCGTGTCGCACCTGCGCGACCGAAGCCGCGCGCTTCCATCGCCTCGGCGAGGTTCAGGCTCCGCTCGAGCGAGCCCGCGAGCAGCGGAGAGAGCAGCCGCGCCCGGCCTCGGACGCCCGTCGGCTCGACTCCGCGGCCGCGAAGCGCCTCGACGAGCCCGGCCGCGTCGCGCTCGAGCGCCGGAACGAGCCGCGTCGCGAGAGCGACCGCGAGTACCGACCGCCGCGCGAAGCCGGCCGACTGCACCAGCCGGTCGTGGTCGAGCAGGAGCGCGTAGGCGGCGAACGCGAGCGTGACCGCCGCGATCCGCAGCGCGTTGAAGAGTGCCCCCGAAAGCTCGGGCGTCGTCACGTCGAGCGTGCCGACGACGGGGATTGTCGGCCCGGTCCAGAGCACCGGGCCCGGCAGCCGCTCCACGAAGGGCGTCACCGCGAACAGGGCGACCGACGAGCCGATGGCTCCGACGAGATAGGGCCAGCGCCGGGTGGCCGGCGCTCGCAGGCAGACGACGAGCAACAGAGCAGCGAGAACGGCGACGGAGACCGTGTGCCGAGCGAGCAGGGTGGCAGCGGCCAGCCCGAACAGCAGCGCGGCGGCAGCGGCCGGTCTCACCGCAGCCCCGTGTAGCGGTAGCGGACGAGCTTCCGGTCGGACAGCAGCCTCCGGGCGGCGGTCGGGCCCAGCACGAATCTCACCGGCTTCCCGGGACCGTCCGTCGTCGCGCTCAGCGGCACGTCCGCACGCGTTAGAAAGAGAACGTTGACGTCGTCGAGCTCGTCGGCGTCGACCTTCTTCGCACCGATGATCCTGCCGAGCGCCTGGGCCTCGTCCCGCAGCTCGGGAGACGTGAACACGACCGTCGCCTTTCGCGTCTTGCCGTCGTAGCCGTGACGGAACGGCTCCGGAAAGGCACCGACGACGATCGGCACGTGCATGGACGTCTTCCAGGAGCGGTAGTCCCACCATTCCACGTCGCCGTCGTGCAGCTCATAGTCGGCCGCCCCCCTGTCGGCCTCGTAGCCGTTGACGAAGTAGAACCAGTCGCGCTTCCTGGACAAGGATCCGGAGACGCCGTCGATCGACTGCACGAACCGACCGCCGTAGCGCGTCTCGACCTTCGCCACCCGCTGCAGGGCGTCCATCGCTGTGATCCCCGCCGGCACCTTTCGAACGAGCACGACCTGCTCCCCGCGGTCGCGCGTGATCCAGACGCTCGCGTTCCCCTTGCCGTGCGAGGTGGCGCCGCAGCCCGCGAGGACTGCGGCGCCGACGAGCACGAGGACCGCCTGCTTCACCGGCCCGCGTAGAGGCGCGAGCGAACCGCGCCGGCCTTCGTCACCCGCACGGTGTAGCGGCCGGCCTTCGCACAGATGAAGCCGGTGCGAGAGCCGACCCGGCGGCCGTTCAGGACGAACACGACATTGCGGACGCGGGACGCGCGCCCCGCGTCGTTCCGCCCGGTCGCGAAGAAGCACCGCTTTCCGCGCACGAGCGAGTTCTCGACCTCGAGGGTCAAGGGTCCTGCCGGCCCGCTGAACGTCGCCCAGAACCAGAGAACGGTGTCGCCGTCCTTCAGCTGCACGGCGTCGGCGCCGACCGGAGGCAGGACGCCGTTCACCTTGAAGACCCAGCCGTCGGAGCCGCCCGCCGGATACCTGCCGATCTGGTCGACGTACGGGCCGAAGCCCGTCACCGTGAGGTGGTAGAAGAACTCGCCGGCAAGACTGGCCGCATCGAGGGCGTCGATCGCATTGGCCTTGACCGAGAGCGTCGGCTCCGTGGCGCCGAAGATCGTCTGGGTCTTGCCCTCGACGCGCACGTGGACGCGGGCGGCGAGGGCGGTTGGGACGAGGACGAGGACGACGACGATGAGCGCGGCCAGTGCCGCGAGAACAGCGAGAGAGCGTCGAGACACGAATCCTCCTTCCGCGAGGGGTTCGGGTGAGGCGGGCGGCAGGTCTTCTGACTCGGGGCTCCCTCGTCCGCCGCCTTCCCGGCAACCGCCAGTGGCATCTCGGCGGAGGAGCGTCTCCCCTCACAGCGGCGGGACCGTCCCGGACTCACACCGGGTTCCCTGACCGCGCGCCTTTGCTTTCGGCCGAGACTAGCATCCCTTCCCGTGACGGCATCGCGAGCGTCGGCCTGGCTGCCGGTCGTCGTCTGGGCGGCCGTCATCTTCGCCTTCTCGTCCATACCCGGCCTCGGCACCGGGTTGGGCATCTGGGACACGATTCTGCGCAAGTGCGCCCACACGCTCGAGTACGCGATCCTCGGGGCGCTGCTTCTGCGCGCCCTCGGCCGCGAGGCACCCGCGTTCCTCGCCGGCGTCGCCTACGCGGTGAGCGACGAGGTTCATCAGCACTTCGTCGGCGGCCGCCACGGCTCGCCCGTCGACGTCGCCATCGACTCGGCCGGTGTCCTGCTCGGCATCCTGGTTTTCCAACGAGCGCGACGCTGGCAACCGTAGAATCGAGGCCGTGCCCCACGAGAAACAGCTCGACGACCGCCAACTGGATGCGCTGCTCGAGCGGCTGGACAGGCTCGTCGAGGAGATCCACGTCATGAACAAGCGCCTCGACCATTCCGAGGGCTTTGCGCGGATGGCGCACGAGCTCCGCAATCTGAACGAGTCGCTCCAGGCGCTCGCCTACGCCGCCCTCGGCCAGCAGGGCCCGCAGGTGCGCCGCCGCCGCGCGGGCTAGCGGGCCAGCCGGTAGAGCACGCCGTCGAGCGAGACGGCGTAGAGCTCGCCGGCGGCAGTCTCGCCGAACGAGGAGAGGCTGCCGATCCGGAACGGCTCACGGCGGTTGTCGACGGCCTTGCCGCCCGAGACCCGGAAGCTCCACATGTTGCCGCTGCAGTAGTCGCCGTAGAAGTAGCGCCCGTGTGCGGACGGCACGGCGCGGCCACGGTAGACGTAACCACCCGTCACCGAGCACCCGTCGTCGTGGCTGTAGACCTCCACCGGGCGCACGAGGGTGCCGCGGCGATTCAGGCGCGACGGCGTGAACCTGGAGTTGCCCTCGTATGCAGACCAGCCGTAGTTGACGAGCGACGCGAGGCCGCGGCGGGGCCGGTAGTCGATCTCCTCGTACTGGTTCTGGCCGACGTCGCCGATGTAGAGGTCGCCGTTGGCTCGGTCGAACGAAAAGCGCCAGGGGTTCCTGAGGCCATAGGCCGCGATCCGCCAGCGGCCGCCGCGGTCGACGTTGATCCGCAGCAGCTTCCCCAGCCGGCGGGAGAGGTTCTGGGCGTTGTTCGGCGGATCGCCGCCCGAGCCGCCGTCGCCCGTGCCCGTATAGAGCAGGCCGTCGGGCCCGAACTGGAGCTGTCCTCCGTCGTGGTTGTCGTTCGTGCGATGCGGCACCACGAGCAGAGTCCGACGCGAAGACACCAGAGCGCGGCCGCGGCGCGAGCGGAACGCGTCGACCTCGATGTCGCCTACGCGGTTCGTGTAGTAGACGAAGAAGCGGTGGTTCTTGCCGTAGCGCGGGTGGAACGCCACCGAGAGGAGGCCCTGTTCGGTGTAGCCACTCTCGACGCGGTTCCGGACGTCGAGGAACGTGGTTCGCCGGCCGTTGGCAAGGGTGACGATCCGCCCGGCCCGCTCGACGACGTACAGACGGCCCCGCTCGCTTTTCGGCTGTGCGAGGTAGACCGGCTCCGACAAGCCGGAGGCCACCCGCTGGAACGTGTAACGCGCCCGATTCGGCTCACCGTGCGCGAACGAGGCCGCGAGGGCCAGCGCGACGCACGCGCCGATCAGCACGAGGGACGTTCGCACGGGGCGCATCGTTCTGTGTGACGCCGGCTCGGCCCGAGAGTTGGCCTCGGTCAACTGTGCAGGAGGACGCGCCGGAGCTCGTCCTCCTTCCCAGGCTGGAGGATCGCGAGCACCTGGTCTCCGGGCTGAAGCTCGGTCGAGCCGATCGCGATCTCCGACTTGCCGTCACGCGTGATCGAGATCAGCCGCGAGCCCTCGGGCAGCTTCAGCTTCTCCACCGTCTTCCCCGCGGCGGGCGCCTTCTTGTCGATCTGCACCTCGACGATCTCGAGGTTCTCCCGCCGCAGCTCGAGCAGGTGGATGAGGTCGTGCTCGGGGACCTCGTGCTCGATCAGGGCCATGATGCTGGCGGTCGCCGAGACCGTGGCGGAAATCCCGAGCAGGTCGAAGTGCGCCTGGTTGCGCGGGTCGTTGACGCGGGCGACGACCTTCTCGGCGCCGTACTTCTCACGCGCGAGCTGGCAGATGATCAGGTTGTCCTCGTCGTCGCCGGTCACGGCGGTGACGACGTCGGGCGGACGCGCGATCCCGGCTCGCTCGAGCACGTGGATCTCGGTCGCGTCGCCCATCTGCACCTGGTGCTCGAACTCGTGCTCGAGCTGGTCGTAGCGGTCGCGGCGCTGCTCGATCAGCGTCACCTCGTGGCCGTGGCCGTCGCGCAGCAGGCTCCGCGCGAGGTTCGCGCCGATCTTCCCGCCGCCTGCGATCAGGACGTACACGCTCTAGGGACTGACTGGCTCGACCGGCCTGACCTCGCACGCCCGTGCCGCGTCGAGCAGATCATTGATCGCCGTCTTCGTCGGGCAGATCGTGCGCAGTCCGAGCTCCCGGTAGAAGTCGGCGCGCGCGGGATCGAGCACGCGGACGACGACGCACTGGTTGTCGAACCGCTTCATGGCGACCTGAGCGATGACGATGTTCGTGTTGTCGCCGTCGGTCGAGACGACCACGGCGTCCGCATCCTCGATCCCAGCGGCCCGCAGGACGTCGACATCCATGCCGTGGCCCAGCACGAACCCGCCCCGCCAGGATTCGCCGAGCCGACCGAGAGCCTCTTCCTTCTCGTCGACGGCGGTGACCTCCCAGCCTTCCTCGGCCAGCTGGAGCGCGACGTTCGACCCCACACGGCCGCAGCCGATCACGAGCGCCTTCACGATCTCACCTTAGCTCACGCCGTCGAGAACACAGCCTCCTCTGCCTCGTCCTCGAGCACGCCTTGCGGGAAGGCGACGACGAGCACCTCGCACGGTGCCTTCTTCAAAACGTACTCGACCGTGGGCGAGAAGAATTTCGACTGCCGCCGCCACCGGGGCGAGGACCCCACGACGATCAGGTCGACGCCTTCCTGCTCGGCATGCTTGACGATCGCCTCGCCGATCGACCGGGTCCGGACGGTCTCGCCGTGCACCTTGACGCCGTGGTCGGCACCGAGAATCTGCGCCTCGGCGAGCGACGCGGCGGCGCGCTCCTCCTCTTCCATCAGGACTGCCTCGAGCGGCTTGTCCATCGGCACGCGGATCACGTGCAACGCATAGACCCCCGCGCCCGACTCCTGCCCAAGCTTGACGGCGGTCGCCACCATCTCCTCGCCGATCGGCCCGAGCTTCATCGGCACGAGGATCCGCGAGTACACCGCCTCGGTCAGGCCCAGGTGCTCGTCCGGCGAGACGACCCGCTCGCGCATCCCCTCCCCCCTCGAGCGCCGGAGGAAGAAGTACATCGTCAACCCGGCCGCCAGCCAGACCGGGCCGCCGTACCGGGCGCCCTCGTGCGTCGCGAGGGCGAGCACCCAGGCGATTGCGGTCAGCACGGCACCGACGGCGGAGGGCACCGGCACGCGGCCGATGTTCAGCGGCACGCGATAGGGGCGGCGCTTCTCAGGATGGCTGAAGCGCAGCTTGACCACTGCGAGCTGCGCCGCCGTGAACGCCAGCAGAACCCCGAAGCTGTAGAGGCTCGCCAGGAAGAAGACCGGGTGCTTGAGCGGGCTCGTGGCGATCAGGCCGAGGATCGCGATCGTCGCGGCCGCGATGATCGACTGCGGCGCGACGATCGTTCGGCGGCTGAGGCGACCGAATACACGCGGCAGCTGGCCGTGCTCGCCCAGCGAGTAGGCGAGGCGCCCGAAGCCCGCTATCGACGTGGCCGCCGCGGTGGCGAGGATCAGCGCGCCCGAGGTACCCACGAAAATCTGCAGCGGGACGCCGAGGAAGTCGGGTAGGTGCTCGCGGAGGCTCGAGACGATTCCCATCAGCGGCGCCCGCGCCCACTCCCCGCCGAGGGCGGTGCCGCCTTTGCCGGCCGGGAACGCCGAGAGGCCGACGACGGCGATCGCCGCGTAGAGAACCACGACGAGGCCGACGGCGCCGAAGAGGCTGCGCGGCAGGTCCCTGCCCGGCCGGCGCGCCTCCTCCGTCAGGTTCGCAACGGTTTCGAGCCCGGTGTACGCGAGCATCGCAAGCGGCAGCGCGAAGGCGATCGAGCTCCAGCTGGGATGCGTGCCGAGCGAGGTTCCCTCGGTGAGCGCGTCCGGCGAGAACAGAAGCGCGAGCCCGAGGCAGACGAGCAGCAGCTGGGTCGCGAGGTCGACGATCGCCACGACGAGCGCGAACCGGAAGATACGCCGGTTCCGGAGCAGACGATACGTGGCGATCCCCGCGATGACGAAGCAGCCGAAGACGACGTCCCACGGCTTGCGGACGCTGGTGAACAGAGCTCCGGCCGCGTAGTGCGGTACGTACAGCGCCGACAGCGCGATGACGATCAGGTAGTCGAGGAAGAGGACCCAGCCGGTGACGAAGCCCCAGAGGTCATTGAAGGCGATCCGGACGAACGTCGCGGCGCCGCCGGTCTCCCGGATCGCAGCAGTTCCCTCCGCGTAGGAGAGCGTCACGAGCAGGAAGAGCCCGCCGGTGACGAGCAGGACGGCCGGAGTGAGGCCGAGCGCGTGGAACGCGATGATCCCGAGCGCGAAGTAGATCGACGAGGCGATCTCGCCGTACGCGATCGAGAACAGCGCGGGCCCCGTCAGGACCCGTTGCAAACGCGGAAGCTTGCGCGCCATGCTCGAAGCTTATTTTCGGCCGCGGAGGAGGTAGAGCCGGCCCACCCCGAGGGCTGCGAACAGGATGCCCATCACATACCCGAAGGCACCGCCGCCGCGCAGCGCAGTGACGACGACGAGCGCGATCCCGATGCCGAGGAACACGAGCGCGAACAGCGCCGTCGCGCCGCGGTAGACGTTCACGCCGCCACCCGCGGCCGAGCCGCGACCATCACCCGGCACGGCGCGTGCTTCAGCACGTAGTCCACCGTCTCGCTGAAGAGCGCGAGCGACGGCCGCGCCCACCGAGGCGCGCCGACGACGATGATCTCGCTTTGCCGGCGCTCGGCCTCGCGCACGATTGCGCGCCCCGGGCTTCGGGCCCTGAGGAGACGCGCGACGACGTCGACGCCGTAGAGCTCGCCGATCGCGACCGCCGCGTCGAGGGCCTCGTCCGCGCGATCCTCCTCGTCCGGCAGCTCGGCGTCCAGCGGCCGGTCGAGCGGGACGACCACGACGCTGACGGCCGCGATCGTGGAGCCGCGCTCCGTCGCCAGGCGGCAGGCGAAGTCCATCGCCTCCTCCGACTCGGCCTCGCGCCCCGGCTTCACCGGGACGAGGATGCTTCGGTACTCGAGCGCCATCGCCGGCCCGATCAGGATCGGCGCCCGGAGCGTCTCGGTCATCGGTGCATGGACGACGTAGCGGCGGTAGACCGAGTACCCGATGAGGCCGAGCGCCAGCCAGCCGAGCCCGACCCAGCGGGCTCCGGGCTTCTGGACGACGACGACGATCCACGCCGCCGAGGTGCCGAGGCCGCCGAGGATTGCGAACAGCGGCCAGCTGACGCCGCCGATCGTCAGGTTCGGCCGGGCGCGGAAGCGCATCTCCCGCTCGCGGCGGGTGTACCGGAGGGCGACGATCGCCGCGTGTGCGATCGTGAAGGAGAGCATCGCCCCGAACGCGTACATGTCGCCCAGGAAATTGGTCTCCCCCGGAAGCAGCACCCCGATCGCGACGATGCCCGCGAAGACGACGAGCGACAGCCACGGTGTCTTGAAGCGCGGGTGCAGCCGTCGGAAGACCTCGGGCAGCTGTCGGTGGCTCGCCATCGCGTAGGTGATGCGCGAGGCGCCGATCACCCCTGCGTTCGTGGCGATGAGGAGGATCGTCGCGGCGAGGACGCCCACGTAGATCTTGGCCGCGTCGAGCAGGGTCCCGTGGAGGCCGAGGTGCTCGACAAGACCGAGAACCGGATCGTTCGCGAACCCTCCCTGCTCGGGCGGGAGTCCCAGCTGGGTCTCGTACTCTCCAGCGATGCGGCGAACCGGAAGCGCGGACAGCGCGATCAGCGGGAGCGTGAAGTAGATCGCGAAGACCGCGCCGGCGACCCACGAGATCGACCGCGGGATGTCCCGGGGCGGGTCACGCGCCTCCTCGGCGAGATTCGAGACCGTCTCGATCCCGGTGTACGCGATCATCGCGATCGGGATCGCGAGGAAGAAGCTCGACCACGTAGGCGCGACGCCCCAGTGGATGTTCTCCGAGAAGACGATGTGCGGGCTGAAGATCAGCGCGAACCCGATCAGGACGAGGAGCAGCTGCGTCGCGAAGTCGACGACGGCGAGGAAGATGTTCAGGTTCGCCGCCTCCTTGATCCCGACGATGTTCAGGACGACGAGCAGGACGATCACGATCGCGCCGCCGACGATGTCCCAGGGGTTGTCCTTGAGCGGGCTCCAGAAGATCGAGAGGTAGTGCGGCACGAAGAACGCCGAGATGGCGATCGTGATGACGTAGTTGAGCATCTGCGCCCAGGCCGCCCCGAAGGAGACGAGCTCGTTGAAGGCATGGCGGGCGAAGCTCGAGGAGCCGCCGGCTTCGGGGAAGCGCACCGTCCCCTCGGCGTAGGTCGCCGCGGTCGCCGCGAAGATGAGGCCGCTGATGACGAAGACGAGCGGGGTCAGGCCCAGCGCGATGCCGGCGACCAGCCCGAGCGCGTAGTAGATCGACGAGCCGACGTTCCCATACGCCGTCGCGAAGAGGGCCGGCGTGCCCAGTACCCGCTCAAGACCCTGCTGGCGCCGCCTCCTGGGCACGGGCGGATGCTACGTCTGAAAGCGGCTGACGGAGCCGCGGGCTCGCCGCTGCCGCGGGGGAAACATGGTTTCCCCCGCGCTAACTAGCCGTGAATCGAGACCAGGAGGGGGATGATCAGGATCGCCACGATGTTGGCGATCTTGATCATCGGGTTGATCGCGGGCCCGGCGGTGTCCTTGTAGGGATCGCCGACCGTATCGCCAGTCACGGCCGCCGCGTGGGCCTCCGAGCCCTTGCCGCCGAAGGCGCCGTCCTCGATCAGCTTCTTGGCGTTGTCCCAGGCGCCGCCGCCAGACGTCATCGCGATCGCGAGGAACAGGCCGGTGACGATCGTCCCGATCAGAAGCCCCCCGAGCATGCGGACGCTGATCAGCCCCACGATGATCGGGATCGCGATCGGGATCAGCGCCGGCACGAGCATGCTCTTGATCGCCGACCCGGTGACGATGTCGATCGCGCGACCGTACTCGGGCCGCGCGGTCCCCTCCATGATCCCGGGGATCTCGCGGAACTGGCGCCTGACCTCCGTGACGACCTGGCCGCCGACCCGGCCCACCGCCTCCATCGCCAGCGAGGCGAACAGGAACGGCATCAGGCCGCCGATGAACAGGCCGGCGATCACCCATGCGTCGTCGAGCGCGAAGGTGACTCCGGCGAGGCCCTGCCGGTCGAGCTCGCTGTGGTAGCTGTCGAAGAGGACGAGCGCGGCGAGCGCCGCCGAGCCGATCGCATACCCCTTCGTCACGGCCTTCGTCGTGTTGCCGACCGCGTCGAGCGGGTCGGTGATCGCGCGCACGGATTCGGGCAGCTCCGCCATCTCGGCGATCCCGCCGGCGTTGTCGGTGACGGGGCCGTACGCGTCGAGCGCCACGATCAGTCCGGTCATCGAGAGCTGGGCCATCACGGCGACCCCGATCCCGTAGAGGCCCGCGAAGTGGTGCGCGACGAGGATTCCGGCCGCGATCACGATCACCGGCGCGGCTGTCGCCTGCATCCCTACGGCGAGGCCTTCGATGATGTTCGTCGCGTGCCCGGTCTGGGACGCGCGCGAGATCGACTTGACCGGCCGCCAGCGCGTGCCGGTGTAGAACTCGGTGATGGCGACGAGCAAGAACGTGACGATCAGGCCGACGATCGCCGACAGGTAGAGGTCGCTGAACACGTACTTGCTGTTGTCGTCGAACGCGAGCGTGACCGGGATGAAGCCGAGCGCGGAGAGGATCGTCGCGACGGTCACGGCCTTGTAGAGCGCGTTCATGATCGAGCCACGCCGACCCACGCGCGCGAAGAAGACGCCGATCACCGACGCGAGGATCGAGACGCCGCCGATCGCGAGCGGGTAAAGCGGCAGCCGGCCGTGCAGCGGGAAGCTGAGCCCGAGCAGCATCACCGCGACGGCGGTCACCGCGTACGTCTCGAAGAGGTCGGCGGCCATGCCGGCGCAGTCGCCGACGTTGTCGCCCACATTGTCGGCGATCACGGCGGGGTTCCGCGGGTCGTCCTCCGGGATCCCGGCCTCGATCTTGCCGACGAGGTCGGCGCCGACGTCCGCGGCCTTCGTGTAGATGCCGCCGCCGAGTCGCGCGAAGACCGAGATCAGCGAGCCGCCGAAAGCGAGCCCGACCAGGTCACGGATGGCGGAGTCTTGCGAGTTGTCGAACCAGCTCGTCAGGATCCAGTAGTAGCCCGCGACACCGAGCAGGCCGAGACCCACCACCATCAGCCCGGTTACGGAGCCGGCGCGAAAAGCCACGTTGAGCGCCGGCCGCAGACCGCTGCGCGCCGCCTCGGCCGTGCGCACATTGGCGCGAACTGCGACGTTCATTCCGATGAAGCCCGCCGCCGCCGAGAGCACGGCGCCGATCAGGAAGCCGATTGCTGTTCCCCAGCCCAACTTGTCGTAGAAGCCGAGCACGAGGAAGGGCACGATCGAGACCGCAGCGATCGTCGTGTACTGGCGCCGAAGATACGCCGCAGCGCCTTCCTGGACGGCGCGGCTGATCTCGCGCATGCGGTCGTTGCCGGCGGGCTGGCCGAGCACCCAGACGCTCAGGCCGATCCCCGACCCGATCGCGACACCCGCGCACAGAAGCGCGAACAGCACGGTGTGATCGTGGAAAAACGAGCTCAATCTGCCTCCCTCACAAAGTCAGCGCCGAGTGACCTCGGCGCGGCGAGTTTTTATCACAGGGCGCTCCCGGCGCGCCGAGCCCGCCACGCCTTCTACTCCGACTTCTCGCCGGCCGCGGCTGCGTACGCGAGCTGCATGTTCGCGACCACCTGATTGAAGTCGCGCAGGGTCTCGTCGGGAACGGCGCCCTCGAGCACCGGCAACAGCGCCTTCAGCGCCTCGATCGCCAGCTGGGCCTGCTCGAGATCCTTGTCCTCGCCGCTCAGCCTGTGGTAGCCCAGCGAAGAGACGGTGTAGACGGTCTGCAGGAGGAGGTCGGAGACCTTGAGCTGCCGAAGCTCGGCCTGGAGCTCCGCAATCAGCTCCTGCTCGCTCTCGGGCGGCTGCCGCGGCGGTTCCTCAGCCACGAACCGGCTCCGGCCTACGCGCGAGATCGGCGTAGATCTCCTGCATCGTCGCACCGTCCTCGTGCCGGGCCATCTGGCGTTCGGCGGAGTTGGCGGCCGGCACCGCGAGACAGTGCGCCGCACCCAGCTCCTCCGCGACCGGCGCGACCCACTCGAGCAGCTGCTCGAGGTGCGCCCGGGCCGGGCGAACGTCGCCGGTGTCGAGATCGATCAGCTCGCCCGCGAGGCCGTTTCGGATCGCCCGCCAGAAGTTCTCCTCGATCAGCCGGTGCGGATGATCGGGCAACGGCTCCCCGTCGTCGAGGGCGCGTGCGATCCGCACCGTCAGCGAGTAGCAGAGCGCCGCCAGCGAGCGCGCTTCCTCCAGGTCCGGCTGGGCGTCGCAGATCCGGATCTCCACGGTCGGAAACGCGAGATGGGGCCGTACGCTCCACCAGATCTGCGTGTGCTCGGTGATCGAGCCGGTGCCGTAGAGGAAGCGGACGTACTCCTCGAAGCCCGGCCAGCCCGCGTAGGCGTCCGGGATGCCGCAGCGCGGGAACATCTTGGTGAAGATCTCCGTCCGGGCGGAGTGCAGGTACGTGAAGACGCCCTCGACGAAGGGCGAGCTGGCCGAGACCGCGAGGAGCTCCGGGAGGTAGTTGCGAAGCGCGTTGCAGACGGCGATCGCGCGGTCGGCGCCCCTGATCCCGACGTGCACGTGGAGGCCGAACGTGTTGTTGCGCCAGACGACGTAGCGCAACAGCTCGTCGTTCCGGCGGTAGTGCGGTGTGTCGATGATCCGCTGGTCCTGCCAGCGGCTCCAGGGATGCGTCCCGGACGCGGCGAGAGCGATCCCGAGACTCCCGGCCAGCTCGTCGAGCTGCTCGCGGCGCTCACCGAGCTTCGCCGCCGCCTCGGCGAACGTCTCGCAGCGGCCCGTACGCACCTCGACCTCCGACGCGATCAGCTCGCCGACGAGGTGCTCTTCGAGCGGCGTCCCCTTCGCGGCCGACTGCAGCTCCTCGAACCGGCTGGCGAGCTCGAGCGTCTCCGGATCGAGCACGGCGAACTCCTCCTCGACGGCGAGCGTGAAGTCGGTTCCGTCCTCGTAGGCCTCACGAGCCGAGCGGATCTGCTCGTCAGGCGTCAGCCTCTGGGTGTCGCCCATGGGGCGAACCACTTTAGTTGTTGAAGGGTTGGAGCAATCGCTCCGCGACGCGCGTCCAGCTCCAGCGCTCGACGACAGCCCGCCTCGCCGCTGCGCGGAGCTCGCGCCGTTCGCCGGGGTCGAGCGCGAGCAGCCGCCCGAGCTTCCGGGCGAGATCCGCTGGGTCGTTCGGCGTGAAGCTCGCAAGCTCGCGCGAGGAACTCGGATACTCCGCCTCGAGCCCCTCGGCGATCTCGGCGAGGCCGGAGTGGCGGGCGACGAGCGGCAGCGAACCTCCCGCGGCGGCCTCGGCCGCGACCATGCCGAAGGCCTCGGGAAAGATCGAAGGGACGACGGTCACCTCGCACAACGGGATCAGGTGCGCGAGGTGCCTGTGCTCGAGCGGGCCCGTGAAGAGCACGCGCTCGGGCGCCATCCGCTCGAGTTCCTCGCGGTAGTCGCCGAAGCCGACGATGACCGCCCGTTGCTTCGCACCGGTTTGACGCAGCGCGTCGAAGAGCAGGTGGACGCCCTTGTTGTAGAGCAGCTTCCCGAAGTAGAGGATCGTCGGCTCCTCGCTCGCGAACCACTCGCGCAGGCGCTCGGCGTTTCCCTCGTCGGGGAGGCGCTCCTGGGCGTTGCCCGGGTTCGGGGGGTCGCGGTCGGCCTCCTCGAGCAGGCGCGCGAGCGCCTCGTGGCGGGCCTCGGAGACGAACTCGTCCACGTCGACGCCGGGGGGCACCTCGTGGACTCGGTCGACATGGCCGACGACCTCCTCCAGCACCGCGCGGATGTGCGCGGAGCCGACGAAGGTGGCCCGCGCCTCCGCCAGGGAGGCTCTCCCCCACGCCGCCAGGCCGTTGTTGCCCCGCATCGAGTACTCGAGCTCCGAGCCGTGCGCCTTGACCGCATAGGGAGCGCCCGCCGCGGCGCCGACAGGCCCCCCGAGCAGGACGTGGTTTGCGAAGACGAGGTCGGCGGGCAGCTCAGCGCGGAGGGCGGTCGCATTCGAGGCGACGTACCCTTCCCGCTCCGCGGGGGTGAGGTTCTGGAGCAGCTTTGGCTCGAGCCCCTCGTAGCGGTCGAGCACGAAGACCGGCAGAATGCCGCCGGGCAGCTCGGGACGCACCACGCGGGCGCCGGCGAGGTCGAACGAGCCGGGGTCGGGCTCCTGGCTGAAGACGACGACCTCGTGGCCGATCCTGGACCACGCGCGCGCGAGCGCGCGCGTGTAGACGTTTGAGCCCGTCCCGCCGAGCAGGTAGCCGTGCCAGAGCAGGATCTTCATGCGGGAGGCTTTACCTGTTCGAGTGAGGGTGTGAGGGCTCCGGCGGAGCCGATACCGGGCGTGTCCAGCGGCCCTTATCGAGGTGATCTTTCGATGATGCTACGAGAGTACGGCGCTCGCGCGTTGAAGCTTGCGGTTCTGGTGGCCACGCTCGCTGCTCGGCGCGAACCGTCGCGACGGCCGGACCGACCACGGTCAAGACCGATCCAGCCCCCACCGCCTGTGACCCCACGGCGGAGCTTTGCGAACCGCTCGCCGAGGACGGAGATCTCGGCGACCCGGGCGAGGAGCCCTGCGATCCCAGCGTGGACGAGACCTGCGTCGACGAGCCCACGGCGGAGGGCGAAGACGGCGGCGGCGAGCTCGCCGGCACGGACGGCGACGACGAGCTCGTGGGCGACCAGGGCGACGACGGACCTCGAAGGCGGCGACGGAGACGACCACCTCGTCGGCGGTCCCGGCGCCGAGGTCGAGGACTGTGGCGCCGGCAACGATCTCGTCGAGCGCGGCACGCTGATCGGCGGGCCCGGCAAGGACACCCTCCTCGGCGGCAAGGGCAGGGACACGGTCCAAGCCCGCGACGGCAAGCGCGACCTCGTCCGGTGCGGCCCCGGCCGCGACCGCGCGAAGCGCCCGCCGGCGGCGGGCGCTTCGCGCGGGGACTGTCCCCACGAACTGGCGCGCGCGGACGGGTGTGGACGAAAAGTCACACTTTCGTTACGCACAGACACGACTGTTTCGGCCGCTTCGAGGGGCGTTTGGGCCGGGGTCCCGTCCCGAGGTGTTTCGTATGAGCCCGGCCGGTCGACCACAAAGGCATGGCCACCGTTCGCAGCCGGGAGCACGACGCACCGGATGAGCCGACACGTCTGTCGAGGAGCGCCTGGGGCGACGCGCTGAAGCGGACGCTGCGCGAGTTCAACGCCGACAACCTCACGGACTGGGCCGCCGCGCTCACCTACTACGGGATCCTGTCGATCTTCCCGGCGATGATCGCCCTCGTCTCCGTGCTGGGGCTGATCGGCACCTCTGCGACCGAACCGCTCCTGGACAACCTCGGCACCTTCGCCCCGGGCCCGGCACATCAGATCCTCGAGGATTCGCTGCACGGCCTGACGCAGAGTCGCGGTGGCGCGGGAATCCTCTTCGTCGTCGGCCTCGCCGGCGCGATCTGGGCCGCCTCGGGCTACATCGGCGCCTTCATGCGCGCGTCCAACGTGATCTGGGACGTGGACGAGGGCCGGCCGATCTGGAAAACGGTTCCGCTCCGGGTCGCGATCACGCTCGTCATGCTGCTGCTTCTCTCCGTGACCGCGATCGCGGTCGTCGTCACCGGGCCGCTGGCCGACCGTGTCGGGAAGCTGATCGGGATCGGCGGCACCGCCACGACCGTCTGGGACATCGCGAAGTGGCCGGTGCTCGTCCTGATCGTCGCGTTGATGCTCGCGATCCTCTACTACACGTCGCCGAACGTCCGGCATCCGAAGTTCAGGTGGCTGACTCCGGGCGGCATCCTCGCGATCGGGCTGTGGATCGTCGCCTCGGCGGCCTTCGCCGTCTACGTGGCGAACTTCGGGTCGTACAACAAGACGTACGGGTCGCTCGGCGGGATCATCATCTTCCTCGTCTGGCTCTGGCTGACCAACGTCTCCGTGCTGCTCGGCGCGGAGCTGAACGCCGAGGTCGAGCGCGGCCGCCAGATCGAAGCCGGCCACCCGGAGGACCGCGAGCCCTTCCTCCCGCCGCGGGACGAGCCGAGCTCGGACTAGGAGGGCTAGGTCAGGTGGAAGTAGAGCGCGTGGAGAAGCTCCACGGCCGGGTTCGACGTGTGGACCTGGACGTCCTGGGGCACGTCGAGGAGCGCCTCGGAGTAGTTGAAGATGATCTTCACGCCTGAGCTGACCAGCTCGTCGGCGACCTCCTGGGCGCTCTCGGCGGGGACCGCGAGCACGCCGACGATGATGTTCTTCTCGCGGACCGCATCGTTCAGCTGCCGGTAGTCGCTCACCGTCATCGAGCCGATCTGCCGCCCGAGCTTCTCCGGATCGGTGTCGAAGACGCACGCGATGTTGATTCCATGCTCGGCGAAGATCGGCGAGCTGGCGATCGCCTGGCCAAGCCGGCCCGCGCCGACGAGCGCGACGTTGTGCTGCCCCTGCGTCCTCAGGATCTTGCGGATCTCGCCCAGTAGCGAGTCGATGTTGTACCCGACGCCCCGCTTGCCGAACTTCCCGAACGCGGACAGGTCGCGCCGGATCTGCGTGGCGTTGATGTTCGTGTAGTCGGCGATCTCCTGGGAGGAGATGCGGTCCTTGCCCATCTTCTTCGCCTGCGTGAGCACCTGCAGGTAACGGCTCAGCCGGGCCGCGACCCCGACGCCGAGACGATCGGTCTGGAAGTCGGTCGGCTCCGTACTTAGTAACACCGCACGAGCATTGTGCCAATTCCGCTCAGGGTGCCGCCTTGGGATGTCACAAACTCGGCCCTCACGCGCCTGTTTGTGCGGCCGCCAGCCGCCGCCGGAACGGCTCGGGCTGGACGTAGTACGTGCAGACGCGCTCGCCCTCGATCTCGACGACCGGGATCCACTGCCGGTAGCGGGCCTCGAGCCCCGCGTCGCCGTCGATCGTGACCTCCTCGAGCTCGAACCCGAGCTCGTCGCGGAGCTCGGACAGCTGCGCCCGAGCGCGCTCGCAGAGGTGGCAGCCGGCTGCTTTAAAGAGAACGACGTGCGGGCTACGCACTGGCCTCCGGCCGGCGCCGCACTTGCCGCCTAGGGGTAGAGCCCGCGCGTGATGGTCGCGTCCGCGACCCGCCGGACGGCGAGGCCGTAGGCGGCCAGGCGCATGCTCGTCTTGCGCTCCTCGAAGACCCGCCAGGTCTCGTTGAACGCGCGCGTCGTGATGTCGCGGAGCTTCGAGTTGATCTCGTCTTCCTTCCAGAAGTACTCCTGGAGGCCCTGCACCCACTCGAAGTACGAGACGACGACACCGCCTGCATTCGCGAGGATGTCCGGCAGCACCAGGATCCCGCGGTCGTCGAGGATCTCGTCGGCGCTCGGCGTAACCGGCCCGTTGGCTCCCTCGCAGATGATCTTGGCCTTGATGTCGGCCGCGTTGTCGCGGGTGATCACCTGCTCGAGTGCGCAGGGAGCGAGCACGTCACAGTCGAGCAGCAGCAGGTCGTCGTTCGTGATCGCCTCCGTGTCCTTCAGGCCTTCGAGCGTCCCGGTCTCCTGCTTGTGCGCGATCGCGGCCGGCACGTCGATGCCGTCCTCGGCATAGATCCCGCCGTTCGAGTCGGAGACGGCGATCACGGTCGCTCCCTGCTCGGTGAGGAATTTCGAGAGAAAGCTGCCGACGTTGCCGAAGCCCTGGACGGCCACCCGTAACCCCTGCATCGACATGCCCTGCTTCCGGACCGCCTCCTGGATGCAGTACAGCGCACCGTGGGCCGTGGCCTCGAGGCGGCCGAGTGAGCCGCCGACGTTCAGCGGCTTCCCGGTGACGACGCCGAGCACGGAGTGGCCTTTGTTCATCGAGTACGTGTCGAAGATCCATGCCATTACCGACGGATCGGTGCCGACGTCGGGCGCGGGAATGTCCTTCTCCGGCCCGATCTCGTTGATGATCTCGCTGGTGAACCGGCGCGTCATGCGCTGGAGCTCGCCCCGCGACAGCTGCTTCGGATTCACCCTGATCCCGCCCTTGGCGCCGCCGAACGGGATCCCCATCAGCGCGCACTTCCATGTCATCCACATCGCGAGCGCCTTGACCTCGTCGAGCTCGACGTCCGGGTGGTAGCGGATCCCACCCTTGGAGGGCCCGCGCGCGATGTTGTGCGTGACGCGGTAGCCCTCGAAGGCCTCGATGTTCCCGTCGTCCATCGTCACGGGAACCGAGACGACGACCGCCTTCTTGCACTCCTGAAGGACGTTGACGAGGTTCGGGTCGACCGCGAACAGCTCCGCGACTCGGCGCAGCTGCTCCCTGGCGATCTCGTAGGGATTCTCGCGGAGGTGTGATTCAGGTGCTTCGATCGTGGTCACAAGCGCTCCTCAAGCGGGTGCAGGTCGGGAAAGTCGCCGCAAATCGCGGCCGGAGTATACGTCGCTACCTGATCGTGAACGTGACCGAACGGTGTGTGGCGACGCTCCCGTCCGGCGGCACCGCGGTCAGCGTGAGGGTGTAGTCACCGGCGGGCAGCTTGTTCCCGCTCGGGTCGCGGCCGGTCAGGCCGAACGCGTAGCGGCCGGGGAGCAGGTCGCGCATCCGCACGAGCAGACCCAGCGACGTCCCGTACGCGCTCGTCAGCACCATGTCGAGCCGGCCGACCGGCCTGATCTGGGCACCGGCCTCCCCCAGGGCGAGCCCGCCCGCCTGGAACGAGAGCACCGCGGGGTTCGTGTCCGACGGCGCGAAGCGCTTCTCCGACAGCCGAACGCGCGTGAGCAGCGGTCTCGTGTCGCGTCCGAAGGGAATCGTCCAGGGCACGCGCACGGGCGTGGTCGAACGGGCGCCGATCTGGATCGTGCCCTCGGCCGGCGGCGCCGCGGCGGGGGTGCCGTTGAACGCCGCCTTGATCCTGATCGTGATCCGGCCGCCGGCGCGGAGACGGAATCGGTCGGGTGAAGCCTCGAGCGCCAGGCCGGCGCCGCCCGTCTGCGGCACCCCGACGCGGAGCGTGAGGCGGCGTGTCGAGAGGTTGCGGATGGTCAGCTTCTGGGCGCCGCGCCAGTTCTTGCCGGCCGCCGGGCCGAACGCAAGCGCTGTGGGCTCGGTCGCGAGCTCCCCCGACGCGGAAGTGCCAACGTCGACGAGGCCGTTTCCCTGCACCGCCACGGACTCTTCGGGCAACCCGCGCGCATAGCCGGCGAGGAGGCTGCGGAGCGCCTCGGCGTCGAGGGCCGGCCGCGCCTGAGCGAGCAGGGCCGCGGCGCCGGCCACCGTTGCGGCAGCGGCACTCGAGCCGTTGACCGTGCCATATGCCGACGTTCCGTCTTCGGCGGCGGACGGCTCCGACGTCATCAGGGCCACACCCGGCCCGAGCAGATCAGGGCGCACGCGCCAATCGAACGCGAGGCCGTGTGAGGAGAACGGGGCGATGGCACCTGCCGTGCCGTTGTGGACGATGTGCGGCTTGCCGAGCGAGAGCGCGGGACGCCTGCCCTCGGCGAGGGCGGCTCGCGCCGCGATCGCGACGTCAGCCGGGACCGCGACCACGGGAACCGGAACGCTCTCGTCGAGGCCCAGACCACCCGCGGGGATGTTCGCTCCGTAGAGAACGATCGCCGCGGCACCCGCGCGCGCCGCGTTCTGGACGGCGGTGACCGGGTCGTCACCGGCTCGGACGAGCGCGGCTCGCCCGGCAACGCGGCTGATCCCATCGTGGTCGAAGAATGAGTCGAGCGTCGGGGCTGCGATGAAATCGCCCGGCCGGTTTCGGGCCGCCTCCTCGTCGGGCGCGGCGAGCGCGAGCTCACGTGCCTTCGTCGGCACCACCGCGCCCGCGAGCGGAAGAAGCCGGTCGACGGCGACCTCGAGCCCGACCCGGACGACGACCCGGACCTGCTCGGTCTGCGGGCGGAGGTCGGCCGCTCCGACGCTGAGAGCATCGGGGGCGCCGCCCGGTCCGGAGAGGCTGCCGAACGCCGGCCCCCCGGGACCGTCGTTGCCCGCCGCCGCGACGACGAGTGTGTCGAGGTGCAGCGCGCCCTCGACGGCGCGGGCGTCCGGGCTGTCGGGAAAGGCCGCGTAGGGCGCCGCGACCCCGACGAGCGCGACCCGCGCCGCGTCGTGGGCGTCGCCATCCTGGTTGGGGTCGACCGCGCGCTCGAGGCCCGCGATCAGCTGATCCGTTCGCGCGTAGATCGCCCAGCCGCCGCTGACGTCCGTCTGCCAGCCGGCCACCCTGATCGGCTGCACCGTGGCGCCGGTCGCCACTCCGGCGAGCCCTTCCGGGCCGCCATCGCCCACCAGCAGGCCGGCCATCTCGGTCCCGTGCCGCTCGAGCCTCGTGGCGTCGTCGGGCTTCGTCGCCGCCGCCGCGCCGACGTTGCCGACGCCGAGCAGGTTGATCCCGTCCGCCACGCGCCCGCGCAGGAAAGGCTGGGCGCGATCGACCCCGGTGTCGAGCAGCGCAATCGTGACCCCGCTGCCGTCGAAGCCGGGGAGCATGATCTCCGGCCGGTGCGCGGCTCCGCGAGCGAGCTCCTCCCGCGCGAGCAGCTCCGACGAGACGGTCGCCGGATAGGCGACGCGAACCGGGTACACGCCCGCGACCTCCGGCTGGCGCTCGAGCAGCGCCACCGCCTCCGCGTCGAGCGCCGCGGAGAAGCCGTTCAGGACGCGCGCGAAGGTGTAGTCGACGCGCACCTGGACGCCGTGCGAGGCGAGCGTCGCGAGAACCTGCTTCTGGGCAGCGACGGCTGCGGCCGTCCACTGCCGCTCGTGCGCATCGGTCGCCCAGCCACCTGCGCGCGCGACGCGCTGCGCGAGCGACGGCGCCTTCAACACCACGATCACGCGCTGGCCGACGGAAACCTGAGGCCGCGCGCTTCCCGCGAGACCGTGCCATGCCGCCGCCCTCGAGGTGACGGTCGGCACCTCGGTCCTCGTGCCCCCGGCGCCGAGCGCGAGCGCCATGCACGCCAGCGCGATCGCCGCCAGCGGCGCCGACCGCACGGCGCGCGCCGCGTCAGGACGAAAACGCATCGAGAGCAAGATAACCGGGCGGCTGGATCGCCTCCGCGTACCGCGCCGCCGAGCCGATCATGGCCGCGTTGTCGGTGCAGAGAGGAAGCGGCGCGAAAGCGGCGCCGGGCAGGGACGAACGCAGCTCCGAGTTAGCGGCCACGCCGCCGACGACGGCGATCCGCGCGGACCCGGCCTGGGCCGCGGCTCGTTCCGTCTGCTCGACCAGGGCGCGGACGATGGCGCGCTGATAGCTCGCCGCGAGGTCGGCCCGTCGACGCTCGAGCTCATCGCGCGGGAAGTCGCGCACGGCATACAGCAGCGCGGTCTTCAGCCCCGAGAACGAGAAGTCCAGTCCGGCCACCCTCGCGACCGGAAACTCGTAGGCATCCGGATCCCCGTCCCGGGCGAGCCGGTCGAGCTCCGCGCCGCCGGGGTAGCCGAGCCCGAGCAGCCGCGCGCCCTTGTCGAACGCCTCGCCGGCCGCGTCGTCGAGCGTCGTCCCGAGGACGCGAAAGGCTCCCCGTTCAGGGACGTCGGCCAGCAGCGTGTGGCCCCCGCTCGCGAGGAGGCACACGAACGGCGGCTCGGCCGGCTCCGGCTGGAGGTACAGGGACGCGACGTGGCCGTGCAGGTGATTCACGGGGATCAGCGGCGCGCCGTTCGCCCAGGCGACGGCCTTCGCCGCGGCGAGGCCGACGAGGAGCGCGCCGATCAGGCCCGGGCCCTGCGTCACCGCGACGGCGTCCACGTCCTCGAGCCGTGCGTCCGCCTCGGCGAGCGTCTCGCGGAGGACGGGCAGGACGAGCTCGAGATGACGCCGCGACGCGATCTCTGGCACGACCCCGCCAAAGCGGGCGTGCAGCTCCGCCTGCGAGGCGACGACGTTCGCGCGGATGCGGCCGTCCTCGGTGACGACCGCTGCCGCGGTCTCGTCACACGACGTTTCGAGCGCGAGGATCAGCCGTCTTCGGGCGACTCGCCGATCGGATCCTTCCACATGATCAGCGCGTCTTCTCGGTTGTCGGTGTAGTAGCCGCGGCGGACGCCGCGCGGCTTGAAGCCGAGGCGCTCGTACAGCGCGATCGCCTCCATGTTCGAGACGCGAACCTCGAGGGTGTACCCCCGATGCCCTCGGCCCGCCGTCAACTCGAAGAGCCGGTCGAGCAGGCTCCGCGCGATGCCGCGCCGCCTGTGCTCGCGGTCGACGGCGACATTCATCACGTGCCAGGCGTCGACGTAACGCGAGATCACCAGGTAGCCGACGAGCGCATCGGTCTCGAGGTCGAAGGCGCCGAGGCAGATGGACGACGGCTTGGCGAGCTCGCTCGCGAACATGGAGCGCGACCACGGGGTCGGGTACGACGAGCGCTCGATCCGCTCGATCGCGCCGAGATCGCGCATCTCCAGCCCCCGCAGCTCGACCCGGGTCATCTCCTTCACCGCGGTCGCTCCGCGTCGGGAAGCCGGAGGTACAGGGGCTCCACAGTGTCGGGGTCGCCGTAGCCGGACGCGAGCTCGGCGTGGAAGCGTGCCCGGGGCACGTGCAGCTCGCTCTCCCGCGGCGGGATCTCGGCGCCCATCGCTTCGAGCGCATCCCGGTAGCGAAGAGCACCGTCGCCGACACACGCGGCACCCGGCTCGAATCGCAGGTCGGCCGGAGCCAGGACGGCCGGCTGGCCGTCGACCAGCGTGAAGACCTCGCGCCGCCCCGCGTCGACGACTGGCAGCGCACCGGGTGCGCCGGCCGCGAGCGCGCTCAGCGTCGAGACGCCGGCAAGGGGCACGTCGAGCGCCAGCGCCAGCGCCCGAGCGGCCGCGAGCCCCATCCGGACCCCGGTGAAGCTCCCCGGCCCGGTTCCGACGACGAGGGCACTCAGCTCGCGGGGGCCCAGACCGCCCGCGTCGAGAAGCTCCTGTGCATCGGCGAGGACGCGCACGGCCCGGGACGTCCGCTCGGCAAGGACGTCCCCGTCCCGGACGAGCGCGCTCGTCGCGGCGCTCGTAGCGGTGTCAAACGCGAGCGTCAGCATCGCCGGCCGCGTCCGCCAGCAGCCCCGCGTCGTCGCTCTCGAGCTCGATCGTCCTGCGTTCTCGATCCACGTGCGACAAACGTACCGCGACCCGCACCGGTGGGAGCGCCTCGGCCGCGGCTTCCGGCCACTCGACAAAGCAGATCGCGTCCTCGAAGTACGGTTCGAGGTCACCCCACTCCGCCGGAGAGAAGCCCTGAAACCGGTAGAGGTCGAGATGCGAGACGTCGGGGCGTCCCGGGTAGCGGTGGCCGACCGTGAAGGTCGGACTCGTCACCGGCATCTCGATCCCGAGGGCGCGGCAGGCACCGCGGACGAAGGTCGTCTTCCCGGTACCGAGCTCGCCGGAGACGGTGACGACGTCGCCCGCGCCGAGCCTTGGCCCAAGCCTCCCCGCAACCGCCTCAGTCTCCTCCGCGGACGCGGAGGCCAGCTTCATGACCCTAGAAAAGGCCGAGCTGAACCGCAGGCTCGGGCGCGAGCGGCGCGATCGCCGGCGCAGGCTGAGGAGCCTCGATCGTCCGGCCCAGCAGCTCCGGTAGGCGCGCGAAGTCCTGCTCGAGCACCTTGAGCATCGCCGGCGTATAGAGCGCGGCGGCGGGATGGTAGAGCGGGTAGAGCAGGACCTTCCTGCCGCCGAGCGTCGTCGGTTGCTCGGCGCCGTGCACCCGCGTGATCCCCGTCGGCTTGCCCGAGAGGAGCTTCGTGGCGAAGTTGCCCAGCGTCGCGACCACCTTCGGCTCGATCAACTCGATCTGGCGGAACAGGTGGCCCTCGCACGCCTCGATCTCGTCGGGCTGAGGATCGCGGTTGCCCGGTGGACGGCACTTGAGCACGTTGGCGATGTAGACCTGACCGCGCTCGAGGCCAATCCCGGCGAGCAGCTTGTCGAGCAGCTTCCCGGCCTGGCCTACGAACGGGTACCCCTGCTTGTCCTCGTGAAAGCCGGGTGCCTCACCCACGAACATCAGGTCGGCGTCGGGATCGCCGACGCCGAAGACGACCTGTGTCCGCCCCTGGGCGAGGCGGCACTTCGTGCAGCCGGCAACAGCGGCGGCGAAGGCGTCAAGCTCGCCGCCAGACACCGCCTCAGCCGGCGCCGGCCGGTGCGCCGGGTCAGCCGCAGCCACAGGAACCACCGCAACAGCCGCCGCTTCCACCACCGAAGCCGGGCTGCTCGGCGGCGCCGTGAGCGGCGAACACGGAGAGCTGCTTGCGCACGTTCGCGGCGCCGCAGTCGGGGCAGTCAGGCTCCTGACCGTTCCGAACGAGCTCCTCGAAGTGCGATTCGCACTCCATGCACACGTACTCGTAGATCGGCACCTCGACCTCAGACCCTAGCAACGGTTTTCTCGGGATCCGGGTTGCTCATGCGACCGGCATCTTCCCGCTCGCGCCGGACGGCACGTGTCGGGCGCTCGAGCAGCCTGACCTCGGCCGGGTCAGGCCGCCGGCAGCTCGACGAAGAAGGTCGAGCCGGCCCCGGGCCGCGACTCGACTCCGATCCTTCCGCCCATCCGCCGGACGAGCTCCCGGGAGATGTAGAGCCCGAGGCCGGTGCCGCTCGGCGCCTGCCGAAGCTCGGGATCGGAGCGATAGAACTTCTCGAAGATCGCCGACTGCTCGGATGCGGGGATCCCGATTCCCTCGTCCTCGACTGCGATCCGGACGACCTCCCCGGCGCGTTCGGCGGACACGACCACCGCTCCTCCGGCCGGCGAGTACTTGATCGCGTTGTCGAGGAGGTTGAGGATCACCTGCTCGACACGGTCGCGGTCGCCGAGCGCGGCATTCCCGTTCACGGTCTCGGCCCTGACCGTGATCTCGGCGGGCAGCCGGGGCATCGTCGCCTCGACGGCCGCGTGCACCACCTCGGCGACGTCGATCCGGTCGCGGCCGAGCGGGACGTCGTCGCGGTCGAGCCTGCTCGCCAGCAGCACGTCCTCGGTGATCTGGCTGAGGCGCGAAGCCTCTGAGCCGATCATCTCGAGGAGCTCGTGCCGGCGCTCGTCAGTCAGCTCGACGTCCTCTCGCATCAGCGTCTTGGCAGCCCCGAGCACGGCGGTCATCGGCGTCCGCAGCTCATGGGAGATCGTCGCGATGAAGTCGCTCTTGGCCTCATCCAGCCGCCGTTCGGTCGTCAGGTCCCGAAATGCGTAGACGACCCCCGCTGGGCTGCGGACGGCGACGAACGAGAGCCAGAGCTCCGCGCCGTGGACGTCGACCGGCAGCGTGACGGGCCTGGGCGACGCAGTGCCCTCCGCGACGGGAATCTCCTGCGCGAGCGTCGCCCAGCCCTCGAACACCTCCGTCGCCGGGCGCCCGCGGGCATGCTCCGCGTCCGTTCCGGTGACGAGCTCCGCGGCCCGGTTCCAGAAGCGGACGATGCCCTCGTCGTCGAGGAGAAAGACGCCGTCTCCGACCGCCTCGAGCACCCGCGCTGCATGCTCGCGCTCCGCCGCGATCGCCTCCGCCCGGGCGCGTGCCGCCGCTTCCGCCTGCGCCGCTTCGTAGAGGCGGGCATTGCGGACAGCCGCGCCCATCAGGCCGACGAGCGCCTCGGCGAGCGCCAGCTGATCGTCCGAATACGCGACGCGGTCGTTCATCAGCTGCACGACACCGACGACACGACCCTCGTGCTTGACCGGGATCATCATCGCCGCCTGGACGCCGGGCGGCCCTTCGTCGGGCAGCTTGCGCATCTGACCTTCGCGGTCGACGTCGTAGAAGACCCCGCGCGGATCCTTGACCTGCTCCGCGACGTCGTTCACGAGCAGCGCCTCGCCGGTCATGATCACGCGGCTCTGCATCCCGCCGCCCTCGCGGTTCAGGGGCAGCGGCGGGAAGATCTCCGGCTCGAGGCGGTTGCCGTCGACCCAGGCGTAGTCGCAGCGGATCAGCCCCTCCTCCTCGTCGTACGACGAGACGACGACGCCGCCGTGCGGAACGGCCTCCGCGAGCAGGTCGCGAAAGCGATCGTGGATGCGACCGGGCTCGAGGGTCTCGTTCAGATAACGGGCAGCCTCGAGCAGAAGACGGGCCCGGTCTGGGTGCTGATGGAGCTCGAACACCCTCTGATCATGCACTGCGGCGCTAGACTTTCGACGCCCGGTATCCGCTACGGAACTGGAGCTCCATGTTCGAGAGCGTCAATGTCATCGGCCGCGGCCGCGTCGGCGGCGCGATCGCCGCCCGGCTCGAAGAGCGAGGCGTCGCGGTGCGCGAGGACGCGGAGCTGACGCTCCTGTGCGTCCCGGACGGGGCCATTACAACCGTGGCCAGGGGTCTGACCCCAGGGCCGGGCTGGATCGCCCATGTCAGCGGCGCCACTCCGCTGTCGGCGCTCGACCCCCACACGCGCCGGTTCGGGCTTCACCCCTTGCAGACGTTCACGGTCGAGCGGGGCCCCGAACAGCTGGACGGCGCCTTCGCTGCGGTGACGGCCGAGAGCGAGGACGCGCGGAAGCTCGGTTTCGACCTCGCGCGGCTGCTCGGGCTGGAGCCGTTCGAGCTCGCGGACGACGCTCGGCCGCTCTACCACGCGGGCGCGGCGATCGCCTCGAACTACCTCGTCACCCTGCACCGTGTCGCGTCCGAGCTCTTCCGCGCCGCCGGCGCCCCGCCGGAGGCTCTGCTGCCCCTGATGCGCCGCACGATCGACAACGGTTTCCAGCTGACCGGCCCGATCGAGCGCGGCGACTGGAGGACGGTCGAAGCCCACCGCGAGGCGATCCGCGCCACGAAGCCCGAGCTCGAACCGCTCTACGACGTGCTGGCGGAGGCGACGCGCTCATGAAGACGATCCGCACGGTCGCCGAGCTGCGAGCCGAGCGCGCCCGGGCGTTCGGCACGGTCGGCCTGATCCCGACGATGGGCGCCTACCACGAGGGCCACCTCGCCCTGTTCCGCGCGGCTGCAGCCGAGAACGACCTCGTCGTCGCGAGCCTGTTCGTCAACCCGGCGCAGTTCGGTGCGGACGAGGATCTCGCGACGTATCCACGCGACGAGGAACGGGACGGGCGGCTGGCCGGCCAGGCAGGGGTCGATGTCCTGTTCGCGCCGGCGGCCGACGAGCTGTACGGACCCGGCTACCAGACCTGGGTCGAGGTCGAAGAACTCGGCGGGCAGCTCGAAGGCGCGTTCCGGCCGGGCCACTTCCGCGGCGTCGCGACCGTCTGTCTGAAGCTCTTCAACCTCGTCCGGCCGAATCGAGCCTACTTCGGACAGAAGGACGCCCAGCAAGTCGCCGTCGTGAGGCGGATGGTCCGCGACCTGGACCTCGACGTGGAAATCCGGGCAGTGCCGACGGTCCGGGACGACGACGGGCTCGCGCTGTCCTCGCGCAACGCCTACCTCTCCACCGAGGAGCGTGAGCGCGCGCGGGCACTGCCCCGTGCGCTCGAGACGAAGGATCTCGCGGCGGCCAGAGCCGGGCTGGACGGCCTCGAGATCGACTACGTGGAGATCGCCGACTTCGATCCGCCCGTCCTCGCGGCGGCCGTGCGCGTCGGCAAGACACGTCTGATCGACAATGTCGTCCTCGACAAGGAGCCCACATGAGCACGCGCCCCCGCACCCCAGGTCCCGCAACGCCGGCGCCCGGCAAGCTCGCCTTGCCCGAGTTGCTCGAGTCGAAGCGCCTCGGCGAGAAGATCGTGATGGTCACTGCCTACGACGCCCCGGGCGCACGGCTCGCGGACGCGGCCGGAATCGACCTCATTCTCGTAGGCGACACAGCCGCGATGGTCGTGCTCGGCCACGACTCGACGGTGCCGGTGACGATGGACGAGATGCTCTTCCTGACACGCTGCGTCGCCCGCGCCGCCAAACGGCCTTTAATCGTCGGCGACATGCCGTTCGGAAGCTACGAGGCCTCCGACGACGACGCGGTCCACAACGCCGTCCGCTTCGTGAAGGAGGGCGGCGCCGACGTGGTCAAGCTCGAGGGCGCCGGCCCGTCGGTCTCGCGCGTCCAGGCGATCACCGGCGCCGGCGTGGGTGTTATGGGCCACGTCGGCCTAACGCCCCAGTCCGCGACGGTCCTCGGCGGCTTCAAGGCCCAGGGGCGTACCGCCGGCCAGGCGCGGCGCCTGTACGAAGACGCCCTCGCGCTCCAGGCCGCCGGCTGCTTTGCAATCGTCCTCGAGGCCGTTCCCGCCGCCGTGGCCGCGAGGATCACCGAGGCGCTGACGGTGCCGACCATCGGCATCGGCGCCGGAGCAGCCTGCGACGGCCAGGTGCTCGTCTACCACGACCTCCTCGGGCTCTACGAGGGACGCGCCCCGCGCTTCGTGAAGCGGTACGCGCACCTGGCGGAGGAGATTCGCGGCGCCCTGGCAACCTATGCCGCCGACGTCCGCGAGGGGCGCTTTCCGGAAGAGCAGCACACCTACTCGATCCCGGAAGAGGAGCTCGCGGCGTTCGAGGCCGAACTAGTGCACCCGTCCGCAAGTTCCGGCACGCACCCGGCGGCGTCTCGCCGCCCGCGGCCGCGTCCTCGGTCGCCCCGATAGAACCACTATCGGGACTCCCTGCGTCCTTACCACGAACGACGATCCATCCCCCGGATCACGCACCAAACTCACGGACCGGGGCACTAGCCGAAGAGCTGAAGCGCTAGGTCGACGACGACCGCAAGGGCTGCGAAAGCCGCAACGGCGGCCGTCGTCCGCGTCCACGTCCAACCGCAGACGACGCGAATCCCGATCGCGACCAGCACGACGGCCCAGAGCGCGAATCCCAGCTCCAGCACCCTCAGCACCGTGGGCCCCGCGCCTGCGTCCGACCCGCCGCTCCGGAAAATGTCGTCGCCGTAAAGCGCGAGCCGGACCGGCAGCAGCACGAGCGAAAGAGCGATCGGCACGGCGGCGAGGGTCAGCAGGTGCCGCGCCTGCCGGTAGCTGGCGCGGCCGTCCAAGAGCTGAAGCGCGATGAAAAGGACGCCGCCGGCGACCCAGTAGTTGAGCATCCCCACGAGCAGGCCGGCGATGAACAACCAGACGGGAATCACGATTCCCCTGCGCAGAGGGTCGTCGGCGAAGTCCCCGGCGGTCGACGACAGAAGGGTCAGCGCAACCCCGACGAAGAACGCGATCGCGGCGATCACCTCCTGGCGGTCCTCCGCCGCCTCGCGGGAATCGTCGCGAAGGTCGGCAAAGACGCGCGCCGGCGCCTGGGTGACGAGCAGCGCGCGCGCCCACCAGGCCCTGCTCTCGTCCCTCGGCTTCGCCTCGGCCCCGGCCTCGCCCACGGGCCCAGCCTAACCCCCCGCGACACGGCCGGGTGGCCCCGCTGCCCAGAGGCAGCAACCCATGATCAAGCCGGGAATCGGGCGATTTCGGGTCAAGTCGAACGCCGCTGCCGCCGATGGTGATTGGCGGCGAACAGCCCCCTCGAACGAAGGAGATCCCGATCATGAACTTTTCCCTGCGGCAAGCGCGCGACGGTAAGCGCGCCACATCGACCACACGAAAGCTCCTCGCGACGATTGCCGTCCTCGGCGCCGCCGCGAGCATCGCCGGCCTCGGAACCTACGCGACGTTCACGAGCACGACCTCGCAGAGCCATGCGATCTCGTCGGGCACCGTCACGATCGCACTGGGCGCGACCGGCGCCTCCACCAACCGCCTGAACATCGGCGCCTCGGGCGTCGCCCCCGGCGACACGATCCAGCGCAGCGTCGACCTGACGAACTCGGGGTCGCTCGACCTCGCTTCGGTCACGCTGACCACGAGCGCATCGCCCAGCTCGCTCCTCGACACGGACACGACGAATGGCCTCCAGATGGTGATCGACAAGTGCTCTGCCGCCTGGACCGAGTCCGGGCCCCCGTACACGTACTCGTGCAGCGGGACGACCTCGACCGTCGTCGCCTCCAGGGCCGTGATCGGCAACAGCATCGCGCTCTCGAACCTCGGCGTGACGACGGCGGGAGCGACCGACCATCTCCGCGTCACCCTGACGCTGCCGAGCGGCGCCGGGAACACGCTCCAGAACCAGTCGTCGACGATCAGCTACGCGTTCACCGGCACGCAGCGCGCCGCCACCAACAAGTAGCCGCAGACGATGCCGGCTGGGATCTCCAGCACCCGGAGGAGCGCCGCCGTGGCGCTCCTCCGGCCGTTGCGAACGCTGGTGGCGCTCGGCGCTCGACTCGCGCTGGTCCTCGCCGCGCTTGCGCTGATCGGCTTCGCCCTGCTTCCTCGGACCGGCTGGTATCGGCCGGTGACGGTGCTCTCGGGCAGCATGCGGCCGGCGTTCTCGCCCGGTGACGTGGTCGTGCTGACCCCGGAGCGGGTCTCCGACGTCCGCGTTGGGCAGGCGATCAGCTACCGGATCCCGGTCGGCGACCACCACGTACAGACACACCGGGTGATCGCGGTCCTCCACCGCGACGGCCGTGTCGCTGTGCGGACGAAGGGCGACGCGAACGCCGCGCCGGATCCGTGGACCGCGCGGCTTCACGGGAGCACGGCCTGGCGCGTTCGGGCTGTCATGCCCAAGGCGGGCTGGGTGCTCTTCTGGTTCCGCACCCCACTCGTCCACACGCTGACGGTCTTCCTCGTCCCGCTGTTGCTCGTCGTGCTCGCGTTGGGCCGAATCTGGAGGCCAACCGCATCCGCCGAGCCGGAGAGCTCCGATGTCGCGCGCGCGCCGACAGCCTGATCCGGATACGCGCCCCATGCGCTGGGGCGCCGCCCTCGGCGCCGCGCTGGCGCTCTTCGTCTCGACCTCGGTCGCACTCGCCGCGTTCACGGGAACCGGAACCGGTGGCGGGGCGGCCGTCTCGACCAAGCGCGTGTTCGCGGGCGTGCGATCCGCCTGGCCCTGGGATCTCCGCGACGCGTCGGGCGGCGGCGCCGAGACGAACTCCTCCGACGCCCTCTCCTACGCGGACACGGTCGTCAAGACGACCGGCAACTGGACGAGCGCCTTCTCGGCGACGAGGTTCGACGATTTCGACTTCAGCGCGGGCCGGCCCGGCGGCATCGCGGTCTCGAGCGCGACGTTCAACTTCACGTTCGCGCCGAGCAGGGCGAACGACAACGCCTGTTTCTACATCGAGGTCCGGCGCGCTTCCACGAACGCGCTGCTCGGCACGCACGGCAGCTCCGGCACCCCGTCCGCCTGCGCGACCTCCGGCGCCCAGGTCGCCGCGAACGTGAGCATCTCCGCCGAGGTCACGACCACCGACATCGCGAACGACCTGCGCATCCGCGTCTACGCCAACCAGAGCGGCGGCAAGGCGATCAAGATCGAGTTAGCGGCCGTCAGCGTGACGACGCCGAACGACACGGCGACTCTGCTCGAGTGGCGCTGGGACGACGAGTCGACGGGTGCGGCCGCCGTGACGACCTGGCCGATGTACGCAACCGACGGCTCCGGCTACGCCTCGCTCGGCAACCTCGCGACGACGTTCAGCGCGACCCGCTACCTCAAGTTCACGCCCAACGAGACCGTCCCCACCGCCGCGACGATCACGAGTGCCGAGGTGCAGCTGGCGTACAAGTCCGTGACGGGCGGCGACCAGACATGTTGGTACTTCGAGGTCTACAACGGTGCGGCCCTGATCGGGACCCACGGAAGCTCGGGGACGCCCGTCTCGTGCAACTCGACGACGAGCTACGTGACGGACGCCGTCCCGGTTCCCGAAGTGGACACCGTCGCCGAGGCGAACAACGTCGTTCTCAAGGTCTACATGAAGAACTCGGGCTCTCGAAAGGCAACGGTCGACCTCGTCCAAGTCGACCTCAACTACTACCTCGACTGAGGCGATGATCGTGCCGAGACTTCGCTCGACAGCCGCTCCGCTGGCGATCGCAGCCGCGCTGCTCGGCCTCGGGACGGCCGCCGCGCCCGCCGGGAGCCTGCGATCCGCTCGGGCCGCCCCGAAGCTCGTCGTGACGCCCGCGAGGCTCGCGGCCGCCCAGGCGATCGCGCCGGGCGACCACGTCGAACGGCTCGTCGAGCTCCGGCGTCGGGGGCGCGGGCGTCTCGCCGCGGTCTTCTTCCAGGCGCGGGCCGGGAAGAGCTCGGAGCTCGACAGCGACCGGCAGCACGGCCTCCGGGTCGCGATCGACCGCTGCTCGAAGCGCTGGAGCCGAGGCCGCCCGGGCTACGTCTGCCGCGGGAAACGGGTGAGCCTGCTCACGCAGAGACCGCTGGCCGGGCGCACGAAGCTGAAGCTCAAGCGCCTCGGCCTGGGCGGCAGGCAGCCGGCCCACCTGCGGCTGGTGCTGACCCTGCCCGCGGACGCGGGGAACGCGCTGCAAGGCCGTTCGACCGAGGCCCGCTACTCCTTCGTGGGCGTCGGGGGCAGGCGCTGAGTCAGGCAGCCGCGGGCGTCGTCTCGCGAAGGATGCCGCGGAGGAAGCTGCCCGTGAACGACTCCTCCACCTCGGCGATCTGCTCGGGGGTTCCTACGGCCACGATCTCGCCGCCTGCCTCGCCCCCCTCGGGGCCGAGGTCGACGATCCAGTCCGCCTGCTTGATCACGTCGAGGTTGTGCTCGATCACGAGCACCGTGTTGCCCGAGTCGACGAGCCGCTGGAGCACGTCGAGCAGCTTCTCGATGTCCGCGAAGTGCAGGCCCGTCGTCGGCTCGTCGAGGATGTAGAGCGTCCGGCCGGTCGCCACCTTCGAGAGCTCCTTCGCCAGCTTGACGCGCTGTGCCTCGCCGCCCGAGAGGGTCGTCGCCGGCTGGCCCAGCTTGACGTAGTCGAGACCGACGTCGTGCAGAGTCTGAAGCTTGCGCCGGAGCTTCGGGATCTTCGCGAAGAACGAGAGCGCCTCCTCGACCGACATTGCCAGAACGTCGGCGATCGACTTGCCCTTGAACCGCACCTCGAGCGTCTCGCGGTTGTACCGCGCCCCTTTGCAGGTCTCGCACGGGACGTAGACGTCGGGCAGGAAGTGCATCTCGATCTTGATCTGACCGTCGCCCTTGCACGTCTCGCACCGCCCGCCGCGGACGTTGAACGAGAACCGGCCAGGCTTGTAGCCGCGCACCTTCGCCTCCGGCGTCAGCGAGTAGAGCTCGCGGATCGGCGTGAACAGGTCGGTGTACGTCGCGGGGTTCGACCGCGGCGTTCGGCCGATCGGCGACTGGTCGATATCGATCACCTTGTCGAAGGCCTCGATCCCCTCGACGCTCTCGTGCTCGCCGGGCTTGACGCGGAGCTTGTGCAGCCGGTTCGCGAGCGCCTTGTAGACGATCTCGTTCACGAGCGTCGACTTGCCGGAACCCGAGACGCCCGTGACGCAGATGAACTTCCCGACCGGGAACTCGACGTCGATGCCCTTCAGGTTGTGCATCGAAGCACCTTTGACCCAGAAGGAGTCGCCGTCCTCCTCGCGGCGGTCTGGCACGGCGATCGAGCGCTCGCCCGAAAGGAACTGCCCAGTGATGGACTTCTTGTTCCGCTGGATCTTGCGCGCCGGCCCCTCGGCGACGACGTGGCCGCCGTGCTCGCCGGCACCCGGTCCCATGTCGACGAGGTGGTCGGCCGAGCGCATCATCTGCTCGTCGTGCTCGACGACGAGCACGGTGTTGCCGAGGTCGCGGAGACGCTCGAGCGTCCCGATCAGCTTGCCGTTGTCTCGCTGATGGAGCCCGATCGACGGCTCGTCGAGGATGTAGAGCACGCCGACGAGCTGTGACCCGATCTGGGTCGCGAGCCTCAGACGCTGCGCCTCGCCTCCGGACAGGGTCTTCGCCGCTCGGTCGAGGTTCAGGTAGCCAACGCCGACGTTGTCGAGGAAGCTGAGCCGCTCGCGGATCTCCCTGATCACCCGCGCCCCGATCAGCTGCTCCGTGTCGGTCAGCTCGAGCGCGTCCAGGAACTCGATCGCGCGGGTGACCGACATCCGCGTGAAGTCGTGGATGTTCTTCTCGCCCACCGTTACCGCCAGCACCTCCGGCTTGAGGCGGGCGCCGTTGCAGACCGGGCAGGGACGGAAGCTCATGTATTCCTCGATCCGCTCGCGCTGCTGGCTCGAGTCGGTGTCCCGGTAGCGCCGCTCGAGGCTCGGGACAAGGCCCTCGAACGCCATCGTGTACGCGCGTCGGCGGCCCATCCGGTTGCGGTACGAGACGTAGATCCGCTCGCCGTCGGTGCCGTAGAAGAACAGGTTCTGATGCTTCTCACTCAGCTCCTGCCAGGGCTTCTCGAGGTCGATCTCGTAGCGGTCGGCGATCGCCTGGATCACCGACTCGTAGAAGCCCGAGTTGCCGAGTGACCACGGCACCAACGCGCCTTCGCTGATCGAGAGCGTCGGGTCGGGGATCAGCAGATCCGGGTCGATCTCCTGCTGGGCGCCGAGCCCAGTGCAGCGCGGGCAGGCGCCGTGCGGCGAGTTGAAGGAGAAGATCCGGGGCTGCAGCTCCGGCAACGAGACCCCGTGCTCGGGGCAGGCGAACTTCTCGCTGAACGTGAGCTCCTCGCCGTCGACGACGTCGATGACCACGAGGCCGTCGGCAAGCTGCGCCGCGGTTTCGACGGACTGCGCGAGCCGGGTCCGCAGATCCTCCTTCAGGACGAGCCGGTCGACGACCACCTCGATCGTGTGCTTGAACTTCTTGTCGAGGTCGGGAACGCCCTCCTCGAGCAGATGCTGCTCGCCGTCGACCTTCACGCGCGAGAAGCCCTCGGCCTGCAGGTGCTCGAAGACGTCCTTGTACTCGCCCTTGCGGTCGCGGACAACGGGCGCGTTGACCGTGAAGCGTGTCCCTGCGGGCAACTGGAGGATCTGGTCGACGATCGAATCGAGGCTCTGGCCGGCGATCGGGCGACCACAAATCGGGCAGTGGGGCTTGCCGATCCGGGCGTACAACAGCCGCAGGTAGTCGTAGATCTCGGTGACCGTGCCGACGGTCGAGCGCGGGTTTCGCGAGGTCGTCTTCTGGTCGATCGAGATTGCCGGCGAGAGGCCGTCGATCGAGTCGACGTCCGGCTTCTCCATCATCTGGAGGAACTGCCGTGCGTAGGCCGAGAGCGACTCGACGTAGCGCCGCTGCCCCTCTGCGTAGATCGTGTCGAAGGCGAGGCTCGACTTGCCGGAGCCCGAGAGGCCGGTGACGCAGATCAGCGCGTTCCGCGGCAGACGGACGTCGATGTCCTTCAGGTTGTGCTCGCGCGCGCCGTGGACGACGAGCTCGTCGGCAGGAGCCATAACCGACCCAGTCTAGCGACGGGCGTCGGACGAACACGTGTTCGCTTTCGGTTCATTTCGCCGCTGGGAAAGCCGGTTGGGGACCGCTCAGCTGGTTCGGCTCTCGACGTCCGACCGGCTGACGAGCAGCGTCCCGACACCCACCAGGACGGCCGCGTAGACCAGGCAGGTGACCACCGCGGGCCAGAGCCCGAGCCGCGCGGCGTTGCCTTCCCTGTGCGCGACGATCACGGCCGCGACCGCGTGCCCGGGCGCGAAGGCGGCGTCGTCGCCGATCACATTGATGATCGCTTCCCCGATCAGCAGCCACACGAGGATGAGAACGACCGCCAGCGTCTGGCGGCGCAGGATCGCGCCAACACCGACGCCGATCGCGGCCGCGAGCGCGGACGCCCCGAGCGCGCCCAGAAAGGGGATCAGCGTCCCGTCGCCGAGCTCGAGCGGAATTCCGCGTCCCTGGTACCAGAGCTCGGCCAGGAGCAGCGTCGCGGCGCAGCCGACCGCCGCTAGCGCGACCGCCGACACCACGGCCGCCGCGAGCTTGGCGCCGAGCAGCCGCTCGCGAATCGGCACGGCCAGGAAGCTCTGGTTGATCGTGCCGTGGGCGTACTCCGCCGTGACGAGAACCGCTCCGAGGAGAACCGCGAGGACGGACGCCAGACCCGCGTACTCGGCAATCATCCGCTGCGTGCCGTGTGCCGAGAGGCTGCTGACGTCGTCGCTACCGACGTGGACGGAGACGACGAGGACGAGCACGGCCAGCAGGCCCAGCGCGTACCAGAGGAGAAGCCGGGTCGTAAAGGCCTTCAGGAGCTCGGCGGGGACGGCCCTCACGGTGCAGGGTCTCCCGTGAGCTCGAGAAACGCCTCCTCGAGCGTGCCGGTCTCGGCGACGAGCTCGTGGAGCGCGATCCCACTCTCGGCGGCAAGGTCGCCGATGCGCTCGGGCGGCGCGTGAATTGCGAGCTGCCCGTCGGCGACCGCCTCGCCCTCGATGCCCGCCGCGCGCAGCCGCTCGAGCAGCTCACCGGCCCGCGGTGAGCGGACGCGGGTCGCACCGGTTGCCCGAGCCGTCAGCTGCGTGACCTCGTCGTGGACGACGAGCTTCCCTCGATGGATGATCACCACCTCGTCGGCGATCTGCGCGACCTCGGCCAGCACGTGGCTGGAGACGAACACCGTCCCGCCCTCGTCGGCGAATGCGCGCAGGAAGGTGCGAAGCCAGCGGATCCCTTCCGGGTCGAGCCCGTTGGCCGGCTCGTCGAGGATCAAAAGCTCGGGCCGGCCGAGCAGGGCCGCCGCGACGCTGAGCCGCTGCCTCATTCCCAGCGAGTAGCCGCCGACTCTCCGCTTAGCCGCGGCAGTCAGCTCGACCTCCTCCAGCACCTCGTCTACACGTCCTGTTGGGATTCCGGCCGCGCTCGCGAGCACGCGCAGCTGGTTGCGGCCGCTGCGCGCCGGGTGGTAGTTGGAGGCCTCGAGCACTGCGCCGACCGTCTCGAGCGGCGATTGGAGCTCCCGGTAGCGCCTGTCCGCGATCGCCGCGCGCCCGCTCGTCGGGAGCGCGAGCCCGAGCAGAATCCGCAGCGTGGTGGTTTTTCCGGCGCCGTTCGGGCCCAGGAAGCCGGTGATCCGCCCGCGCGGGATGGTGAAGCTCAAGTCGTCGACCGCGGTCGCGCGGCCGAAGCGCTTCGTCAGGTTCGCGACCTCGATCACGCGCCGCAGCCTATGGGCTGAGGCTCTCGACCAGGCCGTAGACGCTCCGGGGCTGCGGGACGTATGTGATCTCGAGCGGACCCGCGATCAGCGTCCCGTAGCCGAGGACGCGGCCCAGCAGGCTCTGATCGAGCTCGACCGCACCGACTCGGTCGAGCCGGACGGCCGCCGTGCGTCTGCGCAGCGTGCCGCGAACGAGCGCGACCGTCTCGTCCGTGACGATTACGCGCGTCCGCTCCCAGCTCCAGACGGCGCGGAGCGAGAGAACCGCCGCGGCGGCGACGAGCACGGCGCCCACCAGCTGCAGGGGCCACCCGAGCGAGGCCAGGAAGCCCCCGGCGCAGGCGATCAGGAACCCGCGCAGGAGCGCGGGCATCAGCACCACGCCGTGCCGGCGGGCGTCGAGGTGCACGTGTTCGCGCGGGTTGCGGCGCACGAGCGAGCGTTTCGTCGCGCCCGCCACGCATCCTGCGGAGTTTGCGCGGACCGTCACAGCGGGAGAAGCAAGAGATGGGAGGAACCGCCCGCAAGGCCGCCGTCGCGACGCTCGTCGTCCTCGGCATCCTCGTCGTCGCCATCGCGCTCTGGAAGCTGCGCGTACTGATCTCGCTCCTCTTCCTCGGGCTCGTGATCGCCGCGGCGATGCGACCCGGAATCGACTGGCTCAACGAGCGACGGGTGCCGCGCGGCGCAGGCCTCGCGATCCACTACCTCGCTTTCGCCGCGTTTGTCGCTCTCTTCCTCTGGCTCGTGGTGCCCCGGGCGATCACCCAGGTGAGCGACGCGATCGGGACGGTTCCCACCTCGAGCAGCGAGCTCGAGAGCGCCGCGAAGCATTCGACCGGCATCAAGCACGAGATCCTCACGGCGATCCAGAAGCGACTCGAGGAGCTGCCAGAGGCCGGTTCGGTCTTCCACGCCTCCGTGACGGTGACGAAGACCGCCTTCGAGGTTCTCGTCGGCATCTTCTTCACGTTCGCCGTCGCCGCGTACTGGATCTTCGAGCGCGAGCGGGCGATGCGGGTCGTCCTCTCGCTCCTTCCTCGCCGGCGCCGGAAGGTCGTCCGGGACACGTGGGATCTGATCGACGCGAAGCTCGGCGCCTTCGTCCGCGGCCAGCTGATCCTGATCGCGTTCGTGGGCGTCGTCCTCTCGCTCGCGTTCTGGGCGATCGGCCTGCCCTTCTGGCTGCTCCTCGGCATGTTCGCCGGGATCGTCGAGATCATCCCCGTCATCGGGCCCCTTGCCGCCGGCGCGGTCGCGGTCGGCGTCGGCCTGACCGTCTCGGTGGGGGTCGCGCTCGCCGCCGGCCTGACCGTGCTCGGCGTGCGGCTGTTCGAGGACTACATCGTCATCCCGCGCGTGCTCGGGCACGCCGTCGGATTGTCCCCGCTCGTGGTGCTCGTCGCGGTGACTGCGATCGGCCTTCTCCTCGGCGGGGTCTACATCCTGCTCGCGGTCCCGATTGCAGCGGTCCTGGTCACGCTCGTCGACGTGATCGTCCGCGACAAGGATCCCGCCAAGGAGGACGTCCCGGCGGTGCTCTTCCCCGCCCAGGACGCCGAGGGCTAGCTAGGCCTAGGCCTTACGCCACTTGCCGAAGATCAGGCCGCCGAGCGTGAACCCGAGGCCGAACGTCCCTATGCCGAAGGCTCCGACCGCGGCCGCCTTGCGGACACGGGAAAGCCGCTGCCAGCGGCCGAGGACCTCCTGCTCCTCGGTCGTGAGCGGCTCGCCTCGCCGTTGTTTCCGCATGGCACCACCGGCGCGCAGCCCCAGGTAGAGATCGTCGAAGATCTCGGTGGATTCGTCGGGCACGTAACTCAGTGTACTAGCCTGCTTCGCCGGTGCCAGCGCGGCTCCTCCACCTCTCGGATCTCCATACCGGCACGGTCGAAGACCCCGATATCGAGCGCGCTTTGACCCTCCTGATCGGCCGTGCAGACCCCCATCTGATCATCGCAAGCGGCGACCTCACCCACCGCGGCCGCCCCGAGCAACACGACCACGCGGCGGCCTTCCTGAAGCGGCTCGGACGCCCGGTTCTGGCGATCCCGGGCAACCACGACATCCCCTACACCTTCCCGGCGCGGTTCACCCGCCCCTTTCGCGAGTTCGAACGCCACTGGCAGACCACGGAGCCGATCCACCGCGGTGACGACCTCTTCGTGGTCGGCCTGAATTCGGTTCGGCCCTGGCGACACCAGTCGGGCGGCGTCCGGTCGCATCAGCTCGAGCGGGCAGCCGGCCTGCTCCAGGAAGCGCCCGCGGGGGCGCTGAGGGTCGTGACGTTGCACCACCACCTGATAGGAGCGCCCTGGCGGTCGCGGAAGAAGCCCGTCGCGAGGCGCAGCCACGTCCTCGCCGAGCTGGTCGATGCCGGGGCGGAGCTGATCCTCGCGGGTCACATCCACCAAGCGGCGGTGGCGGAGCGACACGAGTTCGAGGTCGCGCCGGGCAGCCTCCGCGGAGCGACGGTGTCGATCGCACCCGGTCTCGGCCAGCCGCGTCCGAACCGCCGCGGTGAGGCGCGAGGCCTCCATGTCTACGAGGCGTACGACGACTCGCTGCTCGTGTCGACCTACGTCTGGCGCGAGAAAGACTGGGGGCTCATCGCCACTCGAAGATTCCCGAGAGGCGATGAGCCCCTACAGACCGAACCTGCCTAGATCCCCGCGGGAGCAGCGCGGCTCCCGAAGAAGCGGCCGATGAGCGCAACGAGGATGATCGCGACGATCACGCCAACGACGAACGCCCAGAAACCATTGAAGATCAGGCCGGCGATTACCAGGGATGCGATGCCGACGAGGATCGTGACGATCCAGCCCATCGGGTCACGCCCGGGGTGAAGCAGGCGGCCGAGGGCACCAACGATCGCACCAACGATGATGAGCCATACCCATTCCATGGCACGGGTATTTCCCCACGATCGGGGAGAAAACCTCTACGACCTCGGCGGCTGGTGCGCTCCGGGTCCCCAGACGGGCCTGTGCTGCACGTATCGGCGATACGCGATTACGAGCAGGACGGCGAACAGGAAGGCCAGGAAGAAGCCGCCCGGCGAACCGAAAAGCAGGCGCCCGACGATTCCGCCGAGAATCGAGCCCGCGAGCCCGAGCCCGATCGTCATCCAGATCGGCATCGGGTCCGGGCCGGGAACCGCGAGGCGGGCGAGGCCGCCGACGATGAACCCCCAGACGAGCAGGAAGAGGATGAAGCCGAGCGTCACGCGGTGAATCTAGCCGCGGGCAGCTCGGTCACGCCTCGGCCGCGGTGAGGAGCTCGCGGCGGAGGTCCTTGATCTCGTCACGCAGCTTCGCCGCGTACTCGAAGCGCAGCTCCTCGGCGGCGGTGAACATCTCCTCCTCGAGCGTGACGACGAGGCGCTCGAGCTCCTCCGCGCTGAGACCCTCGACCTTCCGGTCGCTGCGCCGGCGGCGTCCCGGTACGGTCGGCGACTCGAGCGCGAGGAACTCCGCGATGTCCGAGACCCCCTTCGAGATCGACTCCGGGGTGATCCCGTGCTCCTCGTTGTACGCGAGCTGCTTCGCACGGCGGCGATTCGTCTCGTCGAGCGCGCCCTTGATCGCCTCGGTGAGCTTGTCGGCGTACATGAGGACCTTGCCGTTCGTGTTCCGGGCGGCCCGGCCGATCGTCTGGATGAGCGCGGTCTTGCCGCGGAGGAAGCCCTCCTTGTCGGCGTCGAGGATCGCCACGAGCGACACCTCGGGCAGATCGAGCCCTTCGCGGAGCAGGTTGACGCCCACGAGCACGTCGTAGTCGCCGAGGCGCAGCTCCCGGATGATCTGGATTCGCTCGAGCGTGTCCACCTCCGAGTGCAGGTAGCGCGCCTTCACGCCCGACTCGAGCAGGTAGTCGGTCAGGTCCTCGGCCATCTTCTTCGTCAGCGTCGTGACGAGGACGCGCTCGCCGGCCTCCTCGCGCCGGCGAATCTCGTTCAGGAGGTCGTCGATCTGGTTGCGCGTCGCGCGCAGCTCGACCTCGGGGTCGACGATCCCCGTCGGCCTGATCAGCTGCTCGGCGATGCGCGTGGAGTGGCGGAGCTCGAACGGGCCCGGCGTCGCCGAGACGAACACCATCTGCTCCACCTTGTCGAGAAACTCGTCGAAGCGGAGCGGCCGGTTGTCGAGCGCGGAGGGGAGCCTGAAGCCGTAGTCGACGAGGGTCTGCTTGCGCGAGCGGTCGCCCTCGTACATGCCGCCGAGCTGCGGGACTGTCTGGTGCGATTCGTCCACGAAGACGACGAAGTCATTCGGGAAATAGTCGAGCAGCGTGAACGGATGGGTTCCCGGCGCGCGGCCCTCGAGAATGCGTGAGTAGTTCTCGATCCCGTTGCAGAAGCCCAGCTCCTGCAGCATCTCCAGGTCGTACTCGGTCCGTTGGCGGATCCTGTGGGCCTCGAGCATCCGGTTCTCGGCCTCGAAGTGCTTGACCTGCTGCTCGAGCTCGTGCCGGATGTCGTCGACCGCGCGCTCGATCGTCGGGCGCGAGGTGACGTACTCGGTGGCGGGCCAGATCGCGACGTTGTCCAGGTGCGCGTAGATCTCGCCCGTGAGCGGGTCGAAATGGCTGATCTGCTCGACCTCGTCTCCGAAGAAAGAGACGCGATAAGCGGTCTCCTGGTTGGCGGGCTGAACCTCGACGACGTCGCCCTTGACCCGGAAGCGGCCGCGGCCGAGTACCGAGTCGTTGCGGACGTACTGGCTGTCGATCAGCTTCCGCAGCGCGAGGTCGCGGTCGTGCTCCTCCCCCACGTTCAGGATCAGCACGCGCTCGCGCCACTCCTCCGGCGAGCCCAGGCCGTAGATGCAGGAGACGGAGGCGACGACGACGACGTCGCGGCGCGTGAAGAGCGCCGAGGTGGCGGCGAGCCGCAGCCGCGCGATGTCGTCGTTCTGCGACGAGTCCTTCTCGATGTAGAGGTCGGCCTGCGGGACGTACGCCTCCGGTTGGTAGTAGTCGTAGTACGAGACGAAGTACTCGACGGCGTTGTGCGGGAAGAACTCCCGTAGCTCGTTGCAGAGCTGGGCCGCAAGCGTCTTGTTGTGGGCGATTACGAGCGCGGGCCGCCCGACCTGCTCGATCGTCCAGGCCATCGTCGCCGTCTTGCCGGTGCCCGTCGCGCCGAGCATTGTCTGATATCGCTCGCCGGCCTCCAGTCCCTGGGACAGGATCTCGATCGCCTCCGGCTGGTCGCCGGTCGGCCGGTAGGCGTCGGATGTTTTGAACTCCGCCACGGCGAACAAGGCTAGCTGCGATGTCTGCCCGTACAGCAGGCCCGCCCCACGCCGCCTACGCCGCGATCATGGGCACCTTCGCAGGCGGGCTGGCGGCGGCCGGGCTGCTTGCCCGCGCGCTGGGCCGCGACCCTCAGGAGCACACGACGCTCGACCTGTTCGCGCTCGGACTGGCCACGTTCAAGGCCGCGCGAACGATCTCACGCGACGAGGTGACGAGCTTCCTGCGCGAGCCGTTCGTCGAGGGTGAGGCGCATGCCGGCGACGAGGAGCCCGTGGGGAGCGGCGATGTCCGGCAGGCGATCGGCGAGCTGGTCACCTGCAGTCGCTGCATCGGCACGTGGGTCGCCGGCGCGCTCGGCGCAACACAGGTGCTCGCCCCGCGCTTCGGGCGGGTGCTGACCTGGACCCTCGCCGGCGCCGGCCTGAACGACTTCCTCCAGGCCGGCTTCGCTTCCCTGAAGGCGAAGGCGAACGAGCTCGAAGCGGACTAGCGCGCCACCTCGCTCGCCGCCGGCGCCCGGACGACCTCGATGTCCCCGCTCATCGACGCGGCCCGAAGCTCGACCAGCGGCGCGTCTTCGGCGGGAGGCTCGTCCCCGAGCGCGAGCTCCGAGCTGAGTTCCCCGCTCATGGCACGGGCATCGACCCAGAGATTCGATCCCTCCCGGATGCCGATCCTGATGTCGCCGGAGGCCGATTTGAGGTCGACGCTGCCGGCGGTGACCGCGTCGATCCGCTGGTCGCCGGAGGCCGTCGCGACGGTGATGTCCGCACCTGCGTCGCCGATCAGGACGTCGCCTGAGGCCGTCTTGACGACGGCCTCGCCGTCGATGCGGCCGAGCCTCGCGTCCCCCGATGCGGTGTTGACGACCGCGGAGCCCCCGACCAGGTCGAGTCTCACGTTGCCGCTTGCCGCCTTGGCCTTCGCGTCGCCGGCGAGCTCGTCGATCTCGATGTCGCCGGAGGCGACCTCTCCCTTGAACCAGCCGAACTTGCCGTGCGCGCGGAGATCCCCGGAGGCCGTGGAGACGCGGAGATTGGCGCCTTCGGGCGTTCGAATCTCGAGCCGGATGTCGAGCTGCCGCCAAAAGCGCGCCCAGCGGCGGTCTTCGACCTTCACCACGACCTCGTGGCCGCCCCGTCCTTCCCGGAGCTCGATCCGGGCATCGTCGAGGGCCTCCTGCGCCTCGTCGTCGCCGCGGATGTCGAGCTCGAC
Organism: Actinomycetota bacterium; assembly: GCA_046733295.1. Lineage (GTDB taxonomy): Bacteria > Actinomycetota > Thermoleophilia > Gaiellales > Gaiellaceae > 13-2-20CM-68-14. The sequence continues at coordinate 71,334 of JBKPOY010000026.1, read as the reverse complement.
CTCGGTCGTGTCGCCGGTCGCGGTCGCGATGTCGATTCGACCGGTCGGAAGGCTCACGTCCAGCGTGACCTCGCCCGGAGTCGTGAACGTCTCGCGCCTCATGACCGGCGGGAGCGCACGCGCCGGATGACCTCGAGCGCCGAGGCCGGGCGGAGCTTGTGCGGGTCGCGCGAGTCGACGCGCACCTCGGTGTGTCCGAACGGAAGCTGGAAGAACATCTCTCCTCCTTAGCTCCGGCCGAAGCCGGTGAGTCGGTTGCCTGCGCCGCGGCGCCCGCCGCCGCCGCCGGAGCTGACGGCACGGGCGATCGAGCGCACGAGCCACGAGTTGACCGAGACGCCCTCGCGGGTCGCGGCCGCTTCGATCGCGACCTTCAGACCCTCGGGAAGGCGCAGCGAGATCCGTGCGGCGAGAACCTCGTCGCCCGGCGGCGGGGCTGCCACGTCGCTCTCCTCGACGTAGACGAACGTCGGATCCTGACCCGAGAGGCGGATCTCGACGTGACCGGACGGAAGCTGGCTCGTCACCTCGAGCGCCGCTTCGGTCAGGGCGTCGAGGAGACGGAGCCCGGCGGACTTGCCGACCGCGCCGGTCAGCCTGCGGGCGGCTTCGGCGACGTCGTCGCCGCCGACAGCCGCGATCTCCTCGAGATCGGCCTGAAGCCCTTCGACGAACGGTCGTAGCTCCATTGCGACATCACTATGACATCATTTATGATGTCTGTCAAACGTCATGGTGACGCCGAGCCGAGCTCGCGCCCATACCCGCGTCTGTAGAGCGTTTTCAGCTCCTCGACGTGGTCGACGTAGTGCCGCGTCTCCGAGAACGCGATGCCACGGCCGTCGCGGCGCCACTCGTCCACGTTCTCCTGACCGGCGTTGTAGGCCGCCAGCGCGGTTCGCTCGTCGTGGTACTTGTCGAGCAGGTGGCGGAGGTACCAGGAGCCGTAGCGGACGTTGATCTCCGGGTCGTAGAGGTCGTCGACGCGGAACTGGGAGCCGCCCGTGTGGACCGCGATTCCCTTCGCGGTGTCGGGCAGCAGCTGCATCAGCCCGATCGCGCCCGACCTCGACTTGACCCTCGGCCGGAACTTGCTCTCCTGGTAGATGACGGCGGCGAGCAGCGCCGGGTCGAGGTCGTAGTTGTGCGCGTGGCCGCGAACGATCGTGTCGTACCTGAGCGGGTACCAGAGCCGCACCCACCAGCCGGGATTCGTCGCATGGAGATAAGCGAAGCCGAGCGCGACGACCCCGAGCACGGCGACCAGCGACGCGACCTTCCTCACGCACGCACCGCCAGCTCGTCGACCACCTTCGCGACGAACGCGTCGAGCTCGGCCCGGGTCCCGTCGTTGACGTAGACGAAGTCGGCCCGTGCGGCCTTCTCGTCGTCGGAGAGCAGCCGGACCTCCCGCTGCTTCGCCTCTGCGACCTTCGCGCGCTCGCGGCGCACGTTCTCGGGTGCCGTGATCACGACGACCGCGTCGAAGCGCGTCTCGCCACCGACCTCGTAGAGGAGCGGCACCTCGGTCGCGCAGACCGCCGGCGGATCGTCCTTTCGGGCGAGCCGCTCGCGCCACGCGAGGTACTCCGCGACGACGCGCGGGTGCAGCAGGCTCTCGAGCCACGAGAGTGCCTCCGGCTGGTCGAACACGATTCGGCCGATCGCGCGGCGGTCGACGTGGCCGACGTCGTCGAGGACGCCGGTGCCGAAGCGGTCGATCAGCGCCTTCCGGACCTCGCGGTCTTCGCGGAGCAGGCGGTGGACGATGTCGTCGCTCGAGATCGTCGCCGCACCGTGGCGCGCGAACGCGGCCAGGGCCTCGGTCTTCCCAGCGCCGATCCCGCCGGTGATCGCGACCGCGACCGGCCGCGGCACGCTACTGCTCTTCGGCCTCGGGCGGCGGAGCGGGCGCTTCGCCCTCGGAGTCGCCCGGGCCCTGCTCCTCGGGCGCCTGGGCGTCTGCCTCGATGCTCTGGTCGAGGACCTCGGGAGCGATCTCCCCTTCGTCGGCGGGGGCCGATTCGGAGGCCTGCCCGCCCGGCGTCTCCGCCTCGTCCTCGAGGACCGGAGCCGCCGTCTCGGGGAACACATCCTCCGACAGATCGAGATCCGGCGTCCCCTCGATCGGCTCGGCATCGTCGGCGCGGGCCACGACGCCGCCGCCCTCGACCCGCTTGAGCGACAGCGAGAGCCGGCGCCGCTCACCGTCGACCTCGATGATCTTGGCCTTCACCTCGTCGCCCTGCGAGACGACTTCGCGCGGATTCTCGACGTGGTGCTGCGCGAGCTCGGAGATGTGCACGAGCCCTTCGACCCCCGGCAGGATCTCGACGAAGGCGCCGAACGTGACGACCTTCGTGACCTTGCCGTCGACCTCGTCGCCCTCGCTGTACGTGTCGAGCACCTGCTGCCACGGATCCGACTGCGTCTGCTTGAGGCCGAGCGAGATCCGCTGGCGGTCCCGGTCGATGTCAAGCACCTTCACCTTCACGTCCTGCCCGATCTCGAGCACCTCGGACGGGTGGTTGACGTGGCTCCAGGACAGCTCGGAAATGTGGATCAGGCCGTCCATCCCGTCGAGGTCCACGAAGGCGCCGAAGTCGACGATGTTCGAGATCTGCCCGTCGACGACGTCGCCGGGGTTGAGGCGGTCGAGAATCTGCTGGCGCTGTTCCTTGCGCTCGTCCTCGAGGACGGCGCGGCGCGAGAGGACGACGTTGTTGCGCGAGCGGTTGAGCTCGATCACCTTCGCGCGCAGCTCCTGGCCGAGGAACTCGTCGAGATCCTGGACACGGCGGATGTCCACGAGTGACGCCGGGAGGAACCCCCGCACACCGAGGTCGAGGATCAGGCCGCCCTTGACGACCTCGATCACCTTGCCGATGACGGGCTCTCCGGACTCGGCGGCCTCCTCGATCTTCTTCCAGGCGAGCTCGAACCGCGCCCGCTTCTTCGAGAGGATGAGCCGTCCCTCGGCGTCCTCCTTCGTCAGCACGAGCGCGTCGACCTCCTCGCCGACGTTGACCTCGTCCTCGGGGTTCACCGAGCGGCGGATCGAGAGCTCTGCGACCGGGATGACGCCTTCCGACTTGTAGCCGATGTCCACGAGCACCTCGTCCTTGTCGACCCGGACGACGGTGCCGTGAACGACCTCGCCCTCGTTGATCGTGGGGAAGGTGGCGTCGTAGTTCGGGATCATCTCGCCCTCCGGACCGGTCGTCCAAAAGGCGGAATCGTCGAGCTGGGACGCCGGCTCAGCGGGCTGTGTTTCGGGATGAACTGTCTCGTTCGCCAAAGCGGCGGTCAGTATAGCCCCGCCGGTTCTAGCCCTTTTGCGTCGCTCCGGTGAGGAAGCCGCGGACGGCCGCGATGTACGCATCGTTCTGCTCGACGAAGCTCAGATGGCCCGCATCGGGGACGACGACGAGCTGGCTGTTCGGGATCCCCTCGTGCAGGACGCGCGCTGCACGCGGCGTCGTGGTGCGGTCGTGCTCGCCGACGACGACCAGGGTCGGCCGGGCGACGTGGCCGAGCTTCGGCCGGTAGTCGAAGTCGCCGTAGCCCGCGTTCGCGAAGTGCCTGAGCACCTCGGGTGAGCCGACGGTCTTCTCGCCGTAACCCCGCGGGGGCTCGCCGTGGAAGTGGAACGGCCACTGGGCGCGCAGAAGCTCCGCGAGCTCCTCGTCGGTTCGGACCATTTTCTCGGCCTCCCAGCTCGCCGCGATCGGCTCGCCGGCCTCACCCATCGCCGCAAGCGAGGCGTTCACGTCCGCCATCATGGCCTCGCTCGTGTCGCCGCCGGCCGAGAGCACGTAGACGGCGGCGGTACCGAGCTCCGTCGCGTGGTGGGTCGCGATGATCGCGCCGAAGGAGTGGCCGAGCAGGGCGAACTCGCCGAGCTCGAGCGCGGCGGCGAGCAGGTCGACGTCCCGCGCGAACACCTCGAGGGAGAGCGTCGCGGGATCCGCCACGCGCTCACTGCGCCCCTGACCGCGCTCGTCGACGTAGAGGACGCGAAAGTCCTCGCCGAGCACGTCGAGGTAGGGCCGGAACATCTGGTGGTCGAGCCCCGGCCCGCCGTGCAGCACGATCACCGGATAGCCGCTCCCGACCTCCTCGACGTTCAGCCTGTAGCCGTCGGGCAGCGTGACCAGCACGCCGAGACCTTATCCCCACTCAGACGGGCGCCCGTAGCCCCACATCCTCCAGCGCCGCGGCGATCAGGGGGTCGTAACGCTCGCCGGCGAGATCGCCGATCGGATCGGAGGTATGACGGAGCAGGACGTCGTAAGGCAGGGCGAAGGCAGCGCGCATCGCCACGAGGCGGCGGCGCTCCGGTTCGCCGTGATCGTCGAGCACCCGTGCGGCGGAGGTCAGCCGCCGGACGTGTTCGATGCGGCTCGGGAGGTAGCGCGAGAGCAGGGCCACGGACGGCAGCAAGAACGTCAGCAACCCGAGCAAGTTGGCCAGCCGGTGCGTGCGGTCGATACCCTGCTGGCCGAACTCCTCGACGCGGCCGCCAGAGCCCTCGCCCGCTCCGCGGAGGGCGTCCGCGAGGTCGCCGCCGACGATCGGAACGTCGTCGAGCGCGTCCGCGGCGTCCTGGAAGCCGCTTTGCACCGCGCTGCCCGTCTCCTGGACGCCTTGACTGACGACGACGAGCTGGTCGACGGCGTCGTGCACCCTGAGCCCGAGCAGCAGGAAGAGAACGAGGAGCATGAACACGGCCGCGTCCGCGACGAACCGCTTCGCGCGCCGGCTTGGAATGTCTGGATAGAAGCGCATGTCGCGCCCTTACCCACCCGGCCGCCTCATGCCACGCCCTGCTCGGCCGCGATTCAGGACTTGGCTTCGTGCCAGTCGTCGCCGATGCCCACGTCCACCGCGAGCGGAGGGTCGAGGTCGTAGGCGCGGCACATCTCCTCGCGGACGAGCTCCTTCACGGCGGTCACCTCGTTCTCGGGCGCCTCGAACAGGAGCTCGTCGTGGATCTGCAGGACGAGGCGCGCCGCCCTCCCCTCCTCGCGGAGCCGGCGATGGATCGCGATCATCGCGACCTTGATGATGTCCGCGTTCGAGCCCTGCATTACGAAGTTCACCGCGAGCCGTTCGCCGAGCGAGCGCGTCTGGCGGTTCGAGGCGCGGAGCTCCGGAACGGGACGCCGGCGGCCGAGGAGCGAGGTCGTGTAGCCGTCGTCGCGCGCCTGCTCGATCGTTCGCTGGATGAAGTCCTGGACGTGCGGGAAGCGGGCGAGGTAGGCGTCGATGTAGGCCTGTGCCTCCTCGCGCGGGATCTCGAGGTTCTCGGAGAGGCCGAACGCCGAGATCCCGTAGACGATCCCGAAGTTGATCATCTTCGCGATCGAGCGCTGGCCGGTGGTGAGCTCCGCGGGATCGACGCCGAGCACCTCGGCGGCCGTCGCGCGGTGGATGTCCTCGCCGCGCGCGAAGGCCTCGCGGAGCTTCGGCTCGCCCGAGACGTGGGCGAGGATGCGGAGCTCGATCTGGGAGTAGTCGGCCGAGACGAGCTTCCAGCCCTGCTCGGCGACGAACGCGGACCGGATCTCGCGGCCGAGCTCCGTGCGGATCGGGATCGCCTGGAGGTTCGGGTTCGACGTCGAGAGACGGCCTGTCGCGGCAACCGTCTGGTTGATGGTCGTGTGCAGCCGGCCATCGTCCCCGAGCAGTGACGGCAGAGGGCCGAGGTACGTGTTGAGGAGCTTCGAGTACTCGCGCCACTCCTCGATCACCGGGACGATCTCGTGCTCGTCGCGGATCGTGCGGAGCACGCGCGTATCGGTCGAGTAGCCGGTCTTGCCCTTCCGGCCGGGCGTCAGCTCGAGCTTCTCGAACAGGATCCGGGCGACCTGCTGGGTCGACCCGATCACGAACTCCTCGCCGGCGAGCTCGTACGCCCTGGCCTCGAGCTCCTCGACGCGGTCGGCCAGGCGGGCCGTGATCTCCCCCATCCGGTACGTGTCGATCTTGACGCCGACCTGCTCCATCGCGACCAGGACCGCGGTCAGCGGCAGCTCGATCTCGCGGTACAGGCTCTCGTGGCCGCGCTCGCGGACGCGCTCGAGCAGGGGCTCGCGAAGCCGGAGCGTCGCGGCGGCGTGGCGGACGAGCTGCGCGGTTTCCTCCTCCGTCTCGGGCTGCGGCAGCAGCTCGAGCCCGTACTCGGCCGCGAGGTCGTCGAGCTCGTAGGAGGCGCGGCTCGGCTCGATCAGGTACGCGGCGATCATCGTGTCGTCCGCAGCGGCAACGCGAAGCGCCTTGGCGTCGTGCGCGACGACCGCCCCGTCGAGCGACTCCGGCCGCGCCCCGACCACCACCTCCTCCTCGTTCGCGAGGGCCGCCCGATCCGCGGCCGCCGCGTAACCCAGAACCTGACCTTGCAACAGTCTGTTACGAAGTTCTCCTTCGCGCCACGGGACGGCGACGCCCTCGAGCTCTCGCGCCTCGGCGGGGACCGCCGCGTCGAGCTCGTCGACGCGGTTCAGGAGGTTGCGGAACTCGAACCGTCGGAACATCTCCTTCAGCTGCGAGCGGTCGGGCGGCGAGAGGACGAGCTCGGCCGGGTCGCAGTCGAGGTCGAGGTCGCGGCGCATCGTCGCGAGCACCTTCGAGGCCTTCGCCTGCTCGGCGTGCTCGCTGATGTTCTTGCGCCTCGCGGGGGTGAGCTCGTCAACGTGCTCGAGCACGCCTTCGAGCGACCCGTACTGGGCGATCAGCTGGCCCGCGGTCTTGTCGCCGATCCCGGGAACGCCCGGGATGTTGTCGGACGCGTCCCCTTTCAGCCCGATGAAATCCGGCACCTGGTCGGGACGGATCCCCAGCCGCGCCTCGACGCGCTCGGGCGTGTAGACGTGGACGTCGGAGACTCCGCGCGGCGTCATCATCAGCGCGATGTTGTCGGTGACGAGCTGGAACGCATCACGGTCCGTCGAGACGACGGTCGTCTTGACGCCGGCCTCGTCGGCGCGTGTCGCGAGGGTGGCGATGACGTCGTCCGCCTCCCAGCCGCCGAACTCGAGGTTTCGGTAGCCGAAGGCCTCGACGATCGGCCGGAAGAAGGGGAACTGCTCGCGCAGGAGGTCGGGCATCTCGCGCCGGCCTTCCTTGTAGACGACGTCCGCCGCCTCGGCGGTGGCGGCGCGGTGCACGGGGCGCGTGTCCCAGGCGACCGCGACCCCCTTCGGCCGGTAGTCCGCGAGGAGCTTGAAGAGCATGTTCGTGAACCCGAGGAGGGCGTTCGTCGAGAAGCCCTCGCTCGTGGCGAGCTCCTCGGGCAGCGCGAAAAAGGCGCGGTACGCGAGGTTGTTGCCGTCGACGAGAAAGAGCTCCGAGTCGCGAACCGGAGCGTCGTCGAGCTGGAGCTCCTCGCCGGTCAGCGTCTTCGGGCTCACGGGTCAAAGCTATCGTCCCGCGCCGATGACCGAGATCGAGATTCGGCCGTTCGAGGGCGAGCATCTCGAGGCTGCGGCGGACCTGCTGGCCGAAAGGCACAGGCGCCATCGCGCCGCGGAACCGCTGCTGCCCGAGGTCTCCGACTTCGCCACGCAGCTGCGCCGTGATCTCGCGCACGACCGCGCCGACGGCATGGTCGCGATCCGCGGCGACGCCCTGGTTGCGTACGTCGTCGGCCGAGTCGAGGACGACCCGTTGCTCGGCGACATGCGGGCTTTCGTCGATCTCGCGGGCTGCGCGGCCGCCGAGGGCAAGGCCGAGTCGGTGCGCGATCTCTATGCCGCTCTCGCCGCACGCTGGTTCGCGGCGGGTTGCACACGGCATCTCGCGGCGGTGCCCGCGAGCGACGAGGCACTCGTCGACGCGTGGCTGCGGCTTGCCTTCGGTGTCCAGTTCGTGTGGGCGGTTCGCGAGACGGCGGCGATGCGGCCGGTCGAGGCCGAGGTCGAGATTCGGCCCGGCGAGCCCGACGACCTCCCGCTCGTGGCAAGGCTCGACCGCGAGCTCTGGGAGCTGCAAAGCCGGTCGCCGAGCTTCTCGGGGCTGAGCGTGCCGGGGGACGACGAGTTTCGGGCGGACTGGGCCGACCTCTGGGACGACCGGGAGCTGTACACGCACTTCGTGGCCGAGCGGGACGGACGGCCCGTGGGCCATGCGATCCTCTATCGCCGCCCCGGGGGCGACCTGCGCGTGCCGGACAAGAACATCGACCTCGCACACGCCGCCACAGCGCCGGACGCGCGGCGAACCGGTGTGAACCTCGCACTGACCGGCCACGTCCTCTCGTGGGCACACGAACGCGGCTTCCGGTCGATGACCACCGACTGGCGGTCGGTCAACCTCCTGTCTTCGCGGCACTGGCCGCGACGCGGCTTCCGCCCGACGTTCTACCGCCTGTATCGCGCGCTGCCATGAAGCGCGTCCCGATGCTCGCCGGGTCGCGGCTCACGATCGTGAACGCGCCCGACGACGCCGTCATCCTCCGGCCGCCCCCACCGGGCGAGGGGATCAGCGACGTCGCCGCCGCGGTGAGGGACGCCCTGCGGTTCCCGCTCGTCGGCGAGCCTGTCGAAGCGCTGGTCACCCGGGGCGGACGGGCCACGATCGTCGTCGAGCCGCCGATGCTGCCGATCCCGGCCGCCCAGCACGACCCGCGGCAGGACGCGGTCGCCGCCGTCGTCGCCGAGCTCGAGCGGGCCGGCGTGCCGGTCGCGAACCAGACCCTGCTCGTGGCCTGCGGGCTCGAGCGCCGCCCCGTCGAGCGCGAGCTCGAACAGGTCGGGGTCGTCTCCCCCGAGTTCGCCCGCCGCTTCCGAGGCCGGGTCGAGGTCCACGATGTCGAAGGGCCGGACCTGGTCGAGATCGGACGGTCGGGCCGCATCCCGCTGCGTGTCAACCCGCGACTCGTCGAGACGGATGCGATCGTCGTCGTCACCGCGGCGGAGACGGTGCTCCACGGCGGCCCCGCGGCGCTGCTCGGAGCGGGCGGGCGCGAAGCCCTCCGCGCCGCGGGCGCCTATTCGCTGCTGGAGACGAGCGCGTCGCAGGGGTGGCAGCTCGCCCTCCTGATCGAGCGCGAGCTGTCCAGGCGCGTGCCGCTGATCGGCGCCTCCCTCACGCTCAATCATCCGCGCCTGTCGGGCGCCGCCCGCGGCTACCCCTACGACGAGGAGGCGCTCGAACGGATTGCGGGCTCACCGCTCCGACTCCCCTTCGGCCTCCTGCCCGGCGTGGCGAGGGACCGGCTGATCCGCTCGGTTCGTCGCGAGCTGACCGTCGCAGCCGCGTACGGCGGACCCCCGTCGGTCGCGCACGCCGAGGCGCTCCTCAGGGGCGTCGAGACCCGCGCTGCGCGCCTCGACCGGCAACTGGACGCGATCGTGATCGGGATCCCGCGCACGACGCCGCACCTTCCGCGGGAGCGTCCGAATCCGCTGCTCGTCTCGTACCTCGGCCTCGGGCTCGCCCTGCGGCTCTGGCGCGACGACTTCCCGCTCGCCGAGGGGGGTACGGCGATCCTCATCCATCGATTCCACCGGCACTTCGCGCACCCGACCCAGCAGCCGTACCGCGCTTTCTTCCAGGCGACGACCCGGCTCGGGCGCGAGCCGCTCGAGCTCTTGGTGGCCGAGCGTGAGGCCGTTGCCGACGAGCGCGCGATCCAGGCCTACCGCGCGCGGCGGTCGTGCCACCCCCTCCTCCCGTTCGCGGACTGGAGTGCCTGCGGACCTGCGGTCGGCCGGCTCGGCGCGATCATCGTCGCCGGTTGCCGGGACGCCGTCGCCGCCAGGCAGCTCGGCTTCGTGCCGTCCCAGAACGTCAACACCGCCCTCGAGATGGCGCGAGGCCGCGCCGGCGGCACCCCGCGCGTGGGCTTCCTCCTCTCGCCCCCCTACTTCCCTCTTCGGGTCGGCTCGGAAGCGGCCGGTTAGGACTCGATGCCGAGGTAGGTCTTCTGGACCTGCTCGTTCTCACGCAGCTTCTTGGCGTCGTCGGCGAGCGCAACCGTGCCCGTCTCCAGCACGTAGCCGCGATCCGCGGCGTCGAGGGCCATGAGGGCGTTCTGCTCGACGAGGAGGATCGTCGTCCCCTGGTCGTTGATCTCCTGGATGATCTCGAAGATCTTCTCCACGAAGATCGGCGCCAGGCCCATCGACGGCTCGTCGAGCATCAGCAGCTTCGGCTGCGCCATCAGCGCCCGGCCGATCGCGCACATCTGCTGCTCGCCGCCGGACAGCGTCCCGGCGCGCTGACTCTTACGCTCAGCGAGGCGCGGGAACAGCGAGTAGACGCGGTCGAGGTCGCCTTTGATCTCCGAGCGGTCCTTGCGCTGGAAGGCTCCCATCTCGAGGTTCTCGAGCACGCTCATGCGCGGGAACAGCCGACGGCCCTCCGGCGATTGTGAGATCCCCATCTGGACGATGTCGTGGGGAGCCCGCCGCGTGATCTCCCTGCCCTGGAAGACGATCGACCCCTCTCGCGGCGTGTTCAGGCCGTTGATCGAGCGCAGCGTCGTCGACTTGCCGGCGCCGTTAGCACCGATCAGCGTGACGATCTCACCCTCGTGCACCTCGAGCGAGATCCCCTTCAGAGCCTGAATCGAGCCGTAGAAAGTGTGCACGTTCTCGAGCCGGAGCGTGACGTCGCGATCGTTCGTCTTCGTGCTCATGCGGTCGCCGCCTTCCCGAGGTACGCCTCGATCACACGCTCGTCCTGCTGGACCTCCTTCGGCGTCCCCTCGGCGATCTTCTCGCCGTAGTCGAGCACCGTTACCCGCTCCGAAACGCCCATGACCACCTTCATGTCGTGCTCGATCAGCAGGATCGCGATCGGGCGTTTCTCCCGTAGCTCCGACACGAACTGCATGAAGGCGACCGTCTCCTGTGGGTTCATGCCGGCGGTCGGCTCGTCGAGGAGCACGAGCTTCGGATCGGTCGCGAGCGCGCGCGCGACCTCGAGGCGACGCTGGTCTCCGTAGGCGAGGCTCTCGGCAAGCTCGTCGTCGACCCGGCGGAGCCCGGCGAAGCGGAGGAGCTCGCGCGCCTGCTCGGTCGCCTCACGCTCCTCACGGCGGACGCGAGGGGTTCCGAAGATCGAGCCGAGGATGCCTCCGCGAAGCCGCGAGTGCATCCCGACCATCACGTTCTCGAGCGCCGTCATCTGCGGGAAGAGACGGATGTTCTGGAATGTCCGCCCCACGCCGAGCTTCGTGATCGCGTGCGGCGGCTTCGCCGTCACGTCGTGGCCGTCGAAGATGATCACACCCGAGGTGGCCCGGTAGAGACCGGTCAGCATGTTGAAGAAGGTCGTCTTCCCCGCGCCGTTCGGCCCGATCAGGCTGACGATCGCCCGCTCCGGAATCGTGAACGTCAGGTCGTTGACGGCGAGCAGGCCGCCGAACTCCTTGCGGACGCGGTCGGCGACGAGCAGGTTGCCCTCGAGCGTGGGCGGCGTCTCCGGCGTCTCGCTCATCCCTGCGGCTGCCGGCGTCTCGCTCATCCCCGCGGCTGCCTCCCCGGCGACCCGCGCTCGCCGGCGCCCGGCTCGTTGGCCATGCGCATCTCGTAGAGCGGCTCGTCGAGCGTGCCCCGGGTCCCTTCCTCGATCTCCCGCTTGCGCCGCCGCTCGGGAATCAGGCCGGTGGGCCGGAACAGCATCATCAGCACGATGACGACGCCGTAGATCCCGAACTCGTACTTCGGGACCTCGATGTCGAGCGGCGTGTTGTTGTTCAGCCAGGTGCCGATGTTCGCGAGGCCCTCGACGTTCAGCCAGGCCAGGATCGTCCCCGCCACGACCACGCCCCAGAGGCTCCCCATCCCGCCGAGGATCACCATGCAGAGCAGGAAGACCGAGATGTTGAAGTCGAACTGGCTCGGGAACGCGCCCTGGTTGAACGTCGCGACGTAGGCGCCGGCCATGCCTCCGAAGAAGGCGCCGATCGCGTACGACCACGTCTTCGTCCGCATCAGGGGGATGCCCATGGCCCCGGCGGCCGTCTCGTCCTCGCGAATCGCGATCCAGGCGCGCCCGAGGCGCGAGTCGCGCAGGCGCATCGAGCAGAAGACCGTGATCAGGAGCAGGGCCAGCACCGTCCAGAAGAAGAGCCGGTCGGCGTTGAACGACTGCGAGTAGCTCTCCGGCAGGCCCACGGTGTCGTGCAGCCTCGTCCCGAAACCGAGCGAGTCGATCGGGCTGATTCCGAACGTCCCATGCGTCAGGTCGAACCCGCCGAACCCCTCGGCGTCCGCATTGCGGACGAACTGCGGAATGATCTCCCCGAAGCCGAGCGTGACGATCGCGAGGTAGTCGCCGCGCAGCCGCAGGGTCGGCAGGCCGATCAGGATCCCGCCGATCGCGGTCAGCAGCGCCGCGATCAGCAGCACCAGCCACATGTTGATGTGGATGCCCCGCGCGCTCGGCGCCAGGCCGATCGAGCCGACGTGGACGTTGACCTGCTGGAACTGACCCGAGGCCAACCAGCCAGCCGTGTAGGCGCCGATCGCGTAGAACGCGACATAGCCCAGGTCGAGCAGCCCGGCATACCCAACGACGATGTTCAGGCCCACCGCCATCATCACGAAGACGAGGATCGTCACCGACGAGTGGAGCCCTGGGAACGACAGGATCAGGGGGACGTTGCCGGGCAGGCTCGAGACGTAGAACGGGTACGTCACGGCCAGGGTGACGAGCACCAGGAGGGGCGCCCAGCCACGGTATCGGGAGGGAATCCGCCGCCACTGCGCGCCGACACGATCGAGCTTGGACCGCTCGGCGAGGCGGTCGGCGTGAACGCGGGCGTACGCGCGCGCCTGGCGGCCGCGCGGGCCCATCACGCACCCTCCGGCGTGCGTTCGCCGAGCAGGCCCTCCGGGCGGAAGACGAGGATCGCGATCAGGATCCCGAAGACGATCGACCTGGTCCAGTCACTCCCCGGAGCCGCCCACGAAAGCCCCTCGTTGAAGGCCTGGATCAAGCCGATCAGGATCGCGCCGAGGACCGCGCCGGTCAGGTTTCCGATTCCTCCGAGCACCGCTGCCGTGAAGGCGATCAGCCCGAGCTGGAAGCCCGTGTCGTACCGAATGTTGAACTCGACGAGATAGAGCACAGCCCCGATGCCAGCGAGTCCACCCGCGAGGACGAACGTGAAGGAGATCGTCCGGTTCACGTCGATGCCCATGATCGCAGCCGCCTCCGGGTCCTGGGACGTCGCGCGCATCGCCTTGCCCTGGCGCGTCGATTTGACGAGCCAGCTCAGCAGGACGAGCACGGGCGCGGTGACGAGCACGACGAAGAGGGAGTCCCATCCGTAGTGGACGCCGTTAATCGTGAAGACGTCCGAGCCCGGGATCAGCGGCGGCACGCTCCGGAAGTTCACGCCGTAGATCGCCAGCGAGATGTTCTGAACGATGAACGACATCCCGACCGCGGTGATCAGCACGGCGAGCCTCGGAGCACTGCGGAGCCTGCGGTACGCAACGAACTCGATCGAGGAGTTGACGATCGCGCCGAACGCGGCCGCGCAGATGAACGTCACGAGGAGCCCGCCCACGATCGTCAGCGCGGCCGAGTTCTCGTCGAGCCCGAAGATGGTGACGATGAAGGTGCTGGCGACGAGACCGCTCAGTGCGAACACATCCCCGTGAGCGAAGTTGATCAGCTGCAGGATCCCGTACACGAGCGTGTAGCCGAGCGCCACGAGTGCGTAGACGGAGCCCGTCGTGAAGCCGATCAGCGCGACGTTGAAGAAGTCCTGGGGCTCTTTGACCAGGTTGATCGCAAGCCACACGAACAGCAGCACGACGAAGACAACCCCCAGCACGGACAGAAGCGCCGGTCGCCGCCGAGCGCGAAGCGCGGAGAGCGGCGAGGGCGGTTCGGTGCGGGCTTCGGTCGCGATGGCCGGGGATTGTAAGACGGAGGGGAGGGCCGTCGACCCTCCCCTCCGTCGGTTTGGCTACCCCGCGGCGGCCTTGCGCGCCGCCTCGACGAGCTTCGGTTCCGGGCTCGTCGTCAGGAGAGTCGTGAGGTGGTTCCCCTTCCCCACGTAGACGGTGTACAGCAGCGCAGCGCCGTTGGCGCCGGTCAGGTCACCGTTCTCGTTCAGCTCGAAGTTGCCGATGAGGCCGTCCTCGACCTTGGTCTTGTAGACCTCGTCGATCACCGAAGACCGACTCCCGTCGGACTTGTCGATCGCGTCGAGCATCACCGCACCGGCCTGCGCGCCGAGGATCGCGTACGGGTCGACCGGCTTGCCGCCGAGCTGGCTCTTGAAGCCGTCGATGAACTTGAGCGCGGCACCCTTGTACTTGTCGATCCCGACACCCGCGACGGTGAAGTAGGCGCCGTTCGCGTTGGGCGTCCCGCCCTCCGACCGCTGGAACGCGGCGTCGGTCGTGAAGCCGTCGGGCAGCATCAGCTTGACCTTGTTGTTGTCGCCGAGGACCGCGACCTTGTCGTTGATCAGCTGGCCGCTGTTCTCGTCGATGAGGCCGCCGATGAAGACGGCGTCCGGGTTCGTGCCCTTGATCCGCGTGAAGGTCGCCTGGAAGTTCGGCTGCTTTGGATCGTAGGCCGAGAAGCCGAGAACCTTCATGCCGAGCGCTTCGGCCGCGCCCTTGAAGTTCTTGGCCACACCGAGGCCGTAGGCCTCCTTGTCGTTGAGGATGTAGACGGTCTTCACACCCTTCGACTGCAGGAACTTCGCGTCGACGGCGCCCTGGTTCGGGTCGCTCGGCGCGACGCGGGCGTACGTCCGCTTGCCGGACGGGTAGTACTTCTCAGGCTCGTCCCCGGCGCACGGCTCCGTCAGGCAGCCGTAGGTGTTCGCCGGCGAGAGCAGCATCAGTCCGCCGCCCGGCGCCTGGTTCAAGACCGGGATCTCGATCGCGGCACAGCCCGAGTTGAACGTGCCGATCACGCCGATCAAGCTGCTGTTGCCGGCGTACGCGTGCGCGTTCGCACTGCACTTCGTCGGATCCCATTTCGCGAGCTGAGCGGTCGCGTCGTTGCACGCCTGGAACGCGATCTTCTTGTCGCCGGCCTTCCAGTCCTGCTGATCCAGCAGGTAGGCGATCGCCTTGTTCATCTGGATCGTCTGCGTCCGCGAGCCGCCGATCAGCGGCAAGTCCGACGCGATCAAGTAGTCGGGGTCGCCCTCACCCTTGTACTGGATCGGCCCGCACGACGACGCCGGCAGAGCCTTGACGTTGCCGCCGCCGCTCGACCCACTCTCGTTGTCTCCTCCGCCGCCGCAGCCGGCCGCGATCAACGCCAGCGATCCGACGACCGCGAGGAGCATTCCGATCGAAAAACGCTTCGTCACTCTTCCTCCTCCGTTGCCCTTGTCCCGCCAACCGAGAGAGCCCCGGCCGTTGGAACCGGGATTCCGCATCGTTCGCGGAAGTATCAGGGCGCGGGCGGACGCTCGCAAGCGAGAAGGGGAGGGTGAAGTCATGGCTCCACGACACGCCCCCTTCTTTTTCTTCCACGCCGTTGTCCGGCTCGGCACGAGCGCGGTCTTGCCGCGCCCGACGAGCCGCTCCGGACCTTGCTCGAGGTTACTCTTCGTGAGCGCCGAAGTGGCGGAACTGGCAGACGCGCCGGACTCAAAATCCGGTGGGGCGAAAGCTCCGTGTGGGTTCGACTCCCACCTTCGGCACCTGCGCGTGGCGAGATTTCTCGCCGGTCCGACTCGTTCACCAGAATGGCACCTGTGTCCAAGCTTGGAGTCCTCACCGGTGGCGGCGACTGCCCGGGTCTGAACGCGGTCATCCGCGCGGTCGCGCGCCGCTCCTTCGTGCGGCGGTGGGAGGTCGTCGGCATCCGCGAGGGCTGGCGCGGGCTCGTCGACGGGCTCTCCGAGCCCCTCGGCCCGCGTGAGATCTCCGGCCTGCTCCCACGGGGCGGGACGATCCTCGGCACCTCACGCACGAATCCGTACAAGGTCGACGGCGGCGTCGAGCGCGTGCTCGCGAGCTTCGAGCGCCTCGGTCTGGACGCGCTCGTGGCGATCGGCGGCGAGGACACGCTCGGGGTTGCCGCGCGCCTGTACGACGAGCACGACTTCCCCGTCGTCGGCGTCCCGAAGACGATCGACAACGACCTCTCGGGCACCGACTACACGTTCGGATTCGACACCGCCGTGACGATCGCCACCGAGGCGATCGATCGCCTTCACACGACCGCCGAGTCGCACAACCGCGTCATGGTCGTCGAGGTGATGGGGCGCCACACGGGCTGGATCGCCGTCATGAGCGGCATTGCGGGAGGCGCCGACATGATCCTGATTCCCGAGCAGCCGATTTCGATCGACGACGCCTGCGCCGACCTCCGCCGGCGCCACGACCGCGGCAAGGACTTCTCGATCGTCGTCGTCTCCGAGGGCTACGAGCTCGAGGGCGCCGGCGACGCCGACGAGGTCGACCAGTTCGGCCACGTCCGGCTGTCGCAACGTGGAGTCGGTGATGCGCTCGCGCGGCAGATCGAGGAGCGGACCGGGTTCGAGACGCGGGTCACCGTGCTCGGCCATGTCCAGCGCGGCGGGTCCCCGACTGCGCGGGACCGCGTGCTCGCAACCCGCTTCGGGCTCGAGGCGGCGGACCTCGCCCACGCGGGCAGGTTCGGGCGCATGGCGGCGCTCCGCGGCGACCAGATCGTGGACGTCTCGCTGGCGGAGGCCACCGCCGAGCTGAAGCAGGTGCCGACCGAGTGGTACGACGTCGCCAAGGCGTTCTTCGGCTGATGAGCGTCGCCGAGCCGAAGGTGCACGGCGTGCCGTCGATGACGGCTCCCCTGCGGCGCGTCCTGCTTGGTGCACCCCGCGAGGCCGACCTGCGCCACTGGCGCGAGTACGGCTGGCGCGCCGAGCCGGATGCCGCCGCGATCGCGCGCGAGCACGAGGCCCTCTGCGAGCTGCTCGCCGATGCCGGCGCGGAGGTCGTGCTGGCCGACGAGGGGCCGGAAGGCGATCCGGATGCGATCTACGTCTTCGATCCCGCCTTGATCGCCGACGACGGTGGCGTCCTGCTGAGGCCGGGGAAGCGCGGCCGCCGCGGCGAGCCGGACGCGCTCGCGGCCGACCTCGCGCGCGCGGGGGTCCCCATCGCGGGCCGCCTTGCCGAGCCCGCTTTGGCCGAGGGTGGCGATTTGGTCCGCCTCGACGAGCGGACGCTTCTCGTCGGCCTCGGCTACCGGACGAACGAGGCAGGCGCCGCCGAGCTCGAGCGGGTATCGGGGCTGGACGTGCTCACGTTCGACCTCCCGCACTGGCACGGCGAAGCCGAGGTGATGCATCTCCTCTCGCTCCTCAGCCCCCTCGCCGACGACCTCGTCGTCGCCTACCCACCGCTTCTGCCGACGCGTCTGGCGCAGCTTTTCGCCGAGCGCGGAATCGAGGTCGTGGCCGTCCCCGACGAGGAGTTCGAGAGCTTGGGCTGCAATGTGCTCGCGCTCGCCCCGCGGGTGGCGCTCGCGGTCGACGGCAACCCCGAGACCAGACGCCGTCTCGAGGCCGCCGGCGTCGAGGTGCTCGTCCACGAGGGCAACGAGCTCTCGAAGGGCGACGGCGGGCCGACCTGCCTCACCTGCCCCCTGCTCAGAGGCTGACGGTCACACCTCGGGCGGGGGCTCGCCGGCTGCGCCTGCGACGCTGCCGACGTCGACGATGACCCCGTCGAATCCGGCGCGCTCGAGCGAGCCGACATCGTCGCGGTCGACGGCGCCCACGGCCGCGATCGCGAGCTTGCCGGCGGGGACGTCGGGCAGCAGATCGAGAACCTGCTCGAGTGCCTCCTCCCCCCGTGCTTCCCCGGCTGCAAGCACGAAGATCTCCGGGTCGAGCTCCTCGAGCGCGGTCTCGAGCTGTTCCTCGTCCTCGATCCAGAGAGCGAGCTCGAAGCCGTCGCCGAGCTCGCGCTGCACATGCTCGAACGACTCGCGGTCGCCGTCGCCCCGGGCTTCCAGCACGCAGGCGTCCGCCCCGGCGAGCTGGTCGCCTCGCCCGCCCCAGTGGCAGATGATCGGCAGGCTCGTCGCGTCGCGGATCTCAGCCAGTCGAGCCTCACGCCCGCGTGGCACGAGAATCGCCTCGGCGCCGTCGGCCTCGACCCTGGCCGCAGCCGCAGGCTCGTCGACCTGTGCGATCAGCGAGATCCCGTCGCCCTCGGAGATCGCCTGGCTGAACCGACGCGGTCCGCTCACCGGCGCGAATTCTCACCGATCTCGTCACCCATGCGCGAGCATCTCCTCGCTAGGCTCGCCGCGGGGAGGAGGCTGGATGCGCCTTCTAAGAGAGGCGGCAAGCCGGGTCAGACACCCACCGGGTGCCAGACCGTCTTCAGCTCGAGGAAGCCTGCCACCTCCCACGGGCTCTGATCTTCGGCCGAGCCTTTGACGATCCTCTTCACGTTCTCTGCCGCCAGGCGCTCGAGCTCGGCGAGGTCGCCGTTGGCCCCGGTGACATCGAGTGCGTTGACATCCATGTGCGAGGCCAGGACCGGCGCCAGCTCCTCGCGGTGGCCGGTGAGCAGGTTGACGACGCCGCCGGGCACATCCGACGTCGCGAGCACCTCCGCGAGCTCGATCGCCGCAAGCGGCCGGGACTCGGAGGCGGCCACGACGGCCGCGTTCCCGCCGACGAGCACGGGTGCGAGACGCGACACCAGGCCGAGCAGCGGCGGCTCCTCGGGCGCGAGCACGGCGACCACCCCTGTCGGCTCGGGCACGGTGAAGTTGAAGTACGGGCCGGCGACCGGATTCGACGAGCCGAGCACCTGCGCGAGCTTGTCGGCCCAGCCCGCGTACCAGACGAAGCGATCGACGGCGGCGTTGACCTCGTCCTCGTCGCCGGTCAGTCGCGCGAACTCCGGCGTCCGCGCCTCCAGCATCTCGGCGGCGCGGTAGAGGACCTGAGCCCGGTTGTAGGCCGTCATCCCCGCCCACTTCGGCTGCGCGGCGGCGGCAGCGCGGACCGCGTCCCGCACGTCCTTTCGCGACGCGCGCGCGACGTTCTGTTCCTCCGCCTCGTACGTGCGACCCGACTCCGAGCGGGGGAACTCGCCGCCGATGTAGAGCTTGTAGGTCTTCTTGACCGGCAGCCGACCGGTGCCGCCGCGGCGCTCAGCCACCGAAAGCCTCCGCGCCCTCGAACTCGAGGTACGGCTCGAGCCCATGCCGGCCGCCTTCGCGGCCGAAGCCGGACTCCTTGTAGCCGCCGAACGGCGAGGCCGGGTCGAACCGGTTGTACGTGTTCGCCCAGATCACGCCCGCCTGCAGGCGCTCGGCCATCCAGAGGATCCGCGAGCCCTTCTCCGTCCAGACCCCGGCCGACAGGCCGTACGGCGTGTTGTTCGCCTTCTCGACCGCCTCGTCGGGCGTCCGGAAGGTCAGCACCGAGAGAACGGGCCCGAAGATCTCCTCCTGCGCGATCCGGTAGCTCTGGGCGACGTTGGTGAAGACCGTCGGCGCGAACCAGTAACCCTTCTCGGGGAGGCGGCACGGCGGCTGGTAGATCTCGGCGCCCTCGTTCTTGCCCGCAGCCACGAGCTCCTCGATCTTGTCGAGCTGCTGGCGCGAGTTGATCGCGCCGACGTCCGTGTTCTTGTCGAGCGGGTCGCCCACCCTCAGCGTGGTCAGGCGCCGCTTCAGCTTCTCGATCACCGGCTCGTAGATCGACTCCTGCACGAGCAGCCGCGAGCCGGCGCAACAAACGTGGCCCTGGTTGAAGTAGATCCCGTTGACGATCCCCTCGACCGCCTGGTCGAGCGCGGCGTCGTCGAAGATGATGTTCGCGGCCTTGCCGCCGAGCTCGAGCGTCAGCTTCTTGCCCGTGCCGGCGAGCTCCCTCTGGATCGCCTTGCCCACCTCGGTCGAGCCTGTGAACGCAATCTTCTCAACGTCCGATTTCACGAGCGCCGCCCCCGCGCGCCCGTCACCGGTGACGATGTTGACGACACCCGGCGGTAGCTCGGCCTGCCGCAGCACATCCCCGAAGTGGAGCGCGGTGAGCGGTGTCGTCTCGGCGGGCTTCAGCACGACCGTGTTGCCGCCGGCGAGCGCCGGCGCGATCTTCCAGGCGAGCATCAACAACGGGAAGTTCCAGGGGATGATCTGGCCGGCAACGCCGAGCGGCCGCGGGCGGCGGTTCGGGAACGCGTACTCGAGCTTGTCGGCCCAGCCTGCGTAGTAGAAGAAGTGAGCGGCGGCCAGCGGCAGGTCGACGTCTCGCGATTCGCGAATCGGCTTGCCGCCATTCAGGGACTCGAGCACGGCGAACTCGCGCGAGCGCTCCTGCAGGATCCGCGCGATCCGGAACAGGTACTTGGCGCGCTCGGCCGCAGGCGCGGCCGACCAGCCGTTGTCGTACGCCTCGCGCGCGGTCTCGACCGCGAGGCGAATGTCGTCCGGCCCGGCCTGTGGGACCTCCGCGAGCGGCTCCTCCTGCGCGGGATCGAGGGTCGTGTAGTACTCGCCGGACCGCGGCTCGACGAACTCGCCGCCGACGAAGAGGCCGTACCGCTCGCGCAGCTCGACGATCTCGCGCGACTCCGGCGCCGGCGCGTACTCCCATGCCGACGGGATCGGCGTACGGTCGCCGCGTTGTTCGAGCTCGCTCATCAGTCGAGGGTGAAGTACTCAGGGCTCTGGTAGCGGCCCGTCTTCTCCTTGCGAATCTGCATCAAGACGTCGTTGAGGAGGGACGAGGCGCCGAATCGAAACAGGTCTGGCGTCAGCCAGTCGAGGCCGAGCGTCTCATGAACGAGGACGAGCGTCTGCACCGATTGCTTCGCGTTGCGGATCCCGCCCGCAGGCTTCATCCCGACCCGGCGGCCCGTCTCCTCGAAGACGTCGCGGATCGCCTCGAGCATCACGAGCGTAACCGGCAGCGTCGCCGACGACGAGAGCTTTCCGGTCGAGGTCTTGATGAAGTCGGCGCCCGCGGCGATCGCGAGCAGCGAGGCCCGGCGCACGTTGTCGTACGTTCCGAGCTCACCCACCTCGAGGATCACCTTCAGGTGCGAGGGGTGCGCGGCCTCCTTCACCTGGACGATCTCGTCGTAGACCTTCGCGTAGCGCCCCGCGAGAAACGCCCCACGGTCGATCACCATGTCGACCTCGTCCGCGCCCAGCTCGACGACGCGCCGCGCCTCGGCCACCTTGAGGTCGGTCGGGCTCTGCCCGGACGGAAACGCGGTCGCGACCGACGCGACCTTGACGCCGGTGCCCGCAACGCGTTCCTTCGCGGGCTGCACCAGGTTCGGATAGACGCAGACCGCCGCGACGGACGGAATGCTCGAGTCCGACGGGTCCGGCCGGATCGCCTTGGACGCGAGCGCGGCGACCTTGCCGGGAGTATCTGCCCCCTCGAGCGTCGTCAGGTCCATCATCCGCACGGCGAGGTCGAGGGCGAATAGCTTCGCCTCTCGCTTGATCGATCGCCTTGAGAGGTCGGTCGCGCGCGCCTCGACGGCGACCTGGTCGACCGCGCCGATCCGCGGCAGCCGCGGCTCGAGCGGCAGCTCGAAGCCGGTCGGAAGGGCGGGCGCCTGCGCCATGGGCTGAGTGTAGCCCTCGGAACTCGGCAAACCGCCTCCCCGCCCGTGGGCCCGGGGTCAGATCCCGAGACGCTCCAGCATCGTCTCATCGCGGCGCCATCTCGGCCGCGCCTTGACCTGCAGCTCCAGGAACATGTGACGGCCGAGGAGGAGCTCGATCTCCGGGCGCGCCCGCGTCCCGATCTGCTTGATCACGGCGCCGCCCTTGCCGACGAGGATCTGTTTCTGCGAATCCGTCTCCACGAACAGCCGCGCGCTGACGACCTTGTCGCCGATCTCGTCCACCTCCACCGAGACCGCGTGCGGGATCTCGTCCCGCGTCAGCTGCAGCGCCTTCTCGCGGATGAGCTCCCCGATCTGGAGCTCGATCGGCAGATCGGTACGTTGCTCCGCGTCGAAGTAGCGCGGCCCCTCCGGCAGCAGGCCGACGAGCTCGTCGCAAAGCTCCGGAACTCCGTCACCCGTGACCGCGCTTACAGGATGGAGGGCGTGGAACTCCCCGAGCGCGGAGCCCCTCTGCATCTGCTCGGCGATGTGCCCCGGCTTCAGGCGATCGACCTTGTTCAGCGCGATCACGACAGGCACCCCGAGCCCGAAGATCCGGTTCGCGATAAACCGGTCACCGGCGCCGATGCGCTCACGCGCCGAGAGGACGAAGAGAACGGCGTCGACCTCTTCGAAGGACTGGTCGACCGTTCGCTGCATCCGCTCGGTGAGCGGGTCCCGCGGCCGCTGGAACCCCGGCAGATCGGCGAGCACGAGCTGGAAGCCGTCCCCGTTCGCGATCCCGAAGATCCGCTGCCGCGTCGTCTGCGGCTTGTCCGAGACGATTGCCACCTTGCCTCCGCAGAGCGCGTTGACGAGCGTCGACTTCCCAACGTTCGGTCGCCCCGCGACTGCGACGAAGCCGCTCCTCACACCGCCGCGAGTCCCCCGCCCGGGTGGGGCTCATCCCTCCTCCCTCGCCGGTCACGGTAGCCCTCCCGGCCGCGCGTCTCAGTGACGGAGCCGTGTCGGTCCGTGACGGGGGCGCGACGATTCGTCACGCGGGCAAGTCCCACGTCTCCGGCAGCAGCTCGGCGGGCGTGTACGAGACGACCTCGCCCGCTGCGTTGCGAAACGTGACCCGCTCGAGACGAAACTCGTGCAGCCACTGCCGGCAGCCTCCACACGGCGAGGCCGTGATCGCAATCTCCTCGAGGTCGCCGGGCCTGCAGCCGGCGACGACGGCCGCCGAGAGCACCGTCCGCTCGGCGCAGATCCCGAGCGGGTACGCCGCATTCTCGACGTTGACCCCCTCGAAGATACGGCCATCCCGCGAAACGACCGCTGCGCCGACGAAGTAGTTCGAGTACGGCGCGTACGCGCGCTCGGCCACCGCCTCCGCGCGTGCGAAGAGCTCGACGTTCACGAGAACAGCTGGAAGACGACGAGGGTGACGAGAGCGCCGAGGGCCCCTCCGTACGCGACCTCGGCCGCGGAGTGCACGCCCGCCTCGATTCGCGTCTGCGCGACGAGCAGCGCCATCACGAGGGCGATCGACGAGATCAGGAAGCGCTGGTCTCCGCCGACGACGTACGTCGCCGCCATCCAGCCGGCGAACGCGATCGCAGCGTGGCCCGATGGGAGACCGCCGCGCAGCGGCGTTCCCCGCCCGGTGTACGCCTTTGTCGCGATCACGATCAGCGTCGTCAGGACGAGCGCGATCAAGGTGATCTTCGCGGGCGCGTCGCGGAGACGTTCCAGGAGACGGGAGCTCCGGCCGGCGACCTCGTCGGAGAAGACGAGGTAGCCGATCGCCAGGGCGTTGACGGTCGCGATCAGCACGGCGCCGGCCGCGACGTCCTTCGCGAGTTTCGCGAGCGGGTCGAACGACGTCGTCGCGACGTCGATCGCCTGCTCGAGCGCCGAGTTGATCATCTCCGCGACGAACACGAACGCAATCGCGAGCAGCAGGGCGATCAGCTCGAGCTTCGTGACACCGACCCAGATCGCTGCGACGAGGACGACGATCGCGACCGCGAAGTGGACGCGCATGTTCCTCTGCGTGCGGAGGACGTGAATGATCCCTTCGACCGCGAAGTTGAAGCTCTCGAAGATCGAGGGCGGCCGCCTCAACGACGTGCCGAGGCGCTCCTCCTCGCCGCGCCCGTCCTGGTCGCGGCGGAAGCGAAGCCGCGGAGTGCTCAGTCGCGCCACAGCTCTTCCCGCGCCTCCATCTCCGTACCGTGCTCGTAGCCGAGCAGGTGCAGGAGCCCGTGCACCAGCGGCTGGCGCCACTGCTCGCCGACCACCTGGGGACACAGGACGGCGTCGCCGAGCTGCCGCGGCACTCCACGCGGAAGGCCGTCGCGCGCGTCGATCGGGAACGAGAGCACGTCGGTCGGCTCGTCGATCCCGAGGTGCACTCGCTTCAGGATCCTGATCTCGTCCGGGCCGACGAAGACGAGGCCGAGCTCGCCGTCGACGACCCCTTCGCCGTCGAGCACGCGGCGGGCGAGGTCAATCGCGGCCTCCTCGTCCACTTCGAGACCGCTCCTGTTCGAGACCTCGACCACGATCACGCGGCTATCTGCTCCGTCCGGTGCCGGTCTCCTCCGCGTGAAGCCGGTAGGCCTCGACGATCCGCTGGACGAGCTTGTGCCGGACGACGTCCTCGTGCCCGAAGCGGACGAAGGCGACGCCCTCGAGGGTGCCGAGGATCTGCTGCACCTGGATCAGCCCCGACGCTTGGTCGCGGGGTAGGTCGACCTGCGTCACGTCGCCGGTAACGACGACCTTCGAGCCGAAGCCGAGGCGGGTCAGAAACATCTGCATCTGTTCGGGGCTCGTGTTCTGCGCCTCGTCGAGGATGATGAACGAGTCGTTGAGCGTGCGCCCGCGCATGAACGCCAGCGGCGCCACCTCGATCACACCCCGCTCCATATGCGCCGTCAGCCGATCGGGCTCGAGCATGTCGTAGAGCGCGTCGAAGAGCGGGCGCAGGTACGGATCGACCTTCTCGAGCAGCGTCCCGGGCAGGAACCCGAGCCGCTCGCCGGCCTCGACGGCGGGGCGTGTGAGGATGATGCGTCCAACCTCGCGGTTCGAGAGCGCGGCGACGGCGAGCGCCATCGCCAGGTAGGTCTTGCCCGTGCCGGCCGGACCGATGCCGAACGTGACCGTGTGGTCTCGGATCGCGTCGACGTAGCGTTTCTGGGTGACCGTCTTCGGGGCGATCGGCTTGCCGCGGTGCCGCCAAACGACGTCGTCGAAGACATCGCGGATGTCCTCCGTCTGCTCCAGGGCCGCCACCACGGCATCCACGGTCGTCGGCCCGATGTCGTGGCCGTTCTCGACGAGATCCGCGAGCTCGTCGACGACGGCCCGGGCCTGCTCGACGTGCGGCTCGTCCCCCTCGATCGTCAGCCGATTGCCCCGGAGCAGGATCGTGCAGCGAAGCCGGTCGCGCAGCGCGTCGAGCACGCCGTCGCCGATCGTCGCGAGCTCCGCCGCGACTTCGTTCGAAACGGAGAAAACCTCCTGCACCGAGCCTCAGTGTAGGGACCGATCAGGCCGAGTCGCAGGTGTCGAAGCGTCACTGTTTCGGCCCTGCTTCGGCAAGGATCCGCGCGTTGCGAGGCGGTAGCGTTGCCTCCGAGGGAGGCGGGTTGGCGCCCCACCCAAGGGTGGGGGTGTGGCCTGGGTGAGCGCGGCGAGCACCCTGCCCGGGCGGATCGTCGGGCTAGGCGAGCTTTTCGCGGACGAGCTGGCTTACGACCGAGCCGTCGGTCCGGCCTGAGACCTGAGGCATGACATCGGCCATGACGCGACCGAGATCGCGGAGGCTCGTGGCCCCGACCTCGGCGATCGCGTCGTCGATGATCTCCTCGAGCTCCTCCTCGGAGAGGGGCTCGGGCATGAATTCCTCGAGCACCTCGAGCTCGTTCTCCTCCGCCTGCGCCTGCTCTTCGCGGCCGGCGTTCCGGTAGGCCTCGGCCGCTTCGACTCGACGCTTGCGCTCGCGCTGCAAAACCTGCAGCTCCTCGTCGTCGTGGAGCGGTCGCTGCAGCTCCTTCTCGGCCGATCGGAGGCTCGCGAGGATCAGCCGCAGGGCATCCCGGCGATCGCCGTCGCGCGCGACCATCGCTTGCTTGAGCTCATCCTCGAGGCGCGCGATTAGGCTCATGGCAACCCCGTTGTGTGGCCGCCGAGGACATGCCAGTGCAGGTGGAAGATCGTCTGGCCTGCACGCTCGCCGACGTTGACGATCACGCGGTAGTCGTCGAGACCGGCCTCGCGCGCGGTCTCGGCAACGAACTCGAGCATCCGCTTTGCCTCGTCCGGATCGAACTCGCCGATCTCCCGGAAGCTGTCGACGTGCCGCTCCGGAAGCACCAAGAGGTGGACGTCGGCCCGGGGGTTGATGTCGTTGATGGCGACGAAGCCCTCGCCCTTCCGGACGTGGTCGCCTTCGCGTGCGAGCCGGCAGAAGAGACAATCGTCAGGCAGCGAGGATCCCCTCCTCCGAGACCGCAGCTCCGCGAACGGGAACGATCGCCCCGACAGGCGCAGCGACTAGCCACGGGGAGTAGTCGTCGCCGTAGCCGCGGCCGGGCCGGTCGACCAGGACGACGTCGGCCTCCCCCACCTTCGTGCGCCAGCGGCGCAGGCACGCCTCGTGCGAGGCGGCACGGAGGCGGGCGCTTCGCTCCTTCTTCACCGGTCGCGAAACGGTGTCCGAGCGCTCGGTGAGCGTCCCGGGACGCGGCGAGTACGGGAACACGTGCACCTTCGTCACGCCGGCCGCCTCGACGACCTCGAGCGTCCGCCGAAAGGCCTGCTCGTCCTCGCCGGGGAACCCGACGATCACGTCGGTGGTCAGATTGAAGTCCCCGAGTCCTTCGAGCCGGCGCAGGTAGGTGGAGCTCGTGTAGCGACGGGCCATCGCCCGCAGCACGGCATCGTCGCCGGACTGGAGCGGCACGTGCAAATGGTGGGTCACCGGCGGCGTCTCGCGCAGCGCCGATACCAACTCGGCGTTGACGTGGTTGACCTCGATCGAGGAGAGCCTGAGCCGGGCGAGGCCGGGAATCTCGCCTGCTTCGCGAACGAGCCGTGCCAGGGTGTAGCCGCGCTCGCGATCGCGGTAGCAGCCGAGATTGATGCCGGTCAGCACCACCTCGCGGTGGCCCTGCGCCACGCGTCGCCGCATCTCCTCGAGCACCGCTGCCGCACTGCGGCTTCGCGAGGCGCCGCGAACGAGCGGGACGACGCAGAAGTTGCACGAGAAGCTGCAGCCGTCCTGGATCTTCACGAAGGCGCGGACACGGTCGAGCCTGGCGTCCGCCTGAACGCACCCGATCCCGCCGACATCTCCGGCGACGAAGTCCGGCGTGTCCTCGCTGCGCCGCCGGACGACCGTGACGTTCTCGCTGATCCCGCCGAACGCGTCTGCGGGCAGGTTCGCGCCGCAGCCCGTGACGTAGACCCGACGATGGCTCCGCGCGGCGCGCGAGACCGCGTGTCGCGACTTCCGAACCGCCTCGTGCGTCACGCAGCATGCATTGACGACCGCGACGTCGGCTCCAGTCGCCTCCTCGACGTGGCCGTCGCGAAGCAAACGCTCGCGAACCTCCTGGGCATCCGTCTGGGAGACCTTGCACCCGAGAAAGCTGACGGTAAAGCTCGCCACGGCGCCGGATGCTACTCCGGGGCGTGCAGATCAGCCGCCCAGCCGTCCAAGGTCCGCCGCTCCAGGCGCCGGTAACCCGCAAGTCGCGGCACGTGCGGCTCGAAGTAACCGGATGTGACGAGGGTGTCGCACACGAGGCGCGGCGCAACCAGAGCAACCGTCTGCTCGCTGATGTTGGCCAGGACGATGTTCGCCGGCGGCAGCGGGTCGGCGCGGGCATCGAGACGGCGGACGTCGAGCGTGACGCCGTTCGCCTCGGCATTGCGGAGGGTCGCGTCCACCGCCGAGGCATTGTGGTCGACCGCGATCACCGGCGAAAAGCCGAGCCTTGCCGCGGCGATCGAGAGGATGCCCGAGCCACAGCCGACGTCGAGCAGCGACCCGCGGGCCAGCGGGCTCAGGAGCTCCAGGCACAGCCGCGTCGTGGCATGGCCCCCGGTGCCGAAGGCCCGCCCGGGATCGATCGTGATCGACGTCATGCCTGCCGGAGCAGGCTCCCAGGGCGGACCGACCCACATTCCGTCGATCTCCACCGGCCGGTGGAACCGCTTCCAGCGCTCCTCCCAGTCGGCCGGAACCTCGCTTGTGAGGACGGCACCGAAGTCGGCGCGCGCGCGGCGTTCGCCGTCCGCGCCCGTGTAGGCGGAGAACTCGAGCAGCTTGCCGTCGTCGGCCTCTTCGAACCCTTCGGGAAAGAGCTCGAGCATCCGGGCCCTCGTCTCCTCCGCTCGCGCGCGGTCGACCCGGACCGAGACGCGGCGGAGATCGGTCAGCGGAAGACGCTCTTCAGCTTGTCGAAGAAGCCCTCGTCGGCGCGGTACGTTTCGTCGTCCGCAGACCGCGCGAAGTCCTCGAGCAGCCCGCGCTGCTCCTCGCTCAGACGGCGCGGTACTGCGACGTTCACGAGCACCCGCTGGTCACCGCGGCCGAAACCCTGGAGGACGGGCATGCCTCGCCCGCGAAGAACCCGCACTTCGCCCGGCTGAGTACCGGGCTCGAACTCGAGCACCTCCTCGCCCTCGAGGGTCGGCACGGTCACGCTCGTCCCGAGCGCGGCTTCAGTGATTGTGAGGTCGACGGTCGAGAAGACGTGGTCGCCCTCGCGGACGAAGCGGGGATCGGGCTTCACGCCCACCTGAACGTAGACGTCGCCGGCGCGCCCGCCTGCGCCGCCCGCATGGCCCTCACCCGAGATGCGGATCTGCTGGCCGTCGTGGATGCCCGGCGGGATCTCGACCTCGAGCGTGCGCTCCTCGACGACGCGGCCCTCGCCTCGGCAATCGGGGCACGGCTCGGCGATCTGCTGGCCAGCGCCACCGCACGCCGGGCACGCCTGCGTTCGCACGAACTCGCCGAACGCGCTCCGCGAGATCTGCTGCACACGACCGGTGCCTCCACAGCTCGTGCACGTGACCGGGCTCGTGCCGGGGGCGGCACCGGTGCCCTCACACGTCGAGCAGGCGACCGCGGCCGGGAACGGAACCTCGCGGCGGACACCGCGCGCCGCCTCGGCGAGCTCGATCTCGACCTGGACGGCGACGTCCGAGCCGCGAGCGCGCCGCGGCCGGCCGCCGACGCCGAAAAGGTCGTCGCCGAAGAACGCCGAGAACAGATCGGTGAGGCTGCCGAAGTCGAACTGCGTCGGGGCGAAGCCGCCGCTGCGTAGGCCGGCGTGACCGAAACGGTCGTAGAGCGCGCGCGTCTCGGTCTTCGAGAGCACCTCGTAGGCCTCGACGACCTCGCGAAAGCGCTCCTGGGCGTCTGCGGCCTCCGAGACGTCAGGGTGCAGCTCGCGCGCAAGCCGTCGAAACGAGCGCTTGATCTCGCCTGCATCCGCCGTGCGGGAGACTCGAAGCACCTCGTAGTAGTCGCGCTGCGTCGTCGCCATGAGCCCAGACTAGCTCCGGCCTCCGCCGGTCAATTGCTCTCGTAGATCTCCTCGACGAAGCGCGAGAGCTCCGAGGCTGCCCCGCGCACGGAGCGGATCGCCGTCTCGTAGTCCATCCGCACCGGGCCGAGCAGGCTGACGGCGCCCAGCGTTCGATTCGCGATCCCGTACGCCGCGCCGACCAGCGAGAGCCGCTGAAGGTCGGGGTGCTCGAGCTCGACCCCGACGCGTACGAACGGACGGCGCGGATCGAGCGCCTGGCTGACGATCCCCAGTAGCGCGGCCCGCTCCTCGAGCACCTCGAGCAGTCGGCGGTAGGCGTCGAGCTCGTCGCCGCGGGCGGAGCCGACGAGGGTCGCCGCACCGCCGACGTAGAGGTTCTGACCTTCCGGCGGGATGTCCGTAAAGGCCGGCCTCAGCGTTGCCAGGAACAGTCCCTCGCGCTCGGAGAGACCGGCATCCTCGAAGCACTGGCGGAGCTGTCGTGTGCCCGGCTGAAGACCCGTGACCGTGTCGTTCAGGTACTGGCCGGCCCAGTTGACGAGACCAGGGTCGACGGGGTCGGCGAAGGCGTAGACGCGCTTGGTCACCGCGCCGGTCGACGTGATCACGACGACCATCACGACCTGCGGCTGCAACAGCAGGACCTCCACGTGCCGGATCGACGCGCTCTCGAGCGGTGGCGCCGAGACGAGCGCCAGCAGCCGGGTCACGTCGGAGAGCATCTCCGTCGTCGCCCGCAGCGCGGCGTCGACCTCCGCCTGCGCGGCGGTCAGGTCGAGTGGGAATGGTCGGGGGTTCGGCTCGAGCCGCTCGAGCAGGCCGTCGGCGTAGTACCGGTAGCCCGCCTCGGTCGGAACGCGGCCCGCGGACGTGTGCGGGTGGGTCAGTAGCCCCAGCGCCTCGAGCTCGGCGAGCTCCGCGCGCACGGTCGAGGACGAGACTCCGATCCCGGTGTGCTCGACGAGCGTCTTCGAGCCGACGGGCGCGCCCGTCGCGACGTACTGCTCGACGACGCCACGCAGAAGCGCCCGCTGCCGAGGGGTCAGGTCCACTTGGCTTTGATTCGCCATCTTTGCAGGCAAATTCTAGGCGAGAAGATCCGCCGTGACGCCGCCCCCGAGCAACCGCCCACGCGGGGTCAGCGTGAGGGCATCGCCGTCTCCGCCGGCTTCCGAAAGCCGGCGGGCCAATCCCAGGCGCTCGAGCTTGTCGAGCGCAGCGCGATCGATCGCGGCGGCCACCGCGGCCCACGGCAGCGGCTCGTCGAGCCGTAGGCCGAGCAGGAGACGCTCCTCCCGCCTGACGTCGACCGGGAGTTCCTCCGTCTCGCGAGGAGGCTCGTCGCCGCCCGCGAGGGCGGCGAGGTACGCCGCGAGCTTCGGTGTCGTGCGCCAGCGCAGCCCCCGCACCGTCGAGACGGCGCCGATCCCGAGCCCGACGTAGTCCCGGCCGCGCCAGTACGCAAGGTTGTGTCTCGAGCGAAGATCGCGGCCTTCCACGACCCGGCAGAAGTTCGCCGTCTCGTACCAGCGGTAACCCGCCTCGACGAGCGCCTCGACGACATGGCCGAAGTAGTGCTCCATCGCCTCCGCCTGGCGAGCGAGCTCGTCGCCGTGCGCATGCGTGAAACGCGTCCCGGGCTTCGCCTCGAGCTCGTAGCAAGAGAGGTGCTCGGGCGCGAGTGCGAGCGCCTCGTCTATGTCGGCGGCGAGGTCGGCGGGCTTCTGCCCCGGGATTCCGTAAATGAGGTCGAGAGAGATGTTGTCAAATCCGGCATCACGGAGATGGTAGAAGGCGCGCCGGACGTCGTCCGGTGTGGCAACACGTTCGAGCACGTCGAGCAGATGCGGCTGGAACGACTGAGCACCCATCGACACCCGGGTCACCCCGGCCGCACGCAGGAGCCGGGCCAAGAAGGGCGTCACCGTCTCCGGGTTCGCCTCGACCGTTACCTCCTCCGCAACCGGGAGCAAGCGAAGCAGCCTGTCGAGCTCGGACGGATCCGTGAAGGTCGGCGTGCCGCCGCCGACGAAGATCGTCTCGAGCGACGGGTCGAGCAGGTGTCGCCGGAGATCGAGCTCCGACAAGACGCCGTCGACGTACACCCCGTGTTGAGCGCGGCGGCCGACGAGGGTGACGAAGTCGCAATAGCCGCAGCGATGCGCGCAGAACGGCAGGTGCAGGTAGAGGTGCCGAACCGAACCGCTCACCGTTTGCTCCCGTCACCGAGATTGAGCACCGCGAGAAACGCCTCCTGCGGGATCTCGACCGCACCGACCTGCTTCATGCGCCGCTTGCCTGCTTTCTGCTTCTCGAGCAGCTTCCGCTTGCGCGTGATGTCGCCGCCGTAGCATTTGGCGAGGACGTCCTTCCGTTTCGCCTTGATCGTCTCGCGCGCAATCACGCGCGAGCCAATCGCGGCCTGCACCGGAACGTCGAAGTACTGGCGTGGAATCTCCTCGCGAAGGCGCTCGACGAGCGCGCGGCCGCGGGCGTAGGCGGCGTCGCGGTGGACGATCATCGACAGAGCGTCGACCGACTCGTCGGCGATCAGGATGTCGACGCGCGCAAGCTGGCCCTCCCTGAAGCCGGCGACGTCGTAGTCGAAGCTTGCGTACCCGCGTGTCCGCGACTTGAGCTGGTCGTAGTAATCGAGCACGATCTCCGCGAGCGGCAGTTCGTAGGCGAGCAGGACCCGCTCCGGCGAGAGGTACTCCATGTGGTCGAACCGACCGCGCCTGTCGTTGTTGAGCTCCATCACCGCCCCGACGTAATCCTTCGGCACGATGATCGACGCCCGTACGTACGGCTCTTCGACCGCATCGACCTCGCGAGGCATCTCGGCGGGGTTGTGCACCTCGAGCCACTCGCCGTTGCGCTCGAGGACCCGATAGGCGACGTTCGGCGCCGTCACGAGCAGATCGAGATCGAATTCGCGCTCGAGCCGCTCGCGGACGATCTCCATGTGGAGAAGACCGAGGAAACCGCTGCGGAAGCCGAACCCGAGCGCCTGGCTCGTCTCCGGCTCGTAGAAGAGGGCAGCGTCGTTGAGCTTGAGCCGCTCGAGCGCGTCTCGCAGGTCAGGGTAATCGTCCGAGTCGGTCGGGAAGAGCCCCGCGAAGACCATCGGCTTGACGTCCTTGTAGCCCGGCAGCGGCTCCACGGCGGCGTTTCGCTCCGAGGTGAGCGTGTCGCCGACTCGCAGGCGGCTCACGTCCTTGAGCCCCGTGATCACGTAACCGACCTCGCCCGCGGCGAGCGTCTCGGCGGGCTTCATCGTCGGCGAGAAAAAGCCCACCTCCTCTGCCTCGAAACGCGTCCCCTGCGCCATGGCCCGCAACGGCTCACGCCCGGAGAACGAGCCGTCGACCGCGCGGACGAACGCAACGACCCCGCGATACTGGTCGTACGACGAGTCGAACACGAGCGCACGTGGCGGGGCGGTCAGGTCGCCGCGCGGCGGCGGGATGCGCTCGACGATCGCGTCGAGGACCGCGCCGACACCCTCGCCCGTCTTCGCGGAGATGCGAAGGACATCGGCGGGCTCGCCCCCGACCAGTTCCGCAAGCTCGGCGGCGGCCTGATCCGGGTCGGCCTGGGGCAGGTCGATCTTGTTGACGACGGGGACGATCTCGAGGTTGTTCTCGATCGCAAGGTAGGCGTTGGCGACGGTCTGGGCCTCCACGCCTTGCGCCGCGTCGACAACGAGCACCGCACCCTCGCAGGCCTGGAGCGAGCGGGAGACCTCGTACGTGAAGTCGACGTGTCCCGGCGTGTCGATCAGATTGAGTTCGTGACCCTGCCACGTGACCCGAACGGCCTGAGCCTTGATCGTGATCCCTCGCTCGCGCTCGAGCTCCATCGTGTCCAGGACCTGGGCGCGCATCTCGCGTCCGGAGACGGTTTCCGTGAGCTCGAGCACGCGGTCGGCCAGGGTCGACTTGCCGTGGTCGATGTGCGCGATGATCGAGAAGTTGCGGATGCGGTTCAGGTCCATGGCGAAATCAGCGCCGGCGGAAGCGCTCGCGCAAGGCTAGCAACGCGTTCAGCTCACGAACCCCCAGCAAACGGCACGAAACGAGGTAGGCGATCGTGCCCGCAACGAGCGCGACGCCGAGCGAGACGATCTGGGCCCAGATGGCCCGCCCGAGCGCTTCGTCGAGACCGCGCCAGACACCGTAGGCGACGATCGCGAGCACCGCGGCGGCGGCGATGATCCGCACCGTTGCGGCCAGCGTTCCCGTGAACTCGATCCGACCGAGCCGGCGGCGGAGCAGGACGAGCAGGAGTGCTGTGCCGGCGACGTTGACGAGTGACGTCGCGAGCGGGATCCCCCAGGTCCCGAAGCGGTAGAACACGGCGTCGAGAATCGCGTTCAGGCCGAGGTTCGCCAGCGCGACCAACGTCGGGGTCCACGCCGACTGAAGGCTGAAGAAGCCGCGGTTCAGCATCAGCATTGCGCCGTTGAAGGTGAGCCCGAGCGCGAAGGCCGCGAGCGCGCCGGCGACGACGGGCGTCTGGTCGGCGTCGAAAGCGCCGTGCTGGTAGACGAGCCGGATGATCGGCTCGGCGAGGACCGCGGAGACGACGCTCGCCGGAACGAGCAGGAAGGCGATCTGCCGCAGCCCGACCGCGACGCGGGCACGGAAGCCTTCGAAATCGCGACGTGCTGCGAGCCGTGAGAGCGACGGGAAGAGGACGGTGGCGACGGCGACGGAGAACATTCCCTGGGGCAGCATGTAGAGGCGGAACGCGCGGTCGATCGCCGTCGGCGCGAGCTCGGGGTCGATCAGCCGCGACGCGAAGACGGAGTCGACGACCGCGTTGAAGTTGATCAGGCCGAGACCGAGGGTCACCGGCAGCATCAGCGCGAAGACGCGCCTGACGGCCGGATCGCGGTAGTCGATCACGAGCTGAAGGTGGCCGTCGCGGCCGCGCAGCCAGGGCAACGGCAGCAGGAACTGGATCAGCGTCGCGACGACGATTGCGACCGCGTACACGTAGAGCTTCGCATCGATGTCGTCCGCGCGCGGGACGCCCAGGACGAGGCCGACGATGATCGCGACGTTCCAGAAGACGGGCGTGAGCGCCGGGACCGCGAACTCTTCGTAGCTGTTCAGGATTCCGACGACGACCCCGGAGAGCCCGAGCAGGACGACGATCGGAAAGAGGACGCGCGAGAGGCCGACCGCGAGGTCCTTGTCGCCGCCGGGATTGCCGAACGGGGCGATCAGCCAGGGCGCGATGACGATGCAGAGCGCCGTCAGCCCGCCGAGCCCGAGCAGAACCAGCCAGAAGAGGCTCGACGCGACGCGCCACGCTCGCCGGCGCTCCCCCTTCTCGAGCAGCTCACTGAAGACCGGGACGAAGGCCGACGAGATCGCCGCGTCCGCGAGCAGCGCCCGGACGAGATTGGGCACCTGGAACGCCACCGTGAAGGCGTTGATTCGTCCGCGGGCGCCGAAGTAGTAGGCGGCGACGATCTCGCGCACGAGACCGAGCACACGGGAGACGCCGGTGGCGAGCGAGAAGATCGCTGTCGACCAGGCCAGGCGCCGGCCCGCGTCTTGCCCGTCCACGGCCGCGAGTATAGGAACGGGGTCAGCCGACGGCCGCTTCGCCCGCGTCGGTGGTTCGGGCCGCGGGCCGGCTACGTCCCCAGGTTCTCTCCCCCGCCGGGGTGGGGCGGTGTCAACCACCTCCCTCTGCAGACGAGGTTACCGCGTGAATCGCGACCGAAGCGAGACAGCTCTGTGTCGCATTTGCGTCACTTGCCGTTCGCTGCGGGTGGCTGGGGCGAACGCCAGGCTGGGGAGCGGGCGCTTCAGTGCGGCTGCTACCATCGCGCGGCCCGCTCAGCGGGTGTTTTTACGCCATGCCGAACATCCAGCAACAGAAGAAGCGCGTCCGGATCGCCAGCCGGCAGCGGCTCGAGAATCTGCGTTATCGCTCCTCGATCAGGACGCTGACGAAGCGGCTGCGGGCCGCGGTGACGGACGGGGACTCGGAGCGCGCCGATGCCGAGCACCGCGAGCTCGTCCGGACGATCGACAAGGCCGCCTCGCGCAAGGCACTGCACAAGAACGCGGCCGCGCGCAAGAAGTCGCAAGCCGCCCGCCTGCTCGGCGGACGAAGCTCCTAAGGAAGCGCGGCCTCGCGCGGCCTCGTCAGATCGACGAGAGCGCGATCGAACTCGAGGTCGCCCGCGAGGCGGCTGCCGCCTTTCAGCGCGTGATCGAGCTCGGCCAGGCGGACGATCGCATCGCGCAGCTCGTCGGGCGTGAAGTTCCCCGCCTGCTGGTAGAGCTTCTCGACGTAGTACCGGTTCCTCTTCAGGCGTTCGGCGGCCTGTTTGGCGGGCAGGCCCTCGGCAGCCATGGTCTGGCAATCGGCCACGCGGGTGATGTGGCTCGTCAGCAGGCCGACAATCCGGGGCAACGCGTCGCGCGCGGGCACGCCGGCTCGCGAGAGCAGAAGCTCACTCGCCTCGAGGACGCCGGCGACGTCGCGACGACCCCACGAGTCCGTCAGGGCGAAGGGTGGTGTCTCGCCGCGCGGCGCGACGAGGAGCTCGACCTCACGCTCGCCGATGGGCTCGCCGTTCGCCCACGTCGCGAGTTTCTCGACTTCGCCCGAGAGCTCGGTCAGATCGTCTCCGACGAGCTCGACGAGCAGCCGGCAAACCGCTGGGTCGACCTTCACCCCCAACGCGGTGAACTGACGGCCGACCCAGCCGGGCAGGTCGGCGCGCTTCCCGCGCGTCGGCAGGTCATAGATCAGGAGCTCGCCGGCCTTCGCGACCGCCTTGGCGAGCGGCGAGTCCTTGCGCATACCCTCGCCCACGAGCGCGAGCACCGTCTCCGGCGACGGCGAGCCGAGGTACTCGACCACGGGCTCGACCTCGGGTGCCTTCCACGCCTCCACGGACTCGACGACGACCAGCCGGTTCTCGGTTGCGAAAAGACCGAGCGCGTTGCAGGCTGCGACGACGTCCGTGCCGCCGACCTCGTGCGCAGAGAGGATCTCCGTCGCGTCCGAGCCGATGCGGTCCCGCAGGCGCCGGAGCGCTCGGGTCACTTTCGGCCGGTCGGTCCCGCTCAGCAGGTAGGCACGCTTCAGCTCCGCCACGCGTCCCAAGCATAGGCGGAGGTCCCGAGCACGCCGAGGAGCAGCGCCGCGGCAGCCCAACCGGAGCGCACCTGCGCGAACGGGAGCGAGCCGAACACGTTCGCACAGCCCGCCAGGTACGCCGCGCAAAGCCCATTGAGCTGTGCGAGCACCGCGGCAACCCCGGGGGCGAGGGGATCCACGAGCGCCGCGGAGAGGGCCAGGGCGAGGAGCGGGAGGACAACCGGGGCCGCGGCTGCGTTGGCGGGCACGGAGAGGAGGGGAATCGCATGGAACTGGAACCAGAGAACGGGCGCGGTCGCGACACCGCACGCGGTCGACAAGGCGATCACGTCCCGCAACCAGGCCGGCAGCGGGTAGCCGTCGAGGACGCCTCGAAGTCGGGGGAAGAGCGTGAAGATCGAGACGACGGCGCTGAATGACAGCTGAAAGCCGGCGTCGAGGATCACATAGGGATTCCAGGCGAGCAGGACGAGCGCGCCGAGGAGCAGGAAGTACCACTTGTCGGTCGCGCGAGCGGTCAGCCAGGCGACCGAGCAGAGCGCGCCGACGACGCCGGCGCGGATTACCGACGGTTGTGGCCCGACGGCCAGTACGTACGCCCCGATCGACGCCAGTGCGCCCACGTGTCCGAGCCAGCGCGGCAGACCGAGCAGCCACGCGAGCCCGAGCGCGCCACCGCCGACGAGCACGACGTTCTGGCCCGAGACCGCGAGCAGGTGATAGAGACCTGAGGCGCGGAACCGGTCGCGCAGCCTCTCGTTGAGACCCGCTTCGTCGCCGAGGACGACCCCGAGGAGCACGCCTCGCCGCTCGCCTCGTAAACCGGCGGCGACGGACTCCGCGAGCCAGCGTCGCAACCGGTCGGCCAGCCCGCCGAGCCCGCCCCGACGGCCGACGAGCCGCCAGCTGTCGCCTGCCAGAACGACGTGGATACCGCGCCGCCTCAGCCAGGTTCGCTCGTCGAAGCCGTGGGCACTCCCGCGCGGGAGCTTCGCCTCGGCCCGCACCTCGAGCACGCCGCCCTGCGGGGGCGCGCGTCCGAGCGGAAGCTCGAGCTGGGCGGGCTCGTCGAGCCGGACGAGCCCGAAGCGCCGCACCTGGACAGGCATCTTGAGGTCGAAGCGACCCCGTCGAGGCGGGCCGATCACGATCACGCGTGCGCGCTGCGCGGTTCCGATCTCAGCCGCGAGAACGGTCTGGTCGAGGCGGTCGAGGCGCGCGCTGCCCCAGCACCAGCCGGCGACCGTGAGCACGGATGCTCCGACCAAGACCCCGCGCGAGGGCGTGACGGCCGCAACAAAGGCGATCGCACCGAGCGCCGCCAGCGCAGCAGGCAGCGGCAGCCGAAGCAGGTTCGCCGCTGCGATGCCCGTGCAGAGCGCCGCGAGCAGGCAATGCGGGGGCGAGCGGAGCACCGCCATCAGGGCGCGACCAGCTCGCTCAGCTCGTCGAGCCGGGCGGGCCCGATTCCAGGAACAGCATCGAGCTCGTCGACCGACGAGAACGATCCGTGCTCCTGCCGGTAGTCCAGGATCTTCTGCGCGGTGACCGGGCCGACACCAGGGAGCGAATCCAGCTGTTCGAGCGTCGCCGTGTTGAGGTGAATTGGTCCGCTCGAGCTGCCCGCGGCGCCCGAGGGCGGCGCCGCCGCGACCGCGCCGCGGCGGGGGACGACCACCTGTTCGCCGTCCGCGAGCTGCGCCGCCAGATTGATCAGGGCCAGGTCGGCTTTCCTCGTCGCTCCGCCCGCGCGCGCGACTGCATCCGCCACGCGGGCTCCCTCGGCGAGCCGGTAAAGGCCGGGCCGGCGCACCGCCCCGACCACGTCGACGACGACCGCGGTCGGCGTCGCGGGCGAAGTCTCGGTCGGAGGGGCGGCGGGAGCGGCAAGGCCGGCCTGCTCGGGCGGGCTCGCGAGCAGCTTGCTGGCGAGGTAGAGCAGGACGAGCAAACAAGCCGCCCCGGCGAGCAGGTTTCTCCGCGTGAGGGCAAACGGCAGCTCGGACACGACTCGAGCCTGCCGTCGCAAGCGTTACGCGTGGGTGACGACGTTGCGCCGGTTCAGCGCCAGCTGATCGATACGGGCCCGCGCGGCGCGCGCAATCTGAGCAAGGGGCGGATCGCGCTCGAGCGGATCGCGTGAGCCGCGCGCGGTGCCGGGGCGAGCCCGAGCTCGAGCTCCCGGGGCCCTCGACGGATCACGACCGCGACGGCGTGAACGCTCGGCGACGCGGTCAGCCCGGAAAGGACGGGCTGCATGAGGGAGGCGCCCGAGCGTTCGATCCCGTGCCGGCCCGCGTCGTACCAACGAACCGCGCTCCAGGACTGGATCCCCGATCGCGGGCTGTCCGACGTGACGACGCGGTGCGGCCCCGCCCAGGCCAGGCCGCTGATCGACAGAGCCTGGTCAAAGGCGACGCATGCCGGCCGCGCGTTCCACCGCTCGACCAGCGCGACGCCGCTCACACCGGCGACCGCGAGCCGGGGCCGCGCCGGAGCGTAGGCGACCGCACGCGCCCGGCCGACACAGGGCCGCGTGTCGAAGGAGCGGCGCCGGACCCCGCCGAGGTCGTAGACGGCGGCGCGGCCGCCCGGACGCACATACGCGATCGCAAGCGAATCGGCGCGCCATGAGGGCTTCACCGCAGCGACAGCGGGGTCGAGCAGGCGATCGTTGTCGCCGTCGCCCTCGATCATGTGCAACGCGCTTCCGCGCGAGCCGCGCGTGACGTAGGCGAGCTTGAGCCCGTCGGGGGACCAGGCGATCGCGGCGATGGGGCCGCCGGTCCCATGCGTCCAGGCTCGGCGCTGCCCGGGTGCCAGGGCGACGAGCGACGAGCCGATTCCAACCGCCGCGAACAAGGCTCGCGGCGAGAGCTCGGCGGCCGAGACGGGCATGGCCTCGATGCCGAGGCCGCGCCGCGTCGCCAGCCAGAGCCTTCCTCCCGCGACGACGGCGATCCCATTCGTGCCGGCGGGGACGGCCAGCCGTGCCGGCACCCGGCGCGCCGGAGAGCCGCCGCCGAGCTCGACGTGCAGGTTTCCGGTCGCCGCGAGCGCCGCCGCCGTGATCCCGACGACCCCGACCGCCGCCGCGAGCAGGACGAACGGCCAGGCCGCTCGCCGCCTGCGGGCCGGGGCGATCCCCGCGAGCGCGGTCGAGCGCGCCCGCGCGGAGACGTCCCGTCCGGGCCCGGGAAGGCGGTCGAACGTCCGCTTCAGGCGCCGTTCAAGCTCGGCCGACATCGTTCACCTCGTGGTCGGCCCGCAAGTCGTCGAGCGCGCGGGCAAGTCGGGAGTTGACCGTTCCGGTCGGAATGTCGAGCAGGGAGGCGATCGCCGCCGGCGAGTAACCCAATCCGTAGCGCAGGACGACGACGACCCGCCGCTGGAGCGACAGGCCGGCAACCGCGTCGAGGAGCTCCTGGTCGCCCGATTCCTCACGGGCCTCGAGCCGCTCGAGCTCAATGTCGCCGGCCACGAGCCGCCGCTCGCTGCGCAGGAGATCGAGGCAGCGGTTGACGACGATCCGGTGGAGCCACGGTGCGAAGGGACGACGTTCGTCGAAGCGATTCAGCGCCGCGAACGCACGCTCGAACGCGTCCTGGGCGACGTCGTCGGCCATTTCGCGCCGCCCAGTGACCGCGTATGCCGCCCGCCAGGCCGGCCGCCAGTGGCGACTGAAGAGCTCCGCGGCTGCGTCCCGGGAGCCGCGGCGGGCAAGCTCGACCAGCTTCGCGTCGCTGCGCATGCGCATGAGCACATTGTCGTACGGCCGAGCGCCCCGGTCGCGTCCCCGCGCAGGGGCCCTAGACGACGAGGTTGACGAGCTTCCGGGGCACGACGATCGCCTGGCGGATCTCCTTGCCGTCGAGCTGGGCCTGAACTCGCGGCGAGGCCTTGGCGCGGTCGACAAGCTCGTTCTCCGGCAGGTCGACCGGGACCTCGACCCGGTCGCGCACCTTCCCGTTGACCTGGATCACGAGCTCGAACGTTTCGCGGACGAGCAGGGCTGGATCCGCCTCGGGCCACGGCTGTTCCCAGAGGCGTTCGTGCCCGAGCCGCTGCCAGAGCTCTTCGGCGATGTGGGGCGCGTACGGCTGAATCAAGGAGACGACCGTCTGGGCGGCAAAGCGGGCAGCCGGGTCGCTGGTCGCCCTGGAGAGCTCGTTGACCAGCTCCATAACCGCCGCGATCGGCGTGTTGAAGACGAAACGCCGGCCGATATCGTCGCCGACCTTGGCAATCGTCTCGTGCGCTTTTTGTGCGAGCGGCCCCCCGACCGCTCCGTCCGCCGGGGCCGTCTCGATGACCTCGTTGACGACGCGCCAGAGCCGCCGCAGGAAGCGCGCGATCCCCTCGACGCCCTCCTCGGTCCACTCCATGTCCTGGTCGGCCGGTCCCATGAACAGGATGTAGAGGCGCACCGCGTCGGCGCCGTAGGCCTCGGCCAGCTGATCCGGAGCCGTGACGTTCCCCCGCGACTTCGACATCTTCGAGCCGCCCTGGCGGACCCACCCCTGGTGGAAGAGCCGGGCGAAGGGCTCGCGCACGCCGAGCAGGCCGAAGTCGTTCATGACCTTGACGAAGAACCTGGAGTACAGCAGGTGACCCGTCGCGTGATCGATCCCGCCGATGTACTGGTCGACGGGCATCCAGAAATCCGCGATCTCGCGGTCGAACGGCGCCGCGTCGTTGTGCGGGTCGGTGTAGCGCAGGAAATACCACGACGAATCGACGAACGTGTCCATCGTGTCCGCCTCGCGCTTCGCCGGCTTGCCGCACTTTGGGCACGCCACGTTCAGCCATTCCTCGTTGGAGGCGAGCGGTGGCTTTCCCTTCGGACGGTAGTCCTCGACTTCCGGCAGGAGCACAGGCAGATCTTCGTCCGGAACCGGAACGATCCCCTCGTCCTCGCAGTAGACGACCGGAATCGGACAGCCCCAGTAGCGCTGGCGGGAGAAGCCCCAGTCGCGCAGCCGATAGCTGATCGCGGGGGCTCCCCGCCCGCGCCCGCGCAGCCATTCGACGATCTTCGCGGCGCCCTCGGGGGCCGGCAGGCCCGAGAACTCGCCCGAGTTGACCAGGCGCTCGTTCTCGGTGTGGGCGGAGAAGGCACTCTCTTCGCCCTCCTCCGCCTGGCCCGAGTCGTCGGCGGGCTCGACGACGCGGACGATCGGCAGGCCGTAGCGCTCGGCGAACCCGAAATCGCGCTCGTCGTGCGCCGGAACGCCCATGATCGCGCCGGTGCCGTACTCCATCAGCACGTAGTCCGCGACCCAAACGGGGATCTCCTCCCCCGTTCCCGGGTTGACGACTGTCCGCCCCGTGAAGGCTCCGTCCTTTTCCTTCGTCTCGCGCTCCTCGCGGGACCGCGCCGCCGCGCGACGGACGTACTCGAGCACCTCGAGCTCGTGCTCGGTGCCCACGACGAGCTGCTCGACGAGCGGGTGTTCCGGCGCGAGGACGAAGAAGGTCGCCCCGAAGAGCGTGTCCGGCCGCGTCGTGAAGACGGGGATGTCGATGTCGAGGTCGGAGACCCTGCAGAGGAGCTCCGCGCCCTCCGAGCGCCCGATCCAGTTTCGCTGGATCGCGATCGTCCGGTCCGGCCAGTCGAGCAGCGCGTGATCGTCCAGCAGGGCGTCCGCGTAGGCGGTGATCCTGAAGAACCACTGCTCGAGCTTCCGCGCCTCCACCTCGGCGCCACAGCGCTCGCACCGGCCGTCGATGACCTGCTCGTTCGCCAGGACGGTCTGGTCGTTGGGACACCAGTTGACCGGCGCCTGCTTGCGGTAGGCGAGCCCGGCCTCGAAGAACTTGAGGAACAACCACTGGGTCCACCGGTAATAGGTCGGCTCGTGCGCCGAGACCTCCCGGTCCCAGTCGATCGCCCAGCCCAGCCGTCGCATCTGGCGGCGGATGTTCTCGATGTTGCGCTCGGTGATCTCTCGCGGATGGCCCCCTTCGCGGATGGCGGCGTTCTCGGCCGGCAACCCGAACGAGTCGAAGCCCATCGGGCGCAGGACGGTGAAGCCGTTGCGACGGCGGTAATGCGTGACGACGTCCCCGAGCGTGTAGTTGAGGACGTGCCCCATGTGCAGGTTCCCGGACGGGTAGGGGAGCATCTCGAGCATGTAGAACTTCCCGTCGCGCGAAGCCTCCGCCGGATCCTCGGGATTCGTGACGTAGAACGCGCGCACGTCCTCCCAGACCTGCTGCCACTTCGGCTCGATTTGCTGCGGGTCGTACCTTTCCATTCCGCCTCCGGAAACAAAAAGGCCTCTCTGTCGAGAGGCCGTGGGAAGGTAGCGCGGCGGGGGCCGCGTTGCCTTCCTGCGCTACACGAGCAGCTGCTCCATCGGCCACGGACTGTACCAACCCGCTAGCGTCGCGTCACGTCGATTCAGGAGGTCA
This sequence comes from Actinomycetota bacterium, assembly GCA_046733295.1. Classification (GTDB taxonomy): domain Bacteria; phylum Actinomycetota; class Thermoleophilia; order Gaiellales; family Gaiellaceae; genus 13-2-20CM-68-14. Next base: position 28,697 of record JBKPOY010000026.1, on the reverse strand, counting down.
GATTGGCCGGATATACCGTCCAGAATCTGAAGGAGGTCGAGGATCAGGCCCCCAATTTCGGTCTGTCACCCGACCTCGAGGCGAGGATGGCGCGGGTGCCACTCGAGCTGGAGCACTGCGGGATCAGCTACCAGCGGCTCGCGCCTGACTTCCGCGTCCCATTCGGTCATACGCACAACGTCCAGGAAGAGGTCTACGTCCTGGTCGGGGGCAGCGTGCGAATCAAGCTCGACGACGAGGTCGTCGAGCTGAAGCCGTGGGACGCGGTCCGCGTGCACAAGGACACGATGCGGTCGTTCGAAGCAGGGCCCGAGGGCGCCGAGCTGATCGCCGTGGGCGCCCCGAACACCGGGCCCGGAGACGCAAACGTCGAACAAGGATGGTGGAGCGACTGAGGCTCGGATGAGCTCGGCCGCGATCGACGAGACCGAGTGGGGCTTCGGCTGGCTGTCGTCCGATCGGCCTCGGCTCCAGATCGCATCGCACGCGCTAGTGGCCAATGGACAGGTCTGGATCGTCGACCCGACGGACGCACCGGGCCTGGACGAACGCATTCGTGCCCTGGGCGAACCCGCTGCCGTGGCGCAGTTGCTGGACCGCCACGAGCGGGACTGCGCCGTGGTCGCGCGGCGCCTCGGCGTGCCCCACCTGCGGCTGCCCGCGACCATCCGCGACTCACCGTTCGAGGTCGTTCCCCTCCTGCGGCGACGCTGGTGGCGGGAGATCGCGCTCTGGTGGCCGGAGCGGCGCGTGCTCGTCTGCGCCGACGCACTGGGGACTGTTCCGCATTACTTCGCGCTCAACGGCGAGCCGCTGGGCATCCACCCGCTGCTGCGACTGCGACCGCCGACCGCCCTCGCCGGGCTCGACCCGGAACACGTCCTCTGCGGACACGGAGACGGGGTGCATGTGAACGCCGCAGCCGCCCTACGCGACGCCCTCGCGCAGTCGCGGGGCCGCCTGGTCAGGCTGCCGGTCGAGCTCGTCGCCGCGTGGCGCGGCCGGTAGCGCGCTCGCCTCCTTCCGCTCATGGCAAGGTGGCCGCGGGTGCCGAGGGGCAGAATCTCGGACGTGCTCGATCTTTTTCCCGACACTGCCTCGATCGCCGGCGGCGAGCTTACGGTCGGCGGCCGGCCGCTGCCCTTGCTCGCGGAGGAGTTCGGCACGCCGCTGCTCGTGTACTGCGAGGAGACCGTGCGTGCACGCGCGCGCGACTACCGAAGTGCGGCACCGGATGCCCTTGTCGTCTACGGAACGAAGGCGTTCCCGAACGTCGCGCTGCTGAGGCTCTTGGCGGAAGAGGGCCTCGGCGCCGATGTCTCGACGCGCGGGGAGCTCGACTTCGCGCTCCGCGCGGGCATCCCCGGCGAGCGCCTCGTCGTGCACGGCAACAACAAGGACGACTCCGAGCTCCGTGCCGCCGTCGAGAGCGACGCCGCGTTCGTCGTCCTGGATTCCTTGGAGGAGATCGTTCGCGCGACGTCCGGCGGCGTCCGGCGCGTCCTGATCCGGGTGACACCGGGCGTAGACGCCGAGACGCACGAGGCGATCCGGACCGCGCACGTCGGCTCGAAGTTCGGCCTTCCCCCCGCCGAGGCGATCGAGGCGATCGCGAAGGCCCGGGCCGCCGGCCTCGACGTTGCCGGGCTCCACGTCCACGTCGGCTCCGACCTTCGAGATCCGACCGCTTCGCTGACCGCCGTCGAACGCCTGGCAGCGTTCGCGGCTTCCTGCCGCGACGAGCTCGGCTGGACGCCCCAGGTCGTGGATCTCGGCGGCGGCCTCGGGACCAGGACGGTCGCCGACGACGACGCACCCTCGATCGAGGAGTACGTCTCCGCGTTGGTCGAGCGGGTCGCCAGCGCCTGGGACGGCCACGGCCTGCCGAGACCACGGCTGGCGCTCGAGCCCGGACGCTCCCTCGTCGCGACCGCGGGGTGCACGGTCTATCGCGTCGGCGTCGTCAAGCGGGCGAGCGAGGACATCACGTACGTGGCGATCGACGGCGGGATGTCCGACAACCCCCGCCCCCAGCTCTACGGCGCCCGCCACACGGCTCTGCTTGCGAACCGCGCCGAGGAGCGACCGGCCGGCCGCTTCGCGATCTGCGGCAAGCACTGCGAGGCAGGCGACGTCCTCATCGCCGACGTCGAGCTGCCCGAGCCGCGGCGCGGCGACCTCCTCACGGTGCCGGGAACGGGCGCGTACACCCTCGGCATGGCGTCCAACTACAACGGCGTCCCGCGGCCGGCGGCCGTGCTTGTCCGGGACGGCGAGGCGTCGGTGATCAGGCGGCGGGAGACGGTCGAGGATTTGTTCGCCTACGAGTCCGGCTGAGCTGACTAGCGCGCGCGTGCCGCCGCCGCGGCGCGCAACCCAGGACGAACGAGGCGCCTCGGCCGCCGCAGCCCGGCGTCGTTGACGCTCGGGTTGAACGGCTCCGCCAGGGGGGCCGCTCCGAAGGACGCCTCGCGCCGCTCTGCGGGTGCGTCGCCGTACAGCGTCGTCCGTTGACGAGCCGTTCGCCCAAGGGCGTTAATCGCCGCCTCCATCGCCTCGGGCGGCATCTCCTGGCCGTGGCTTGCGCCGGCCGCGCGCGAGATCGACTCGTTCATCAGCGTCCCACCGAGATCGTTCGCGCCCGCGCGGAGCGCGGCCTGCGCGCCGCCCGTCCCGAGCTTCACCCACGACGCCTGGACGTTCGTGATCCAGGGATGGAGCGCCAGGCGGCCGACCGCGTGCATGAGGATCGCCTCGCGGATCGTCGGCCCGCGACGGGCGCGGCCCCTGAGGTAGATCGGCGCCTCCATGTGAACGAATGGGAGCGGCACGAACTCCGTGAATCCCTGCGACCGGCGCTGCTGGTCGCGCAGCGCCAGCAGGTGCCGCGCCCAGTTCCTGGACCCCTCGACGTGGCCGAACATGATCGTCGTCGTCGAGCGCAGGCCGACGGCATGCGCGGTCTCGTGCACCTCGAGCCACTGGGCCGTGTCCACCTTGTCTGGACAGATCACCCTCCGAACCTCGTCGTCGAGGATCTCGGCGGCCGTGCCCGGGAGAGAGGCCAGCCCCGCGGACCGCAGGTGGCCTAGGTACTCGGGAAGCCGCATGCCGAGGGTGGCGGCCCCCTGCCAGACCTCGAGCGCCGAGAAGGCGTGCACGTGCAGGCCCGGTAGCGCGGCCTTGATCGCCGTGCACAAATCGACGTAGTACTGGCCGTCGAACGCAGGATGGATCCCGCCCTGGAGGCAGACCTCCGTCGCGCCCCGCTCCCACGCCTCCTCGCACCGTCGCAGAATCTCGTCTCGCGGGACGAGGTATGGAGCTCCGCGCAGGTTCGCGGCGAGCTTTCCCTTCGAGAACGCGCAGAAGCCGCAGCGGAAGTAGCAGACATTCGTGTAGTTGATGTTGCGCGTGACCACGTAGCTGACCGTGTCGCCGCAGATTTCCCGGCGCAGCGTGTCGGCTGCCCGAACGACCGTCGTGAAATCGGCGCCCCGCGCGCGAAACAAGGCGGTCACGTCGTCCTCCTGGAGCTCCTCGCCATCCTCGACCTTTGTGAGGGCGGCGGCGACTGGGCGCGACACCTTCGGCGCGAAGCCGTTTCGCCCGTGTGCGCCGTTCCTCGATACGGTCGCCGCGGGGAGGAGGCTGGGTGCGCCTTGGAGAAGCGCGGTCGCCGAGCCCGGGAGCGACGTCGAGACCCCGGCGGCCCAGTCGTCCTCGCGCGCGAGGCCCTCGGCGTCGGCGAGGCGCAGGACGTGGGGAGCCACCGAGGGGTCGACCCAGCGCTCGAGCCGGGCCACGTACTCGGGGTAGACCGCGAGGCGGGGTGCGAGCACGAGTCCTCGAGAGCGGGTCGCCGCGTCCAAAAGCTCGATCTCCGGCCACGGGGCCTCCGGATTCACATGGTCGAGCGTCACCGGCGAGACGCCGCCCCAGTCGTTGATGCCGGCATCGAGAAGTTGGGGGAAGTCGCTGTACGAGAGATTCGGCGGCGCCTGGATGTTCCGGTGCGGACCGAGCACGAGCCGGGCGGCGGCGCAGGTCCAGAGAAGCTCGTCCAGCGACGGCTCGGGCGCGGCGGCCATCCGCGTGCCCGGCTTGGCACGGAAGTTCTGGACGATCACCTCCTGGACGTGGCCGTAAGAGGCGTCCAGATCGCGGATCGCGAGCAGCGCCTCGAGGCGCTCGGCCCTCGTCTCGCCGATCCCGATCAGGATCCCGGTCGTGAACGGCACCTCGGCCTCGCCGGCGTCGCGGATCGTCGCGAGCCGCGGCGCGGCGAGCTTGTCGGGGGAAGCCCAGTGCGGGCCTCCGCGCTCGGCCAGCCGGTCGGCGACGGTCTCGAGCATCGTGCCCTGCGAGACCGAGACCTCGCGCAGCGTGAGCACGTCGTCGTGGGTCAGGACGCCGGGGTTCAGATGCGGCAGAAGCCCCGTCTCCTCGAGGACGAGTCGTGCGCAACGGGCGAGGTACTCGAGCGTCGTCTCGCAGCCGAGCCCCGCGAGCTCGGTACGGGCGACGCTGTAGCGGAGCTCGGGCTTGTCTCCAAGGGTGAACAGGGCCTCGCGGCAGCCGGCAGCCGCACCCGCTCGGGCGATCTCGAGCACCTCGTCCTCGGTCATGAAGGCGCGCTCGCCCCTTCGCGGGGGCCGCGCGAACGTGCAGTAACCGCACACGTCGCGGCAGAGCTTCGTCAGAGGGACGAAGACCTTCGGGGAATACGTAACCAGGCTGCCGTGGCCGAGCTGCCGTAGGCGGACTGCCTCCGGGACGAGCGTCGTCCAGGGCTCGTCGACAAGCTCGAACGCCTCCGCGTCCACGGCTCCCAGCGCCACGGCGGGAGCTTACGCCTCTAGAAGCTGCCTACCGGACGCCGACGAGTGGGCCGAAGTAGACCCAGCGCCCGTTGTGGTACCGCTCGAGCTTCGCCTGGGCGAGCGGGAAGCGTTTGGTGGGCGAGGTCTTGACCGCGATGCCCGGCAGGACGAACGGATTGTTTCGCTCGTTCAGGTGCGTCGCCGCCTTCATCACGCTGTCGCGGGTCGGGTTCTTGCCCGCGTGCTTCAGCGCGTCGACCATCGTGAACGCGCTCGACATCCCGTAGACGTTGTAGACGTCGTTGAGGCCCTTGCCGCCGTTGTACTTCTTCAGGATCGAGCGGAAGAGCGTCACGGCCTTGTCGCGCCTCCAGCGGGGATCGGTCGGATCCTTCAGAAACACCACCGAGATCGACCCTTCCGTCTGCCGCTTGCTGCTCGACAGGGTGGCGATCGTCATGATGTTGGCCGCGCTCGCGACAGCGTTCACGTAGACCTTTGGGCGCCAGCCGAGCTGCCGTGCGGTCGAGTACGACTGGATCGCGAACTTCGGCGTCGCGAAGACCATCAGCGTGTTCGCCCTCTTCGCCTTCAGGCGGGCCATCTGGGATTTGACGTTGTCGTCGGTGACGGCGTATCCCTGCTTCGAGACGATCAAGCCCTTTTTCTTGCCGAGCCCGCGCTCGAGGCCGGCGAGCAGGTCCTTGCCGTAGTCGTCGTCCTGGTAGAGGACGCCGATCCGCGACTTCGGCGCCGTCCTGGCGATGTAGCGCCCGTAGATTGTCGCCTCGGCGACGTAGCTCGGCTGGTAGCCGATCGTCCAGGGGTACTTCTTGTAGTCGCGGCCCCAGGTGCTTGCCCCGCTCGCGACAAAGAGCTGCGGGACCTTGACCTGGTTGAGGTAGCCGCGGATCGCCAGGTTCGTCTCCGTCCCGAGCGTGTTGTAGATCGCAAAGACATGATCCTGCTGCACCAGCTCACGCGTGCGGTCGAACGTCTTGACCGGGTCGTACTCGTCGTTGCGGTAGACGTACTTGATCTTTCGCTTGTTGACGCCACCGTGCGCGTTCACGTATTTGAAGTAGGCGGCCGCGCCCTTGGCGACGGAGGCGTAGGCGGAGGCCGGTCCCGTGAGCGGGATCGTGCCCCCGATGAGGATCTCCTTCGACGTCACGCCGGGTGTGTCGGCACCCGCCGCGGACGCACCGGAAGCGATCGCGAGCGCGCCGAGGAGAGCCGCAGCTATGTAAGACCTCGTGCCCATTCCCTACTGAGACCGAGTGTACAACCGGGTAGTTAGCGGGTCCGAGAACCGTTTCAGCGCTCCACCGACCCCGCCCGGCAGCAGGATCATGACGAGGATGATCACCGCTCCGTAGACAACCGAGGCGACGCCCGGCGCCGAGGAGACCCGGTCGGAGAGGTCGGGCAGGTACTGGAGGAAGAAGGCGCCGACGATCATTCCCGAGAGTGACCCGAGACCTCCGACCACCGTGCCGACGAGCAGCGTGATCGAGAGCAGGAACGTGAAGCTCAGCGGGTTGACGATCTCCGCGCTGACGACCAGCAGCGAGCCGGCGATTCCGGCGTAGAAGCCGCTGATCCCGAAAGCGAGGGTCTTGTAGAGCGCCCGGTTGACGCCGAACGACTCCGCCGCGAGCTCGCTGTCGCGGATCGCCCGGAAGGCCCGTCCGGTCCCGCTGCGGAGGAGCGCCCACGCTGCGACGAAGAGAACCAGCGCGATCGACCACGTGAGGTAGTAGAGGAAGTGATTCTGGGTGAGGGTGTGGCCCCAGATCGTGACCGTGCCGCTGAGGCCGGTGATCTTTTCCGGCGCCTCCTCGACGAGCCGCAGGCCGAGGTCGCCGCCGGTAACACCGGAGAAGTGCTTGAGGATCGAGGGCATCGCGACCGAGAGGCCGAACGTGGCCAGGGCGAGGTAGAGCCCGGACAGGCGAAGGGCGGGCAGGCCGACAAGCAGGCCGATCGCGCCCGTCAGCAGCCCCGCGAGAGGAATCGTCCAGACGTCGCGGACACCGTGATAGGCGACGAGGTTCGCGGACGTGTAGCCACCGATCGCCATCAGCGCGCCGTGGCCGAGCGAGACCTGGCCGGCGTAGCCGGTGACGATGTTGAGGCCGACGATCGCGATGAAGAAGACGCCCGCCTGGGCGAGGTCGCGGGAGTGGAAGTCACTCACGTACGACGGCAGGACGATCATCACGCCGATCGCGACGCCGACGACCAGCACCCGAAGCCCGGTGCGTGCGATGGCTCTCACGCCCGGATCACCTGCGCGGAGCCGAACAGACCCGACGGCCGGACCAGGAGCACGAGCAGGATCACGGCGAGCGCGGCCGGCACCCGGAGGTCGTTGCCGATGCTCCAGCCGAGGCCGAGGGTGTCCAGGCTCGTGACGACGTTCAGGAAGACCCCGAGCATGAGGCTGCCGACGACGGCCCCGAGCGCGCTGTCGATTCCTCCGAGGACTGCCCCGGCAAAGGCGTACAGAAGCACGGGCTGCATGAAGCTCTGGTCGAAGCTCGGGGGCGCGGTCAGGAGGCCGGCGACCGCGCCGAGCGCCGCTGCGAGCCCCCAGCCGAGGGCGAGCATCCAGCCGACCCGGATGCCCAGCAGGCGGCTCGAGTCCGGATTCGCGACGACCGCGCGCATCGCCAGGCCGGGTTTCGTGAAGCGGAAAAAAGCCGCGAGGAGGATCGCTGCGGCGATCGCGACGGCGATGACACCGAGATCCTGGATCGAGATCTGGACACCGGCGATCTCGACCGGTCGGGTCGAGAACGCCGAGCGCAGGTATTTCTGCTCGGGGGACCAGATCCAGAACGCGGCGCCGTTCAGTAGGAAGAAGAGGCCAAGCGTGACGATCGCGACCGTCAACGCCGGCGCCCGCTCGACCGGCTTGATGATCACGCGTTCGAGCCCGACGCCGCCGGCGAAGGCGATCAGGACTGTCAGCGCGGCCGCGCCCCAGTAGCCGACGCCGTGCTGGACGAGGGCCCAGGCGAGAAACGTCGTGAACATCGCCATTTCGCCCTGGGCGAAGTTGACGACGCCGGTCGAGCGGTAGATCAGCACGAGCGCGAGCGCGAGCAGCGCATAGATCGCGCCCGAGGCGAGGCCGCCGACCACCTGCTGCGCAAATCCCGCCCAGTCCGCCGCGAGGACCACTCTCAATACCCGAGGTAGGAGCGGCGGACGGACTCGTGCCGACGAAGCTCGCCGCTGGTTCCGGCGACCGCCACTCGGCCGACCTCGAGCACGTAGGCCCGCGCCGAGGTCTCCAGGGCGAGGTTCGCGTTCTGCTCGACGACGAGCACGGAAAGCCCGTCTTTTTCGTTCAGCTCGGCCACGATCCGGAAGATCTCCGCGACCACGCGTGGCGCGAGGCCCAACGACGGCTCGTCGAGGAGCAGGAGCTTCGGGCGCTGCATCAGGGCGCGTGCCAGGGCGAGCTGCTGTTGCTCGCCCCCGCTCAGCGTCCCGGCGGCCTGGCCCTGGCGCTCCGCGAGGATCGGGAATCGCTCGAGCACGCGGTCGTAATCCCCCTTTGCCTCCCGGCGCGGCCGGACGTGGCCGCCGAGCCGGAGGTTCTCGCGAACGGTCAGGTCCGCAAAAGTGCCGCGTCCTTCGGGCACGTGCGCGATCCCGTTCCGGGCGACGGCCTCCGGGCCCAGACGGCCGATCCGTTCCCCGGCGAAGACGATGCTTCCGTTCGTCTTGACGGTGCCGGAAACGGCGCGCAGGGTCGTCGTCTTGCCCGCCCCGTTCGCGCCGAGCACGGCCACGATCTCGCCCTCGTCGACGGTCAGGTTGATCCCGTGCAGCGCCTGGAGCGCCCCGTAACGCGCCTCGACGCCGCTCAGCTCAAGCAGGGGCATGCTGCGGCTCTCCGCTCCCGAGGTACGCCTCGATCACGGCCGGGTCGGCCTGGACCTCTGCCGGCGTGCCCTCCGCGATCTTGCGCCCGAAGTCGAGGACGTGGACGCGGTCGGCGATGCCCATCACGAGCGCCATGTGATGCTCGACGAGGAGCACCGTCAGGTCGAACGCGTTCTTGATCCGGCCGATCAGCTCCGCGAGCTCCTCGACCTCCTCGTGGTTGAGGCCGCCGGCGGGCTCGTCGAGCAGGAGCAGGCGGGGCCCGGCTGCGAGCGCGCGGGCGAGCTCGACCCGCTTCTGGGTGCCGAACGGGAGGCCAGCGACCTGCCGGTAGGCCTGGTCGGCAAGCCCAACGTAGTCGAGCACCTCGACCGCCTCGCGCTCGCCGCGGGCGTGCATGCCGACGAGGACGTTCTCGAGCACGCTCATCGAGTGGAAGAGCTCGACGTTCTGAAACGTGCGGGCGATCCCGCGCCGGACGACCCCGTGGGGCCGGACCCTCAGGAGGCTTTCGCCGTCGAAGACGATGTCGCCGGAGTCCGGCCGGTAGAGCCTCGTGGCGAGATTGAAGACGGTCGTCTTCCCAGCGCCGTTCGGGCCGATCAGTCCGGCGATCTGGCCCGGCTCGACCGCGAGGGAAACATCGTCGACCGCGACGACACCCCCGAACCTGCGGGTGAGGTGCTCGACGGAAAGGAGAGGCACGGGCGAAGTACCTTAAACAGCGAAAAATCGAGCGTCAGTTTTTTCGCGTGGCGGCTTCTTTCCTGTGTGGGGGCGCCCCTCCGCGGCTGACCGGCCTGTCAGGAGACCGTCGCCTGCGAAAGCGCCCCCCTTTCTTGTTTGGCCTGACCCTTCTCGGGTACGGTCCGAGTACCTGACAGGTCGAAAACCCGAGCCCGGGCTTGGCGTCTCGGTTTGCTGAAGGAGGGTTTTGAGCTTTCGCGCGCGAATGAATCGCCAATCAGGTGCGCGCCGCTGGGACGCGCGCGGTCGTCGCGCTCACAAGGCTGCCCGCTTCTAAGGGCGGGCGGATGGAGGGGGAGCAGGCCGCAGCCTCCCCCTCCACTCCACCCGGTGTCGCCCCCTCGATACCGGGTGCGACGCGGCCGGTCGAAAGGCCGGCCGCGCTCGTTGGCGGGGCAAACGGTCACGCCGGCAAAGCCGGCATGACCTCTCTAACGGCATCGCAAGCGACGCCTCGGGATACCGGGTGCGACGCGGCCGGTCGAAAGGCCGGCCGCGCTCGTTGGCGGGGCAAACGGCATCACTGCTAGGGCCTACGAGCGAGCGAGCTCGGCCGCGTCCGTGATCGGCGTCTGACACGCGAAGCGCTCGCAGACGTAGACGGCCGGTTTCCCGTCGACGTAGTCCTTGCCGGCAAGCAAGGGGATGTCGTCGGCCGGGCCGAAAGCAACGACCGCATTCGGGTCGAAGCCGCGCAGCGCCGCTCGGGCGACGTCGTCTGCCGGGGCGCCGATCACCGCGAGCTCCCGCGGCTGCGACAGGTAGAAGTCGAGTGACGAGAGCATCTGCCCGAAAGCCCCGGGAGCCCTCGGCAGCGTGTCGCGGACGAGCCGCAAGACGCCTGCGGCGCGTCGCTCGAGCTCGTCGTCGCCCCAGATGCGCGACAGCCGGAGGAGGACAAACGCGAGCATCGAGTTGCCGGACGGCGTCGGGTTGTCGTCGAGCTCCTTCTTGCGCGCGACGAGCTGTTCGCCGTCGACCGGCGCGAGGAAGAAGCCGCCGCGTTCGTCGTCCGCGAACAGCTCGATCGCGACCCGTGCCAGCCGGTTCGACTCCGCAATCCAGCGCTTCTCGCCTGTCGCGACGTGCAGCTCGTAGAGGCCGTGGGCGACGTCTGCGTAGTCCTCGAGAAAGCCGTTGTGCCTCGGCGTGTTCCTGCGCCAGCTCCGGTAGAGACGCCCCCGCTGGTCGGAAAGCGGCCCGAGGAGGAACTCGGCGAGGTCGCGCGCGGCGTCGAGGAGGTCGTCGCGATCGAGCCGACGGCCCGCTTCCGCGAGTGCCGCCAGCGCCAGGCCGTTCCACGCCGAGATGACCTTGTCATCGCGGAGCGGCTTCGGCCGCTGCTCCCGCAGGTCGAAGAGACGCCGTCGGAGAGCCTCGTCCAGATCCCCCCGCAGGATCGAGCGGCCGTGCTCGAACGGTTGCAGCAGCTCCTCCGGAACCCCCTCCTCTGAGGTCCATGTGAACGTCAGGCCTTCGACGCCGTCCGTGTCGGCGTCCTGCGCGGAGGCCAAGCCGCCCTCGGGCAGCCGCAGCTCCCGCAGCAGGTAGTCGATCGTATTCTCGGCGACGGCCCTGTAGCGCTCCTCGCCGGTCACGACCCAGGCATGGAGATAGACCGGCGTCAGGAGCGCGTTGTCGTAGAGCATCTTCTCGAAGTGCGGCACGAGCCAGCGATCGTCCACCGAGTAACGGTGGAACCCACCCCCGAGCAGGTCGTACATCCCCCCGGCTGCCATCCCGTCAAGCGTGCGTGTGACCATTCGCAGCGCGTCCTCGTCCCCGGTGCGTTGATGCATTCGCAGTAGGAATTCGAGCGTCGAAGCCGGCGGGAACTTCGGCGCGCGGCCGAACCCTCCCCACTCCTGGTCGAACTGGCGTCGAAGCCCGCGCACCGCCTCGCCGAGGAGTGATTCGGCCAGAGGTTCCGCCGACTGCGAGATCGCAACAGTCTGTTGCAAGGCGTCCACGAGGGCCGCGGCCTGGCGGGAGACGTCGTCGCGGCGCTCCCGGTACGCGTTGGAGACGGCGACCAAGATCTGACGGAACGCCGGCAGGCCGTGCCTCGGCTCGGGCGGGAAGTACGTCCCCCCGAGAAACGGCTCGCCCGCCGGCGTGAGGAAGACGGTCATCGGCCAGCCGCCGTGGCCGGTCATTGCCACGACGGCGTCCATGTAGAGCGAGTCGAGGTCGGGTCGCTCCTCGCGGTCGACCTTCACGTTGACGAATCGCTCGTTCATGAGCGCAGCCGTCTCTTCGTCCTCGAAGGACTCGTGTGCCATGACGTGGCACCAGTGACACGCCGCGTAGCCGATCGAGAGCAGAACCGGCTTGTCCTCGCGGCGCGCCCGCTCCAGGGCGTCCTCTCCCCACGGGTACCACTCGACGGGATTGTCCGCGTGCTGGAGCAGGTACGGGCTGGTCTCGTTCGCGAGCCGGTTCATTGAGGACGAAGATAGTCGTCGCCGTGCAGCTCGAAACAGAACGCCTGATCCTGCGCCTGCCCGTTGCCGGCGATCTCGACGAGTACGCGGCCATCTGGGCGGATCCGGAAGTCGTGCGCTACGTCGGCGGCGAGACGAAGAGCCGCGCCGAGACGGGGCTCGGCATCGAGCGGATGGTCGCGCACTGGGACCGGCACGGGATCGGCCTCTTCAGCCTCGTGCGGAAGGAGGACGACCGCCTCATCGGGCGCGCCGGCTTCCTTCTGTGGGAGGCCGGGCGCTGGGTGCACGCAATGCTTCGTGATCCGCGCGGACAGGTCGAGACGGAGATCGGCTGGACGCTCGGCCGCGAATTCTGGGGGCGCGGCTACGCAACCGAAAGCGCCGTCGCTGCTCGCGATTGGGCCTTTGGCGAGCGAGGGATCACCCGCCTGATCTCGCTGATCCAGCGTGAGAACACCGCCTCGATCCGCGTGGCCGAGAAGCTCGGCGAGACCCTCGAGCGCAAGGACCTCGACGGTCCGTTCAAGTCGACGACGGATCTCTACGCGCTCGAGTCGTGACGAGCCCGCTGGCGCGGATCCGGGTCGTCGACGTCACCGTCTCGCTGGCAGGCCCGTACTGCACCCAGCTGCTCGGCGCCCTGGGGGCCGACGTGATCAAGGTCGAGCGACCCGACGGGGGCGACGAGACGCGCGCCTGGGGCGTCGGCGGCGAGAGCCCGCTCTTTCTCGCCGCCAACGCGAACAAGCGGTCGCTGGCGCTCGACCTCTCGGCCGACGCCGGCCGGGACGTCCTCTTCCGGCTCGCCGACCGTGCGGACGTCTTCGTCCAGAGCCTGCGGCCCGGGCTCGCCGAGCTCCGCGGTCTGGGAGCTGCCGACCTCCGCGCACGGAACCCGCGCCTCGTCTACTGCTCGATCGGCGCGTTCGGGCGCGAGGGGCCGCTGCGAGATCAGCCGGGCTACGACCCGCTCGTCCAGGCGGCCAGCGGGATCATGAGCGTGACAGGCGAGGCCGACCGTCCGCCGGTTCGTGTCGGCGTGTCCGTCGTCGACCAGACGACCGCGCTCTGGGCGGCGCTCGGGATCCTGCTCGCGCTGGGCGAGCGCGAGCACAGCGGCGAGGGGCGCACCGTGGACGTCTCCCTTTACGAGGCGGCCGTCTCGCTGATGCCCTACCACGTGATCGACCACCTCCGCACCGGCGCCGTGGCCGGCAGACACGGGACGGCGTTCCCGCTGATCGCACCCTACGAGTCGTTCGAGACGGCCGACGGGCGTCTGATGCTGGCGGCGGGAAACAACAGGCTCTTCGCCCGCCTGTGCAAGGCACTGGGACTGCCCGAGCTGGAACAGGACGAGCGCTTCGCGTCGAACCCCGCCCGCGTCGCGCACCGCGACGAGCTCCACGCCGTCCTCGAGCACCGTCTGCGCGAGGAGCCGAGCGCCGTCTGGGTCGATCGGCTCGCCGCTGCAAGCGTTCCGGCGGGACCGGTCAACGACGTCGCCGCGGTCGCGACACACGAACAGACGCGGGCGCTCGGCCTGATCGAGCAGGTGGACCGGGAGGCACTCGTCTCCCCGCCGCTCTCGCTTGACGGCGAAAGGCTCCACCACCGAAGGGCGCCGCCGCACCTCGGCGAGCACTCCGCCGAGATCCTCGCGGAGGCGGGCTACGCGGACGGCGAGGTCGCCGAGCTCTCCAACGCCGGGGTCGTCCTGCTCGGAAACGGGCCGGCGCGGTAGAGCTGTCCCTCGAGCCGGCGTCCCAAGACGCCCTCGAGCCAGGCCGAGATCTGCATCAGGCGCTCGAGGTCGACACCGGTCTCGATCTTCTCGCCCGCGAGCAGGTACGCGAGATCCTCGGTGGCCACGTTGCCGGTCGCACGGGGAGCGTACGGGCAACCGCCGAGGCCTCCGATCGACGCATCGAGCAGGTTCGCGCCTGCCTCCACGGCGGCCAGCGCGTTGGCGTAGCCCGTGTTCCGGGTGTTGTGCCCGTGGAAGCCGGTGGGCTTCCCGAGCCGGGCAACGCGCTCGGTGAGCGAGCTCACTCTCCCCGGCGTCGCCACGCCGATCGTGTCCGCGAGAACGAGCTCGTCGGCATCGAGGCTGCCCGCGAGCTCGGCGACCGCCCCCGGATCGACCTCGCCCTCGAACGGACAGCCGAAAGCGACGCTGATCGTCGCCGTGGTCGGCCGGTCGGCGACGGCGAGAATCCGCTGCACGCGCTCCCGCGCCTCGCCGAGCGACGCGTTGCCGTTCCGCCGGTTGAACGTCTCCGTCGCGCCGAGCGTGACGTTGACCCGATCCAGCCCGGTCGCGCGGAGGCGCTCGAACCCTTGCTCGTTCAGCACGAGCCCGGCGTACTCGACGCCGTCACGGCGTTCGATCGCCGCGGCGACCTCCTCCGCGCCCGCCATCTGCGGCACGCGGTCGTCTCGGACGAAGCTCACCGCCTCGATGCGCTGCAGACCCGCCCCGGCGAGCCGGTCGACGAGCTCGGCTCGCACCGCCGGAGACAGCATCTCGGGCTCGTTCTGAAGCCCGTCGCGCGGCCCGACGTCGCAGAGCAGGATCTTCACGCGCTAGTCGTCGAACCCGTATGCATCCACCTTCTCAGGGCGGATCTTCACGCTTATGCGCTGTTGGTCCGGTGAGCGCCACGGATACTCGTCCTCGCCGAGGTACTTTTTGGCGAGCTTGTCGATCTGCCGGTCGGCGCCCTCGGTCGTCATCTCCGCCGACCCGCTCACCGACACCCACTGGTACGTGTTCTCGGGGTCGACGATCGTCACGGCGACCCGGGGATCCTTGCGCAGATGGCGCTCCTTGGCCCGCCCGGCCGCGGTGTTGAACGTGACGACCCCGTCCTCCACGTCGATCCAGACGATCGTGTTGTGCGGCGAGCCGTCCTCGCGCAGGGTGGTGGCAGTGGCGACAAACGGATTCTCGGCGATGAACCGCCGCTCCTTCTCGGTCAGATCAGCCATGGGCCCTCCTTCTTGCGCTTGCTCGGACGGAAACGCGCCGAGCCGTTAGCTTCTTCCCGGCCGTGGACACCCTGATCCTTGCAGCGTTTCCCGTCGCCGCGAAGCAGGAACAGGCCCTTACGGGTTCCTGCAAGTCCAACCGAGCCGCCGGTGATCGCGGAACAGCTAGCCCTGGCCGTATAGCTCAACGCTCGCTGTCGTAGGGGTACTCGTACACGCGGTCGTACAGGCGACCCGGCTCGTTTTGAGGCTCCAAGACCTCAGGCACGAGCCCGTCGTAGGTCTCGATCTCATCCCAGAGGTTGAGAAACACGAGCTCGCCGCCTTCGAACTGAAGGCGGATGCCGACGTGGAAAGGGTGACCCTGGTGCGACAGCAGGGTCAGCTGCCGGAGCCACGTGCCGACGACGCCGGCGAACGGCTCGAGCTCGTTCAGGTTCCTGGTTTCGACGCCCTCCCAGTAAATGTCCTCGGCGGCACATGGAGTAAGCCCTTCCCCGTGCCCGTGACCCTTGAGGTGTAAGGGCGAGCGCCCCGCGAACTCGAGGGTCAGCCCGATCATCTCCAGGCCGGAGATCAGCCTCCCCGGCAAAGCCAGCCGATCTGTCTCGATGAACGCGCCGCGCGCGTGGGCGAGCCTGTCTCCGCGGGCGGCAGCGAGCGGCTCGAGCTCGGGAGCTGCCGCGGAAGCCTGCAGCTCACGGCGGACCTGTTCCTGGTCCACAGGCGCATGCTCGTCCGAGACAGACCCGCGCAAGCGGTGCCAGATCTTCGTGAGCATCGTTGCCTGAACTTAGTCGAGTAGGCGATCAGCTCTCATCCTGCCGGGATCTCAGAAGTCCAGACAAGCTCGTGGAGGTCGGTCGGGCTGCGCGGGAGGCCGGGGCCTGCGGGATCTGGGCGAATCTGCTCTTCCTGCGTCCCCGAACGCGGGAGCATTTCCCGCCAGCGGCCGTCGCCGGCGACTAAGAGACGACCGCCGATCTGCCGACAACCAGGGCATGCGCGCGGTCGCGGCCTTGCTGTTGTTCCTGCTCGCGCTGCTCGCGATCGCCCTGAATCGTGCGGCGGCGCCGGCCGAGGCGAAGCCGGCCGACCTGCGCCTCAGCACGATCGCCGGCGAGCTCGCCCGCCGTCACGTTGACGTCCGCTGCGAGGGCGTGACGGGCGAGATCGTCGGGGTCGACGGTCAGTCTGGGCGGACGATGTTCGTCAACGGAAAGCCGGCGGCCGAGACGATCCTGATGGAGGGAATCTGCGAGCGCCTCCACCGCTACTCGCAGCTGACGAAGACCGGGGTCGACTGCCTGCTTCCGTGCGACGGCTCGGCGATCGAGACGGCGTGGTCGCTGAACGCACTCGCGCACGAGTCCTACCACCTGGCCGGCATCCGGAACGAGGCGCGGACGGAGTGCTACGCGCTGCAGGCCGTGGACTTCGTCGCGCGGCGCCTCGGCGCGACCGCCCAGCAGGCGCGCCAGCTCGCGGCGTTCGCATTCGCCGAGCTGCCGCCCGAGATGCCGGCTGAGTACACCTCACCGGAGTGTCACGACGGCGGCGGGTTCGACCTGCGGCCGGGCAGCCGGCTCTGGCCCTAGCTAAGGGGGCGCCCGCGCGTCTCCCTGCCTAACGCGCCCACGACGATCCCGCCGGCGGCCATGACAAGCGCGACGAACGTCAGCGGCCAGAACGTGCCGCCGGTCGCGTCCTTGAGATTTCCGAAGATGTACGGCCCCGCGATCGCCGCGGCCTTCCCCACGCCCTCCAGCATCCCGAAGGCGGACGCCCGAACGCGCGTGGGAAAGCTCTCCGAGGTGTACGGGTAGAGCGCGCCCCACGCGCCGAGGTTGAAGAAGCCGACGAAGAACAGGGAGATCACGTAGACCGTCGCCGAGTCTGCTGCCGCGAACGCATAGCCGCTGACGCCGCCCAGCAACAGAAATCCGGTGAGGGTGGGCTTGCGGCCGATCCGCTCGACCAGCCAGATCGCGGCCGCGTAGCCGGGAAACTGCGAGAGGGCGGAGAGCGCCAGCAGCAGGTAGATGTCGATCGAGAACTTGTCGCCGTTCAGGACGAACGGGAGCCAGAGGAACAGGCCGTAGTAGGAGATGTTGAGCGCGACCCAGACGCCGATCATCACGGCGTCCGTCCGCCCGAGCGCCCGCGAGAAGAGCTCGCGCAGCGCCGACCGCGGCCGCTCCGCAGGCGTGGCGAGCTGCTCGGGGGACACAGGGTGCCCGGTGATCTCGGTGAGAACCGTCGCCGCTTCGTCCCGCCGCCCCTTGCGCGCGAGGAAGTACGGGCTCTCGGGGAGCGTCCTCCGGACGACGAAGGTCATGAACGCCGGGAACGACGCCGTCAGGAAGAGCCACCGCCACGAGTTTTCGCCCCCGATCGAATGGCCGATGAAGACCCACGAGAGGCCGGTCGCCAGCAGCAGCCCGACCGGCCACCAGAGGTCGAGGAAGACGAGCATCCGCCCCCGACGCTGCGGCGGCAGGTACTCGGCGAGCATGGATGGGTCGACAACGAGCATCCCGCCGAGCCCGATGCCTGCGAGGAAGCGGAAGGTCATGACCGACCACGGCCCCCACGAGAGCGCGGTCACGGCCGTGAAGACGGCGTACCAGAGGATCGCGTACTGGAAGATCGTCCGGCGGCCGATGCGGTCGGCGAGCCGTCCGAGGACGAGGCTGCCGACAAGCGAGCCGGCCAGCGCCGCGCTGTTGATCAGGCCCTGCCAGGTGCCGTCGAGGTTCCACTGCGCAGCGAACGTCGACTGGACGAAGCCGACGAGGAGGATCTCCATCGCGACGAACGTCCACGCCGCGCCCGTCACCAGGACGGCCTTGCGGTGGAACGCCGAAAAGCCGCCATCGCGCAGCACTTCCTCGACCTCGCGGTGGAGTCTGGGCTCGACCGGCTGGGCCTCGATGACCGTCATTCGCGTCCTTGGTTCGCTAAGGTTTTCGACTGAGAGTCTAAAACTCGTGGCCAAGTTTACCACCCCGACCCATGCTGCCCTCGCGGTTGTCCTTCAGATCCGCGATGGCCGCCTGCAAGCACTGCTGTGGGAACGGGCGCGACAACCCTTTCTGGGCGCGTGGTCACTCCCGGGCGGCTACCTGGAGGCGGACGAGACGCTCGAGCAGTCGATCCGCCGGCATCTCGCGGCCAAGGTCGACGTTCGCGAGGTCGCGCATCTAGAGCAGCTCGCGACGCTCAGCGATCCCGAGCGGCACCCGTCCGAGTGGCAGATCGCGACGGCCTACGTCGGGCTCGTCCCGACCGACGTCGACCCGGCTTTGCCGTCGGACACGGCGTGGCACTCCGTGTCGCGGCTGCCCTCGCTCGCCTTCGACCACCGCGAGATC
Source organism: Actinomycetota bacterium (assembly GCA_046733295.1). Classification (GTDB taxonomy): domain Bacteria; phylum Actinomycetota; class Thermoleophilia; order Gaiellales; family Gaiellaceae; genus 13-2-20CM-68-14. The sequence goes on along the minus strand of JBKPOY010000026.1, from coordinate 10,415 downwards.
GCGCTCGCGGCGCGCGAGCGCCTACGGGCCAAGCTCTCGTACACGAACGTCGGCTTTGCGCTCGCGCCGCCGAGGTTCACGATCTCGGAGCTGCGCGACATCTATGCGGCGGCGCTCGGCCACGACGTGGCGGCAACGAACCTCCAGCGCGTCCTCCTCCGCAGGGGCGTGATCGAACGGACGGGCGGTCTCCGCGAGCCCGGCCCCGGCGGCGGCCGGCCGGCCGCGCTCTTCCGCTTCAGAAAGCGCCGCCTGGAGATCACGGACGAGTTCGCAGTCCTGCGCCCGCCGGGAGCCAAGTAACAGACTGTTACTTGGCTTCGGTTTGACGCCGTCGGCAGGCCGCCCTACGCTTGTCTCGTTCGCCCGCGACCGAGGAGGTGCTTCATGCAGTCAGATCTGTTCGTCTCCGCCGGTCGCGACACGCGCCTCTAGCTCGTAGCGCCGTTCGGGCCGGCTGACCTGTACAGGGCGGGCCGCTCCGCGGTCCGCGACGGCCCATAGCGACAAGGAGGCAACAGTTGAGCGAGAGCAATCTCGTGCGCTTCGGCTGGACGCCGGAGCGCGACATCGAGTTCGAACCCCACCGCGAGCAGGGCCTCGTGCCCGCACGCGTCGCGGTGGAGCATCGCAGCGCCTATGTGCTTCAGGGTTCCGACGGCGAGCTCCGCGCCGAGCTCGCGGGCCGGCTTCGCCATGCCGACGTCTGGCCCGCGGTCGGCGACTGGGTCGCTGTTCGCGACCGGTCGACGATCGTGGAGGTGCTCGAGCGGCGGACGGTCTTTTCGCGCAAGGAGCCGTGGCTCGCCGCGAAGGAGCAGGTCCTCGCCGCGAACGCGGACACCGTTCTGGTGACGACCGCCCTCACCCCCGTCGACTTCAAGCCGCGGCGGCTCGAGCGGTACCTCGCAACGGCCTGGGAGAGCGGCGCCCAGCCGGCGATCGTGCTGACGAAGGTCGATCTCTGCGACGACGTCGCGAGCGCGGTGCTCGAGGTGGAGGCGGTCGCCTTCGGCGTCCCGATCCATCCGGTCAACGGCCTCAGCGGCGAGGGCGTCGAGGCACTCCGCCCGTATCTGGACGGCAACCGGACGGTGGCCCTGCTCGGCTCGTCGGGCGTCGGGAAGTCGACGATCCTCAACCAGCTCGCCGGCGGAGCCGTGATGCCGACGGCCGAGATCGGCGCGGACGGGCGGGGCCGGCACACGACCCGGCACCGAGAGCTGATCCGGCTTCCCGGCGGCGGCATCGTGCTCGACACGCCCGGGCTGCGCGAGCTGCAGCTCTGGAACGTCGGCGCAGGCCTCGAGACGACGTTCGAGGACGTCGGCTCGCTGGCTGCCCGCTGCAGGTTCTCCGACTGCAGCCACAAGGGCGAGCCCGATTGCGCCATCCGGGAAGCGCTCGCGAGCGGCGCCCTCAGCCGGGAGCGCTACGACAGCTGGCTCAAGCTCCAGCGTGAGCTCGAGCGGCTCGAGCGCCGCGTCGACGCGCGAGCACGGTCGGAGTACGGCCAGCGAGTGCGAAAGGAGGCCCGCCATCGCCGCCGGACACAGCGGCCGCCCCGCCGCGACCGGCTCTGACACCTCCTAATCGAGCGCGGCGCGCACCCGCTGTTGGAAGTCGGCGATGAGCCGCTCGCTCTCGGGCAGCAGCCGGCCGCGGTCGATCAACCCGGTTCCCACGCCGCGCTGAACGTTCTCGACGAGCTTCACGTCCTCGCGCCCGACCTGGGCGTCGAACTCAAGCAGCTCCTCGACCCAGCCGTCGTCGACCTCCGGGGCGAAGAAGTAGTCGAGGAAGCGCTCGCTTCGCTCCGGCCCCGCCGGCAGCACCGGTCCGATCGAGAGGTTCGGCCGGCCGGGGAAGATGTTGATCATCGTGTTCGGCCAGAGGAAGTGGAACTGGCTGCGCGTCACCTCGCCGGAGGTGTCGAGCCCCTTGCCGTTCTCGCGCAGGGGCCCGAACTGGCTCGAGAAGCCCTCCCCCGGCTCCAGCCGGTACGCATCGGGTGAGACGTCCACGAGCCCGCTGAAGCCCGGATGCGCGACCGAGCAGTGGTAGCACTCGAGAAAGTTCTCCGAGACGATCTTCCAGTTCGCCGCGACGGCGGACTCGCCGCGCCGCCGGAATTCGAGCGTGCCCACCTCGAGGCCCGCGTCGGCCACGAGCCCGGGCAGAGCGCCGAGCGTCTGCTCGAGCGGCGACGCGTCGCGGTCAGGGTTCGCGAACACGAACGGCCCCCAGGTTCCGACCTGGACGGGCAGAAGCGAGACGTCGCCGTCGAGGCCTTCGCGCTCGGCTCGCGGGGCGGCCATCAGCGCGCCGTCGAGCCCGTACGTCCAGGCGTGGTAGGGGCACTGCAGCGTCGCGCGCCCGCCTTCTCCTTCGGCGACGATCGAGCCGCGGTGGCGGCAGACGTTGAGGAAACCGCGGAGCTCGCCGTCGCGGTCGCGCGTCACGACCACCGGAAAAGTCCCCACCCTGCTCGCGAAGTAGCCCGGCTGTGCGAGCCGGCCGAGGTGGCCGACGTACTGCCAGGCCGAGCTGAAGATTCGCTCGCGCTCGCGCGCTGCAACCTCGGGGTCCGAGTAGGCCGACCAGGCCAACGTCCGCATGGACCAAGCGTAAACCGTGCCCGGATCCCCTCGACCGAGGGATAGCCACTCGCCGCCGTATCCCGATGCTGACCTCGAACGGGACGACTTAGAAAGGAGATTCGACGCCTCGCGGCCGGCGTCACACAGCCTATGGCCGCAAAGCTCTCGATCCTCTCGACGCTCCTCGCCGCCGCGTTCGTTCTGGCCACGGCCTCGCCGGCCCAGGCGGTTCCGAACAGTCCGCTTCCGACACCGACGCTTCTGTCGCCGGCCGCCGGCGCAGTCGTCCAGTTCGTTCCCTCTTTCGCTTGGTCGCCCGTGTCGTCGGTCGACCACTACGAGTTTCAGCTCTCCGCAGACGCCGGCTTCAACTCGCCCGTGCTCGGCAAGGGCGCCGACAGCTTCGCGACGAGCAACACCCGCGCGACGGTGCTGAAGACGTTCCCGAACGGGACGTACTATTGGCGTGTGCGGTCGGTCGGCGCCGACGGCTCCGTGTCGGTCTGGTCGCCCGGCCGCCTCTTCCGCAAGTCCTGGACGGCCGCCACAGCCCTGCAGTCGCCGGCCGCGGGCGCGAATCTCTCCTTCGGCACCGATTCGCTCAAGCTCGGCTGGACGCCCGTCCCCGGGGCGGCGAACTACCTCGTCTCCGTCGCGAGCGATCCGTCGCTCGGCTCGCTCGTCTTCCATGACGAGAACGATCCGAACGGGATCCCGAAAATCCAGGCGAACACGCTCGCGATCTCCGCAGCGCTGCCGACCGGCTCGTACTTCTGGAACGTGATCCCGGTCGACGCCGAGGGCAACCGCGGCGTCGCCTCGCCGGTCGCCTCGTTCAACTGGCTCTGGCCCTCGACGACGGTCCCGCACGTCGTCGACCTGAACGCGGCGTCGGAAGTCTACGACCCGCAGTTCTACTGGGACCCGGTCGCGGGAGCTGCGAAGTACCAACTCGAGATCAACTCGTCGTCCGACTTCGCGCCGGGCTCGAAGGTCTGCTGCGACAACCCGACGATCGCCACCTCGTACTCGCCGACCACGGTCTTCAAGGACAACACGTACTACTGGCGCGTCCGCGCGGTCGATCCGGACGGGAACACCGGCGTCTGGAATGTCGGGCCCTCCTTCACGAAGACCTTCGACAAGGTGCCGCCGACGATCGCCCCGGCGATCAAGAACCTGCGCCTGCGCGACAACCTCAACGATCCAGGCACGGACGTCGACGCGGGCACGCCGGGCTACCAGACGCAGGTGCCGATGCTGACGTGGGACTGGGTGCCGGGCGCCTCGAGCTACGAGGTCGACGTGACGCCGTACAACGGCTCGTTCTGCGACTGGGCCTCGACGTCGCACCACTGGCGCAACAACACGGCCGTGAACGCCTGGACGCCGCTCGGCGACAACTGGTTCGCCTCGAAGCCGTACTCCGATCCGCTCGACGTCTCGAACGACTTCCCGTCGCTCGTCGCAGGCCAATACTGCGCCCGGGTGCGGGCGAGGAGCGACCGCGCGGGATTCGACGACGTCTACGGCGACTACACGTACCTCGATCCGAACGGACTGGGCTGGGCGTTCCAGTTCACCAGCTACCCCGCAGGCGGTGCCTGCAGCCCGTCGTGCACCGCGAACTACCTCGGTTCCGGCGACTACACGCAGACGGCGACCGGCACGATGACCGGCCGCGTCCCGTACTTCGCTTGGAAACCGCTCGCGGGCAAGCAGAGCTACTACGTGCTCGTCGCGAAGGATCCGTCGTTCTCGAACCTCGTCGACTATGCGTTCACGAAGGTGCCCGCGTACGCGCCGCGGACCGGCTTCGGGCCGCGGACATATCCGGACGAGACGACGCTCTACTACTGGGCCGTTCTCCCCGCCACCGATCCGTCGGGTACCGGCGCGGTCGGTAACCCGCTCCTCGCGGCGGCCCAAAGCTTCCAGAAGCAGTCGACGCCCCCGGCGAGGCTCGCACCCGCGGCCGGGACGCTGTTCTACAACCAGCCGTCCTTCCGGTGGACCCCCACCGAGGGGGCGCGGCGCTACCGCTTCCAGGTCGCCCAGGATCCGAGCTTCGGCAACCCGATCGACGACATCACCACCGACTCGACGGCGTACACGACGAACACCACGTATCCGGCCGACACGCTGCTGTACTGGCGCGTTCGTGCGGACGACGAGAACGGCGTCGGCCTGACGTGGTCGACTGTGGGGATCTTCCAGAAGAAGCTCGCCGCCCCGGTGCCGAGCGGGTCCAATCCCACGAGCGGCGAGTACCTGCCGGTCTGGGCCTGGGGCTCGGTCGAAGGAGCGGTCGGCTACGACCTCTCGATCGACAAGCCGAGCGGAGAAACGCAGACCTTCACGGGCTTCCGGATGCCTGCCGTCTCCTTCCAGAGGATGACGGGTACGGGCATCTTCCACTGGCGCGTCCGCGCGGTCTTCGCGAAGCAGGGTTTCGGCACGACACCGGGCCCCTGGTCAGCGACGCAGGCCTACACGCGCACGATCGGCGAGCCGGGCGGCCTCGTAACCGACGCCAAGCCGGACCAAGTGCTCCTGTCCTGGAACCCGAAGCTCGGCGTCAAGAAGTACCGGCTGCAGATCTCGGGCCGGCCCGACTTCGCGACGAGCATCGAGGACGTCGACACCGACAACACCGCCTACGCTCCGAAGCTCACGGACGTCGCCTACCTGAGCGGCAATCAGCTCTACTGGCGCGTCGCGGGCGTCGACGGTGACGACAACGTCGGCGACTACTCGCCGGCACAGCCGCTCAGCCTGCTCCCGCGGATGAAGGTCTCCGTCAAGGGCAAGCTGCGGAAGCGCCGCCGGTCGAAGGTCAGCGTCACGGTCAAAAACGGCCAGGGCATGTACATGAAGGGCGTCAAGGTCAGGGTCACCGGGGCCGGCGTCAGGCCGCGGACAGTCAGCACGAGCCTGTGGGGCGTCGCACGCTTCAACCTGAAGCCCTCCAAGCGGGGCCGGGTCCTCTTCACCGCGAAGAAATCCGGCTTCCAGTCGGCCGGCATCACCCTGCGCGTGCGGTAGTACGCTCGCGGCCGATGGCCGCGTTCCTGCTACCGCTCGCGCTGCTGGCCGGCGCGGCCCTGCCCATCCAGTTCAGCATCAACGCGCAGCTGCGAAACGCGGTCGGCGGCCCCGTGATGGCGGCGGCGATCTCGTTCGTCGTCGGAACGCTCTGCCTGCTGGTCGCGTTCGTGGTCTCGCGACAGCCGCTGCCGCGCGGGACGCGACTCGCCGACGCCCCCTGGTGGGTCTGGACGGGAGGCGCGCTGGGGGCGACCTACGTGCTGCTGTCCATCATCCTCCTGCCGCGGATCGGCGCCGCCACAACCGTGGGGCTCATCGTCGCCGGCCAGATGGTGACTGCGCTCGTTCTCGATCATTACGGCCTGCTGAGCGTGCCCGTGCACCGGATCTCCGTCGTCCGCGTGCTCGGGGCGCTCCTCGTGATCGCGGGTGTCGGCTTGCTCCAGAAGTTCTAGGTGACCCCGGGGTCTCCGAGCGGTGCGCTCGGCGGCGGGCCGTGGAAGCGGAACCCGAACCCGCGCGGGCCGAACCCGCCCCGTGGGCCGTCGCGGTCGAGCCGGAGCTGAGCGTGCTTGACGAAGTCCGAAAGCCGTGACTTCAGGCCGGCGAGGATGCTGTCCTCCTGCGCCTTGGTCAGGCGCCCCGCCGCGACGGCCGCGTCGAGCTTCTTCTTCTCCGCGTCGTACAGCGCCGAGACGAGGCCGTCGACCGACTTGTCACGCGCCTTCGCCACCTCGGCCAGCGTCTTGCCCGTGTTCAGCTGCTTCTCGAGCTGGGCCTCCGTGAGCCCGAGGTAATCGGCCGCGGCAGCGAGATTGCCCGAAGGGCCGAAGTGGCCGATCCCTCGCAGGTGGCCGGGGCCGGCAAAGCCGGGGCCACCGATCAGCGGCAGGTCGTCGGCCTCGATCCGCTTCTTCAGCTCGGCGCCCTGCTCCTTCGTCAAGCGCCCGGCGGCGACCGCGGCGTCGACCCGGTTCTCCAACGCCTTCTTCAGGGCCGCCGACAGCTCGCTCGGCGTGACGCCGAGCTGCTTCGCGGCGTCGTTGACGACCGCCTGGCTCTCCTCCTTCGGTGAACCGAACTGCGTTGCCGCGATCGCGGCGCCGCCGCCTGCGACGGCGAGGCCGGCAGCCGCTCCGACGACGACCTTGCGCTTTACGTTCTTCATCGGTGCTCCTTTCGGACGGATAGGCCAACCGAAGCACTCGTCCTTGAACGCGCGATAAGAGCCGCCTAAGAACTCGCTAAGAGTGAGCTCGGACGCTCCGAGCCGCGTCCAAAAAATCCGAGCGCCCAAATTGCGGCCTTTTCGTTTTTCGGACCCTTGTGCCGCCGTCGGCCGATCCCTAGATTCCCTCGGGCGCCGAGCACGGAGCGCGAGTAGGTCGAAGCCGAGCCTGAGGGCCGTAGGCGGAAGCCGAAGGTCAATGGGGACGGTGGACGAAAGCGAGATCGGCTCGGCGAACGAAGCGAGCGCCTCGGGCGCTCGTTTCGTTTTCTCAGACCCTCTTGGCGCCGAGAAACGTCGCCAATTCCGTCAGCGCCTCGTCCAGGCGCGAGGTCTCGCCCCAGGCTCCCAGCACCTCGAGCTCTCCGGTCTTCCGGTTGAAGCGAGGCTCGACACGGCCGACCAGCCGGTCGCCGACGAGGATCGGCAGGACGTAGTAGCCGTACTCCCGCTTCGCCGAAGGGACGTACATCTCCAGCCGGTAGCGGAAGTCGAAAAGCGCCTCCGCGCGGGCGCGGTCGTGCACGAGTCGATCGAACGGCGAGAGGAGGGTCACCCGGTCTGGAACGGGCGAATCGTCCGCATCCGGATGCGCGCGCCACTCGCCCTTCTCGAGGCGCACGCCGAGCGCACGGAAGCGCTGCTCCTGCAGGCGGCGTTCGGCGTCGCGGAGCGGCACGACCTCCGCGTCCGGATACCACCGTTCGGCCAGATCCCAGAGGCGCTGGCCGTTACGCCTCCCGACGACCGCCAATTCGCCGCGTACGTGCAGGAGCTCGAGCATCTGGCCGACGCGTCGGTTGCCGAACCAGCGGTGACGGCCGCGACGCTTCTCGCGCGAGCGATCCTCGAGCTCACGGGAGAGAAGCGGCCCGCGGGCCTCGAGCTCGCGGAGCACGTAGCGTCGAAAGCTCTGGTTCTGCTTCAAAAATTCACGCCTGCGGCGATCCCAGGAGTTGGTGACGGGCGCGCGGCGCTCACGCCGCATGCGCGCCTGGATCAGCGGCAGGGTCTCGATCGGGTAGACGAACGCGTTCCACTCGAAGAGCTTCCGCTCCCGCCAGAGGAGGCGGTCGAGCTCGGCGGTGTCGAACGGCCCGAGGCGGCTCCACAGAACGAGCTGCTGAGGCGGGGCGACCGCGGCGATCGGGTCGAGCTGCAGGAAGCCGAGCGTCCGCACGGTGGCGAGAACGCCGCGAGCGGAACCGTCGAGGAGCTGGGCGCGCACGGCGATACGCCGCGCCTGCTCGATCGTGACCGTTCGTGTCATGGCCGACGTCAGGGTAATTCCACCTCGCGCCCCGGGTTTCGGGAACGATGCGGCGATGCTGAACGAGCTGGCGAACTACGTCTCGGGCGCGTGGTGGTCCTACTCGGTCGTCTTCGCGTTGGCGTACACGGACGTGCTGGTGCCGATCGTGCCGAGCGAGACGGCCGTGATCACGGGCGGCGTTCTCGCGAGCTCGGGCGACATGCACCTGTCGCTCCTGATCCTCGCCGGCGCCCTGGGCGCGATCGCCGGCGACAACACGGCCTACCTGCTCGGCCGCTACTTCGAAGAGCCGCTGAAGCGCCGCTTCTTCTCCGAGGGCAAGGGTCGCGAACGGGCAAGGTGGGCCGAGCGGCAGGTGAGCGAGCGCGGAGGCCTTCTGATCATCGTCGGACGGTTCATTCCCGGCGGGCGCACGATCGTCTCCTTCTCCTCGGGCTGGCTCGAGATGCCGTGGCGCCGCTTCATCGTGTTCGACGTGGCGGCCGGCTTCATCTGGGCGTCCTACGCCGCGTTGCTCGGCTACTTCGGCGGCAAGGCCTTCGAGCGCGATCCGTGGAAGGGGCTCCTGCTCGCATTCGGGATCGCGCTCGCCGTCACCGGGCTCGTCGAGCTCATCCGCTGGGCGCGGCGCAGATGGGCGAGCTGACGTTCAGGCGAGCAAGGACCAGAAAGCGTGCAGGACCGTGGCGCTCGCCTCCGGCGCCTCGGCCATCCAGCAGTGGTCGGCCTCGAGGCGCGCGGTTCGCGCCCCGAGGCGCCGCGCGGTCTCGAGCGACCGCGCTTCGACCTCGGGTGGGTCGGGCAGCAGCAGGACGAGCCCGGGTGCCGCGGTCGGCCGCTCGGCTTCCGCGCCCCAGTCGGCGGCCACGTTCGGCATCGCGGAGCGATAGAGGTCGAGGATGCAGCGGCTCATCGTCGCGTCGTGCTCCGAGGCGATCGCCTCGGCCAGTTCCCTCGGGACGCCGGCGCCCTCGAGCCGCGCGGCGAAGCCGTCCTCCGCCTGCAGCGTGCGCATCCGCTCCTCGCCCGCTCCGGGCGTCTGCCAGATCTGCGCCGTCTCGTGCCAGACGAAGTCCGGGTGGTAGATGTCGGGCACGTCGACGGCCCAGCTTCGCAGCGGCACGTCGTACGCGGTCGCGACCCGCAGCGTGAGCAAAGCGCCCCAGTCGTGGCCCACGAGATCGATTGGGCCGCCGAGCTCCCGGAGCGACTCCGCGAGCCAGTCGGCGTACTCGTCCTTCGTTGCACCGAAGCCATCCGGGCGCTCGTTTCCGAAGCCGGGCAGCGCGAGCGCGACGGAATGCCTGTCGATCGCGCGGCGCAGGGGGTCCCAGATCCTGCTCGTCTCGGGAACGCCGTGGACGAAGACCGCGGTCATGCCCGGCAGTTAATCGCGAGTCCGGGGGTCTCGCTCCACCGGACCTCGTCGCGCCGGAGCGTTCAGGCTCGTTACCCTCTGGCCATGGCCGGCTCGGGAGGCGACAGGCGCGCGCGCCTTACTCAGTGGCTCGGCGAGGTTCGAGACGACCTCGAGCGCGAAGCGCCGAACGTGATGGAGGCGATCGCCAGGGACGCGAGGAGCCTTGCGAAGTTTCTCGACGACAAGGCGGAGCAGGCCCGGATGAGGAAGGCCGGCAAGGAAGCCGCGCCCGAGCCCGCGGACCAGCCGGAGGCGGAGTCACAGGAGGCCGACGAGCCGACCCCTCGGTAGGCGTGGAAAAACGGTTCATCGAAGCCGAGTCGCCGTTCGCCGCGTCGGTCGGCTATTCGCGCGCCGTCCGCATTGGTCCGCACATCTACGTCGCCGGGACGGCACCGATCATGCCCGGCGACGAGGAGCCGCCGTCTGATGCGTACGGCCAGGCGAAGCGGTGCCTCGAGGTGATTGTCGCCGCGCTCGGCAGGCTCGGCGCCCGGCCCTCGGACGTCGTCCGCACGCGCATCTTCCTGACCTCCGCCGACGACTGGCAGGAGGTCGGGCGCGCCCACGGCGAGGTCTTCGGGACGGCGCGCCCGGCGAGCGCGATGCTCCTCGTCTCGGGTCTCCTCGACCCGCGCTGGCGGGTCGAGATCGAAGCGGACGCTGTCGTCGAGGCGGCCGAGTAGCGATGGCCGGTACCGCATCCGGCCCGTGCGTGGTCCCCGCCGACGCGGCGCTTCGCAACCTGACCGAGAAGGTCGACCACATCGTCGTCCTGATGATGGAGAACCGCTCCTTCGACCACATGCTCGGGTTCCTCGCGATCGACGAGGGCCGCAACCTCGA
>JBKPOY010000025.1:0-32967 GCA_046733295.1 Actinomycetota bacterium | reverse complement strand
ACGCTGCCCCTGGGCCAGGCCGCCAGCGCCGACCCCACGGCGGCCTCCACGGAGTCGTATCTGGCGAGGATCCGCCCGGCCTGGCGTCGGCGGCCGGCGGAATAGAGGCGGTTGGCGCGGCGCAGGGCGACCGCCTCCGGGTCAGTCCTCACGCCGAGGTCCAGCACGAGACTCGGCGCAGGTCTCGAGGCCGCCCGCATCGACCCGCCACCCTCAGTGCTCGTGCGCGTAAACGCGACCGTCGCGACGACGAGGCCCGCGGCGACCAGCGCCGCGATCGCCACCGCGACGTACGTCCGCCCGCGTGCAGTCACCCCGACGACGATAGCCGTGTCCCTATCGCTATAAATTGGATAGCAATGACGTCGTACCGCGAGTTTCTCCAGGAGACGAAGAGCCAGATCGACGAGATCGACGCCGAGCGCGCGCGCGAGCTGCACGGTAACCGCGACGCGCCGCTCTTCCTCGATGTGCGTGAGCGCACGGAGTGGGACGAGGGCCACATCCCCGGCGCGCTGCACATCCCCCGCGGCTGGCTCGAGTCGCGCGTCGAGCAGGCGGTCCCGGACCGAGGCCGGCCGATCGTCGCGTACTGCGCCTCTGGGAGCCGCTCCGCGTTCGCGGCGAGGAGCCTCGAGGAGCTCGGCTACGCCGACGTCGTCTCGCTCGCCGGCGGGATCAACGACTGGAAGCGCCACGGCTACCCGCTCGAGGTTCCGGCGGGATCGCTCGAGCCCGCTCAGCGCACTCGGTACAGCCGCCACCTGCTCATCCCCGAGGTGGGCGAGGAGGGCCAGCTCAAGCTGCTTCAGTCGCGCGTGCTGCTGATCGGCGCGGGCGGACTCGGGTCACCCGCAGCGCTCTACCTTGCCGCCGCCGGAGTCGGCACGATCGGAATCATCGACGCCGACGTGGTCGACGAGACGAACTTGCAGCGTCAGGTCCTGCACTCGACGGCCTCCCTCGGGGAGCCGAAAGTCGAGTCCGCTGCGCGGACGCTGCGGGACCTCAACCCCGACGTCGAGGTCAAGACGTACCGCGAGCAGCTCACCTCCGAGAACATCGAACGGGTTCTCGCCGACGGCTGGGACGTGGTCGTCGACGGCGCCGACAACTTCCCGACCCGCTATCTGGTCAACGACGCGGCGGTCTTCCACGACATCCCGCTGGTCCACGGCTCGATCTTCCGCTTCGAGGGCCAGGCCACGGTCTTCAAACCGCATGAGGGGCCGTGCTATCGCTGCTTGTTCCCGCAGCCCCCGCCGCCGGAGCTCGCTCCGAGCTGCGCCGAGGGCGGCGTCCTCGGCGTGCTCCCGGGCGTGATCGGCTCGCTCCAGGCGAACGAGGCGATCAAGCTGACGCTCGGGATCGGCGAGCCGCTCGTCGGCCGCCTGCTTCTCTTCGACGCGCTGACAACCAATTTCACGGAGGTCGCGCTTCGCCGCGATCCCGACTGCCCCGTCTGTGGGGAAAACCCGACGATCACGGACTACATCGACTACGCCGAGTTCTGCAACCCGGTCCGCGTTTGAGTCTCGTCCGCATCCCTCCGACTTTGCGGGCCGAGACCGGCGGTGAGCGCGAGGTGCTCGCCGACGGGGAAACCGTCCGCGACCTGCTCGACGACCTGACCGCGCGCTTCCCCGGCCTTCGCGGCCAGCTCGAGCACGCAAACGTCTACGTCGGCGGCGAGGACATCCGCACGCGCGACGGCTTCGAGACTGCGGTCACCGAGACCGACACCGTGATCCTGCTTCCCGCCATGGCGGGTGGCTAGCCTCCTCGACCTGGTCGGCAACACGCCGCTCGTCGAGCTTCCGCGGCTCAGCCCGAAGCACGGCGTTCGGCTCTACGCGAAGCTGGAGGGCCAGAACCCGACGGGCTCGATCAAGGATCGCGTCGCGCTCGCGCTGATCGACGACGCCGAAGGCCGCGGTGAGCTCGAGCCGGGACGCGAGTTGCTCGAGCCAACGAGCGGGAACACCGGCATCGCGCTCGCGCTCGTCGCCAAGCTTCGCGGCTACGCGCTTACCTGCGTGATGCCGGAGAACGTGACGGAGGAGCGCCGAAGGCTGCTGAAGCTCTACGGCGCCGAGATCATCGAGTCGCCCGGCGCAGAGGGGTCGAACGGAGCGGTTCGCGTCGCTCAGGACCTCGCCGGCGCGGAGCCGCGCTACTTCATGCCCTTCCAGTACGGCAACCCAGCGAACCCCCGTGCCCACTACGACGGCACCGGTGTCGAGATCGCCCAAGAGCTCGACCGGGTCGACACGCTCGTCGCCGGGCTCGGAACAGGGGGGACGCTGATGGGCGCAGGCGCACGCTTGCGCGAAACGTTTCCCGACATCGTGGTGGCGGCGGCAGAGCCTCTGCCCGGCGATCCTGTCATGGGGCTGCGCTCGCTGGAGGATGGCTACGTGCCGCCGATCCTCGACGTGTCGAAGCTCGACCGGAAGCTGCTGGTCTCGAACACGGAGGCCGTCGCAGGAGTTCGCACACTGCTCGACGAGGAAGGCGTCTTCGCGGGCGTCTCGGCCGGGGCGGTGATCCACGTCGCCCGCCGCCTCGCCGGCGAGCTGGACGAGGGCGTCGTCGTCGCGGTTCTTGCCGACGCCGGCTGGAAGTACCTTTCGGCGCCGTTCTGGGAGGCGGAGGCGGCGGCCGTCGAGCGGGAGATGGAGAACGAGCTTTGGTGGTGATCGGAGCGGACGTCCGACACGCGCTGGACGAGCACGCGCGCGCCGAGGCCCCGAACGAGGCCTGCGGCGTCGTCGTCCTTCGCGACGGTGAGGCGCAGCGCTACGAGCGGGGCCGCAACCGTGCCGGCTCGCCGTACCGATTCGAGCTCGACGTCGACCCGGAGATCTGGTTCCTCGAGGACGAGGGCTACGAGCTCGCCGTCTTCCACTCGCACGTCTCGGCACCCGCGCGGCCGTCACGGACGGACGTCGAGAACATCGGCCTCTGGGAGGGCCGGCCCTATCTGATCCTCTCGCTCGGAGACGGAGAACTGGCCGCCTTCACGATCGAAGGCGGCCGCATCTCCGAACTGCAGCTGAGCGCCTAGGTAACGCGGAACGTGCCGCGCATCGACGACGCGTGCGGATCGCACACGTACGTGTACTTGCCGGGCTTCAGCGTCAGGGTGACAGTCTTGGTGCCGACGAACGAGACGGTCGTGAAGCGCTTCTTGACCGGCCCTTTGAGGTCGAAGTTGTGGATTTTCGACTTGTCGCGGATGACGAACGTGTACTTGCCGTGCTTCAGCTTCGTCACCTTCGTCGTTCCCTTCTTCAGCGAGATCGTGAAGCCGGGCCCGACGGTGCCGGTGAGCTTGACCGCGGCGGGCGCTGCGGCTGTCGAGCCGGCGAGCGCGAGTCCGACTGCGGCGACCGCGATCAATGTGAGGATGCGTGTCATCGGTCTCCTCGGTTTCGGGTACGGCGTCACGATACGCGCCTTCCACCGGTTCGGATTGGCACTTAACCGAACCTGAACGCGCCTGTGACCAGGGCTAGCCCTCGGCCGCGGCCCGCTCCTCCGCGGCCTCGCCCCCGGTCTGGGGAACGGGGCCGACGAACTGCACCTCGAGCCTCTCGATTCGCGAGCCTTCGACTTCCAGCACGCGGCAGCGGATTCCGTCGTGCTCTACCTCGTCGCCCTTCTCGGGCGCCCGGCCGATGAGACCGAACACGAAGCCGCCGACCGAGTGGTAGTCCTCGATCGGCATCGCGGTGCCGAACTGCTCGTTGAAGTCGTCGATCGGGAAGCTGCCGTCGATGCGGATCGTGTTCTCGTCGACGCGCTCGACAGACTCGTCGGGCAGGTCGAACTCGTCCTCGATCTCTCCGACGATCTCCTCGAGGAGGTCCTCGAGAGTGACGATCCCCGCCATCGTCCCGTACTCGTCGACCACCACGGCGAGGTGGAACTTCTCGCGCCGGAAATCGCCGAGGAGCGCTGCCAGGTCCTTGGTCTCCGGAACGATGTAGGCGGCCCGCAAAAGCTCCTCGATGCGCACGTTCGCGAACCCCTGGTCGTTGAGGGCCGAGAAGAGATCCCGCACGTGGAGGATGCCGAGGATGTCGTCCAGCGACTCGCGGTAGACGGGGTAGCGCGTGTACGGCGACTCGATCACCGCGGCGAGGCACTCCTCCGGCGGCAGCTCGATCGAGAGGGCGACCACGTCCGGCCGTGGGACCATTACGTCCGCGGCCTCCTTGTCGGCGAAGTCGAAGACCTTGTAGAGCATCTCCTGCTCCTCTTGCTCGATCTCGCCATGCTCGGTCGCCCGTCCGAGCAGCATCCGCAGCTCGGCCTCGGAAAGGGGCTCCCGCTCGGCGCCGGGCGCCTCGAGCCCGAGCCCGCGCAGGATCAGCTCGGAGGAGCGCTGCAGGATCCAGATGAGGGGGTGCGCGAGGACGAAGAACGCCCGCACCGGCGCCGAGACGCCGAGCGCGATCCGCTCCGAATACTGCAGAGCGGCACCCTTCGGCACCAGCTCCCCGACAACGACGTGCAGGAACGTGATGATCAGGAAGGCGACCACGACCGCCACGACGGTGGCCGCTACCGGGTCGAGGGCGCGCGCAAGCGCATGCTCGCCCAGGGCACCGATACCCAGGCTGGTGAGCGTGACGCCGAGCTGCATCGCCGCGATGAAACGCGGCGGGTCGGCGACGATCTTCTGAACGGCGCGCGCCCGCCGGTTCCCCTCGTCCGCCAGCTGCTGGATCTTCGTCCGGCGCGCCGTGACGAGTGCGTACTCGGCCGCCACGAAAAACGCGTTCAGCAGGATCAGCGCTGCAACGCCGATGAGTTCCAACGAAAGGGTCACGTCACTCCCCCGGCCGGCCCGGGCTGACGTCTGAGCGGGTCGTCGTCCAAGGTCTGGCCGGAGTGTAGCGACCGGTTCCGCTGGCACTCGCGAACGTGTGTTCGTATACTCGGAGCATGCGCGTCGAGTACCGAGAGGAGCCCTGCAAGAGCGCGCTGAACCGGGTCAAGGGGATGCGGTTCGACTGGTCGCTCAACCCCTACATGGGCTGCGTCCACCGCTGCACGTTCTGCTACGTGCGGGCGTTCGAGCGCCGTGCCGACCGCCCCTTCGACGACCGTTACGGCACCTCGATTCGGGTCAAGGTCAACGTCGTCGAGGTCCTGCGCCGCGAGCTCGCCCGCGCGTCGTGGGACCGCGAGTCGGTAGCCATCGGAGCGGCGACCGACCCGTATCAACCCGCCGAGGGCCGCTACCGCCTGACCCGGGGTTGCCTCCAGGCCCTGGGCGACGCTTACACGCCGTTCAGCATCATCACGCGCGGGCCGATGATCGTCCGCGACGTCGACGTCCTCGTCGACGCGGCGCGGCGCGCCGACGTCTCGGTCACGTTCTCGATCCCGACGCTCGACGAGGCTGTCTGGCAGAAGACCGAGCCGTCGACGGCTCACCCGCGCCAGCGTCTGCGGGCGCTCAAGACCCTCGTCGACGCCGGGATCCGGGCCTCCGTCGGCATGGCGCCCATCCTGCCGGGGATCTCAGATAGTCCAGACAAGCTCGTGGAGGTCGTTCGGGCTGCGCGGGAGGCCGGGGCCTGCGGGATCTGGGCGAATCTGCTCTTTCTCCGTCCCGGAACGCGGGAGCATTTCCTCGACAGTCTCGCTCGCGACTGGCCCGATGAGCTCGACCGGTATGAGCGGCTCTACGGCCGTCGCGCCTACCTCGGTAAGGAGCAGACGAAACCGGTGCGGGATCAGGTCGCGTCGCTGGCGAAGGAGTACGGCATCCGCGACCGCCGCCACGTTCGACAGGAGCCTGAGCCCTCCGCGATCGCGGAGCAATTGGCCCTGACCATGTGATCGGCTCGGACGAGCAGGACTGATGACGCCGCGATCACCTCGCCCTCGCCGTCTGACCGTCGGCCGGTTTCCAACATACAATCCTGCAGGCCGTGGCGGAAAACGGGCAAGGCCGCAAGGAGATCACCTGTCTGATCGTCGACGACCACGAGGTCGTCCGCGAGGGCCTGCGGCTGTCGCTTTCGCGGGCTCCGCACATCCGGGTCGTCGGCGAGGCGTCGGACGGAGCGACCGCGGTCTCGCTCGCTGAGCGACGCAAGCCCGACGTCGTGATCATGGACGTGCGCATGCCCGGCATGGACGGGCTCGAGGCCACGAAGATCCTGACGGAGAATGTGCCTGAGACCGCGGTGCTGATCTTCACGGCCTACAGCGAGCGGAGCCTTCTCGGCCGCGGGCTCGAATCGGGCGCGAAGGGCTACATCCTCAAGGAGGCGCCGCACCAGACGCTCCTGAAGGCGATCGACAAGGTCGTCGCCGGCGACGGCTTCGTCGACCCCGCCCTCATGCCGGCGTTCCTCGGCGACGCGCGGGACGACATGCTGACCGGCCGCGAGCGGGAGATTCTCCAGTTGCTGGCCGACGGAATGTCGAACGCGGACGTCGCCTCGCGGCTCTTCATCAGCCAGGAGACCGTCAAGAGCCACGTGCGGCACATCCTCACGAAGCTCGAGGCGGACACGCGTACACACGCGGTCGCGATTGCGCTTCGCGAAGCAATCATCGACTAGAGCCGCTCTCCTGGTTGCCGCTGTCGTGGCCTGGGCCGTATTGGCCGTGCTCGGGTTGGCGACGAGCACTGTCTGGCTGGCGTGGGTCGGGCTCGCCGGGGCCGTCGCCTCGGCCGGTGCGCTCGCGTTCGTCCTCCTGCTCTTCGCCGAACGCCGGCGGCACCGCGCCGCCGAGGGGGAGCTGGTCGCCCAGGCCAGCTTCCTGGAGTCCCTCGTCGAGTCGATGGGGACGATCGCTCAGACGCTCGAGGCCGCCGAGATCCTCGAGCAGACCCGCCGCGAAGCCGAACGGCTCTTCCACGCGCGGGCCCAGATCCTGCCCGCCGGCGCAAAGCCGCGCACTGAGCCGGCAGAGCGTTCGGTGCTGTTCCCGCTCCGCGTTCACGGCGAGGAGATCGCGGCGCTCCGGCTCACGCGCAGGCGGCCGTTCGAGCGCGGAGACGTCGTCCGCGCGACCGTTCTCGCCGACTTCGCGGCCCGCGCCGCCGAGAACGCGCGACTGCTCGTCGAGGCGAAGGTGCGCGAGGCCGAGCGAGCGCGCCTCTCCGACCAGCTGATCACGGCCGAGCAGGACGAGCGCCGGCGCCTCGCGCTGTTCCTCCACGACGGCCCCGTCCAGTCGATGTCCGGGATCGGGCTGATGCTCGACGCGGCAATCGGCTCGATCGAGTCCCAGCGCCTGGAGGACGCGAAGCGGGTGCTCGCATCGGCGCTCGAACGGCATCGCGAGACGATCCGCTCGCTTCGCGACCTCTCGTTCAACATCGAGCCGGTCGTTCTGCGCGATCAGGGATTCGCACCCGCCGTCCGCGCGTTCGCGGAGCAGGTCGGGCTCTCGAACCAGGTGCAGGTGGATCTCGACCTCGACGCGGTCGGCAATCTCGCGGAGAAGGCGCAGGTCGGGCTCTACCAGATCATCCGCGAGGCGGTCAGCCAGGCGATCCGCCGCGGCCCTCCCAACCGGATTTCCATCCGCGTCGAGCAGGTCGACGGTGAGATCGCGACCGAGATCGCCGACGACGGCACCGGCGAGCGCAGGCGGCGCAGCTTCGAGGCGATCGAGGAGCGCGCACACACGCTCAACGGCCACATGACGGTCGGGGCGGGCGAGAACGGCGGCACCGCCGTGCGCGTCGTCCTTCCGGTCTACGCGGCCGAGAGCGAAGGCTAAGATCGCGCCCGCGATGGCCGACGCTTACCTCCTCTTCGTCTCCAGGCCCACGGGCTACGAGCTCCGTGAGCGCGAGGGCGAGCCGCCCTCGGTGGGCGAGGTGATCGAGGAGGAGGACGGGCGGCTGCGCGTGAACAAGATCGCCCCCTCGCCGCTGCCCGGCGACACGCGCCGCTGCGCCTACCTCGTGCCCGTCAGCTAGCGCCCGCGAGCTCCTCCGCCGCGATCAGGCCGAAGACAAGCGCCGCCGCGAGCCCGCTGGCGTAGCCACCGGTCGCAACGCCGCCGGCGTCCACGCCGGCCGAGTACAGACCGTCGATCGGCGCGCCGGTGGCGTCGAGGACACGGGCTCGCTCGTCGACGGCGACCCCGCCGATCGTGTGCGTGACCGCGGCGGCGACGTGGACGGCAATCGCGTCGGCACGATCCTCGACCTCCCCACCCGCGGCCCGGGCGCGGTCGATTGCCTCGGCCACGGTTCCGTACGGGGTCGGCGCGTCCAGCTCCTGGCGAGGCACGACGTACCACGCGGTCCCGCCGCGGCCGGCGATCGCCTGCACGAGCCCGTTCTCGGACCAGTCGTCCGGATCGACTGGAATCTCCTCGCCGTTCTCGTCGACGACCCGGGCGCGGTGACCGTAGAGCTGGGCGTGGTCGACGAACTGATCCTCCGACCAGCGCGCGGGCGCGGGCATGGCGCGGCCGTAGAACTCGCCCATCCCTTCCGTCGACGCGGCTCCGCGGCCGGTTGCGAAGTCGAGACCGTCTCCCTCGCTCCAGGCATTCGAGCGCAACGGCAGCCCGTGTACGCGGGCGAGGCGGACCGGGAAGCCGCCGGTCGCGAGTACGATCGGCCCTGTCTGCCCGGGTGCCAGGGCGCGCCCGAGCCGCACTTCGCCCGCCGAGCGCACCAGCCTGTCGGTCAGCCCCCGCGGATCGAACCGCCGGCCGACCGTCCTTGGATTGTCCGTTTCTCGCGCCCGCACCGGCGCGCCGAGCCCCTCGAGCCACGCCAGGCCGTCGTCCAGACGTTCGAAGACCTGCCGTTGCAGCCGTTCGTCTCCGGCCGGGCACTCACGTCGGAAGTCCTCGAAAGAGCGGTGGCGCCAGACGACGCCGCTCGAGAGGCACATCGAGCCGCCGGGCCGATCGCCTTTCTCGATCACCGTGGGTTTCAGGCCGAGCTCGCGCGCCCGGGCTGCGGCGACCAGGCCCGCCATCCCCGCGCCGGCGACGAGCAACTAGGTCAGCGAGAAGGTGGCCTTGTGCTCCACGTACTCGACACGCACGCGTTCGGGGCCCCAGAGGAAGACCGCATATGTGTTCGCCGCGTCGACCACGCTGTCGATCTCGACCCCGAGCTCCTCGGCCTCGTTGATGTGATCGTCCGCCGACTCCACGAGGACGGCGAGATGGTTCAGCAACGGCTGCGCCGGGTCTCCGGGCACCCCGTCGTGGAGCTCGACGAACGCGCCGCCGACCTCGACGCGGGGCTGCCCCGAGGGGCCGGGCGGCGAGTAGCGGAAGCCGAGACGTTCGTACGCTCGCGCCGTCGCAGTCGGATCCTCGGAGAACAGCGCGACGTGATCGAGGTCGTACTCGACGCGGGTGTTCGCCTCGACGAGGCCGAGACGGAGGCCCTCGCGGACGTCGAAATACGCTTCCCCCTCACGCGGCTGGTCGAGCGCAAGGTCCTGCGGCAGCTCGCCGAGCGCCAATTTCAAGTCGGAGACGCGGAGTGCGACGTGCATCAGCGCGCCGCGCTCGCGAGGCCCTTCGGCGTCGAAGAGCGTCAGCTTTCCGCGTCGGGCGTCCGAGCCCACCAGCGTGAACTTGTCGGTTCGCTCGATCACGTGCATGCCGAGATGGCGGGTCGCGAAATCCGCGATCGGCTCACGCTCTGCGACCCAGAGCGCAACGTGGTCGAGTGTCTGGGGCCTCACGACGCCGCCACGATACCTATCGGGTACCCGCCTACCGCGAGCTCTTCCCGGCAAGCGCGCGTTGGAGCTGCGACTTACTCATCTTCGAGCGGCCCTTGACACCGCGCCGCTTCGCCTCGTTGTAGAGCTGCTCCTTCGTGCGCCCCTTGGGCCGGTTCGTGCCGGAGCGCAGTCCGCCGCGCCGGCCGGACGAGATGTCGCGCGTCGAGCTCCGCGACGAGGTCTTCGCCTCTCCCGCACGGGCCCGCTCCTTGTTGACGGTCGCGGCTGCGATCTGCTTTGCGCGCTTCGGGGAGCGGCCTTGCTCCCGCTCGCTCTCCTTGATGTGCTCGTACTGACGCTCGCGCTTCGCGCTCCATGCTTCCTGAGGCATGCTCGAACCCCCTTCGCTCCTGGACAACGCCCCTGGTTTTGCCCAGGTGCCCGAGAAGTACGCCTACGTCTCGAGCGGGGGATTCTGGACGTTGTGCTCGGTGGCGTAGGCGTCCACGAGCGGGTTCACCGCCTCTGCCCCATCGCCGTAGGCGTAGTTGATCTTCACGAAGGGCTCCCATTTGTCGGGCAGCGCGTCCTCCGGGAAGATCGCCTCGACGGGGCATTCTGGCTCGCACGCCCCGCAGTCGATGCACTCCTCGGGGTCGATGATCAGGATGCGCTCGAACTCGTGGATGCAATCGACCGGGCAGACGTCGACACACGAGAGGTCTTTGATGTCGATGCAGGGCTCGGCGATGATGTACGTCATCCGAACCAGTCAGTCTACTGAGGCGGTCAGCTCCTCGACGAGGTCGTTCGCACGCTCCACGAGGGCCGATTTCACGACCACCTGGTCGAAGCCGGCCTCATGCGCACGGCGCAATCCGGACGTGTCCGTGTGGTTGCAAAAACCGATGATCGGAACATCCGGATAGGCGTCCGCGACCTCCTCCGGCTCGATCCTCGCGATGTCGGCGATCACGAGATCGGGCGGATCGACGCTGTCCGTCGTCACGAGGTGGTGGCCAGGGAGAAGACCCTCGAGCTTGCCGCGAAAGTAGAGGTCGACTCCCGCCAGCAGGATCGTCGCCACACGCCGAGGGTAACACTCCGGTTGGCCGTCCGAAAACTGCCGCGGGGCGTTGTTACGCTCGCCCGGTGGCGACCGACGCCGCGCTCGAGCGCGGCCTGCAGCTGATCCGCGAGCGCGAGTATTTCGCCGCCCACGAGGAGCTCGAGGATGCCTGGCGCGCGGCCGAGCAGGACGAGCGGGATTTCCTCCAGGGGCTCGTCCACGTAACCGTCGCGTGGTACCAGGCAGGGCGAGGAAACCGCGTCGGCTGCGAGCGGCAACTCGCCAAAGCCCTCCGGCGGCTCGGCTCCTACGGGCCGCAGCATCGCGGCGTCGACCTCGCCGCCCTGAGGCCGCAACTTGAGCAGGCCGCCGCGACAGTCGAGGCCGGCTCGCTGAACCTGCCGCCCGTCAAGCTCTGAGTCCAGTGGATCCCTGAGTCCCGGCTATCGGTCCACGCGCGCGCGTGCGCGCGCGCTGAACCCCCACCCTGGGAGGGGGGTATCGCCCACCTCCCGCTCCGCGCCACGCTACCACCGAAACTCGAACGCGTCGGTGACGCGCGAGCGCCGATTTTGGGACATGTTCTGCCGCCACCGAGTCAGTGGAGGCCGGTCGCGTCGAGGATCCGGTTGAAGCCGACGCTCAGCCACCAGATCCGGTCGAAGAAGAGGAGCAGCCCGATCGCGACGAGAAGGGCGCCGCTGACGGTCCTGATGGCGACGTAGTGGTCGCGCAGCCAGCGGAAGGGGCCCATTACGTGGGTGAACGCGATCCCCGCCGCGACAAACGGCAGCGCCAGCCCGAGCGAGTACGCGAGCAGGAGCACGGATCCCTCGGCAACCGTGCTGCGCGCCCCCGCGAGCACCAGGATCGCGCCGAGCACCGGGCCGAGGCAGGGCGCGGCGCAGACGGCGAAGGCGGCGCCGAGCAGCGCGCCCGATCCACTGCGCCTCGCCTCACCCACCAGGCTTGGCGCGACGAGCCGCTCCGGGAACGGCAGCAGGCCGGCGAACGCGAGCCCGAAGACCACGACGACGAAGCCGGCAATCGCCTGCACGCGGGTCGAGTTGAGGGCGACCGTCTCGCCGACGAGGCCGGCTCCGGCCCCGAGCGCCACGAAGAGGAGCGTGAAGCCGGCGACGAACGGCAGGCTCCCGAGAAACACCCGTTTCGTCGTTCCCGGCTCGCCGAGCCGGCCCGCCTCCACGGCGGATACGGCCGAGAGGTAGCCGGGCACGAGCGGGAGGACGCACGGCGCCACGAACGAGACGAGCCCCGCAAGAAAGGCGACCGGGATCTGTCCCCACATCGCTTACTCGAAGCGCGCCAGTTCTTCGTCGACGCGCCGCTCGAGGTCGGGGTCGAGCGGCGCACGGCCGTTCGCCGAGCGCACCGGCGCCGGCTCCTCCTCGGGTCGGGTGCGCGACCACTGCCAGGCTGCCGCGCCGAGCAGCACCGCGGCGAGCCCGAGCCCTGCCAGCGGCAGGATCCAGGCCAGGAGGTTGAAGCCGTGGGCAGGCGGCGAGGCGAGGATGGCCTCGCCGTAGTTGGCCACGAGCTGATCCTTGATCTCGCTCTTCGTCTTTCCGTCGGCGATCGAAGCGGTGATCAGGCGCTTGATCTGCTCCGCAGCGGGCGAGTCCGACTGCGCGAGGGTCGTCCCGCAGACGGGGCACATCACCTCGTTCTCGAGCTCGCTCAGCGTCGGGTGACGCTCGCTCGCGAGCGCGGGCGCAGCCGCGAGCAGCAAGGCGGCCGCGACGAGCGCGATCGTCCTCATGCGTCGGACGCGAGCCGCTTCAGATATCGCGGCAAGTCCTCCTCGACCTCGAGCTGCCCGATCACCTTGCCGCTGCGGTCGATGAAGAAAATGCGCGGGATCGGCAGCCCTCCCCACTCGTTCAGGATCTTTCGGCCCCGCTCGCGAACGACCGTGTACGTGAGGCCGTAGCGCCGGACGTAGCGCTTTGCGTCAGAGCCGAAGTCGTCGGTGTTCACGCCGATGAACGCGATCCGGTCGCCGTACTCGCGCGAGTACTTCTGCAGGCGCTTCGACTCGTACGGGCACGCGTAGCACCACGACGCGAAGAAATCGAGCACCCGCGGCTTCTCGATCGAGGCGAGCTCCACGTTGCCGCGGCCGTCGAGCCGCTCCAGCGTGAAGTTCGGCGCGTTCGGCTCCTTGCCCTTGGAGAGCTGGGCCGCGATGCCGCCGCCGGGGTCATGCGTGAGCTTCCAGACGAGCAGAACGAGCAGGCCGGCGACGCCGGCGAACGCGAGCGCCTGCAGGGCGAGCCGCAGGGGTCGCGCGCTCATGCGGCGACGATGAAAACGGTGGTGCCTGTCTCGACGTGGCGGAAGAGCCACTCGGCTTCCGGGATGCGCATCCGGATGCAACCGTGCGAGGCGGAGTAGCCGATCGACGCGGAATCGGGCGTGCCGTGTATGCCAACGCCCGGCGCGCTCAGGCCCATCCACCGCGTACCGAGGGGGTTGCCGGGCCCGGGCGGAATCGGCTTCAGCCCCTGCGCCCAGGGCGAGTTGGGCGGGTACCACCACGGGTTCCGCCACTTGACGACGATCTTGAACCGGCCGAGTGGCGTCGGATAGCTCGACTGGCCGGTCGCCACGCCGAACACGCGCCACGGGCGCATCCCGCGGTACAGGTACAGGTGGTTCGAGCCGCGGCGGATCACGATCACGGCGCCGAAGTCCGCACGGGTGACCGCGGGCGGGATTGCTTTCTGGCGCAAGCGGATCGGGCCGTGCTTGTTCGCCACGAGCGCCGACACGATCGCGTACTCCGCGCGGCGCTGGTGCAGGGCGCGGCCCGGCTGTGGCTTGGCGATCCAGGGACGCAGTCTGCGGAGGAAGAGCCGCGCCTCGACGGGCTCGGTGTCGAATCGCTTCGCCACTTTCGCCACGTAGGCGCGCACTCGCTGCCTGCGAACCTGAACGTTCAACGCGATCCTCGTGTACGGGGCGGCGTGCCGGGCACGCGCGACGGCCTCGCCGATCCGGGCGGAGGCACCGAGCTGCGAGGGCAGCGGCTCCAGCCGGTGACGGGCGACGATCAGCACGACCGGCTCGGAGAACGACTCGTCGACGATCCCGTAGGCGTCGTCCGGCGTGACTCCACCCACGGGGATCCCCGCGATCGTGACTCCCTCGGCGATCAACGCGCCGGAAACCGTTGTCGTCGTCCCCGTCGTGGTGGTGGACGTCGTCGTCGTCGCGAGCGCGGCGAGCGGGTGCACGCCGGCGGTCACGGACGCGGCCAGCATGCCGGCCGCGGCGAGCGAAAACGCGAAAAGTCCTGCGAGAACCCCTCGTCTCACGCGGTCAGTGTAGCCCTGAAGAGCCGCGGATCATCGCTGACAACACCGTCGACGCCGGCTTCGACAAGGCGGTTCAGGAGCTCGGGCTCGTTGACGGTCCAGGCCCAGACGGCCGCGCCCCGAGCGTGGCAGCGCTCGACGGCAGCCGGGGAGACGACGGCGTAGTGGAGCATCGCCACCTCCGCGCGCGCGGCCGCGAGCCAGCGCGGAAGACGGCGCGGCAGTACTCGCGCGAGCGCTGCCACGGCGGAGGGCACGAGCGGCGCAAGGAGTCGACGCCGTGCAAGGCCGTGGCGGTCGTCCGGGTACGTCAACCCGAGCCGGAGACCCGGCGATGCCCCCGCGAGCTCCCGCAGCGTCCGCGCCGAGAACGAGCTCGCCACAGCCCGGTCGACCAATCCGTGGCGCTCGAGCGCACCGACGATCTCCCGCGCATGGCTTCTCGCCTTGACGTCGACGTGGATGCCGGTCCCGTCGACGCTTGAAAGAAGGTCCAACGCCTCATCGAAGGTCGGCAGCCGGGGCGCGAACTCGCGCAGTCCAGCGAGGGTCAACGGCCGGACTCGACCCCGCGCACGGCCGTGGCTCACCTCTGCCAGATCGTCGGAGTGCGCCACCACGAGGGTGCCGTCGTCGAGGTCGAGGACATCGAGTTCTACGAAGTCGACGCCCAGCTCGATCGCGCGTTCGAATGAGCGAATCGTGTTCTCGGGCTCGAGGGCGGCGGCGCCGCGATGCCCGATGCGGACGATGCCGCCGTCCCGGCGGCGGAGGTCGATCACGCCGTGCGGCGGATGACCACGACCGCACAGTCGTCGGAGAGCTCGCCGCCCGTGAACGCCCTGCAGTCGGCGACGAGGGTCTCGGCGAGCTCTCTCACCGGCCGATCGCTCTGGGCCTCGAGCAAGGCGTCCAGACGCTCGTCGCCGTAGAGCTCGCCCTCGCGGCGCGCCTCGATCACGCCGTCCGTGTAGAGCACGACCGCGGCGCCGGTCGCCAGCGTGGCGTGAACCTCGTCGTAGTGCTGATCCGAGTCGACGCCGAGCGCCAGCCCGCTCGCCCGGAGCGTCGAGACGCTTCCGTCCGCGTCGACGATGCGCGGCCAGGGATGGCCTGCGCAGGCGCACGCGACCGCGCCGCTCGCGGGATCCACGGTGAGGTAGAGCATGGTGATGAACTTGCTCAGCGCGATCTCGTCGACGACGACCTCGTTTGCCGCGGCGAGAAAGTCCGCAGGCTCCGGGTGCTCGCGCGCGAGCGAGCGAAAGACGAACTTCGCGAGCGCCATGTCGGCGGTGGCGTCGACCCCGTGGCCGGTGACGTCGCCGAGCGCGACGGCGAGCCTGCCGTCGTCGAGAGTGAGGAAGTCGTAGACGTCCCCGCCGACGTCGACCCGCGCGGACGACTCGTAGACGTAGCCGACCTCGATCCCCTCGACCTGCGGCCGTCCCCGCGGCAACAGCGATTGCTGCATCGTCTCGGCGAATCGTTTCTGCTGCTGGTAGAGCCGAGCGTTCTCCAACGCCAGGGCCGCCGGTCCGCCCACCGACATGGCCAGCTCGAGATCGCCGGCGGCGAGCGGCCGGGCGGGATCCAGCGACAGCAACGTCAGCGTCCCGACCATCTCTGCCTGTGTCGAGAGCGGCACGATGGCCGTCGTCGACCCCTTTTCCAGAAACGGGACGAGCAGGCCGTACGAACCGCCGAGCTCGCGGGCGAGCGCCGGGTCGAGCAGCAGCGGCGCCCCGCTCGCGAAGAGCCGCCGAAGGTGCGGCGAGATCGGCTGCGGTCGACGGAGCACCGCCTCGACTGCCGGGGCCAGGCGCTCGTCGCGGACGTGCAGCTTTTCCGTCACGAGCGCCTCCTGACGCTTGTCGGGCATGCGGATGCCGACGGCGTCGATGCCGAGCAGCTCGGTCATCGACCTGACGATCGCCTCGAGGGTCGTCTCGAGCGAGAGGCTTTGCGCGAACGTCCGCGAGATCTCGTAGAGCGAACCGAGCCTGCGCGCGGCGCTCTGCTCGGCCTCGAGCGCTGCCCGCCTCTCCTCGTCGCGCCGTTTGACCTGTTCGTGCAGGCGAGCGTTCTGCACCGCCACGGCGAGCTGCGTCGCGAGGGCCGTGACCAGCGCCCGCTCGTCGACGCTGAGGTGGCCGCCGCGATCCGGGTAGACCGCCAGCAGCCCGATCAGATCCTCGGCCACGCGCAACGGCAGTGCCACCGCCGCCTCGATCCCCGCCTCGCTGAGCTGCTCGCGCACCGAGTCGAGCCGCGAATCCTCGGCGACATCGTCGATCTCGATCACGTCACGACCGCGGAACGGCCCCTGCGCGAGCACCAAGAGCCGCTCGGCGACGGGGGTGTGGGGGCCCGCGAGGCCCCGTCCTGCAGCGGCGACGAGCCGCCCCTCGTCACTCTCGACGAGATAGACGGCGAGCCGCTCCGCATCGACGAGCTCCGCGACCCGCGCAATCGCGGTCTCCAGGGTGTGCACGAGCGAGAGCTGCGCGATTGCCTGGCCGACGACGGCGACCAGGGCACGGCTGCGCTCGAGCTCCGCGGACTGCCGCCGAATCCGCTCACTTGTCCGAAGCGCATGCGCGGCGCGGGCGGCGAACGTGGCCAGGGCATCGAGCAGCTCGTCGGCGGGGACGAGCGGCTGCTCGAAGCGAAGCTGCAGCGCCCCGAGAGGCGGCTGCCCGAGCTGGAGGATCCACGACGCGGTGCTGATCGTCAGCGCGCGCGTCGACTCGAGCGCGGCGGCGACCTCCCTTCGATCCAGCTCCTCCTGCAAACCGTGCGAGCCCGCGAGATAGAGCTCGTCGCCCTCGTCCACGCGCCAGACTGCCGCGGAGACCGCGCCGGTGCCCTCCGCCGCGAGCTGGGCGATCTGCTCCGCCGTCCGCTCCTCGTCCAGCCCGGTGGCGAGCGCATCGCCGCCGAGCCGGAGCAGCTCCGTCGCCGCAAGAGCGTTGGCCGCTTGGCCGTTCGCGCCTGACGCGAGGAGCGCGATCGCCGCGTACTCGGCGGCCAGCCTTGCGAGCGCCTCCTCGGTGGCGGTGAAGGGATCCGTCCGGCGATACAGCTCGAGCCGCCCCTGTTCCGTGTTGCCCACCGTGATCGGCAACTGCAGCCCGACGCCGAGCCCGAGGCGTTCGGCGGCGAGCCCGGGTTGAGACTCCACTCCCGACGGCACGCGTGATCCCTGGAGCTCGGCCCCGAGTGCCCTCGAGACGGCGAACACGGCGCGGGCTTCGAGGACGCTGGACGTCCCGTCGAGAACACGCACGAGCGCGACATCGGCGTTCGTCGCCCGGGCGAGCGCGGCTGCGACGGCGTGCAGGCCGTCGTCCAGAGGCGCGCCTTCCGCCAGCCGTCGTGCGGCTGCACCGAGCGCGAGCAGCGGCGCGGCGAAATCGGCTCGCTCCCGAGTAAGGCCCGGTTCCAGCAACTCAACCCTTTGCCGCAAGTATCGTCGCGACGCTCTCGCAGGCCGGGGTCGTAGACTTCCGCGGATGGCGCAGCCCGCGGAGAAGAGGCCGCCCGAATCGCCGCCGATCGACCCAGGGGCGATTCAGCGCGAGTACCGGCGCCAGCGGGCGAGGCGCCATCATCGCGAGCGCCGCACACGGGAGCGCAGGGCCGCGAACGCCCGGTTCTGGATCATCGTCCTGGCGTTGCTTGCGCTCAGCGTCTACCTGAGCATCGCGATGTGGCAACAGGTGCAGAGGCTGTTCGGGCTCTAGTGGATTGGGCTCTGCCCGGCGCGAGCGAACGGGGCCCAGGAAACCTGTTCCCACGTCTCACACGAGCACATCGGGCACCTGGGCAGATCCCGGCAGACGGTGATGCCGTAGCCGCACTCGGCGCAGCGGTATTCACCCTTGACATGATCGCCGGCGGCAGCGAAGACAACTTCGTCGCCGTCGGCGGCAGAGGTCGGATCCTTCTCGGAACCGGTCATTCGACCCCCCTGGATCGGCAACGAGGCCATCTTCTCACGAACATGCACATACTTCCACCGTGGAGACGCGAGACCCGTATCCGCCCAGCCGCGAGGTGAGCGGCCGCTCGTTCGGGCGCGAGCGCCTCACGGGCGCCGCGTTCGCCGAGCAGGCCACCTGGCTCGCCGGGCTGATCCTGGCGCTTTCGGCGTTCACCGGCTGGTACGCCGGCTCGGACTCGGTCGGGCCGACGATCGCGGTGATCGGCTGGCACACCGGCACGCTCGGAAAGCTCGTCTTCTTCATCGGGGTCGCCGTCGTCGCGCTCGTTGCCCTGCGCGAAGCGGGGATCGAGTTGCCGCCGGCCGTGCCCGACAGCCTCGTCGTCATCGCGCTCGGCTCGCTCGCGACGATTTTCGTGCTCATTCGTCTCATCTCCATCCCGGACGAGTTCCTGCCGGCGAGCGGCCGCGGGATCGGGATCTGGATCAGCCTGCTCGCCGCGCTCGGGGTGATCGGCGCGGGGCTGTTAAGAGCCAGCGAAGAGCTATAGCGATGAGCACGCCGAGCACCGCGCCGCCGATCACGTCGAGCGGGTAGTGGACACCTACATAGACGCGCGACCACGCGATCGCCGCTGCGAGGACGAAGAACGCAGGCGCGGCACGCGGCACTGCGAAGCTGAGCGTCGCGGCGCAGGCGAAGGCGACGGTCGCGTGCCCTGACGGGAACGAGTGCGTGTGCGGCACGCGCACGAGAGGCTCGGGCTCCGGATACACGGACGGCGGCCGCGGCCGGTCGATCGTCTGCCTGATCCCGAGCGCGAGGAGGTCGCTGACCACGACGGCGGCCGCGACCTGCGCGAAGAGCCATGGCCGGCGCAGGAGCAGGGCGACGAGGATCCCGATGACGAGCCAGATGAGGCCCTGGCCTCCGAGCCACGACAGGGCCTCGAAGACAGGGTTCAGCGCGCCGACCCGGTGCTGGACGACCCAGCGCTCGAGGTGTCTGTCGTAACTCAGGCCGGCAGCAGCTGTTTCGCGTGCTCGACCAGCTGCTGGGGATCGAACGGCTTGCCGAGGAACCCCTGAGCGCCGCGTGCGGTCGCCTCTTCGGCAGCCCCCTCGTCGACCTTGCCGCTGAACATCACGACGGGGATCGCGCCGACACCGTGCCGCTCCTGGAGGCGGCGCAGCATCTCCCAGCCGTCGACCTCGGGCATCATGACGTCGAGCAGAACGAGGTCGGGAGACACCTCCTCGAGCACGGCGAGTCCCTCCTCGCCGCTCCCTGCTTCCCGCACCGCGTAGCCCTCCATCTCGAGGTTCACGCGGACGTACTCGCGAACGCGCGCGTCATCGTCGACGATCAGCACGACGGGGCCCTGCCGCTCGTTGCTGCCCGCCGGACCCGACTGATTGAGGAAGGTGTCGAGATCGCCGCGCTTGTAACGGCGGTGGCCGCCCGGGGTGTAGAACGCGGGCACGCGACCCTGATCGGACCACTTGCGAATCGTGCTCTGTGCTACGCCCAAGTACTTCGCCGCCTGCCCCAGCGTGAGCCACTCCGGATCGCTGGCAGGCGCACGCCGTCCAGGGAACTCTCGCCGCGCCATCCCGGCAAAGCTACCCAAAGCTTCCGATTCTTAAGCCGAGCCGGCCGTCGATTCTTCCTACGGGTTCTGCGTGGTCAACGGCGGCACCGTGCGCAACGAGGTCTGCTCTCCGCCCGGCCGCGGGTTGTCGTGAAGCGCCTGTCCGAGCGCGATTCCGAACCCGAACGCAAGGAGGACGCCGACGACAACGAGGATCCGATTCCGCGATTTGACCCGGCGGGCCCGGCGCCGGTCTCGGAGCTCGGTCGTCCTCGCATGCTGGTCGGGGATCACGGCTCGTAGTCCACCGCGCCGCGTGAGTACAGGTGGAACGCCGCCTCGGTGACGGTCGCGAGGCGGCGCGGCCAGCCGGGGGCGGGCTCGATCTCGGCCACTGCCTCCCTGCTCCACGCGTCCGCACCTCCGTATGCGTCGGCGAGCTCCCCGAGCGTGAAGAACTGGCCGACCCGGCGGCGCAGCTCGGCGACGACCGCTTCGACCTCCGACAGGACGAGCTCTCCGCGCGGGGTCTCCCGCACCTCCTCCTGGAGGCGTCTGTGGCCCCGCTCCCACTCCAGTCGCGTCTGCTCGAGGGCGACCGCCATCAAGCTTCGATGCTAGTGCTACAGCAGCCCGAGTCGGGCCAGAGCGGGCCGACGTCGCGGAGGATCTCCTCGCCGAGCTCGTAGCCCGGCCGTGCCAGCGCGAAGGCGGCATGGGCGTGCAGGCACTTGAGGCTGCCGGGGCGCGTGGAGCCGCCGATCCCACCGGGAAGCTCGGGGCGTAGCCGCTGCTGCTCCTCGTTGGCGCGCTCGAGGCTCGCCCGCAGACGTGGTTCCTGCCGGGAGCGCTCGGACCAGCGCTCGACGCCGCCGACCGCCTCGAGCCGCGCGATCGCCGCGACGAGGTGACGGCAG
This sequence comes from Actinomycetota bacterium, assembly GCA_046733295.1. Classification (GTDB taxonomy): domain Bacteria; phylum Actinomycetota; class Thermoleophilia; order Gaiellales; family Gaiellaceae; genus 13-2-20CM-68-14. The sequence goes on along the minus strand of JBKPOY010000025.1, from coordinate 12,422 downwards.
GTGACGTAGAACGTGGTGGGGAACGGCTCGCCGTCCTCGTCGAACGGAGCCTGCTCGGTGACTGCCGGTCGGCCGTAGGGGCAGCGGACGGCGACGCGGCGGAATGCGCGCGGTGGACGGCCTAGCTGCCGGGCGACGAGGGCTTCATCGTCCATGCCGCCTGATCGTACGTTCGGCAGGGTTCCACGCTTCCCCGCCCTTGACGATGAACAGGCGCTCGCCCGGCTTGACATACCCGAGCCTCCGCGCCTCACGGATCAGGGCCGAGTCGGTCGCCGCATCCGCGAGCTTGCGCTCCAGGGCCTTTCGCTGCGCCCGCAGCGTCTGCACGTCGGCGTCACGCTGCTCGAGCGTCCTGTGCGTCTCGACGTACGTCCGAACCGGGCGGTAATAGAGAAGCGCGACCAGGCAGAGGGCGCCGACTCCGAGCCACCGGCGCACGAGGGACGCCCGGCTCGGCTTGCGACGTCGGGATTTCTTCCTCGCGGCGCTCATGGGCCGTCGGTGTTCGCCGCGGCCGGATGACCTTCCTTCTAAACGGTCTCGACCTTGATTACGTTCGTGGAGCCCGCGATGTTGACGGCCGTTCCGGCGGTGATCACGACCCGGTCTCCTGGGTCGACGAGGCCGGAGTCCCGAGCGGCATTCAGCGAGGTGTGCCAGAGCTCCTCCACATCCGCGCACTCGGGAATCTGCAGTGGGACGACGCCCCACTCGAGAGCGAGCTGGCGCCACGCGTACCCGTGGTGCGTGAGAGCGAGGATGGGGCGTCTCGGGCGAAGCCGCGCGACGACCGAGGCGGTCCGGCCGCTGAAGGTCGGGACGAGGATGGCCGTGGCCTGAAGCGTCTCCGCGAGGTCGCACGCCGCATTCGACATCGCCTGGCCGACGGTCGGCTCCTCGCCGGCCTCGGGCAGCTGGTGCCGGTAGCCGAGGCTCGGTTCCACGGCACGCGCGATACGGTCCATGGTCGAGACCGCCTCGACGGGGAAATCGCCGACCGCGGTCTCTCCCGAGAGCATCACGGCCGACGTGCCGTCCAGGATCGCGTTGGCGACGTCGCTCGCCTCCGCGCGGGTCGGCTCGGGCTGGTGAATCATGGACTCGAGCATCTGCGTGGCAGTGATCACGGGCTTGCCGCGGTCGAGAGCGGCGGTGATGATCCGTTTCTGGATCAGCGGCACGAGCTCGGGGCCGACCTCGACCCCGAGGTCTCCGCGGGCGACCATCACGGCATCGGCCTCCTCGAGAACCGCGTCGAGCGCGTCGATCGCCTCCGACTTCTCGATCTTCGCGATCACGCTCGCCTGCGAGCCCGCCTGGGTGATCAGATCCTTGAGGTCGCGCACGTCCGCCGCGGAGCGGACGAACGAGAGCGCCACGAAATCGGCCTCGACCTCGAGCGCGAACTCGAGGTCGTCCATGTCCTTTCGCGTCAGCGCTGGAATGGGCACAGGGACTCCGGGGACGTTGACCCCTTTGTGGGAGGTGACCACCCCACCCGCGAGCACGGCGCACCTGGCACGCCCGGCCCTCACGCGCTCGACCCGCAGCCGCACGAGGCCGTCGTCGATCAGGACCTCGTGGCCGGGCTGCAGCACCTCGCCGATCACGGACGGACTGACGGGCAGGTCGCCGTTGCGCGAGAACTCCTCACCGACCACGATCACCTCGTCGCCGCGCGCCAGCGTCACAGGCCCTTCGAGGTCGCCGATCCGAAGCTTCGGACCCTGGAGGTCGGCGATCAGCGCGAGTGGACGTTCGTTGTTCGTCTCGGCCTCGCGGATGAGCCGCGCCCGTTCGGAGTGCTCCTCGTGCGTGCCGTGAGAGAGGTTCAGCCGGGCCCCGTCCATGCCGGCGGCGACGAGCGCTCGCACGCCTTCCGCCGTGCCCGTCACCGGGCCGATCGTGGCGACGATTTTCGTCCGTCGCGACTCGTTCGCGGCCATCATCACTAGCGTAGCTTCGGCGCCTCGGGGCGCCTTCCCTGTCGCCCGACCGAACCTAGGGCGTGAAGCGTGGGAAGGCTTCCCACCCTGGATACTCGGCCTTCGCGCCCAGCTCCTCTTCGATGCGCAGGAGCTGGTTGTACTTCGCGACGCGGTCTGTTCGAGAAGGCGCGCCGGTCTTGATCTGCCCCACACCGGTCGCGACGGCCAAGTCGGCGATCGTCGTGTCTTCCGTCTCGCCCGAGCGATGGGAGATGACGGCGGTGTAGCCGTTCGCCCGCGCGAGGCGGATCGCCTCGAGCGTCTCGGTCAGCGTGCCGATCTGATTCACCTTGACGAGGATCGAGTTCGCGACCCGCTCCTCGATCCCACGGCGCAGGCGTTCGGGGTTGGTGACGAAAAGGTCGTCGCCGACAAGCTGTACGCGCCCCCCGAGCCGCGAGCTGAGCTCGTGCCATGAGCCCCACTCGTCCTCGGCGAGCGGATCCTCGAGGGAGACGATCGGATAGCGCTCGACGAGCCCGCCCCAGAAGTCCAGCATCTCGTCCGGCGCCAGCTCCTTTCCCTCGAAGCGGTAGGCGCCGTCCCGCCAGATCTCGGTCGCCGCCGGGTCGAGCGCGATCGCGACATCGTTGCGCCTGCCGACCCGATCCGCCGCCTCGAGCGCCACCTCGATCGCGTCCTCGCTGGAATCGAGGTCCGGTGCGAAGCCGCCCTCGTCCCCGACCGCCGTCGCGAGGCCGCGCTCGTGGAGGAGAGCCTTCAGCGCGTGGAAGACCGTGGCGCCGAGCTCGAGCGCCTCGGCGAACGACGAGGCGCCGGCCGGAACGACCATGAACTCCTGGAGATCGAGCGAGTTCTGCGCGTGCGCGCCCCCGTTGATCACGTTCATCATCGGCACCGGCAGGGTCGCGGCGTCGCCGCCGAGGTGGCGGAACAGCGAGACGCCGCCCTCGGCCGCAGCGGCCTTCGCACTCGCCAACGAGACACCGAGAATGGCGTTCGCGCCGAGCCGTCCCTTGTTCGGCGTTCCATCGAGCTCGATCAGCCGCCGGTCGACGGACTCCTGGTCGCGTGGGTCGAGCCCGCGGACCGCGCCGGCGATCTCGCCTTCGACGTTTGCTACTGCCTTCGTGACGGCCTTGCCGCCGTAGCCGCCCCCGTCGCCATCGCGCAGCTCGACGGCCTCGTGGACGCCGGTCGAGGCCCCCGAGGGAACAGCCGCTCGGCCGACTGCACCCGAGGCGAGCCGCACGTCGACCTCGACCGTGGGATTCCCCCGGGAGTCGAGGATCTGGCGCGCTCCGACCTCGGCGATCGAGCTCACCGCAGCGCCTCCTTTGCCAGGTCGTAGTAGCGGTCCTGGTCCTCGAGCGGCAGCTCGGCCCAGTTCGCTCCTTCGCCCGCCGCGAGCCGCTCCGCGTGCTCGACACGCTTCACGAAGCGGTCGCCCACCAGGCGCAACGCGAGCTCGGGGTCGACGTTCGCATGGCGGGCGACGTTGACTGCGGCAAAGAGGACGTCTCCAAGCTCGTCGACGACGGCGGCCTCCGGCTCGCTCTCGGGTGGACGGTCGCCCACGGCGGCGAGTGCGTCCTTCAGTTCCCGGATCTCGTCGTCGAGGTCTCCGAGCGCACCCGCCGTGTCGGGGTACTCGAAGCCGACCGCGGCCGCCCGCCGCTGGATCTTCCGCGCGTAGACGAGAGCGGGCAGGGTGCGCGGCACGTCGTGGAAGACCCCTTCGCGGCCCTCCTGCTCACGCTTGAGGCGCTCCCAGTTCTGACGGACGCGGCCGGCCGTCCGAGCCTCGACCGCGCCGAAGACGTGCGGATGCCGGGCAACGAGCTTCGCGTGAATGCCGCGCGCAACCTGCTCGAGATCACCGGCCTCGCGCTCCGCCAGCAAAAGAGCCAGGAAGTAGACCTGGAAAAGGAGGTCGCCGAGCTCGTCGACGAGCTTCGCATCGTTGCCGGCCTGCGCGGCGTCGGCGACCTCGTACGCCTCCTCGACCGTGTGCGAGACGATCGTCGCGGCCGTCTGCTCGCGGTCCCACGGGCAGTCCCTCCGCAGCCGCTCGGTGAGCCGTTGGAGCTCGAGCAGCGCCTCGGCTAGCGCCAAATCAGCCCGACGTGGTGGTGGTCTGCGTTGCGCTCGCGGGCGGCGCGTAACCCGTCTGGTAGGCCGTCTTCTTGCTGAAGTCCTTCTTCGTGTCGTTCCACCAATTCGTCATCTCTTCCTGCTTCTTCTGCTGGATGAGCTGCTGCTTGATCGCGGCCTCGACCTGGTCGAACGGGATCGCCTGCGCCTTCTTGGCCTCCTTGACGGGACCGAGCGCCTGGATGATGTGCCAACCGAACCGCGTCTTCAGGGGCTTCGAGATCTCGTTGTTCTTGAGCGCAAACGAGACACGCTCGAAAGACGGCACGGTCTTGATGCAGCTGACGGCCTGCTGCTTGCAGACGGTCAGGCGTCCGCCGCTCGTCTTGCTCGGGTCGATCGACTCCTTCAGCGCCAGCTTCGCGAAGTCCGCGCCGCCCTTGAGCTGCGCGTAGATCGCGTCAGCCTTTGCCTTCTGCTTCACGAGGATGTGCCTGACGTCGCGGCTCTCGGGGAGCGCCGGCTGCTGGTACTGCTCCTTGTGGTCGTCGTAGTACTTCTTGGCGTCGTCGTCGGAGACCTTGACGTCCTTCGTCACCTTCTCGTAGAGCTTGCTCCGGATCAGCTGGTAGCGGAGCCCGTCCCGGACGTCGGCATCGGTGAGACCCTGGGCCTTCAGCTGCTGCTGGTAGCGCTTCTCGATCTGGGCCTCGGTCGCCGGCTTGCTGCCCGTGGGGTTGACGAAGTACCGCTTCTTGACCTGCTCGAGCTGGTTGTCGACGTCCTTGTCGCTCACGTCGACGTTCTCGTCCTCCGCGGTCTGCTCGTACTCGCTCCGCTCGACGAGGAACTGGATGATCTGCGCGCGCAGGGTGGAGTACGCCTGCGTGCCCGCCTTCGGGAAGGCCTTGCGCTGCGCCCTGTAGCTGCGCTTCGCTTGGTCGAGCACCTCGTTGTAGCGATCCTTGGAGATCGTGTCGCCGCCGACCACGGCGACGGCGTCATCCGGCACCGAATCGGGCGCGCCGGAGCTGCCGCCGCACGACGCTGCGAACAACGCCGCGAAGGCGAGAAGAATGACCAGGCGGATGTGCTTCATAACGTACGAAGAGCCAAGCACGGCCGAAACTCAGGCTGCTTGGCGCGTTTCGAGCATAGCATCGACCAAGCGCAGCGCCCCGCCGAATTCTTCATCTCTTAACGAAACTTCTCTGCGCGCCGTCGTGTAGACAGCGGTGTCGATCCGGCCGCGCAGGGCTCGCAGCTCACCCGACCCGAGCTCGAGCGGACCGACGGTCGCGCGTCCTCCTCGGAAGACGAGATAGTCCGCACCCAACCGTGCGAGCTTGAGCTTCGCCTCCTGGATCGTGAAGAGGTTCTCGACCGGCTCGGGGAGCGGCCCATACCGGTCCTCGGTCGCGACCTGCAGCTCGCGGAGCTCGTCCTCCGACTCGGTCAGGGCGAGGCGGCGGTGGAGGTCGATCTTCAGGGCCTCGGAAGCGATGTACGCGGCCGGCACGTAGGCGTCGACCCGCGCGTCCACGCGGACGGGGCGCGCGACTGCGCGACGCTGGCCCGAGAGTTCCGCGACCGCCTCGCCGAGCAGCTCGACGTAGAGCTCGAACCCGAGCGCGGCCACGTGGCCCGACTGCTCGGCGCCCAGCAGGTCTCCGGCGCCGCGGATCTCGAGGTCGCGCATCGCGATCGCGAAGCCTGCCCCGAGCTCGGTGTGGTCGGCGAGGGTCGCGAGCCGCGCCCGGGCCTCCGCGGTCAGCTCCTGCGCATCCGGGTAGAACAGGTACGAGTGAGCTGTGACGTCGGAGCGGCCGACGCGCCCGCGGATCTGGTAGAGCTGGGCCAGGCCGAGGGCGTCGGCGCGTTCCACGACCAGGGTGTTCGCCTGGGGAATGTCGAGCCCCGACTCGATGATCGTCGTCGACACGAGCACGTCGGCATCGCCGCTCAGGAACGTGAGCATGTGCTCCTCGAGCTCCTTCTCGCGCATCTGGCCGTGGCCGACGATGAAGCGGAGCTCGGGACAGAGCTGCCGCAGCCGCTCGGCCGCCTCGTCGATCGTCTCGACGCGGTTGTGCAGGTAGAAGGACTGGCCGCCGCGATCCTTCTCGCGGCGGAGCGCCGTCTGGACGAGCTCCTCGTCGTACTCGCCGACGAACGTGCGGATCGGCCGCCGCCCCTCGGGCGGCGTCTCGATCACGGAGATGTCCCGAAGGCCGGAGAGCGACATGTGCAGCGTCCGCGGGATCGGGGTCGCGGAGAGGCTGAGGACGTCGACCTCGAGGCGCAGCTGGCGCAGTAGCTCCTTCTGCGCGACGCCGAACCGTTGCTCCTCGTCGACGATGATCAATCCGAGCTCCTTCGGGATCACGTCGCGGGAGAGGACACGATGGGTGCCGATCAGAACGTCCACCTTGCCCTCGGCGTACTCGGCGAGGACGCGCTTCACGTCCGCGGGCGTCCTGAAGCGCGACACCATCTCAACACGGACCGGGAAGTCCCGGTACCGCTCGCGGAACGTGTTCCAGTGCTGCTGCGCGAGAACGGTCGTCGGCACGAGCATCAACGTCTGCTTGCCGTTGACCGCGACCGCGAAGGCCGCTCGCACCGCGACCTCCGTCTTGCCGAAGCCGACGTCGCCGCAGACGAGCCGGTCCATCGGGCGCGGCGCCTCGAGATCCTCCTTGACGGCCTCGATCGCACGCTGCTGGTCCTCGGTCTCGCGGTACGGGAACTCCGCCTCGAGCCGCTCGAGCCAGTCGTTCTCGACGCTGTACGGGACGCCCTCCGCCTGCTGGCGCCGCGCGTAGAGCGCGAGCAGCTCGCCGGCCAGCTCGCGCAGGCTCTCGCGAGCGCGGGTCTTCAGGTTCTGCCAGGCCTTGCCCCCGAGCTTGGAGAGCGCGGGCGCCTTCGCGTCCGCGCCGACGTAGCGCGACACCTTGCCGATCTGCTCATGGGGGACGTAGAGGCGGTCCTCGCCCCGGAACGCGAGCAGGAGGTAGTCGCGCGTGACGCCGGCGACCTCCTTGGTCTCGAACGCCTGCAGGCGGCCGACGCCGTGATCCTCGTGCACCACGTAGTCGTCTGTTCGGAGGTCGGCGAAGGACTGGAGCGCGCGGCCCGCGGCGGCCGCGGCCCGCGGCGGGCGCTTGCGGAAGACCTGCGTGTCCGCGAGCAGGACGAGCCCGAGCTCCCGCCAGACGAAACCACGCCGCGCCGGCGCGACCGCGAAGAGCAGCTCGGCCTCGTCCGGCAGGGGCTCGCCGGGCTCCAGGAGACGCGCATCGATGCGGCGGAGCAGGTTCTGCGTCCGGAGCGCTTCGCCGCGGTGCGGGAACGCCACGACGACCCGCTGCCCCGCGCGGACGAGCGCCGCAAGCTCGTTCTCGGCCTCGCTGAGTCCCCGAGCGGCCAGCGCCGGCCGCTGGGCCTCGAACGAGAACGGCTGGTTCGAGGGGAGCGGATCGAGCTCGGTGGCCCCGCGGAGGTCGGGCTCGACATTCAGCTCCTCGAGCGCGACCTTGCGCACCTCGTCGGCCTCCCAGACGAGGTCGGGAGCCTGCTCTACCGCGGGCACGAGGTCGTCCGGGGCGGCGAGAGGACCCTCCTCTTCGTCACGGAGGAATGGGCTGTCGCCAAGCTCGACGAGATCGCGCCGCCGCTCGGCGGCCGGGTAGACCAGCGCGGCGTCGACGGTGTGGAGCGCCCGCTGCGTGAACGGTGAGAAGGCGCGGATCGACTCGATCTCGTCGCCGAAGAGCTCGATCCGCAGCGGCTCGCGGCCGGTGGTCGGAAACACGTCGACGAGCCCGCCGCGGACCGCGAACTGGCCTCGCTCCTCGACGCGGTCGACGCGCTCGTAGCCCGCCAGGGCGAAGCTCTCGGCGAGCTCGTTGATCCCCGGTTCTCGGTCAACAGTGATCTCGATCGGCTCCGGACGCGCTTCGGCCGGCGGCATCCCCTCGGCGAGCGCGGTGGCGGAGGCGCAGACGAGGCCGCCGCGGGCGAGGACGTCGAGCGCCCGCGCCCGCTCGCCGACGAGGTGCGGCGGCGGCTCGAGGCCGGAAGCCCAATGGACTCCGCGGCTCGGGAGCAGCGCGACGCGCTCCTCGCCCAGGAACCATGCCGCCGCCTCGGCCGCATCGCGCGCGTCCGCGTCCTCCGGCAGGGCGCAGACGAGCCCGCGTCCGACGCGCGCGTGCAGGGCGGCCAGGACGAACGGCAAGGCGGGCTCCGAGACGCGCGCACGCGTCGGCAGCGCTTCGACGAAGCGCTGGACCCGCTCGTCCTCGACGAGCTCCGCGATCAGTCCATGGAGTACCGGCCGGTCCACTACGAAAGACGGAACCCGCGGTTCCGCGCCGGTCATGGTACCCCCGCCCCGGTGTCAGTTGAAGCGCTGCTGAGCGGCTTCGAGCCCCTCTCGCGCGAGCATTTCGACGGCGTCCGCCGATCGCGAGACGAGCTCGTCGACGTCCTCGCCGGCGTCGAAGCCAGAGAGGACGTAGTCGGCGACCGAGCGGCGGTCGCCGCGTCCCGGGCGGCCGACCCCGAGGCGCAGGCGAAGGAAGTCCTGCGTCCCGAGCGTCTGCGCGAGCGAGCGCAAGCCGTTGTGTCCGGCGAGGCCGCCACCCGCCCGTGCCTGCAGCCGGCCTGCCTCCAGATCGACGTCGTCGTGCACGACGAGCAGCATGCCCGGCTCGACCTTGAAGAAGCGGGCCGCGGCACCGACCGAGCGACCCGAGTCGTTCATGAACGTCTCCGGCTTGACCAGCGCGAGGCGCCGGTCGCCGAGCCGCACCTGGGCGAGCCGGCCCGAGAACTTCGAACGCCAGCTCCCGTCGAGCCGCCGTGCGAGCTCGTCGAGAACGAGCCAGCCGGCGTTGTGGCGCGTGCGCTCGTACTCGCGACCCGGATTGCCGAGCCCGACGACGAGGAGGTCGATCGACGAGGCCGGCTCGCCCCGCCGAAACAGGCGCACCTAGCCCTCTGCGGTGCCCTGGTCGCCGGCGGCCTCGGCCTCCGGCTCGGCGGGAGCCTCGGCAGCGCCCTCCGGCGCTTCCTCGCCCTCCGGCACCTCGGCGCCCTCGGGCAGCTCCTCGCCCTCTTCGAGCTCCTCTTCCTCGGGCTCCGGCTCGACGATCTGCGTCGGCATCGTCACCGTCGCGAGAACCGTCTCCTCTGCATCGTCGAGATAGGTGACGCCTTCACGTGCCGGAAGGTCGGCCAGTCGCAGCGTGTCGCCGATCGCCATCGCACTCACGTCGAGCTCCAGGCGCTCCGGGATCTCGAGCGGCAGCGCCTCGACGTTGATCTCACGCTGCACCTGGGAGAGCACGCCGCCCTCCTTGACCCCTTCCGGATCGCCGACGAGCTCCACGACGACCTGCGCCTGGATCGGCTGGTCGAGGCGCACTTCCTGGAGATCGACGTGGATGACGTGGCCGCGGACGGGATCGACCTGGTAGTCCTTGAGAATCGAGGCGTGCGCGGTCTTCTGCTCTTCGAGCGTGACGTCCAGGATCGCGTGCAGGCCGTGGTCGCCGGTCAGCGCGCGCCGCAGCTCGCGTTCCTCCACGCAAATCGCATGCGGCTGCTTCCCGCGTCCGTAGAGGACGCCGGGGATCATTCCCGAGACGCGAAGACGCCGCGAATCCGCGGAACCTCGCCCCGCGCGCTCGCGCACGGACAGCTTGACTCGCTCGCCGGCCACGGCGGCGAAGTCTAGCGACAGCGCTCAAGTCGTCTCGTCGCTTGCCCGAGGGATGGCCGAAGCCCGGCAACCTGCCGATGTGCACTCGGTTGGACCTGAATTAGCGGCGCGGCCGCGCCGAGACAGAAAGGTGATTCCGAGTGCTCAGGCTCCTTGCTTTCGTGCACGTCTCTGCCACACAGACCATTCGCCGTGAGGAAGGCCAGACAATGGCCGAGTACGGCGTCGTCCTCGCGGTCATCGTCCTCGCCGTGATCGCTTCGATCACGCTGCTCTCCACGCACGTGCGCGACGCCCTGACGAGCGTCGCCAACATCCTGCCCGGCGGCTAGTCGGAGCTTCGACGGAGAGGCCGCGGCTCGGGCCGCGGCCTCTCTGCGTCAGAACAGATTTCGCCGAGTGGCGGTCAGAGGCCGGAGGACTCCTCTCTCCAACCGGCCGTCGAGGACAGGGCGTACATCACGAGGATCGCCAGGAGCAACGTCCCGAAGCCGAACCAGGGGGCGTACGCGAGCAGAAGGAAGCTCTCCACGGTCACCACGATCGCCCACGTGTACCCGACGATGCGACCGAACGTGCCCCCGCTGAGAAGCGAATAACCGCCCCAGAAGGCGAGCACCGCGATCAACAGGTCCCACAGACCCCAAAGGAAGAGGTTGTCGCCGAACGCACCGCTGCTGATGTCGGCGATCCTCGAACTGTCGGCGAAGTAGTAGATCGCCGAGATGAGGCGGAGAAACCCAACCGAGAACATGACGACCGCGGCGAAGGTGAGCCACCCCGGTCGGTTGAGGCCGGAATAGGCCTGTGTGGTCATCGTCGTCTCCCTCTTTCCGCTTGGCCAGACCAGCGTTTCGCGCGAACCTAATCACACCGAACCAAGAGACGCCATCCCCGCGCCCCGAGCCGGCGAGTCGGGGACGCGGCGTTGACCAGATCCGGCGAACAGTAGTACGCTAGCGGCCTGCGGCCCGGCGCCCCACGAGGCGCCATGACTGAAAGGGGAGACATACATGCGACGAACGAAGTCGTTGTTCGCCGTAGCTTGCTGTGCCGCCGCCATTGCGGCTCTGAGTGCCGGTTCGGCTCTGGCCGGTGAGGTGACCGGAAGCGGCAAGAAATCAGATCAGAATCAAGGTAAATCCTGGTGCTCGTTTTCAGGACTCAACGATGACCCTGGCGCTCCTCTGGACGGCAGTGGTCCTAACGGCCCCGGCGGTCGTTCGCAGTCGTTCGGGCAGGAGAACAAGCTCGGTATCTCCGATCCGCACCAGCTCAATCCCGGTGTGGCGTGCAACCCGAACAGGACCTTCCTGCCTCCCAATCCAAACCGGGGCTAGGTGAAGTACTGGCCGGCCCCGACCGTTCGGCGTCGGGGCCGGCCGATTCCCGACCTGGTCCCGGCTGACTAGAACAGCTGGTTCGTATAAGCCGCGTCTGCCGCGAGTGCTTCGGCTTCGTTGAGCGCCCGTAGGCCACCCTCGATGCGATTAGGTGCGCTCAGGTCGGGAGAGACCCGGTAGAAGGTTCAACCACTCGGAGCGTTACCGCGTTCGACGGTCGCGAATCGCAGCCACCCCTACTTCTGCCGCTTCCGCGCGAGCTCCCAGCGCGGCACCCATCCGAATCGATCCGATGCAGGCTTGTAACGAGTGCTCCTAAGTGCAACCCTCTCAATGGCTGGAGGGCCCTCTGACCTCCGCGGGCACGAAAGGGGAGTTTCATGACCAGAGTTCTTCGACGGATAACTCGCCTCGGCGTGCTCACGCTAGTCGTCTGCGCCGCCGTGGCCACCGTATCTGCCGCGAGAGCCGCCGCCGATATCACAATCAGGGGCACCGCGACCGGCAAGACGATCCCGCTCGGGAACGGCACGTTTCGGATGGTCGGGACGTACGTCGATCCTGCCGCACCGGATGTCACGGGTAGCTATCAAGGCACTTATGTCGAGGAGACAACGGGCTACACCTCGTGCGTTATCGGCGGTATGTACTCCGATGCCTGCGCGTACCGGCAGGAGTTCAACGCCTGCAATCTCATCAGCGGGCAAATCACCTTCACGTCGGACGGAAAATCCATCACTGTCCCAATCAGCTACTCGGGGGTACTGCGGTGGAACTCCGGTGTTTGTCTCGACCCAACCGACCCGCAGATCCATAACTTCGTCCTCGTAGCCTTCGTGTACAACGGGAACCCGCCAGCCCCCGGAACACCCCCGTACCCGGACGCTCGGGGCTATGGCACCTTCTGGAACCTCGACTGGCTCGCGTTTGGGACATCGCGGTCGGTCGGGAGCGTCTACCGCGACACCTTCACCTTCTATATCGACCTCTTCGGATTCTTAGAGTCGTAGATACGTAAAGGGGCGGGGGAAGGCTGAGGCGAAAGGCACGACGAAGAGACCCGCCTAGCGACGAGTAGGTCCGCAGCAAGTGGCCCGGTGAAGAAGATCGGCTCAGCACGTGGCGGGCATGAGGTCCGGTATGGCCCGGGGCCGAACATCCCGTCCGCGGACTAGGCTTAGTAGAGAATTTCAGTAGAGAACGGCTCAAACCGGACGTTTGAGCCGTTCCTGCTAGAACAGCTGGTTCTCGCCGCCGAAGATCGCCGAGACGGAGTCGTCGGCGAAGACGTTCATCACGGTTTCG
>JBKPOY010000024.1:0-5442 GCA_046733295.1 Actinomycetota bacterium | reverse complement strand
TCGACAACGAGGCGCCTCGAGCGGCAGATCGCGAAAGGCTCGGACGAGCTTCCGCCACAAAGAAAAGAGAGAGGCACGGCGCTTCAGTCGAACTGCGCAAAAACCGTTCTTCTCGCTGCTACTTACGACACTACAGGCGCTCGCGGGCGCGTGCGGGCGCAGGTGGAAATCTCCGCTAACAATCCCGCTAATTGCGGGATACCCGAGCGGCATTCTCTCCGACTCGGCGACCCCCGGACCCGCCTCAAACGGCGGGATCCGATCCGTGAGGGCACCGCCGACCGGGCGCGATCTCGCGCGGCACGCCGATTCGCATCCGTGCCGGGCTCACGGGGCGGCGGGAGCCAGCAGCCAGCCCGAGCCACGAGGGCAGGTCCTCCAGCTCGACTTCCATCGCCTTGGCCGTGGCGTGAGTGGACCTCACGTCCTCGTGGATCGGGTTCATGCCCGGCACGAGGCCTCGTGATCGGCGGTGGCGTCGACTGGTGCGTGAGCGCCAGCATTGCTCTGCCAGGAACGCGCATACCGCACACATCCCGCAGGTTTCCAGCTAAGACAACGCTCCATCCCGCACGTATCCCGCGTGAGGTTGCCGGAAGTTCCCGGACGCGCCCGGCAATCCCCGCACGTCACGTTGCGGAAATCCTGCTCATGCAGGAAATCCCCGCCCACTCCCGCTCAGCCCGGAACCATCAAGACCGGCCTGTCACGCCGGAGGTCGCGGGGTCGAGTCCCCGCCGCTCCCGCCTCGAAGAATGCCCGTGTTGGTAGCGGCGCCTACACCCCTCACCGCCCACTTCAACGTGTCCGGATCCGGCCAATCCTTGCTCAGCCGTGGCTGTATACCTGTGGGGTGGACTCGTTCGGTGCGGTCGTCACCACCGGGATCTACTGCCGGCCCGGGTGCGGCGCAAGGCCGCGGGTCGAGAACGTCACGACGTATCGTCTTGCAGCCGCCGCCGAAGCTGCCGGCTTCCGCGCGTGTTTCCAGTGCCGTCCGTACCGCTGGCCGCAGTCGATCAGCTGGACCGAGCCCGAGCTCGTGTGCCGGGCGGTGCGTCTGATCCTCGACGGCGCGCTCGACCGCGCGACCGAGGAGCAGCTGGGACGGCGGCTTGGCGTGTCCGCCCGACATCTCCGTCGGCTCTTCGCGGCCCACCTCGGCGTAACACCAGACGGATTGGCGCGCTCCGCGCGGGCGCACTTCGCCCGGAGACTGCTCGACGACACCGATCTGCCGATGCTCGAGATCGCGTACGCGACCGGCTTCGGGAGCCTGCGCCAGTTCAACCGCACCTGCCGGGAGATCTTTCACGCCTCACCACGGGCGCTCCGGGCGAAGCGCCGCAGGGCTGACCGGCTCGTCGCTGACGGCGGGGTCCCGCTTCGCCTTGGATTCCGCGGTCCGCTCGACTGGAGCGCGCTGATCGCGTACTTCGCCGCGCGCACGATCCCAGGGGTGGAGCACGTGTCGGGCGAGACGTATAGGCGGACGATCGTCGTCGGCAGCGACCCCGGCGTCATCGAGCTCTTCCCCGGCGGCGGCGACCACCTCGTGCTCGTCGTACACCTGCCGCACTGGGAGGAGCTGACGCATCTCGTTGCCCGGGCACGCAAGATCGCGAGCCTCGACCTCGACCCGGACGAGCCCACTGAGCAGCTTGCCGGGGACCCGACGATCGGGCCCCTCCTCCGCGCGCGACCGGGGCTTCGCCCGCCCGGGGCTTGGTGTCCCTTCGAAACGGGCGTGCGCGCAATCGTCGGCCAGCAAGTGACCGTCGCGGCTGCGAACACGATCACGGGGCGACTCGTCGAGCGTCACGGGACTCCCGTGCCCGGGCTCGGCCGGCTCGGGCTCACGCACACGTTTCCTTCCGCGACCACTCTCGCAAGCGCCGACCTCGCGGGCATCGGCCTCACGGGGGCACGGCAGCAGGCGATCGCCTCCTTCGCTCGAGCCCTGGGCGACGACTCGATCCGGCTCGATGGCAGCATGAGTCTCGCCGAGCTGACCGCCTCCATCACGGCGATCGAGGGGCTCGGCGATTGGACCGCCCACTACCTCGCTCTCCGGCTCGGGGAGCGTGACGCGTTTCCGGTCGCCGACCTCGGCCTTCGGCGCGCGCTCGAGCGAGGGACGGCTCGCTCGCGGTCCGCGATCGGCACCCTCGCCGAGCGATGGCGACCCTGGCGAGCGGTGGCTGCGACTCACCTCTGGATGGCCGACGCCGCGCACGCCCCGCCCGCCGCACGACCACGCGCCGCATGATCAACACGGCGACGAGGCCCTTCGCCCCCCGAGCCTGCACACGGCACGAGAGCCGGAGCGGCGATTGCTCGCTCCGGCTCTCGAGGGTGCCCTTCGAGGTGCCTACTCCCGTGTGGGCGTAGCCAGGAACGCGACGAATGTGCCCGTCTCGTCGTCGAAGGCCTGCCCGGTGATCCGGCCGAAGTCGTCGATGTCGAAGGCAGCGACGAGGACATCCTCGTAACTCGCCTCGTTGAGGTCGCTCATCACGCCGTCCTGCCACAAGAACGCGTGACAGCTACCGTCGACGCCGCACGACCGGCCCACGACCTGGCCCCACTTGTTGATGCCCCACGCCTCACTAGTGTCGTCGAGAGGCGGCGGCAGTGTCCCGAGATCGGCGATGCCGCTGCTCTCGGCCCAGTAGAACGCGTGTGGGTGGTACTCGCCACCGTCGGCCGCCGAGAAGTTGGAGAACCCGACGACCTCCCCGCGCTGGTTGATCGCGTTGGGCGTGTGCCAGGCGACGCCGCCGAGGTTGCCGATGTCGGTGACCTCGCGCCCGTTCCAGAGCACGGCGTGAATCGCCGAGAACCTTCCGATCGCCTGATCACAGATACCGGAGATGCCGACGATCTCACCTCGGTCGTTGAGCGCCGTCGCGGCACCGGAGGTATCTCCGGGAAACAGGGGCAGCTCGCGGATCCGACCATTCGGCCCCCACACGACGGGTCGAAACTGCAGGACCTGGGGCGCGACGCACTTCGAGTCGTGGACGGTGTTCTCTGCCCAACCGACCGTCCGACCCGCATCGTTGGTGCCGGCGGCAAAGCCGTGGGTGCCTCCCAGGGTGGAAAGCGGCGTCATCTCCCCCTTCTGCCACCTGAAGCCGAGACACCGGTAGCCGGTGGCCGTGGCAGGGGCGAAGAACGCCGAGCAGCTCCAGTCCTCCTCGAGCGGGTCAGGCTCGTCCGTCTGCGAGATCCCGGTGATGATCCCGCGCGTGTTCTTGACCGGCCAACGGACGACGCTGTTCGGGCCGCCGAGCGTGCCTAGACGTGTGAGTGTCCCGTTCCGCCACAGCGTCGCCTCACGCGTCCGATTGTCGGGCAGATTTGAGCGACCAGCCACCCAGCCCCGATCGTTGATGCTGAAGCCGGCGCTCGACGAGCCTCCGAGCGTAGGCAGCTCGGAGATCCGGTACCGGACGTCGGCGAGGTTTCCGGAGGCGGTCCGCTCGCCGCGCGCCCCGCCGGCAAGCAGTGCGAACGACAGAACCGCGAGGACGATAAAGAGTTTCATGAGCACCTCCCTCGGTCGTTGCGTGCAAGCGCTCATATGCCACCCAGCAGTCGAACGCTGCTGGCCGTTTCCGGACAGGATCGGCGCGGTGGCGCCGGCTTTTCGCGGTGACTACTGTGCCGCGATGACGGGAGTGCTCGTGACGGGTTGGAGTCTCGTCGCTCCCGTCGTATCTCCAGAAAATGCCTGCAAAATGGCATGTCGTATCGCCTATCGAGACACGAAGGACCGTCGGCTTGCCGCGCGCTTACGCTCGAGGCTTGGCCTTTAGGCCGCGAAGGGTTCGCGTTCGGTCGTGCTGTCGATGAATTCGATCATCAGCGGCCAGAAGCGATCTGGGGCATCCATCCACGTGAAGTGGCCTGCTCCGGCGATGACCTCGAGCTTCGCAACGTGTTCGGGCAGCGCGCGGACGATCTCTTCGGAGGCGGCGACCGGGGTGACAGGGTCGAGCTCGCCGACCGACACGAACGTCCGCGAATCGACTCGGCTGAGCTGATCGACGATGTCGAGTCGGCACATGAGTTCCATCCCGTGCGAATTGAGCTCGAGATTCTTCGGTGTGCGAGCCTCTCGCTCGTTGTCCGGAAGGTTCGGGCCGAAGGCGGCGAAGACACGAGCCCATTCCTCGTCGGCCACCTCCTCGCCGGCGTAGCTGCGCCCCGCGATCTCCGCGATTTCGTCACCCGCGACACGGCGGAAGCCATCGACCATCCGAGCCATGTCCCAGCGGGCAAATCCCGACTGGACGATGAGCCCGGCCGCATGTCCGGGATGGCGGGCGCCGTAGAGCAACACGATCGGTGCACCCATCGAGTGTCCGAAGACGATCGGCCTATCTATCCCGAGCGAGTCGCAGAAGGCTCGGAGGTCGTCCGCGCATGCCTCGAAGCTCCACGTGGCTGCGTCGCCCCACTCTGATCGCCCGTGCCCACGCAGATCGAGGTACACAACCTGGGCATGCTCGGCGAGCCGGGCGAAGTCCGGCTTGAAGTACGAGTGGTCATAGACTCCGGGGCCGCCGTGCACCAGCACCACCGTCGGCCGTTGCCGCATCTCGCTGTCGCTGGGCACGAGTGCCGGCCCGTCCATGTCGAACCACAATCGCGTCCCATTCGCGTCGATCTGCATCCGGGCCGTCCATCTAGACGTGAGCGCCCGCCGCGATCATAAGCGGCTAGGGATCGACAGCCGCCTCGCGTCTGCGCTTCTCGGTGACGTGTCGAGCCAACGCCCGCTGGAGGGTGAGCGTGCCGGAGGCGGCGATCACCAGCATCGCGACGTTCGCGGCGAGCACTTCGAACGCGCCCCAGGCCTCCCCTTGCTCGCCGAGGCCCGCGGCGACGCCGAGGTACGCGGCGGCCGGGATCGTCGTCACCGAGACGGCGACGCCGACGCCGGAGCTGGCGCGGGTCTCGAGCGCCAGCATTCCGGCTACGCCGGCGGCGAGCGCCACCACGATCGTCTCGTTGTTGACGTTGGTGAGGCTCCCTAGCACCGTCGCGTCGATGTCGAACTTCGCCGGAATCAAGCCGAGCCGATCCTGGCCAAAAGCGGAAGCCGCTGCCGCGGCGCTCGTGAACGCCATGCCGACGACCAGCGTGACGAAGGCGCGGCCGGCGAGGCGGAGGCGCCGGTCGACCAGCCCGACGCCGATCGCGGTGATCGGAAGTAGGTCGGGGCTGATCGCCATCGCCCCGACGATGAGGATCGTGTTGTACTCGATCACGCCGTAGCTGGCGATCACGCCTGCGGCGAGCATGAACGCGAGGTAGCGCGCGATCGGTCGGGCATTGCGTGAGGCCATCCCGAGCACGTCTTCCCAGACGAGGCCTGCCTCGGCCCCCCGCCCACTCGACCGGCCGAGGACCTCCTCACGCGTCAGCGTCACC
>JBKPOY010000023.1:0-19173 GCA_046733295.1 Actinomycetota bacterium | reverse complement strand
GCTCGAGGCTCTCGCCGGCGCCGATGCTGTAGAAGAGGAGCCGCGAGCCTGCCCACCCGTACACGACGTAGCGACCCGGCTCGGGCGTCCACTCGACCGCAGGGCCGTGTGCGTCGCGACGGACGAGAACCCGGCCGTCGTAGATGTCGCCGGCGCGGAAGCTCGGCTCAACACCCTGGACGTACGCGAGCGCGCCGTCGTCGCGCCACGCCGCGGAGTAGGCGCCGCGGGCGACGACGAAGTCGTGTCCCTGGTCGTCGGCCACGCGCAGTGACGGCACCGCCAGCGCCTCGCCGGGCCGAATCCGCTGCGCCGAGAACGAGAGCGCCGGATCGACGCTACGCAGCTCCCGCCAGGCGCTGTACGCGATGCTCCTGCCGTCGGGTGAGCTCACCGCTACCGGCGAAAGCGGGCCCATCAGCGCGCCCGAGACAGATGCTTCGAGCCGTCGCCTCGTCCCGTTGGCGTCGTAGAGGCCGTCGCCCCGAACGAAGCGGGCGGGAGGCTGAGCAAGCCGCGCTTCGACGAGGAGCGGGCCCGTCCTCGGCGAAGCGCCGCTCGCTCCGAACGCCCCTACGAACGCCAGTGCGGTCGCGACTCCGACCGCGGCGGTAACCACCGCAATCATCCCTCGCGAAGATCTGATCATCCGTCCTCCTTGATCGACTGACTCGACCGTAGAGAGAAAGCAGGGGAGTTTCAGTTGTCTTTCAGGACAACGGAACGAAGTAGTTCCACTCTCGCCACGATCGGCGTCGGACCGCCTCCGTACACTCGGCTCCGTGGCAAAAGCTGCCGTTCAGCATGCGTGCACCGAGTGCGGCTACAGCGCCGGCCGCTGGTTCGGCAAGTGCCCCGGCTGCGGCACATTCGGAACCCTGATCGAGGAGGTCCCGCGTGATTCCGGCGCGGACGGGCGGGCCAAGACCTTGCTGCGTCTGGTCGACGTTGAAGCGGAGGACGCGGTGCGGATCACTACCGGGGTTCCAGAGCTCGACCGGGTTCTCGGCGGCGGTCTCGTGCCGGCGTCGCTCGTCCTCGTCGGCGGCGAGCCGGGCGTGGGGAAGTCGACGCTGCTGCTGTCTGCGCTCGCCGCCATCTCGAAGAGCAGGCGGGCGCTGCTCGTGACCGGTGAAGAATCGACCGCGCAGGTGAAGCTGCGCGCGGCGAGGCTGGGCGGCGCGGAAAAGGTCGAGATTCTCGCCGAGACCGAGCTCGAGACTGTTTGCGCGACGCTCGAGCGAGAGCAACCCGATGTCTGCGTGATCGACTCCGTGCAGACGCTCTATTCCTCTGAGGTCGGTTCCGCTCCCGGGTCGGTCGCGCAGGTTCGAGAGGCGGCCGCCCGGCTCTTGCGGGTCGCCAAGGAGTCGCACGTGGCGACGTTTCTCGTCGGGCACGTGACGAAGGACGGCACGGTGGCCGGGCCGCGGGTGCTCGAGCACCTCGTCGACTGCGTTCTGCAGTTCGAGGGCGATCGCTACCACGCCCATCGCGTCCTGCGCGCGGTCAAGAACCGCTTCGGCTCCACGAACGAGCTCGGCCTGTTCGAGATGACCGGCGCGGGCCTCGTCGGCGTACCGGAGCCGTCCGAGCTCTTCGGGCGGCCCGGCGACGGCGAGGTCGGCGCGGCCGTCGCCTGTGCGCTCGAGGGAACCCGTCCGATCCTGCTCGAGATTCAGGCCCTCGTCGCGCCGACCGATCTCGCCATGCCGCGCCGGGTCGCGACCGGAGTCGACCCGAAGCGCCTCGCCATGATCGTCGCCGTCCTTTCCCGGCACGCGCGCGTTGCCCTCGGCGCCGCAGACGTCTTCGTCAACGTCGCGGGGGGCCTCCGCATCGACGAGCCGGGCGCCGATCTGGCGATCGCGCTTGCGATCGCGTCGGCGGCGCGGGGAGCCGCGGTAAAGCCCTCGACCGCCACGTTCGGGGAGATCGGGCTCACTGGGCGGCTCCGTGAGGCGACTCAGGCGGAACGCCGCCTCGACGAATGCGCGAAGTTCGGTCTCCGGCAGGTCGTCGCTCCCGCCGGGACGCCTAGTGGCAAACTACGCATTCTCGAAGCCGACACACTTCGAAGGGCGGTTGGGGCCGGGCTCGATGGCGACGGATCCGAGGGGAGATAGGGAAGCACGACGGCCCGCAGCGCCGCTAGGTTTCCCGCGCAGCGCGGCCGAGCTCGACCCTCGAATCGACCCGAACGTCCTGACGTCAGTCTCACGGATCGCTCCGGGGACGCCTCTGCGCCAGGGCATCGACGACATCATCCGCTCGCACGAGGGCGCGCTGATCGTGATCGGCGAGCCGTCGGAGCTCGCGTTCATGTTCTCGGGCGGGATCCGGCTGGACCAGCCCTTCACCTCGCAGCTGCTCTACGAGCTCGCGAAGATGGACGGGGCGATCATCGTCGACTCGGCGATCGGCAAGATCGCGCGGGCGAACGTGCAGCTGATGCCGGACCCGACCATCCCCTCGAGCGAGACCGGCACCCGGCACCGGACCGCGGAGCGTGTCGCCAAGCAGACGAACGCGCTCGTGATCTCGATCTCGCAGCAGCGCGAGACCGTGACCGTGTTCGTGGGCTCCACCCGCTACCAGCTCGACCCGATCGCCGACGTCCTCGCGAAGACCAACCAGGCACTCGCGACGCTCGAGACGTACCGCGCGCGCCTCGACCAGGTGCTCACCCGGCTGACCGCGCTCGAATTCCAGAACGCCGTCATGCTCGACGACGTCCTCGTCGTGCTGCAGCGCGCAGAGCTTACGACACGGATGGCCGACTACATCGAGCGAGCGTGCACCGAGCTCGGCTCGGAGGGGCGTCTGATCCGGATGCAGCTCGAGGCCCACGTCAGCGAGGTGCCGGCCGAGAAGGGCGCGATCCTCTTCGATTACCACGCAGAAGGCGGCGCGGAGCGGGTCGGCGAGGCGCTCGAGGCGCTGGCGCAGCTGCCCTACCAGGAACTGCTCGAGTTCGAGCTGCTCGCCGTGCTCGGATACCCGGCGACGACGAACCCGCTCGACTACGCCGTGGCGCCCCGCGGCTACCGGCTGCTGACCCACATCCCCCGGCTGCCGGAGAACGTCATCCAGCGCCTCGTGGGCGAGCTCGGCGGTCTCGACGGGATCGTCCGCGCCTCCCAGCGCGATCTGGAGGCGGTCGACGGGGTCGGCACCGTCCGCGCGCGCGAGATCCGGGAGGGGCTGCGGAGGCTCCAGGAGCACAACCTCGTCGACCGGTACTTGCAGCTATGAGCAGGGCTTTTTTGGCCTAGCAACCAAAAGCCCTGGAAATAATGGCCTTTTCAAGCCATTTTCGGTATACTTGATCGCGCCGCCGACGGGTCGCAGCCGTCGGCGTTCTGGCGAGTTAACCGACACAAAGGGGAGGTCCGGCTTGTACAAGGTCGGCGACAAGGTGGTGTACCCACACCACGGAGCAGGCACCGTCGTGAAGAAGGAGTCCCGCACCGTTCTTGGCCAGAAGCGGGAGTACTTGACGATCAAGATCCTTCACAACGACATGACCGTCAACGTCCCGGCCGAGAACGCCGAGACCGTGGGTCTGCGCAAGGTGATCGACGAGCAGATGGTCACCAAGGTCTTGAAGGCGCTGACCGGCGGCGGCACCCAGATGCCCAAGAACTGGAACCGGCGTTTCAAGCACAACCGCGACAAGATGAAGACGGGGGACATCTTCGAGTTGGCGGAGGTCGTCCGGAACCTGTCGCTGCGCGATCACGAGAAGGGCCTGTCGACCGGTGAGAAGCAGATGTTCGTGAAGGCGAAGAAGATCCTCGCCAGCGAGCTGATGTACGCCAAGGACATGGACGAAGAGGAAGCCGCCGAGTGGCTCGACGGCGTCCTCTCGAACGGCGGCTCGAAGAAGAAGACGAAAGTCGCGGCGACCGCCTAGGTCGTTGACGGTCTGGGCTGTCCTCGTCGCGGCGGGTCGCGGCGAGCGGCTCGGCGCCGACCGGCCCAAAGCGTTCGCAAAGCTGCGCGGCCGGCCGCTTCTGGCCGAGAGTCTCGAGCGACTCGAGAGCTCCGCGTGGGTGGAGGCGATCGTGGTCGTGGCGCCGTTGGGTTGGGAGGAACCCTCGACCCTCGTCGCCGAGGAACTCGTCTGCACGAAGGTTGTCGCGACCGTGCCCGGCGGTGAGACGCGCGCGGAATCGGTGCGCGCGGGGCTGGCGGAGGTGGACGACGAAGCGACGGTCGTGCTCGTCCACGACGCCGCGCGGCCGGTTCTGCCGGAAGAGGTGATCGAGCGCGTCGTGAAGGCGCTGAACGAGGGCTGGGACGGCGCCGTGCCGACCCTGCCGCTCGCCGACACCGTCAAGCGCCTGCGGGGCCGGGAGGTCGTGGAAACGCTCCCGCGCGAGGAGCTCGCCGCCGCCCAGACCCCACAGGCTTTCCTGGCGCCGGTCCTTCGCGAGGCGTTCGCTGGCGATCTCGCCGGCGCAACGGATTGCTCGGCACTGGTCGAGGCTCGTGGGGGGCGCGTGACGACCGTCGCCGGTGATCGTCGCCTGCTCAAGGTGACCGACGCTTCCGATCTCGAGCTCGTCGAGGCGCTGCTGTGATCGTCGACTACCACATGCACCTCCGCGACCCCGACGAGCGCATCGACCACACGGTCGAGGCGGTGGAGCGGTTCGTCGAGGCCTCTACGGCGCGCGGCGTCGACGAGATCGGCTTCACCGAGCACGTCTATTACTTCGAGCAGACGAAGCACCTCTGGGACGAGGACTTCATGCTCAAGCGCTGCGTCCACAACCTCGACCGCTACGTCCAGGCTGTGCTCGACGCCAAGGAAGGCGGCCTGCCGGTCAAGCTCGGCCTGGAGGTCGACTACGTCCTCGGCCGCGAGCGGGAGACCGCGGACGCGCTGGCGCCGTATCCCTGGGACTACCTGCTCGGATCGGTCCACTACGTCGACGGCTTCGCGGTCGACCAGGAGCCGGGGCTGGTCGAGAAGCTCTCTCCCGCGGAGGGCTGGCGCCGCTACTTCGTGTGGCTGCGAAACGCGGCCCGCAGCGGTCTCTTCGACTCGCTCTCGCACCCCGATCTCGTCAAGCACCACGGGCCGCGGCCGGACCCGGAAGCCGTGCAGTGGCTGCACGAGGAGACGGCCGATGCGATCGAGGCTGCCGGCGTCTGCGTGGAGGTCTCGGCCGCCGGGCTGCACAAGCCGGTCGGCGAGCTGTATCCGGATCCTTCGCTGCTCGAGGCGCTGGCGGCGAGGGAAGTGCCGATCACGCTGGCCTCGGACGCACACGTGCCGCAGAACGTCGGCCGTGATCTCGATCGTGCCGTCGAGCTCGCCCGTTCGGTCGGCTACGAGACCGTCACCGTCTTCGACCGGCGCGAGCGGCGCCAGGAGCCCCTGGGGTGAGCGAGCTTCGCGTCGGGCTCGGCTGCGATGCGCATGCGTTCGCCGACGAAGTTCCCCTCGTTCTCGGCGGCGTCGACATCGAATCGCCGCGCGGGCTCGCCGGCCATTCGGACGGCGACGTCCTCGCCCATGCTCTGATCGACGCCGTGCTCGGAGCCGCCGGGCTGGGGGACATCGGCTCGCTGTTTCCGTCAGGGGAGCCCGCCTGGGAAGGCGCTTCGTCGCTCGATCTCCTGCGTCGTGCGGCAGCGGACGTGCGTGACGCGGGGTGGGAGGTCGTCAACGCCGACTGCGTGCTCGTGGGCGAGGGGCCGCGGCTCGCGCCCCTGCGGGATCGAATGCGCGAGCGGCTCGCGGAGGCGCTCGGCGTGGAGCGTGAGCGCGTCAACGTCCGGGCGACGACGACCGACAGGCTGGGCTTCACGGGCCGGGGCGAAGGCCTGGCGGCCCAGGCCGTGGCCTTAGTTCGGCAACGCGGCTAGCCCGCCGTCGACCTCGACCAGGCCGTCCAGGCGCAGCGCCTCGACGGCTTCCCGGTCGAGCCGGTGCAGCGGCTGCGGGCCGTCCGCGACGAGCCGGAGCATGGCCGCGCGCCGCTGCCGGAAGGAGCCTTCGAAGCGGCCCTGCTTCCGCAGCGGCTCGTAGCGCCGGCCGCGGGAGGGGCAGGCGACCGCCAGCGGGCAGATCGCGCACCGCGGCACGCGCGCGAGACAGACGGTCGCGCCGAGGTCCATCAGCGCCTGGCCGCATGCACCGTCGAACGCCTCGTCGGTCCGCTCGCGCACGCGGGCGACGTTCGTGTCCACGGGCAGCACGTCCTCGCCGAGGGCGAAGCAGGCGATCGCATCAGCCGTATAGCGGCCCACACCGGGCAGCTCGGTGAGATCCTCTGGCCAGCCGGTCGTGGCGATTCGCTGCGCGGCCCGGTGCAGGCTCAACGCGCGCCGGTTGTAGCCAAGCCCCTGCCAGGCGCGGATGACGTCCGCGGCCGGCGCCGCGGCGAGCGCCTCGGGGGTCGGCCAGCGCTCGAGCCACTCGAGGTACCGCGGCACGACGCGCTCGACCTGGGTCTGCTGCAGCATCACCTCGGAGACGAGAATCGCGTATGGATCGTGCGTCCGCCGCCACGGCAGGTCGCGTCCGTTTTGGCTGAACCAGGCGAGCAGCGACTCTCGCATTGCCGGGACAGTAACTTTCGTCGCGGAATGCGAAGAGTCCGTTTCGCTCCGAGCCCGACGGGGTCCTTGCATGTCGGCAACGCGCTCAGCGCGGTGGCGAACCGGGCTGCCGGCGATTGGTTCCTGCTGCGGATCGACGACACGGATCCTGCGCGGAACGTGCCCGGGGGCGAGTCGGCGATCCTCCACGACCTCGAATGGCTCGGAGTCGACTGGGACGAAGGGCCTGTTCGGCAGAGCGAGCGCGCCGACCGGTATCGCGAGGCCGGCTCGCAGCTCGGCGACCGCTTCGACGGAATCACCCTTTTTCGCGAGGACGGCAGCGCCACGTACCACCTCGCGAGCGTCGTCGACGACGTCGATTTCGGGATCACGCAAGTGATCCGCGGCAACGACCACCGGCCGAACGAAGCGCTCCACCGCCGCCTGACGGAGGCGCTCGGCGCGACGCCGCCGGAGTACGTCCATCACGGGCTGATCCTCGGGGACGACGGTCGCAAGCTGTCGAAGCGCGCCCCCGGTGCGACGGTAGCGGCGCTCCGCGAGTCCGGGATCCCGGCCGCCGCCGTCCGGCGCTATCTCGAGGAGCTCGGGGTTCCCAGGCACGACGTCCACTACGACCTGCCTCGCATTCGCCGGCTTGCGATCGAGGCGATCGCGGAGCTGTCGGACGAGGATCTCGCCGCCGCGGCGGTTGCTCCGCTCGAGGCCGTTCCAGCCCTTCGCGGCGCACGAGACCTGAACGAGGCCAGGGAGCTCGCGCGGCAGATCGCCGAGCCGGAGCCGGCGCGCATCGGCGCAGAGGCTGCCCCGACGCTCGAGCGCTTCAGGGAGCTGCGCGACGGAGCGGCCAACGGCCTCGACCACGAGTCGGCGCGTGAGCTGCTGCGCGAGCTGAAGGCTGTCGGCGGCGACCTCAAGGCGCTGCGGCTCGCTCTCACCGGGCAGGATCGCGGCCCGGAGCTCGCCGCGGTCCTGCAGGCGCTGCCGAAGGACGAAGCCCTCAGGAGGGCCGATGCGGCTCTTTGACACCTACACGCGCGGATTCGTCGAGCTTCCCGAGCCGCCCGGTCCGATCCGCATGTACTTCTGCGGCCCGACGGTCTACCAGCGGATCCACATCGGCAACGCGCGGCCGTTCGTGATCTCGATGTGGCTGAAGCGGTGGTTGGAGGAGACCGGCTACGAGGTGACGCTCGCCGAGAACATCACCGACATCAACGACAAGATCTACGACGCCGCGCGCCCGCAAGGGATCCCCAGCGCGGAGCTCGCCGCCAGGGCGGCCCGGTGGTACGTCGACGACACGGAGCTGCTCGGCCTCGGACGGCCAGACGTCGAGCCGAAGGCGACAGAGTCCGTCGGCGAGATCGTGGAGCTGATCGGCAGGCTCGTCGACCGAGAGCTCGCCTATCCCGCGAGCGGCGACGTCTACTTCCGGGTGTCGCGCTTCCCCGAGTACGGGCGGCTGTCCGGGCGCGAAGGCGACGACGACTCGCTGCGAAATCCGTCGGAGGAGCCGGAACGGGCCGAGCTCAAGGAGGATCCGCGCGACTTCGCGCTCTGGAAGGCGAACAAGGAAGACGAGGACACCTGGTGGGAGTCGCCCTGGGGCCGCGGCCGTCCCGGCTGGCACATCGAGTGCTCGGCGATGGCGGAGAAGCACCTCGGGCCGGTCTTCGAGATCCACGGAGGCGGCAACGACCTGATCTTCCCCCACCACGAGAACGAGATCGCCCAGTCGCGGGGCGCCGGCAGCGACTTCGCCCAGGTATGGATGCACAACGGGATGCTTCAGCTGACCGGCGAGAAGATGTCGAAGTCGCTGGGCAACATCGTCTCGCTGCGCGACGCGGTCGAGCGGTGGCGGCGCGAGACGATCCTGCTCTACTTCATGACCGCCCACTGGCGCAAGCCGATCGACTTCAACAACGACGTCCTCGAGCAAGCGAGGGCCCAGTGGACGAGCTTCGTCAACGCGTTCGTCACACCCGAGGCGTCCTCTGGCGAGGCTCCGGCCTGGGAGGACTTCGCGGCCGCCCTTGCCGACGACTTCAACACGCCGCAGGCCCTGGCCATCCTGCACGAATGGCGGGTCGCGGGCCGGCTCGAGCTCCTCGAGCGCGGCCTGAAGCTGTTCGGCCTCGCCTACGAGGAGGCCCATGTCCCGGGGCAGCTCGAGGAGCTCGCCCGCGCCCGGGCCGACGCCCGCGCGAGGGGCGACTTCGGCGAGGCCGACCGCCTGCGCGGCGAGATCGAGGCCGAGGGTTGGGAGATCCGCGACGTCGCCGACGGCTTCCAGCTCGTCCCGAAGTGACGCGAGAGCTCGTCTACGGACGGCGCCCGGTTCGTGAGGCGCTTCGCGGCCCGCGCGAGGTGCTCGAGCTTTGGGCCACGGAGCGGGCCATCCGCGCCGAGTCATGGCTCGCGGAGACGCATCCCGTAGTCAGACCCCAGGTCAAGCCCGAAAGAGACCTGAGCGAGGCGGCCGGAACCCGCGACCACCAGGGCGCCCTTGCCTGGGCCGAGCCGTATCGGTACGCCGACGCCTTCGAGCTCGCAGCCGCGGAGGTGCCCCTGCTCGTCTGCCTGGACCAGGTCACGGACCCGCACAACCTCGGAGCTGTTTGCCGTAGCGCCGAGGGCGCGGGCGCCACGGGAGTCGTCGTGCCCGCGCACAACGCAGCGCGGGTCACGGCAGCCGTCTGCCGCGCGTCGGCGGGTGCGGTCGAGCACCTGCCGATGGCGGTCGTCAGGAACATGGCCCAGTATCTCGGCGAGGTGAAGAGCCCGACGCTGTGGGCCTGGGCGGCCGCGGGCGACGCGGAGACCGCGATCTGGGACGCCGACCTCACCGGCGGCATCGCTCTCGTCCTGGGCGCCGAGGGGAAGGGTGTCCGGCCGCTCGTGCGCCGAACCTGCGACGCCGCCGTCTCGATCCCGCTCTACGGGGAGATCGAGTCGCTGAACGTGAGCGTGGCGGCCGCCGTGCTCCTCTATGAGGCCCGCAGGCAACGCGGTCGTGGCTGAACCGACCCTCTATCTCTTCGACGGCTACAACGTCCTCCACGCGGGCGACTTCTCCGATCCCCGCGAGCTCGTCGACCAGCTCGCGAGCTTCGTCGCGCTGAAGGGCGCCCGGGGCGTCGTTGTCTTCGATGGAACAGGAGAGGAGCGCAGCCACGGCCCGCTCGAAGTGCGCTACGCCGAGCACGCCGACGCGGTCTTGGAACGGCTCGCCGCCGAGCATCGCGGCACCGAGCGTGTCTGCCTCGTCTCCTCCGATATGGCCGTCCGCGGCACCTCCGGGCAGGAGGTCGCGAAGCTGAGCTCGAAGACCTTCGTCCGCGACCTGGACGTGCGTCCCCAGCAAGAGGAACGACCGCATAGGCTGGGCGAGCGCCTCGACCGTGAGACAAGGGACCGGTTGGAGCGGCTTCGACGCAACCGGTCCGGTTAAAAAGAAAAAACAGCAGGGTCTTGTGTTTTCGTTGGGACCTTGCTACCGTCACCTCAACCTCAACGTGAGATTCGGTCCTGCGCCGCCGTCTCGCCCGCGAGAGAGAGGGGACTCATGCCGGCCCGTTCAGCCCCAGCGCACTCCGTCCAGAGACAGCAGCGCGAGCTCGCCGACCTACAGCTCGTGGTGCGGGCGCGAAACGGCGACCAGGCGGCCCTCGATGCGCTGATTCGCCGCTACACCGGTTTCGTCCGCCTGAAGGCGAGCTCGTACTTCCTCGCGGGCGGTGACCCGGAGGACCTGATCCAGGAAGGCCTGATCGGCCTCTACAAGGCGGTCAGGGACTTCCGCCACGACAAGGAAACGTCGTTCCGCAGCTTCGCCGAGCTCTGCGTCACGCGCCAGATCATCACGGCGATCAAGACGGCAACGCGGTTCAAGCATTCGCCGCTCAACACGTACGTGTCATTCTCGAACACCCCCGCAGGGCAGGACTCCGATTCGGACGTCACGCTCGGCGATGCACTGCCGGGCCCGAGCGTCGACGATCCGTCGATCTGCGTCATCTCGACCGAGGAGCTGCAGAGCCTCGTCTTCGCGCTCGGGACCGGGCTCTCGAAGCTCGAGGCCGACGCGCTCAAGCTCTACCTCGAAGGCTCGTCCTACGAGGAGATGGCCGAAGAGCTCGGCTGCGACACGAAGACGATCGACAACGCGCTGCAGCGGGTCAAGCGCAAGGTGCTTCAGCACCAGCAGCTGCGCCAGGTCCTGGACTAGGGTCCTCTCATGAGCGCGCCGCCGGAGACTGGCGCGGAGGGAATCACGCTCGACGAGCTCCAGCTCGCCGCGCGCAACCACGGCCTGCCGTTGGAGGCGCTGCGCTACGACGTGACGCCCGCCGGGCTCCACTACCTTCTCGTCCACTACGACATCCCGGTCGTCGACCCGGGCGCGTGGCGCATGGCCGTCGCGGGCAGCGTGGAGCGCCCGCTCACCCTCGCGCTGGACGAGATCCGAGGATACGAGGGGGCCGAGGTCGTGGCGACGATGGAATGCGCCGGCAACGGCCGGGCGCGGTTGTCGCCGAGGCCGATCAGCCAGCCCTGGCTGCTCGAAGCCGTGGGCAACGCGCGCTGGCGGGGCGTCCCGGTGAAGCGTCTCCTCGACGAGGCGGGGCTCCTTCCCGACGCGGTCGAGGTTCTGTTCACGGGGCTCGATCGCGGTCTGGAGAAAGGGGTGGAGCAGCACTACCAGCGCAGCCTGCCGCTCGAAACCGTGCTCGACGATCAGGTTCTGCTCGCGTACGAGATGAACGGCGCTCCGCTGCTGCCGCAACATGGCTTCCCGCTCCGGCTCGTCGTGCCCGGTTGGTATGGCATGACCAACGTCAAATGGCTCGCGTCGATCGAGATTCTCACGGAGCCCTTCGAGGGGTACCAGCACACGGCGGCGTATCGGATTCGCGCCGACGAGGACGACGAGGGAACTCCGGTCACCCGGATGGAGCCGCGCGCGCTGATGGTGCCGCCCGGGATCCCGGACTTCCACACCCGCGCACGCACGGTGCCCCTCGGAGCCTGCATGCTCGACGGCCGGGCGTGGTCGGGGTGGGGACCGGTGACGGGAGTCGAGGTCAGCGTCGACGGAGGCGAGACGTGGGCGCAGGCCGAGCTGGGCCCCCCGGAGGGGACGTGGGCCTGGCGGCGCTGGACCTACGAGTGGCAGGCGGACGAGCCCGGAGATCGCGTCCTCTGCTGCCGCGCCAGAGACGAAGCCGGCAAGGTGCAGCCGGACGAGGCGGCCTGGAACGTCGGCGGCTACTCGAACAACTCGGTTCAGCGCGTCCGGGTAACCGTCGAGGAGCCAGGCTACGATCCCGGTGCGCCGGAGTAGCTCAGCTGGTAGAGCAACTGATTTGTAATCAGTAGGTCGTGGGTTCGAGTCCCGCCTCCGGCTCTCTACTGGGAGGGGCTTGGCGGAATATCGCTCGTCAGGGTCCGATGCTCGTTCCCGGGCGAGGGCGGGAGGGAGCGTCCATAGCCGTAGATATGAGTGCGACCGAGGACGCCGCCTGGGGGCGAGCAGCGCGGCCCGACGGCACAGACTGCATTTCGCCAAACCCTCCTACCAGGCGAGGGCCTGCTCCAGATCCGCCCAGAGCTCGTTCGGATCCTCGAGCCCGACGCTGAGCCGGAGGAGGTTGACGGGCACGCGCTCGCCCTCCCAGCGGCTGCGGCTCTCGATGGTCGAGTCGACGCCGCCGAGGCTCGTCGCGTTGACGATCACCTGGACGGCGGTCTCGACGGCCCCGGCGTCACCCGCCACGTCGAAGGAGAGCATCCCGCCGAAGCCCGGGTAGCGGACACGCTCCACGCGGGGATGGCCGGCGAGGCGCTCAGCGAGGTCGCGTGCCGTCGACGTCTGCCGCTCGACGCGCAACCGGAGCGTCTTCAGGCTGCGCAGCAGCAGCCAAGCGAGGTCGGGTGCGGCGACGATCCCGAGGCGCCCGCGGAGCTCCCGGAGCCGGGCTGCGTCCGCCTCCCGCGCAACCACCGCGCCGAGCAGCAGGTCATGGTGGCCGCCGAGGTACTTGGTCGCGCTGTGCACGACGAAGTCCGCGCCGTGCTCGAGCGGACGGAGGTAGACGGGCGTCGCGGCGGTCGAGTCGACGACGACGCGGCCCGGGTGGGCTGCCGCAGCCTCGAAGTCGGGCATCGTCAGGAAGGGGTTCGACGGCGCCTCCAGCCAGATCAGGTCGGCGCCGTCCGGCGGCGCGCCGGTCTGGTCGAACTCGACGAACCGCAGACCCCACGGCTCGAGCGTCCGGAAGAGCGTCGCCGTGCCGTAGTACGCGCCTTCGGCGAGGGCGATCGTCTGCCCCGGACGAAGTTCGCACAGCGCCAGCGCGGTGACCGCCCCCGAGCCCGATGGAAAGAGCAGCGCCTCGCCCCCTTCGAGCATGCCCAGTGCGCGCTCGGCCTCGACCCCGGCCGGATGGGCGTATCGCTGGTAGTAGAACTCGCCCGGTCGACCCCCCTCGTAGGGCCAGATCGTGGAGCGGTCGAGCGCCTTCACGGACCGAAGCCTACGTTCCCGTTTGACGCCGTCCGAGCCCTGTGCGTATTGTCCAGCATCTTGGTCGAGAAAAAGGACTGATAAGGAGAACCGAATGAGGCGTATTTCACTTACTTTCCTGCCGTTGCTCATCCTCGCGGCGGGGCTCGTGGTCGGCGCCAGAGCCGCCACCGAGAAGACGACGATCAGCCTCGTCGCCTACTCGACCCCGAAGGACGCGTACGCGAAGATCATCGCGAAGTTCCAGGGCACGGCGGCCGGCAGGGACGTCTCGTTCGACCAGTCCTACGGGGCCTCGGGCGACCAGGCGCGCGCCGTGGGGGCGGGGCTCGACGCCGACATCGTCGCGCTCTCGCTCGCGCCGGACGTCTCGACGCTCGTCAAGAAGGGGATCGTCCCCGGCAACTGGAACGAGAACCGCTTCCACGGGATGGTGACGAACTCCGTCGCCGTCTTCGTCGTTCGCGACGGCAATCCGAAGAAGATCCGGACGTGGGCGGATCTCGCCCGCAAGGGGATCGAGGTCGTGACCCCGAACCCGTTCACGTCGGGCGGCGCGCGCTGGAACGTGATGGCGGCCTACGGCGCGCAGCGCGCCCAAGGCAAGAGCGACAAGCAGGCGATCGACTATCTCAAGCGCCTGTTCAAGAACGTCCCGGTCCTGCCGAAGAGCGCCCGCGAGGCGACGCAGGTCTTCGCCAGCGGTAAGGGCGACGTCCTGCTCACCTACGAGAACGAGGCGATTTACGCGAACAAGAAGGGCGTCCACACCGAGTACGTGCTGCCGAAGCAGACGATCCTGATCGAGAACCCCGTCGCGGTGACGAAGGACGGGCTCAAGCACTCGGCGGTGAAGGCGTTCGAGAAGTTCCTTTGGTCTTCGAAGGCCCAGAAGCTCTTCGCCGACACCGGCTACCGGCCGGTGCTGAAGTCGGTCGCGGGCAGCCCGAAGTACCGCTTCAAGAAGCCGAAGAGCCTCTTCACCATCAACTCCAAGTCCCTCGGCCTGCGTGGCTGGAAGTCGGTGCAGTACCGCTTCTTCGACCACAGCAACGGGATCATGGTGAAGGTGATTGGCCGCTAGCTCGGCAGTCGCGGTCGCTCATTCTCGGGCGGCCACGGGTCGCTTCGGGGGCGCCCTCGCTCGCGGGGTCGCGGTCTGCTACCTCAGCCTGATCGTGCTCGTCCCGCTCGCGGCGCTCGTCTGGGCGTCGCGGGCCGAGGGCATGGACACGTTCTGGGACGAGGTGACCAAGCCGCAAGCGCTGTCGGCCCTGAAGCTCACTCTGGTGTCGGCCCTGCTCGTCGCCGCGTTCAACGCCGTCACCGGAACGGCGATCGCCTGGGTGCTCATCCGCGACTCCTTTCGCGGCAAGGGCATCGTTAACGCGGTCATCGACCTGCCCTTTGCGCTGCCGACGATCGTTGCCGGCCTGGTCCTGCTCGAGCTCTACGGCCCGCACAGCCCGCTCGGCGTCAACGTCGCATTCGAGCGGGCCGGCCTGATCATGGCGCTCCTCTTCGTCACGCTGCCGTTCGTCGTGCGGGCCGTGCAGCCGGTGCTGATCGAGCTCGATCGCGAGATGGAGGAGGCGGCCACCTCGCTCGGGGCGGGCCGCCTCGCGACCTTCCGGCGGATCGTCTTCCCCAACCTGCTGCCGGCGATTCTCTCCGGCGTCGCACTCGCCTTCGCGCGCGCTGTCGGCGAGTTCGGCGCCGTCGTCCTGATCTCCGGCAACGTCCCCTTCAGGACCGAGGTCTCGTCGGTCTACATCTCGGGCCAGATCGAGTCCGACAACCCGACCGGCGCCGCTGCGGTGTCCGTCGTCTTGCTCGTGATTTCGCTCGGCGTGCTGCTCGCGATCGGCGCCTTCCGCCACTGGAGGACCCGCCATGATCGCTAGGTACGCGCTCCGGTTCGGGGCGCTCGGCTACCTGACGTTCCTTTTGCTCGTCCCGGTCGGCCTCGTCTTCTACCGGACGTTCGAGCATGGGTTCGGGCCGGCGTGGGACGCCGTGACGAACCCTCAGGCCCTGCACGCGCTGTGGATGACGCTGCTGATCGCGGCGATCGCGGTACCGCTGAACACCGTCTTCGGCATCGTGTTGGCGATCGCCCTCGTCCGGCATCGCTTTCCGGGGCGCGGTCTCGTGAACGCTGTTGTCGACCTGCCGCTCGCGCTCTCGCCGGTCGTCGTCGGCCTATCCCTCTACCTGCTCTACGGCACGGGCGGCTGGCTGTCCGGACTGGCCGATCACGGGATCAAGGTGCTCTTCTCGCTCTGGGGCATGACCCTCGCGACGATCTTCGTCTCGCTGCCGTTCGTCGTCCGTGAGGTCGTCCCCGTGCTGCGCGAGATCGGCACCGACCAGGAGCAGGCCGCCGAGACGCTGGGGGCGGCGCCGTTCACGACCTTCCGCAGGATCACGCTGCCGGCGATCCGCTGGGCCGTCGCCTACGGAGTCGTGCTCACGACCGCGCGCGCGATCGGCGAGTTCGGCGCGGTCAGCGTCGTCTCCGGACGGATCGAGGGCAAGACGGAAACGCTGCCGCTCTACGTGCAGTCGCAGTTCGAGGGGTTCAATACGACCGGAGCGTTCGCCGCCTCGGTCGTCCTGGCGCTGATCGCGCTGACGACGGTCCTGGCGATGCGTCTGTTCAACCCGAAGGAGGAGGCCTGATGGGCATCACCGCGGTCGACGTGACCAAGAGGTTCGGCGACTTCGTCGCTCTCGACAACGTCTCTGTCGCGATCCCGGAGGGCTCGCTGACCGCGTTGCTCGGCCCGAGCGGGAGCGGCAAGTCGACCCTCCTGCGCGTCATCGCGGGCCTCGAGGATCCCGATGCGGGGCAGGTGCTGCTGGGCGACGACGACGTCACCCACCAGCCCGCACGCGCCCGCGGCGTCGGGATGGTGTTCCAGCATTACGCCGCCTTCAAGCACATGACCGTCTGGGACAACGTGGCGTTCGGGCTGCAGATCCGTAAGCGGCCCAAGCGGGAGATCGAGGATCGCGTCTACGAGCTGCTCGAGCTCGTGCAGCTCGAGGGGCTGGCGAAGCGCTACCCCGCCCAGCTGTCAGGCGGCCAGCGACAGCGCATGGCTCTGGCTCGGGCGCTGGCGGTCGAGCCGCAGGTGCTCTTGCTCGACGAGCCCTTCGGCGCCCTCGACGCGCGGGTGCGGAAGGAGCTTCGGGCCTGGTTGAGGCGTCTCCACGACGAGGTTCACGTGACCACGATCATCGTCACGCACGACCAGGAGGAGGCGATGGAGGTCGCCGGCCAGATCGTCGTGATCAATCAAGGGCGCGTCGAGCAGGTCGGGACTCCGCGGCAACTCTACGACTCGCCCGCGAACGAGTTCGTGATGAGCTTCGTCGGGCCGGTCAACCAGATCGGTGACACCTACGTCAGGCCGCGGGACATCGCGCTCAGCGTGGAGCCCGAGTCCGACGCGACCGAGGCGATGGTCGAGCGGGTCGTGCATCTGGGCTTCGAGGTTCGGGTCGAGCTCGTACGAGACGACGGGCAGCACCTGCTTGCGCAGCTGACGCAGGACGAGGCACTGGCGCTCGAGCTGGAGCGCGGGCTGATCGTCTACGTTCGTCAGGGCCGGCAGACCGTTTTCACGAACGGCTAAGGGAGGGCTAGTGCGGTTCCCACGCGTCCGGATCGGAGGCGATCAGGGAGACCGCCTCGGGCAGCTGCCCTTCGGCGAGGTCGGCGACCGTGACGGTCTCGAGCACCGATCGAAGGTTCCCGCGGACGGCGATCCAGACCTCGCGGAGCGACGCCGCCGGGCCCGCGTACTCCACCTGCTCCGGCCGCATCCCACGGACGTTCGCGATCGGCCCCTCCACCGCCCGGATGACCTCCGCCAGCGTGATCTCGTCCGCGGGCCGCGAGAGCCAGTAGCCGCCCTCGGCGCCACGCTGGCTCTGCACGAGCCCCGCGTGCTTCAGGTCGAGCAGGATGTTCTCGAGGAACTTGAGCGGAATCTCCTGCGCCTGCGCGATCCGCTCGCCCTTGACGGGACCTTTGCCTGCGGCTGCGAGCTCGGCTGACGCGCGGAGCGCATAATCGACCTTCGCCGAGACCCTCACGGTTGAGAATCTAGCGGGGCTGCCGAGCCGTCAGGCGGCGGCGGAAACGCCGGCTTTGCGCGAGGCCACCCGGTTCTTGCCGCGCTTCTTCGCGTCGTAGAGCGCGAGATCGGCGACGGCGATCAGCTCCTCGGGCCGCGCGAGCTCTCCCTTTGCCGCGACGCCGAAGCTTGCGGTGACGCCCAGCTCGCTGCCGTCGGGGAGCAAGAGCCGCGTCTTCGCGAGATCACGGCGGAGCCGCTGGGCGAGCGTGCGGGCGCCCGCGACGTCGGTTTCGGGCAGGAGCACCGCAAACTCCTCGCCGCCGTATCGGGCTGCGAAGTCGAGCTGTCGGACGTGGCTTCGCAGGACCTCGCCGATCTGCGCCAGCACGGTGTCGCCGATTTGGTGGCCGTACGTGTCGTTGATGTGCTTGAAATCGTCGATGTCCGCCAGGATCAGCGCCAGCGAGTCGCCGACCCGTTCCGCGCGCCGCCACTCGAGCGCGAGCTCCTCGTCGAACGAGCGCCTGTTCGCGAGGCCCGTGAGGGAGTCGGTCGCGGCCTGCGAGGCCACCCTGCGGAAGTCGCTCAACGCATGCAGGATCGGCCGCGCGAACAGCAGGCTCACGAGGGCCAGCATCGCGAACGAGCCAAGCGCGGCATACCGGATTCGCTGGCGGTACGGAGCGACCCCGGCCTCGATCGTCGAGACGGGCCTCAGGGCGAGCAGTCGCGCGCCCTGGCCGTTCGATATCGGTGTGAAAAGCGCTCGGTACTGCCTTCCCTCGAAGTCGACCGTCTCTCCGTCGAGGGTGAACCGCTTCTTCGTGCCGACGATCCTCCCGCCGCGGACGACGAGCAGCCGGTCGGAGCGATGGTGCGGCGCCGCTCGAAGCAGGCGCGGGCCGAGACGCTGGTCGAGCGCGACCGTCCCGACGAGGCTACCGATCCGCTTGCCGTTCACGGTCAGCCATACCGTTCGGGTCAAGGCCACCGGCGGCCGCTTGCCGGCGACGGTGCGGCCGTCGAGCGTGAAGACGATCCCCGGGTGTCGCCGCGCGAGGCGCGCGATCGACCGCCGGTCGCGCACGATGAAGGTCTGCGCGATCGCGGGCGAGCGCACGAGGTCGTCGGCTCGGGCGGACGCGTCGTCGCCGAGCTGGCCGATCCGCCTCACACCCGCCTCGAGCTCCAGGCGAAGCGCTGCATCTGCTCTGGCTCGCGCGTTTCCGACTGCGTTCTGGTCGAGGATCCGAACGGTGGCGACGACCGGGATCGCAGCCAGGACGAGCAGACCGCCCAGCAGGTAGACACCCGACTTCCGCGTCACCGTGAAGTGGGGACGGCGACGTCGAGGAGCGTTCGGCTCTTCGGCAGGAGTGACAGCGGCCGCCGCAGGGGTGGACATACCTGCGTTATCGACTCGTTCGCGCGGGCGCTTTAGGCGGCCAGCGACCGGAAGGAGCTAGAACTCGACGTCCGCGAGGCCCGACTCGCTCGCCGATCCGCTCGGGGTCGTCCACACCATCGTCGTCGGAGCGGCGATCGTGTGGACGCCGCCCGCTCCGGGCGTGCCGAACACGATCGTGACCGTGCTCAAGCCGGCGATCATCGTCGAGGCGGTGAAGTCGACGGCGTTGGTGTAGTGGGCGGCGAGGTCGACGCTGCCGAGAGCGGGCATCGGCGCCCCGGCCGGGGTCTCGATGAAGAGGCTCGAGACGCCTGCCTGGTGG
Organism: Actinomycetota bacterium; assembly: GCA_046733295.1. Classification (GTDB taxonomy): domain Bacteria; phylum Actinomycetota; class Thermoleophilia; order Gaiellales; family Gaiellaceae; genus 13-2-20CM-68-14. The sequence continues at coordinate 244 of JBKPOY010000023.1, read as the reverse complement.
TCGAAGTGCGCGGTCACGTTCGTGGCGGAGCCGTCCCAGCCGCTTAGAACGAGTGACGGGGTTACCGGGCCCGAGAACGTGAAGACGATCGTGTCGCCGGTCTCGGCGCGGCCGAGCGTGACGCTGCCATTTGCCGTCTGCACGTCGGCGGGCGCGGGCATCGCCGGAGGGGGAGGCGGGGGCGGCGCCGGCGGCGGTGGCGCCGGAGGCGGTGGCGCGGCGGGCGGGGTCGCGGGAGGAGGTG
>JBKPOY010000022.1:0-31398 GCA_046733295.1 Actinomycetota bacterium | reverse complement strand
GGGTCTGCTCGCGGCCGCGATCCGCGATCCCGACCCGGTGATCGTGCTCGAGCCCAAGCTCCACTACCGGACGATGCGCGGTGAGGTGCCGGAGGGCGAGCACGTCGTGCCGCTCGGCGAGGCGCGGCTCGCCCGCGAGGGCGACGACGCCACGATCGTGGCCTACGGGTCGATGGTGCCGCTCGCCGAGGAGGCGGCGGACGCGCTCGCCGGGGAGGCCTCCGTGGAGGTGCTCGACATCCGCACGCTGAAGCCGCTCGACGAGGAGGCGCTGCTCGCGTCCGCGGCGAAGACGGGCCGCGTCGTCATCGTCCAGGAGGCGCCGCGGACCGCGGGCTACGCCGCCGAGCTGGCGGCGATCCTGGCCGAGAAGGCGATGCTCGACCTGCGGGCGCCGGTGATCCGCGTCACCGGTTACGACGTCCCGTACCCGTACTGGCAGATCGAGGACGCGTACATGCCGTCGACCGAGCGCGTGGCGGCGGCGGTTCGGAAGACGCTCGCCTTCTGAGCGTCGTTTTTCGCGCACGGGCCAACGGACGTCCGGTCTGTCCGGAGCGGACATGCTCGGACGCCTGACTCGCCGTCCACCGTCGCAGAAACCTCGCAACCCGACGCCCGCTGTGGACGAAAAGTCACACTTTCGTGACAGTGGCCATGTCGGCGCGAGCCAGTTCGGGGGGACAGTCCCCGCGCCGTGGCCGGAACGGCCACGGCGCGTGAGGCGGCGTGGCTGAGCGGCTGCGGCTCTGGCTCGAGCGCGGCGCCGGCGGCTACCACCTTCGCGACGCCGCGACCGGGGAGCCGGTTCGCTGGGAGGACCCGCGGCTGCGGGTCGTCCCCGTCGCCGGCGTCACGTTCCGGCCGGGCAACGTCGACGACACGTCGTTCGACCCGGGGCGGCGGCTCGCGCTCGTTCCCGAGCCCGAGAACCAGCACGACCCGAACGCCGTGGGGATCTGGAACGAGGAGCGCTCGCTCCAGGCCGGCTACGTGCCGCGCGAGGTCGCGCCCCAGCTCGCGGGCAGCGAGCAGGCGGTCTCGCTCTGGCGCGTCGAAGGCGGCCTGCGCGTACTGGTCGTTCCGGCGGACGCCTGGGTCGGGACGCCTCGGTAGATTCCGGCGCGCATGGCCTACGAATTCAAGCTGCCCGACCTCGGCGAAGGGCTGACAGAGGGCGAGATCGCCCGTTGGCTCGTCAGCGAGGGCCAGGACGTCGCCGAGGACGAGCCCTTGGTCGAGATCCAGACCGACAAGACGACCGTCGAGATCCCCTCTCCCGCCGCGGGCAAGGTCGCGCGAATCCTCGTCGACGAGGGCCAGACCGTTCCGGTCGGGACCGTCCTGGTCGTGATCGGCGAGGACGGCGTCGGCCCCGCCGACCGGAAGCAGCCGCGCGCCGAAGAGGCGCCGCAGAAGCAAGCAGCCGAGGGCGAATCGGGCGCGTCCGAGGGTCTGACCCCAGGACGCGGCCCGGCGGGCCGTGTCCGGGCGACTCCACTCGTCCGCCGCCTCGCCCAGGAACTCGGCGTCGAGCTCGAGAATGTCGCCGGCACCGGGCCCCAGGGACGGGTGACCGAGGAGGACGTGCGGGCCGCGGGCGCGCCTCCGGGTCTGACCCCGGAGGGGCGGCGCGAGCCGTTGCGCGGCGTTCGACGGCTGATCGCGGAGCACATGGCGCGGGCGCACGCGGAGGTGCCGGCGGTGACCTGGGTGGAGGAGTGCGACTTCGGTGGCGTCGACCTGAAAGCGCTCGTGCCGACCGTCCTGAAGGCCGTCGCGGCGACGCTGCCGGAGTTCCCGGAGCTGAACGCCAGGCTCGAGGGAGACGAGATCGTCTACCTCGACCGCTACGACATCGGCGTCGCGGTCCAGACGGAGCAGGGCCTCGTCGTACCCGTCGTCCGCGACTGCGGCACGCGGCCGGTGGACGAGCTCGCGCAGGACCTCGAGCGCCTCACCGAGGCGGCGCGCGCCGGCAGGCTCAAGCCCGAGGAGCTCCGCGGCTCGACGTTCACCGTCACGAGCGCCGGCAAGCTCGCCGGTCTGTTCCAGACGCCCATCGTCAACCATCCCGAGGTCGCGATCCTCAGCGTCGGCCGGGTCGCCGAGCGGGCGGTCGTCAGGGACGGAGAAATCGTCGTCCGCCCCGTCGGCACGATCGCCGTCAGCTTCGACCACCGGGTGGTCGACGGCGCGCGCGCCGCCGAGTTCGGCCTCGCCGTCATCCGGCAGCTCGAACAGCCCGCCTGAGAAGCGGAGCCCGGCAGCCCGCAGACGCTGCCGGGCCCCTGAGAGGAGAAGCTTTAGGCCGTCGTTGCCAGCGTAATTCGCAGTCGGCCCGGGTTCGGTTTTGCGAGCGATGCGACCTAGGCCGGGACGGCGGGCTCGGCGAGGTGCGCGTCCAGCAGCGATTCGATCTGCGTTGCGCTCGACCGGCCCTCGAGGCGTGCCACGACCCGCTTTTCGCGTACGAGCACGAGCGTCGGGACCGACGTCACCTGGAAGTGACCCGCGACGTCCTCGCGCTCGCCGACGTCCACCGGAACGATCTTCAACCGCTGCCGTTCTTTTCGGCTGACCTGGGCAAGCACGCTCTCCATTCGGCGGCACGGCCCGGATCGGCTCGATGAGAAGAAGAGGAGCAGCGGCTGCTTCCCTCTGCTCACGGCAAACCTTTTTCCCCGGCGGCGGGCGGTCAAACCGCGGGCACTACACTGGCCTGGCATGTGGGAGTGGTACCGGATCGGAGTCGCAGCAGGAATCGGCGCGGGCGCGGGCCTGCTGGTGGCCGGATGGCTCGGCCGCTCGCGCGCGGGCGTGGTGGCCACGGTGGCTCTCGGCGCCGCGGTCGGCACCCTCGTCGGCTTCGCGCTCGACGATTGGACCGAGGCGGTCGCCGGGGCAGTCGGCGGCGTGCTCGGCGGCCTCGGCAGCGTGCAGATCGTGCGTGGGGCGCTGCGCCGTGGCGGCACGGCCGGGGGAACCGGGCTGCTCGTCAGCCTCGCGGGGCTCGGCGTCGCAGTGCTCGCACTGATCCCGGTGGTGGGATACCTCGAAGCCGCGGCGCTGCCGGCGCTGGGCGCACGGCTGCGGCGACGCTCGCCGGAGCGCTACGCCGGGCTCCGCACCCTCGCCCGAGACTAGCCCGTGCCGAAGAAGCTCGTCCTGATCGTGATCGACGGCCTCACGCCGGACGCCTTCGAGCGCGCGGTCGATGGCGACCGCGCCCCGGCGCTCCGGTTCCTCGCCGACAACGGAAGGTACGCGCGCGGCGTCTCGACATTCCCCTCGCTGACTCCCGTCTGCCTCTCGTCGATCGGGACCGGTGCGCACCCCGACGTCCACCGGATCCCGCACCTCGTCTGGTGGAATCGCGACGAGGGCCGGATTGTCGAGTACGGCTCGTCCTTCGGTGCGATCCGCGCGGCAGGAACGCGGCGCTCGATCCTCGACGCCGTCTTCAACATGAACGAGCAGCATCTGGGCCGCGACGCGGTCACGGTCTTCGAGGCGCTCGAGGACGCGGGCCTGACGACGGCCGCGATCAACTTCACCTGCTACCGCGGACGCGTGCGCCATGCCCCGGCGGTCCCCGGGGTCGGCCGGCCGGCGTTCGGCCCGAAGCGGTTCTTCTTCTTCAACCTCTTCGAATCCGACGTCACCGGCGCGCCGATCGCCGTATTCGGGCGCTCGACAGGATCGATCGACGCCTACGCCGGCGCCGTCGGGCGCTGGCTGGTGACCCGCGACGGCTTCGACTTCCTCGTCTACTACCTGCCGGACTACGACTTCGCCTCGCACGTCGCCGGCCCGGAGTCCGCGGAGGAGGCTCTCTCCCGGAGCGACGCCGCCGTCGGCGCGTTACTCGGGGCCGCGGGCGGCCCCGACGAGTTCCTCGAACGCTACGCCGTGATCCTCTGCGCCGACCACGGCCAGTCGCGGGTCGAGCAGGTCGCGACGCTCCAGGAACGGTTCGCCGGCCTCGATGCCACGATCACGGCCTCGAACCGCGCCGGCATGGTCTACCTCAGCGGCTCGAACCAGGATCCGCGGGATGCGGCGGCGCTGCTCGACGCCGACCCTGCCACCGACGTGGCGCTGTTCCTGGAGGCTGACGAGGCGGTCGCCCGCCGGGAGGGCGAGGAGCTGCGCTTCTCGCCCGACGGGGACGGCTGGCGCACGAGCGGCGACCGCGACCTGCTCGCACACCCCGACGCGCTCGCGCGCGTCTGGGCGGCGCTCCACAACCCGAACGCGGGCGAGGTGATCGTCTCGGCCGCGGCGGGCTTCGAGTTCACCGATCTCGCCGGCCGGACACACCTCGGCGGCGGTAGCCACGGGTCGCTCGCCGCAGCGGATTCGGAGGTGCCCCTGCTGACCCTCGGCGTCCAGGGAGACCCCCGCAGCATCGTCGACCTCGCGCCGCTCGCGCTCGCGCATTTCGGTGTGGAGCCGCCGGCGTACACGCGCCGGCTCGCGCATGCCGCCTGACGCCGATCAGTCCGAGCAGCGGCGGGCGATGGTCGCCGCGCAGCTTCGGGGGCGGGACATCGTCGACGAGCGCGTCCTGCGGGCGATGGAAGCCGTGCCGCGTGAGCTGTTCGTCGACGACACCGAGCGCGGGCGCGCCTACGACGACGCGGCGCTGCCGATCGGCGGCGGCCAGACGATCTCGCAGCCCTACATGGTCGCCCGGATCTGCGAAGCGCTCACGCTGCGCGGCGACGAGCGGGTGCTCGACGTCGGCACGGGCTCCGGCTACCAGGCGGCCGTTCTCGCCGAGCTCGCGGCCGAGGTGCACACGATCGAGCGGCTCGAGCCACTGGCGGACGCCGCCAGGCGGCGCCTCGAGGATGCCGGCTACACCAACATCCAGGTCCACGTCGGTGACGGGACACTGGGGCTCCCCGGCGAGGCGCCGTTCGACGCCATCGCCGTCGCCGCGGCGGCACCGGGCTTTCCCGAGACCCTCTACCGCCAGCTGAAGCCGCGCGGAAGGCTGGTCGTGCCGGTCGGAACCGCCCGCGGGCAACGGCTCGAAGTCGCGGTCCGGAGCCCCGAAGGGCCCGCCGTCGTGCACTCGGTGCCGTGCCGCTTCGTCCCGCTGGTCGGCGCCGAGGGCTTCGGCGAGTGAGGGGCCTCGCGCCCAAGGTGCGTTGATACGCTCGCGCGCCGTGGCGTCCGCCCTGTCTTCACGATCCGCCGTCGCGCACGCACGCAGCCGAGCCGGCCGTGCGCTGCGCCGCCCCGGAAACTGGATGCAGCTCGCGAAGTTCTCGACCGTCGGGGCGACGGGCTACATCGTCAACCTCGCGGTCTACACGGCGCTGCTACGTGGCGCGGGCTGGCACTACGCGTTCGCCGCCACCGTGTCGTTCCTCGTCGCGGTCACGAACAACTACCTCTGGAATCGGCTCTGGACGTTTCGCGACCAGCGTGGGCACGTCGCCTTCCAGGGCCTCCGCTTCCTCGTCGTCGCGGTGGTCGCCTACGCCGCCAACCTCGGCATCCTCAGCATCCTGATCCTGTTCGGCGTCGACAAGGTGCTGGCCCAGGCGATCGCCATCGTTCTCGTCACGCCGCTCAACTTCGTCGGGAACAAGCTCTGGAGCTTCAAGCGCTAGCACGAGCTCCGAGTTCCCGGCGCCCCAGGCGCTAGCCTGAACTCCATGCGTCGGCTCGCGCTTGCGGCCCTCTGCGCGTTGCTGCTGGCGCCCTCCGCCGCCGGTGCGCCGGCCCCGCAGCTGACGAAGAAGCGTGCGACGGCGATCTTCCTCGCCAACCAGAAGATCGCCGACTGGCTGAAGCACTACCCACCGAAGACGCGGACGACCGAGGCGACGTTCAAGAACAACGCGTGGACGATCAAGGTCTGGACGTCGATCGACGCGGTCGGAGAGGTTGCGACGGGTCGGGTCGACGACACGACCAAGACGGTGACGGAAGCCTGGACGGGGCCGCAGGTCGCCTGGAAGATGGCCCGCGGCTATGACGGCGCCTTCGGCGGCCGGCAGATCAACAGCGGCCGGGTGTGGCTCGGCCTCTGCGCCGTCTTCCTGCTCGGTCTGCTCGACTTCCGCCGGCCGCTCTCGGCTCGCAACCTCGACCTGCTGGCGCTCGTCTCGTTCACCATCTCCCTCTGGTACTTCAACAAGGGACACGTCTTCACGAGCGTCCCGCTCGTCTACCCGCCGCTCGTGTATCTGCTGGGGCGGATGATCTGGAGTGGTACACGAAACCGCTCCCAACCGGCGGCGCGCCCCCTCTGGCCCGTCTGGCTGCTCGCCGCCGCGACGGTGTTCCTCGCGGGCTTCCGCATCGGGCTGAACGTCGAGGACTCGAACGTGATCGACGTCGGCTACTCCGGCGTCGTGGGGGCCGATCGCATCTCGCACGGCCAGTCGCCGTACGGCCACTTTCCGGTCGAGGAGAAGCTGAAGGCGTGTGGTCCCGCGGATACGGACGGCGAGATTCGGGAGCGGATCCAGACGAACGGACGGTGCGAGTCGGCGAATCCGCAGGGCGACACGTACGGCCCTGTTGCCTACGAGACCTACCTACCGGGTTACTGGATCTTCGGCTGGAGCGGCAAGTGGGACGACCTCCCCGCAGCACACTTCGCCTCGGTCGTCTTCGACGTCCTCTGTGCGATCGGCCTGGCGCTCGTCGGCCGCCGGTTCGGCGGCAACCGGCTCGCGGTGACGCTCGCGTTCGCCTGGATGGCCTGGCCGTTCACGCAGTACGTCTCGAGCTCCAACACCAACGACGCGCTGCCGGCGATGTTCCTGATCTGGGGCTTCTGGCTCGTGACCTCGCCGATCGCCCGCGGCGCCTTCACCGCCCTTGCGGGGTGGACGAAGTTCGCCCCACTGCTCGTCGCTCCCCTCTGGGCGTCGTACCCGGACTCACGGGAGCGCATGCGCGAGAAGCTCGTCTTCGCGGTGGCCTTCTTGCTCGCCACCCTCGCTGCCTTCTCCGTGCTGGCGCTCGAGCCGAACCCGCTTCACGCGCTCCGCGTCTTCTACGACCGCACCGTGAGCTGGCAGATCGGCCGGGATTCGCCGTTCTCGATCTGGGACTGGCGGCAGTACCGCGCCGGCCTGCCGGACCTGCATCTCGTCCAGCGGGCGCTGCAGGTCCTGCTGGTGCTCGGGGCGGTGGCCGCCTACTTCCTTCCCCGCCGCAAGACCGCGCGCCAGCTGGCCGCGCTGACGGCGGGGCTGCTGATCGGCTTCGAGCTCGTGCTGACCCACTGGTTCTACCTCTACCTCCCCTGGTTCTTCCCCTTCGTCGCCTTCGTCGTCCTGACCGCCGAGCGCGAACCGGCGCCGGTCGAGGTTCCTGCGCGCCGTGAGCACGACACCAGAGCGCTGGTCGCTACCGGCTGAGCGCCGCCAGGCGCTCGGGGTCGCCCTGATCGCCCTGGCCGCGTTCGGCGCGGTCTGGGGGATGCTGCACAGGGGGTTCTACGACCGCGACCAGATCGTGGACACGCCGGTCTACCAGCGCTACGGCGACGCGATCCTCGACGGGCAGGTTCCCTACCGCGACTTCCGCGTCGAGTACCCCCCGGCCGCGCTCCCCGTCTTCGTGCTCCCCGCGATCGGGAACCGTCACGACGAGCTCGCCTTCCGGCAGTCATTCGAGCGGCTGATGGCGATCTGCGGTCTGCTCGCGGTCGCCGGCGCGGCGCTGGCGCTGATGGCGCTGCGCGCCGACCCGGAGCGGCTGCTAGCTGCGCTTGCGTTCGTCGCGTTCGCCCCGCTCGCGCTCGGGTCGGTGATCCTGACCCGCTTCGACCTGTGGCCGACGGCGCTGGCCGTGCTCGCGCTCGCCGCGATCCTCTGGGGCCGGGAGCGCCTGGGACTCGGGGTGCTCGGCCTCGCGGTTTCGGCCAAGATCTTCCCGGGTGTGCTCGTGCCGCCTGCGCTCGCGTACGTGTGGCGGCGTCGCGGACGGCGAGAGGCCCTGCTCTGCGCCGGCGTCTTCGCGCTCGTGCTGCTGGCCTGCTTCGCGCCGTTCGTCGCGCTCTCGCCCGGCGGCGTGTGGGACAGCCTCCACCGGCAGGCCGACCGGCCGCTTCAGATCGAGAGCCTCGGCTCGGCCCTCCTGCTCGCGGCCCACCAGCTGTTCGGCTACGCCGTCCACCTCGAGCTGAGCCACGGCTCCCAGAACCTCGGCGGCTCGCTGCCCGACGTGTTCGCGGCGGCGCTGTCCGTACTCCAGGTGGCCGCCGTCGCGGCCCTGTGGGTCGCGTTCGCGCGGGGCCCGGCGACGGCCGAGCGGCTCGTCCGCTACTCCGCCGCCTGTGCCGCCGCCTTCGTCGCCTTCGGGAAGGTGCTCTCGCCGCAGTTCCTGATCTGGCTTATCCCACTCGTGCCGCTCGTCCGTGGCCGCCGCGGGCTTCTCGCCTCAGGCGTGCTCGCGCTCGCGCTCGTGCTGACGCAGCTGTGGTTTCCCTTCCGCTACTGGGATCTGGCGCTGCGCCTCGATGGCAGGGCCTCCTGGCTCGTGCTGATGCGCGACCTGACCCTGGTCGCGCTGGTCGGCGTCCTCGCTATTCCTCGACGCGAACGGGCTCGCACCGCGTAGCACGGCCGTCGGCAGTGCACTCGACGAGCGCGCCCTCGAGTCGCACGCCGCCCTCGGCAGGCTTGAAGCGCACGGGCATCCGCGTCCGCATCCGCGCGATCGCCAGGTCGGCCTCGACCCCGATCACGGAATCGTGCGGGCCCGTCATGCCGGCGTCCGTGATCGCGGCCGTGCCACCGGGCAGGACGCGAGCATCGTTCGTCTGCACGTGCGTGTGGGTGCCGATGACGGCCGTGACGCGGCCGTCGAGCCAGCGAGGCAGCGCCACCTTCTCGCTCGTCGCCTCGGCATGGAAATCGACGAGCACCACGGGGCTCGCCTTGCGGGCCTCGTCGACGAGGTCGTCGACGATCTCGAAGGGCGCGATCGCCGGGTCGAGGAACAGGCTGCCGAGCAAGTTGATCACCGCGACCGGCGAGCCGTCTGCTGCCGGTGCGACCGTCCGGCCGCGGCCGGGCGGGGCGGAGCCGAGGTTCGCGGGCCTGATGACGCGGTCGGAGCTCGCGAGGTACGGCCCGATCTCACGCCGCCGCCAGACGTGGTTGCCGAGCGTGATCACGTCGGCCCCCGCCGAGAGAAGCTTGTCCGCGATCCTCGGCGTGATCCCGGTGCCGTCGGCGGCGTTCTCACCATTGACGACGCAGAAGCCGACATCGAGCTCCTCGCGGAGCGACGCCAGCCGCTCCTCGACGATCCGGCGCCCCGGCAGGCCGAAGACGTCGGCTACGAACAGGATGTTCAATACGGAGCCGTTGGCCCTCGAAGCGGAGTCTCAGGAGGTCGCGAGCGCCGCGGCCGGGCGGACCTCGATCTCGACGTGGTTCCCGGCGTCCTGCGTGAAGCGCGCGAGCGCCTGCTGCTCGACGCTGGAGAAGTCGAGGATGATCCCGAGCTTGGACGTCCCCGAGGCGACGGTCGAGCCGACGGTCAGCGCCGGATCGGGCTTCAGGTGAGTCACCGAGACGACCAGAGAGGGCGCCCCAGTCGGCTGGATGTCGATCTGAGAGCCGAAGCGCTCGCCGTTGACGATGTAGGGCGTCAGCCCGATCACGGTCCCGTCGACCGGTGAGTAGACGTCGGTGCCGGGGGCGGCTCCGACGTCCAGCGCGGCCGTGCCCGGCCCCTCGCCGCCCGGAATCTGGAACCACTTCTGCGCGGCGGCGCCGCCGCCGAAGACACGCCGGGTCAGCCGCGTGATCGCCCCCGGGTTCGCCTGCGAGCCGAGTGCCTCGAGCGCGAGCGCCGCGTCGCCGCTCGCGTGGTAGCCGATCGCCGTCAGCCGAGACTGCGCCACGGGCAACTGGATCCGCAACGACCCTTCGAGCGCGATCACCTGCGGGCTCGGCGGCCCGGACGGGAGCAGGCGGTTGGCGGGTGCCGGGCGGACGAGGGGCGGCGCGGCCTCCCGCTTGCCCGAGCCGAATGCGGTCAGGAGCAGGGTGATGAGGGCGACGATCGCGAGCGCGGCAAAGCCGGCGACGCGTCTGCGCCGCCGCACGGCTCGATGCTGGGCACGGCGGTGCCGTGCACTCTGGGTGCGCCGATGCTGCCTGGGCATCGGCGGGACGCTAACGGAGGCGTCCTCCGCCCGCAAGGCGCCTGCTTCAGCGAGAGTTTGTGACAGCCGAAGCACTGGAGCCTCCTCAGGTTCGACCCATAGTTCGTGACGGTCCAGGGCGAGGCTGCCGGCGGTGAGGCTCCCCGTCCGCGAATGGGGGCCGGGGTCGCGGCGCCGGGCGTTCGGCGCCTCGTCGAACGACCAGTCCCATTCGGGTGGCCGGAGCCGCACGACCCGCGCCGTATCATCATTCGCATGGCCGGGGCGCCACCGCCGACGATCCAGATCCCGCGCTGGATTCAGCTCGTCGGACTGCCACTGCTCCTGCTCTTGATCTGGACGGTGGCCGGCGCGGTCCGTCACGTCGTCTTCCTCTTCCTCGTCGCCGGACTGATCGCGCTCCTGCTCAATCCGATCGTCAGAGGGCTCACGAGGTTCTGGCTACCCCGTGGGATTGGAGTCGCCATCGTCTACCTGGCATTCGCTGCGGCTCTCGCTGCCGTTGTCATCGCGATCGGGACGGTGGTGGTCGATCAGACGAGATCGGCGTCGGATCGGGTGAACGCCTACTTTACGGAGGAGCACGGACAGTCCCGCGAGACCCACGCCGACCGTGACGTGGACCGCCTGCAGGCGTGGCTGAACGATCACGGCCTGCGCGGAGTGAAGATCCGGAAGCAAGCGCACGAGTTCGTCGACAACATCAAGACGAACGACGTCCAGAAGTACACGACGCGCGTCGTCGACTTCGTCGAGGGCGCCGCGATCGGGACGGTGAAGCTCCTCTTCAGCCTCGTCCTGCTGATCGTGATCTCGATCTACATGCTGCTGGACATGGAGCGGCTGTCGCGAACCGTCAACCGACGCTTCCCGCCGCGGGAGGGGTCGCCCCCGCTGCTGATCCGCATCGAGCAGTCGCTCGCCGGCTACGTGAAAGGCCAGTTCCTGCTCTCGCTGATCATGGGCGTGAGCGCCGGCTTCGGGCTCTGGCTCTTGGGCACGCTGGGCTGGGTGCCCGGCCTCGCGAAATACGCAGTCCTCTTCGGTGCCTGGGTCGCGTTCACGGAGCTGATCCCCTACCTCGGCCCCTGGCTCGGCGCGGTGCCGCCGTTCCTGTACGCGCTGGTCGTCGATCCGGTCTCGGCGATCTGGGTCGCGCTGCTCTTCCTCTTCATCCACCAGATCGAGGGGCACGTCGTCGTGCCGAACGTGATGGGCTCGGCCCTGCGGCTGCACCCGCTGCTCGTCATCTTCGGGCTGCTGGCCGGGGGCGAGATCTACGGCCTGCCGGGTGTCTTCGTCGCGTTGCCGCTCCTTGCGGCTGGGCGCGCGATCTGGGAGTTCTTCTCGGAGCGGATCGTCCTCGAGCGGTGGCAGCCGGCGCAGCCGACCCTGCCGGTCGACGTGGCCGTCGAAGCGGACGAGCCGACGCGCATCAAGCCGGTGGAGCCACCCTCCAGCGCGGCCGGAGGATGACAGGCTCCCCGCCGCTGCTCGCGGCGCGCGGAGCTGCCCGGCGGTTCGGCACGCATGTTGCCCTCGAGCGGACCGAGTTCGAGCTCTACCCGGGAGAGTCCGTCGCGCTCGTAGGGCCGAACGGCGCCGGGAAGTCGACCCTGCTGGCGTTGCTCGCCGGCGCGCTCGAGCCTTCCGAGGGCAGAGTCGAGCGGCGCGCCGGGGCGGGAATCGGCTGGGCTCCTCAGCGCTCGGCCCACTACGGACGGCTATCGCCACGCGAGAACCTCGAGCTGTTCGCCAGGCTCGAGGGCGAGATCCAGCCCGCTGAACGGGCCGATCGACTCCTGCGTGAGTTCGAGCTGCCCCCGGATGGAATCGTCGCCTCCGACCTGTCGGTCGGAAACCGGCAGCGGCTGAACCTCGCGATCGCGATGCTCGGCGATCCTGACGCCCTGCTCCTGGACGAGCCCACGGCCGCGCTCGATCCGGAGCAGCGCGAGCGCCTGTGGGAGCGGCTCGACGCCTTCCACGCCGCGGGCCGCGCGCTGCTCTTCGTGACGCAGCAGCTCGAGGAGGTCGATCGCCACGCCGATCGCGTCGTTGCGCTCAGGGACGGCGTCGTCGCCTTCGCCGGGCCGGTCGGCGACTACGACGCGCTCGCCGTCGCGCGGTGACCCGCGTCGTCCTCCTGCTGCGGAAGGACGCGCTGATCCTGCGGCGCTCGCCGCTCTTGCTCGGGCTGCTCCTGGCGTACCCGCTGCTGATCGCGATCCTCGTCGGCCTGGTCGCCGGGTACGCGAACGCGAAGCCCCGCGTTGCGCTCGTCGACGAGGAGGGCCTGCCTCCGGTGGTCGAGGTCGGCGGCCGCAAGTTCAACGTCGACCGCACGATCGACCGCGTCGGCAACGATGTGACCCTCGTGCGGCTCGACCCGAAGGAGGCCCGGCGCCAGCTTCGCTCGGGCAAGGTCGTCGCGGTCGTGACCGTCCCCGAGGGCTTTGTGTCCCGCCTGAAGGGGATGGTCACCAGCCCAAAGCTCGAGGTGCAGACCGCGCGCGGCGTCATCTCCTCGCGTGTCGACCAGCAGGTGCAGGCGCTCGTGTACGCCCTCAACCGGCAGCTGCAGACCGCGTACATCGGCACGAATCTCGGCTACGTGAGGCTCATCCTCCACGGGGGGCGCGGCTCCTTCCTCGGGCGCGAGTTCCAGGTGCTCGGACTCGACGGCGCCGAACGGCTGCTCGAGGGGCTGCCGGGCCGAAAGGCGGCGGACCTCCGGAACTTCGTCGGCGACGCCCGGCTCGCGCTCGCCCAGACGGGCAACGCCCTCAACGCGACGGCGCACCCGATCGAGATCGAGCGCGTCTCGGGGCGAGGCCGCACGTGGGCGCTCTCGGCGGACGTCCAGGCGTACGCGCTCGGACTGACGATCAGCTTCCTCGCGCTCGTGCTCGCGGCCGGATCGCTCGCGGCGGAGCGCGACGAGAACGTCGTCGGCCGGCTCGCGCGCGGACTCGTGACTCTGGGCGAGCTCGTCTGGGCCAAGGTCCTGCTTGCGGCGCTCGTGGCGCTCGGCCTCGGGCTCGGCGTCTCGCTCGTCTTCGGGACGATCATCCAGGTCGGCGGCGTCGAAGGGGGCGAGCCGTGGGGCCGCGTTCCGCTCGTTGCGCTGGGCCTCTTGCTGGCCGGCGGCGCGCTCGGCGCGGTCGGTGCGCTTCTGGGCGCGCTCGCCCGGGAAGCCCGCGCGGCCTCGCTCGTCGCACTGCTCGTCGTGCTGCCGATCGTCTTCATCGGCCTCGTGCCGAGCGAGATCGTTCCGGTCGCCGGCTGGATCAGCGACGCGTTGCCGTTCGCTCACGCGGTCCGGTTCTTCAGCGCCGCGCTCTTCGACGCGAGCCCGTGGCGGACGGTGCTCGAGGAGGCCGCGTGGCTTTGCGGCCTCGGCCTGGTCTTCGGCGCGTTGGCCAGAATCGGAACGCGTAGATTGTTGGCGTGAGCGTGTTTCCGGCAACCAGGATGCGCCGCCTCCGCCGTACGGGCCGCCTGCGGGCGCTCGTGCGCGAGACCCGCCTCGACCTCGACGACTTCGTGCAGCCCCTCTTCGTCTGTCCCGGGGAGGGAGTCGTGCGGCCGCTCGAGGGTCTGCCCGGGATCGCCCAGCTATCGGTCGACGAGCTTGTCGCCGAGGCAGGTGCGCTCTCGGAGCTGGGCGTCTCGGCAGTCCTGCTGTTCGGCATCCCCGAGGAGAAAGACGACGACGGGTCGGGCGCCTACGACGAGGACGGGATCGTGCAGCTTGCCCTGCGCGAGCTGCGTGCGGCCCACCCCGAGCTCGTGCTCGCGACCGATGTCTGCCTCTGCGAGTACACCTCCCACGGCCACTGCGGCGTGCTCGACGGCGACGAGATCGACAACGACCGGTCCGTCGAGCTCCTCGCCCGCACCGCGGTCAGCCACGCCGAGGCCGGTGCGGACACGGTTTGCCCGAGCGACATGATGGACGGCCGCGTCAGCACGATCCGCTCCGCGCTCGACGATGCAGCCTTCGAGCAGACGCCGATCGTCGCGTACGCCGCCAAGTACGCCTCGGCGTTCTACGGCCCGTTCCGCGAGGCGGCGGAGTCGACGCCTGCGTTCGGCGACCGCCAGGGCTACCAGCTCGACCCCGGGAACGTGCGCGAGGCGCTGCGCGAATGCGAGCTCGACGTCGAGGAGGGCGCCGACGCGCTGATCGTCAAGCCGGCGCTGCCGTACCTGGACGTGCTCAGTGCCGTCCGGGAGCGCTTCGACCTGCCGGTCGGCGCCTACAACGTCTCCGGTGAGTACGCGATGCTCAAGGCGACCGCCGCCTCGGGCTGGCTCGACGAGCGGCAGGCGGCGCTCGAGTCCCTGATTGCGATCAAGCGCGCGGGCGCCGACTTCATCGTCTCCTACTGGACGAAAGAGCTCGCCGGTTGGCTGTAGCCGGTCGCTCAACGTTGGCGACCCGCGCTCGCGACGTGATCCCCGGGGGAGTGAACTCCCCGGTCCGCGCGATGCGTGCGGTCGGACTCGACGAGCCCCTCTTCGTCCGCCGGGGCGAGGGTGCCTGGATCGAGGACGAGGCCGGCAACCGCTACGTCGACTGGGTCATGTCCTGGGGACCGCTGATCTTCGGGCACGCGGACCCGGAGACGGTCGAGGCGGTCACGGAGGCCGCGCGGGCGGGGACGACCTTCGGGGCCGCGACGGAGCGCGAGGTCGAGCTCGCAGAGGAGCTCGTCGACGCCCTGCCGTCGCTGGAGCTCGTGCGGCTGGTCTCGTCGGGCACCGAGGCTGCCATGAGCGCCGTCCGGCTGGCGCGCGCCGCGACGCGGCGCGATCGGATCCTCAAGTTCGCAGGCGGCTACCACGGCCACGTCGACGCCCTGCTCGCAGAATCCGGCTCGGGGCTCACCACCCTCGGGATTCCCGCAACGCCCGGCGTCACGACGGGGGCGGCCGCCGACACGATCGTCGTCCCCTACAACGACGTCGAGGCGACCGCGGCGGCCGTCGAGCGCTGGGGAGAAGGGCTGGCGGCGATCGTCGTCGAGCCGGTCGCGGGCAACATGGGAGTCGTCCCGCCGCAGCCGGGCTTCCTCGAGGCGCTCCGCGAGCTCGCCTACGCGAGCGGCGCACTGCTCGTTTTCGACGAGGTCATCACCGGCTTCCGCGTCGCCCGCGGCGGGGCCCAGGAGCGATTCGGCGTGACGCCCGACCTGACAATCCTCGGCAAGATCGCAGGAGGGGGCCTGCCGCTCGCCGCGTTCGGTGGGCGCGGCGACGTGATGGAGCGGCTCGCGCCCGGCGGCGACGTCTACCAGGCTGGCACCCTGAGCGGGAACCCGCTCGCCACCGCGGCGGGGCTCTCCGTTCTGCGCCGGCTGCGCGGGCAGGAGGTCTACGACGAGCTCGAGGCTCGCAGCGCCCGGCTCGAGGCCGGTCTCGCCCCGTTCGGGACCGTGCAGCGGGTCGGCGCGATGGCGACGCTCTTCATGCGGAGGCAGCACGTGCGCAATCTCGGCGACGCGCGCGCGAGCAACACCGATCGCTACGCGGCGCTCTTCCGCCACCTGCTCGAGCGCGGGGTCTACTTTCCGCCGTCGCAGTTCGAGGCCCTGTTCGTCTCGACGGCCCACGGGGACGCCGAGATCGAGAGGACGGTGCAGGCCATTGGCGACTTCGACGATTGACGTCTGGCGGACGATCGCGTACGAGGCCGAGCGCGAGAGCCGGCTCTGGCGCGACGCCCTCCTGCCCGAGGACGAGCGTGAGCCCGTGCCGGTCTTCTCAACGTTCGGCGAGGAGCGGTTCGCCCTCGGTCTGGAGACGATCTACGAGGGGTATCTCGCCCACTACGGCCGGCCGCGCCTCTTCGCTCCCACCGACGAGGACACCGCGTTGCTGCTCGGCGACTACCTGTACGCGCATGGGCTCGTGCGGATCGCGGACGTGGGCACGGTCGAGGCTGTTGCGGACCTCGCCGAGCTGATCTCGCTCTGCGCCCAGCTGCGCGCCGACGGGACGCCCGGTGACGGCGTCGCGTGGGCCGCCACCGCGGCCCTCCTCGGCAGCGGTGACCTCGGGCGCGCGCGCGCCGCCCTGCGGGACGACGGCGACCGGCAGCCCCTTGCGGCGCTCGCGACCGCCCAGGTCGGCGACGACGTCCTCGACGATGCCCTCGCCGCGCACGCCCGCCGACTCCGTTAGGGTCGAGCCATGGCATCCGCACTCGCCACTGCGATCCCGCTCGTCCTCGGCGACGCGGCCTCGGAGGGGAAGAAGGTGATCACGGCGATGCTGGTCGTCGGCCTCATCTTCGTCAGCGTGATCGTGCTCGGCGAGACGGCGCACTGGCTGCGCCACCGCCGCCGATAACCGGCACCGGCTTACACTGATCGCGATGGCGCCGCCGTCCGATCTGCGTTCGTGGATTGCGCTGCTCGAGCGCGAGGGGGAGCTGGCTCGCGTGTCGGCGGAGGTCGACCCGCGACTGGAGGTGACCGAGATCGTCGATCGCACGGTCAGGGCCGGCGGCCCCGCACTACTGTTCGAGAACCCCAGGGGCTCGCACCATCCGCTGCTCATCAACCAGTTCGGCACGGAGAGGCGCATGTGCATGGCCTTCGGCGTCGGGCGTCTCGACGACGTCGCGCACAAGCTCGAAGACGTTCTCGAGATGCAGCCGCCGCAAGGGCTCGTCGACAAGGTCCGCGGGCTGAAAAAGCTGAAGTCGATCGCCGATTCGTTGCCGCAGGTGGCGCGGCGTGGGCCGGTCCAGGACGTCGTCTTCACGGGCGACGACGTCGACCTGGCCCGGCTCCCCGTCCAGACATGCTGGCCTGGCGACGCGGGGCCGTTCATCACGCTCCCCGCGGTGATCACGAAGGATCCGCACACCGGTGTCCGCAACGTCGGTATGTACCGGATGCAGGTGCTCGACCGCTCGTCGACGGCGATGCACTGGCAGATCCACAAGGACGGCCGTGCCGACTACCTCGCGACCGACGGCCGGATCGAGGTCGCGGTCGCGCTGGGGCTCGATCCGGTCACGACGTACTCGGCCAGCGCCCCGCTGCCGAAGCACATCGACGAGCTGATGCTCGCCGGCTTCCTGCGCGGCGAGCCGGTCCAGCTCGTCAAGGCGAAGACCGTCGACCTCGAGGTTCCCGCGGCCGCCGAGATCGTCCTCGAGGGCTACATCGAGAAGGACGAGCTGACCGACGAGGGGCCGTTCGGGGATCACACGGGCTACTACACGGCCGCCGAGCCGTTCCCCGTCTTTCGCGTCACCGCGGTGACGATGCGCGAGGACGCGATCTATCCCTCGATCGTCGTCGGCAAGCCGCCGCAGGAGGACGCCTGGCTCGGGAAGGCGACCGAGCGCATCTTCCTGCCCGCGGTGAAGATGACCGTGCCGGAGATCGTCGACTACGACCTCCCCGTGGCCGGCGCCTTCCACAACTGCTGCATCGTCTCGATCCGCAAGGCGTTTCCCGGCCACGCAAAGAAGGTGATGCATGCGATCTGGGGGCTCGGGATGCTGAGCCTGACGAAGTCCGTCGTCGTGGTCGACGCGCACGTGAACGTGCACAACTACGAGGAGGTCTTCTTCTACGTCGGCGCGAACGTCGACCCCGCCCGAGACGTCCTGCTCACGGAGGGCCCGCTCGACCACCTCGACCACGCCCCGACGCGCCAGTTCTTGGGCGGCAAGCTCGGCATCGACGCGACCGCGAAGGGCCCCGACGAGGGCGCGCGGCCGTGGCCGGAGGAGATCGAGATGAGCGCCGAGGTGCGCGACCTCGTCGACCGACGGTGGGAGGAGTACGGAATCCGAATCGACCCCGACGCGACGAACGGTGCGATGCGTCATATTTCGCCACCGTTGCGCCAGTTGTTACGTCGTTGACGAGCGCAGCAGCCAGCCGATTGAATCCGACGTAGGTGAGCGGGAAAAGGGAGGTGTTCTAGTGGAGCCCGGCGCGGGCCAGGGCAAGCCGCACCTACCGCCGCCGAGCCTCTGGCCGATCGGCTTCGCGATCGGCGTCGTCTGCATCCTCGTCGGCCTGATCGTCTCCTGGCTCGCGGTCGCAGTCGGCGTCGCGATCACCCTCCTGTTCGGCTTCCTCTGGGTGCGCGACGTGACGAGCGACTACCGGCGTGTGCCCGCGCCTGCCCCGACCGAGCCGCCGCCGCCGGACGCTCCCGCGATTCCCGCGGATCAGGGCGAGGCCGCGATGCCCGAGCCGGAGCCCGGCGAGCGCTTCCCGCGCAGCGTCTTTCTCGAGGGTGCGACCCTCGGCCTCGGCGCGGCGATCGGGGCGATCGTGACGCTGCCCGTCGTCGGCTTCGCGATCGCGCCCGTCTTCACGGCCGACGACCGGCCGGACGTCGACCTCGGGCCGATCTCGAACTTCAAGGAGGGCGAGTTCGTCATCGCGACCTTCCTGACGAACCCCGAGGAGGGCGAGATCTCGCGCCGCACCGCGTACGTGCGTTACAACGGCATCACCGATGATCTGCCCAGCTTCACCGTCCTGTCGAACCGCTGCGTCCACCTGGGCTGCCCGGTGCAGGCGAACGGGCCGGTCTTCGCCAACCGCCACGTCAACGAGAAGACGGTGACCGGTGAGATCTCGCTGACGCCGACGTTGCCCGCCGGCGGGTTCGGGTGCCCCTGCCACGGTGGCCAGTACGACCAAGAGGGCAACCGCACGGCTGGGCCGCCCGTGCGCGCGCTCGACCGCTACGAGTTCAACATCCGCGACGGACGCCTTTTGCTCGGCAAGACCTACGCCGTCAGCGAGGTGATCGGCGCCGGCGCGAGCGCCGAGATCAAGAAGTACCGCCCGGCCGGTCCCGGCCAGCACGTCGACGGGCCCGAGCAGATCTTCTACCCCTTCCAGCCTCCGCACTGATGCCGCGCTCGCGAAAAGAGGAGATGGCCCGGGTCGCGATGTACCCACTCGACTGGCTGGAGGAGCGCTCGGGGCTGGTCGGCGGGGTTCGCTACTTCCTCTTCCGCAAGGTCCCCCGGGATACCGGCTGGTGGCACACGCTCGGCTCGGCGACCCTGACCGCCTTCCTCGTCCAGCTCGGCACGGGGGTCATCCTCGCGATGTATTACAAGCCCGACCCGAACTCGGCCTACGAGTCCGTCCAGCACATCACGCACGACGTGTGGCTCGGCTGGCTCGTGCGCGGCATGCATCGCTGGGGCGCCAGCGTCTTCATCATCCTGATGTTCTTCCACATGGCGCGGGTCTTCCTGTTCGGCGCCTACAAGTACCCGCGCGAGCTGAACTGGATCGTCGGCGTGCTGCTCGTTCCCGTCGCCCTGCTCGAGGGGTTCTCGGGCTACCTGCTCCCGTACGACCAGACCGCCTATTGGGCGACGGTCGTCGGCATCAACATCAACGGCACCGCGCCCTTCCTGGGCCCGTACCTCGCCTCGTTTCTCCAGGGCGGGGCGGAGATCGGCGGTGAGACCCTCGCCCGCTTCTACTCGCTCCACATGCTGCTGCTGCCGGGCGCGATCATCGGGCTGATCGGGCTGCACCTCTACCTCGTCGTCCGCCTCGGCGTCAGCTCACCGCCCTGGTCGAGCGAGGCCGCCGGCCGCGATCGGGAAGAGGTCGCTCGCGAGCCGGGCAGCGGCCTCGTCCGCCCGAGCGCGCGCGGTGTCACCGGGAGGCCGGACTAGGTGGCCTCCCGCAGGCTCGAAGAGCGTCGCGCCGGCTTCCAGCGCTACAAGGAGGACGTCAAGAAGACGGGGAAGCCCTTCTACCCCTACGCGATGTTCCACGACACGGTGATGAGCCTCGTCGTGGTGTGTGTGATCGTCGCGCTCGCCTGCGTCTGGCACTTCACCGCGGACGGGACCAAGGAGGGTTGGCTCGGCGCCGAGTACAACGAGAAGGCCGACCCCGGGACGACGAGCTTCGTGCCGCGGCCCGACTGGTACTTCTACTTTCTCTTCTACCTGCTGCGGATCTTCAAGTGGCCGAACACGGTCGTCATCGGCACGGTCGGGATCCCGACCCTCTGCCTGATCCTGCTGCTGGTGATCCCGTTCATCGACCTCCGCCGGGAGCGGCGCCTGCTCCGGCGTCCCGTCGCGATCGTCGCGGCGGTGCTGGTGGCGCTCTCGATGGGCGTTCTGACCTACAAGGGCGCGACCGCCCGCGAGTCACTGCCGAGCGAGGTCAAGGCGGCCGTGCCCGACTGGGCCAAGAAAGAGGGCTTCGCCAAGAACAAGGAGGCCGTCGAGGGAGCGAACGTCTTCGCCGTCTCGGGCTGCACGACGTGCCACACCTACCTCGGCGTCGGCTCGTCGAACCTGGGCGCGCCCGACCTCACCGAAGAGGGAACCAAGAAGAAGGGCATCGCCTTCCAGATCGCCCACCTCAAGTGCCCGAGCTGCGTCAACAAGGGGTCGCCGATGCCGGTGTTCTCGTCCCTCGGAGACGAGAACCTGCGCAAGCTCGCCACCTTCCTCGAGGCCTCCAAGGGCGAGCAGTAGCGGTGGACGAGAGCGGCTCGCGGGCGCCGTGAACGTCTTCCTGGGGATCACCGGGGCCTCGGGCGCGCCGTACGCCGCCCGCCTCGTGCAGGCGCTCGGAGCCGCGGACGTCGAGCTCGGGGTCTGCATCTCGCGCGCCGGTTACGAGGTGATCGCGACCGAGCTCTACCGAGACGAGTCCCTGCCGCAGGACGAGATCGCCCAGCGGCTGTTGGACGGGGTGGAGGCGACGGTCTACTCGGAGCGCGACTGGAAGTCGCCGTACGCAAGCGGCTCGGCGAAGGTCGACGCCTACGTGATCTGCCCGTGCTCGATGGGGACGCTCGGGACGATCGCGTCGGGGGCGATGACGAACCTGATCCAGCGCGCCGCCAGCGTCGCGCTGAAGGAGGGCCGCAAGCTGATCCTGTGCCCGCGCGAGACGCCCCTCTCGCGGATCCACCTCAAGAACATGCTCGAGGTGCAGGAGGCCGGTGCGACGGTGCTCTTCCTGGCGCCCGGCTTCTACCACGGCGCGAGCTCGGTGGAGGACCTCGTCGATTTCGTCGTCGCGCGGTGTCTCGACCAGCTCGGGCTCGATCAGCGCGTGGCACCGCGCTGGGGGCAGGAATGACCGTCGAGACCGGCAGGCTGCCCGCGTCCGGTGTTCGCGAGATGTTCGACCGCATCGCGCCGGTCTACGACGCGATGAACCGGGCGATGACGGTGGGGCTCGACCGCCGCTGGCGCGACGCCACGGCCCGGGCGGTGGTCCGGCCGGGAGACCGTGTCCTCGACGCCTGCTGCGGCACCGGCGATCTCGCCGTGGCGGACCTGAACGCGGGCGGGCGGGTCACCGGACTCGACTTCTCCGAGCGGATGCTCCAGCGAGCGCGGACGAAATCGCTTGAGGTCGAATGGGTCCAGGGCGACGCGCTCGCGCTTCCGTTCGAGGACGGCTCCTTCGACGTCGTCACCGTCGGGTTCGGCGTGCGGAACCTCGAGGACCTGGGGGCCGGGCTGAGGGAGCTGCGGCGTGTCCTCGGCGAGGGCGGCCGGATCGGGATCCTCGAGATCACCCAACCCCGCGGCCTGCTGCGGCCCTTCTACAAGCTGTGGTTCGACGGCCTCGTGCCGCTCGCGGGGAAGCTCCTGCCCGGCGGGTCCGCGTATACGTACCTGCCGGCGAGCGTCCGGCGCTTCCCCGGCGCGGGGGAGCTCGCCGAGCTGCTGGTCGCGACCGGGTTCGACGAGGTCCGCTACCGGCGGTTCGCCGGGGGGATCGTGGCGCTGCACACGGGGACGGTTGCGTGAACGCGCTCGCGACGATCCGCGAGACCGAAGGGCTCGACGGCTACCTCGACGAGATCGAGCGCCGGCTTCAGGACGCCGTGTCGCGGCATCCCGGCCTCGCCGCGGACGTCGGCGCCGAGGCGCTCGCCGCCGGCGGCAAGCGCCTGCGGCCGCTGCTCGTCTTCCTCGCCTCACCAGGCGACCCGGAGCAGCCCTACGCAGCGGGGGTGGCCGTCGAGCTCGTCCACATGGCGACCCTGATGCACGACGACTTGATCGACCGGGCCGGCTACCGGCGCGGCCAGGCGTCCGCGTGGGCGCGCTACGGGCCCGGTGCGGCGCGAGCCGCCGGCGACTACCTGTTCGCCCGCGCGTTCGCCGAGCTCTCGGCCACGGGCGACGAGCAGGCGGTCTCGGTCCTCGCCTCGGCGTGCCTTTCGCTCGCCCGGGGTGAGGCGTTGCAACGGGCGCAGGCCCACGATCCGGACACGACGGTGGACAGCTACCTCGAGCGTTGCGCCCTGAAGACGGGAAAGCTGTTCGAGGCCGCCTGCCTGCTCGGCGCCGGACGCCGCGCGACCTCGAAGGTCGCCCGCTTCGGCCTCTCACTGGGCGTCGCCTTCCAAATCGCCGACGACATCCTGGATTGCACCGGCGACTCGCTCGACACCGGCAAGATCGCGGGCACGGACTTGCGCGAGGGGACTCCGACCCTGCCGCTGCTGCTCGCCGCCCGCGACGACGCGGTCGTTCGCAGGGCGCTGGCGGGCGGGCCGCTCGACGGGGCCCTGATCCGCGTCGCGGCGACCGGCGCCCTCGACCGCGCGCGCGAGGTCGCCCTCGACTATGCGGAGCGCGCCCGGGCGTCGCTGAACGGCGAGTCGCATCGCGACGAGCTCGAGGCGATCACCTATGCCGTGGTGGACAGGCAGCGCTGATGGGGGTGAGCTTCGGTGAGGCGATCCCGGCCCTGCCCGCGGGCAGCGTCAGGGCCGGCGCCGACTTCTATCGCGACCGCTTCGGTTTCGAGATCGTGCACTTCGACGAGGGTTTCGCCGTCCTCCGCCGGGACGCGGCGGAGGTGCACCTCTGGGGTGCCTCCGACGACAGCTGGCGTGGAGGCCTCGACGCGGAGCGGCCCGTTCGCTCCGGCGCCGAGTCGTTCATCGCGGGAACGGCGAGCTGCCGCATCGGCGTCACCGGCGTGGACGAGCTCTACGAGTCCTGCAACGCGGCCGGAATCGTGCATCCGAACGCGCACCTGCGCGACACCGAGTGGGGGACGCGCGAGTTCGGCACCCTCGACCCCGACGGGAACCTCGTCACCTTCTTCCAGCGATGATCCGTCTCGGCCGCATCGGCTACGTCAACATGGCGCCGGTCTTCCACCGGCTCGACGCCGAGGTCGAGGAGCTCGTGGGCGTGCCGACGGAGCTCAACCGGGCGCTCCTGGACGGCGACTGCGACCTCGCGCCGATCTCGTCGATCGAGTACGCGCGCCACGCCGATCGCCTGCGGATCCTCCCCCGCCTCTGCGTCTCCTCCGAAGGTGCGGTCGAGTCGATCCAGCTCGTCTCGCGGACGCCGCTGGAGCACATCCGGACCGTGGCGGTGACGCCCGAGTCTGCGACCTCGGTCGTGCTGACGAAGGTGCTCCTGCCGGAGGCGGAGCACGTCCCGCTGGGCGAGGACGCCGAGGCCAAGCTCCTGATCGGCGACGCGGCGCTGAAGAGCGCGTTCGAGGACCCGACACCGCACCACGACCTCGGGCGGCTCTGGCGCGAGCGCACGGGCCTGCCGATGGTGTTCGCGGTGTGGGCGGCAGGCGAGCCTGTCCCCCCCGAGCTGCTCGACCTCCAGGAGGCGCTCGTCGCCTCCGTGCGTGCCGCGCGCGCCAACCCCGAGGAGCTCGCCTACGAATCTGCGGAGCGCTACGGCTATCCGCCCGGGTTCCTCGCGCGCTACTTCGAGAAGCTCCGCTACAGCTTCGGGCCGCGCGAGCGTGCGGGCCTGCTGACGTTCCTCGAGCTCGCGCGCGACGTGAGCGAGCTCGACGAGGTGCCCGAGCTGCGGTTCGTCGCGGCCGGCGCCGCCTCTACGGCGTGAGCAGCGCTTCCGGCCGTTCGGCCCGTCGGTACTCGACCGTGTAGCCGAGCGAGCGGGGGATCGCCAGCAGGCCGTCGAGGTCCAGGTCGATTCGGGCGCCGGCCTTCTGGGTCACCTCGTCCTCGATCGGCAGGTCGAAGTCGTCGGCCCCGTAGTCGAGCGCGCGGAACGCGTCTTCGTTCTGGGTCAGGACCGACGTGCGGACGTGCTTGACGTTGTCAAGGAAGATCCGCGACAGGGCGATGTGCCGCCAGTACTCGCGCGCTGCGATCTCCCGGCCGCCGAAGGCGGTGCCGTACGGTTTGTAGGTCCAGCACAGGAACGAGAAGAGGCCGCCGGTCTCGTCCTGGAAGTCGCGTGTGCGCTGCAGGTGCTCGAGCCGCTCGTCGAGCGTCTCGTCGAAGCCGATCACCATCGTCGCGGTCGTCTTCATGCCGCTGTCGACGATCGCGCGCTGGGCCTGGAAGTAGTCCTCGACGGTGTACTTCCACTTGGCGTGGCGGGCGCGGAAGTCCTCCGTGAGGATCTCGCTCCCGCCCCCGGTGATCCAGTGGACGCCGGCGTCGCGCAGCCGCGCCGCGGCGTCCGCGTAGCTCAGCTTGGCGCGGTCGGCGAGGAAGACGAACTCCGCAACCGTGAGGGCGTAGAACTCGACCCGGTCGCCGTAGCGCTCCCGTACGGAGGCAAAGAGGTCGCAGTAGTAGTCCAGTGGCAGCCTCGGGTTGAAGCCGCCGTTGAACGCGACGAGGTCGCCGCCGAACTCGACGAGCTCGTCGATCTTCGCGAACACGTCCTCCCGCGAGAGGACGTAACCGCCCGCCTGGTTCGGGAGGACGTAGAAGGCGCAGTAGTCACACTGCGCGACGCAGACGTTCGTGTAGTTGATGATCCGCATCACCATGTAGGTGGCATGGCCCGCCTCGTGCCAGCGACCGCGGACGTCCTGAGCGAGGCGCTTCAGCTCGTCGTCGGAGGCCTCGTTCCACAGCGCCCTCGCCTCGTCGACGCCGATCCGCCCGCTCACGCCGGCACCGCTTCCTCGACGGTGACCTCGTCGGGCGCCAGCGTGTCCATGAACGAGCTGACCGAGAAAACCGCATTTCCCGCGCCGGCCACGCCGTAGCCGGGCGGCGGCCTCAGGCCGTGCTTCTCGAGCGTCTCGCGATAGGCCTCGAGGAGCCGGATGTGGTACTCGAGCGGCGCTCCGTCGGGGTTGTCGCGGCCGAGGGGCGTCGTCGGCTCGGGGCACCAGGTCGTGAAGCGCGGCGTGATCCCGCGACTCATGAAGTAGTCGAGGCCCTCGGTCGTGCTGGCGATCGCCTCGTCCACCGTCTCGAAGCCGTACGGCTTCGCCAGCTCGACGCCGGCGACGAAGTTCGGGATCACATAGCGCGTGCCGAACACCTCGGCGGCGTCGAAGATCCGCCGGTGCCACTCCTCGCGCCCGACGTACCGCTGCTTGCCGGGTGAGATGAGCGAGAAGAGGCGCTTGTCCCAGACCTCGTAGTTCGGGTGGTAGATCGTGATCCCGTAGTCCTTGTAGCGCTGCACCTCCTCCCGCGGCAGCGCCTGGGCGACCACCTTGCCGAGCCAGCGCTTCGGGAACCGCTCCTCGATCGCCTGCGCGTAACGGCCGTAGAAGTCGGCCTCGGCCAAGCCGTCGACGGTGCTCGTGACGGAGCCGCCGGTCAGGGTGTACGCCTTGCTCGCCCTCGCCGTGTCGTAGCGGTCGATCAGCTCGAGCGCCTCGAGCACGTCCGCGACAGGCTTCACGCCTGTGTACGGGCGGCCCTCGTTCTTGTGCTGGCGCCAGTTGTGGTTGATGTCGCAGAACCCGCACTCCTCGTGGGCGCCGAAGTACTGGCAGAGCCGGAGGACCGTCAGGTAGATCAGGTAGCCCCACTGGATCGTCGGCGCGGTCTCCATCACGGTCTTGCCGTTCGCAAGCGCGTGCCGGTAGTACTCGGGCATCGGCGGCAGGGCGATCTCGGCGATCTCGCGGCCGTCGAGCGACAGGCGCAGGTCGCCCTGCCCGTCCCGGGCCGCCCGGTACGGGGAATCCGGGTTGACGCGAACGGAGACGATCGTCCGGCGGAGCTCGTACTGGCCGCGGCTGAGCGCGATCTCCTCGGGCGGCCGCCGCCGCGCCGCCTCGCCGAGCTCGGCGAGCGGCTTCTGGTCGAACGAGAAGATGAAGTACGACTTCGGCTTCACCTCGCCGTCGAGGTTCTCGCTCAGCGCCGAGTCGTCGAAGGCGATCCCCGTCCGCAGCAGGTCCTCCTTCAGCACCGCCTCGCGCGGGATGCGCGGGAACCGCGCCATCAGCTGCTCGACGAGTTCCGTGCGAGACGCGGAGGCCGTGCTCACATCCGCAAGTTACCGCGTCACACGTGCTGCGAGGCCTGCCACGCCGTCGCTGGCGGTGATGCGGATGCGGTCGAGCGTGAAGACGCCGTCGTCCAGGCTCGCGAGCCCCGGCCGCGTCGTCGTCCCGCCGCGGAAGCCGGCCGCGCGCACGGCGCGCACGACCGCCGCGTCGTACACGCCGGCCGGGTAGCAGAAGAAGTCGACGGGCACGCCGAGCCGCCGCCGGATCCAGAGGCGCGAGCCGGCGACCTGCCGCCGCAGCTCGGACGCGTCGAGGGTCGTCAGGTCGGGATGCGTCATCGAGTGCGCGTCGATCTCCCAGCCGCTCCGCACGAGCTTCCGTAGCTGGGGGATGGTGAGCTTGCGGTCGAAGACGTTCTGGACCGCGAGGTTGAGGACACCCGGCCAGTGGTATCGGCTCAGGAGCGGGCGCACGTTCGTGAAGTCCTCGCGATAGCCGTCGTCGAAGCTGAGGACGATCGGCCGGGGCGGGAGGGCCAGCCCGCGCCGCCAGTAGTCGTAGACGCGGCGGAGCGACACGGCCTGATAGCCGTGCCGCCGGAGCCAGCTCAGCTGCGCGGCGAACTCGGAGCGCCGCACGTACAGCTCCGGAAACGGGGCGTCCGCCGGCGGGGTCCCGACCACGTGGTAGTTGAGGATCGGAACGGGCCGGTTGTGTGGGTGAACGATTTGCGGGGCCGCCTGCTGTCGCGGCCGTGGCGCGGGCGTCGGCGACCGCGCCTCTCCTCCGTGCGAGCTGCAAGCGGGTGCGGCGAGCAGGATCAGCGTCGCGAGCGCAACTCGCACGGTCGTCGTCACCACGGGATCTTGGCAGCCTGCCGCTTCCGCTACCTTGCTGCGGGGTCCGTTGCTTCGCCGAGTCGTCATCGCAGCTCTGCTGGCCGGCATCGCCGCCGCGCCTGCCGGCGCCGTCACGCGGACGCTGATCCCCGGAATGACCTACACCAAGCAGGTCGTCTTCACGCCGCACGGGCCCGTGATCGTGCACTCGATCGTCGCGCCGCGGCCGGGCGGACTGTGGAGCCTGCGACCCGCCCTCTCCGACCTGTCGATCGCCGGTAGGGCTCGAGTGACGGCGATGCAGCGCCAGGCTTCCGCTTCGGCCACCGTGGCCGGGGTCAACGGCGACTTCTTCGACGCTCGCGACGGACGACCCGCCGGAATCCTGATCCAGGACAGGCTTCTCCACAGCCTTCCGAACTCCACCCGCACCAGCGTGGGCATCTCTGCGACCGGCATGCTCGACGTCCGCCGCGCGCTCTGGAACGCGTTCTGGCAGGGGCGCGGCCAGCGTCGACCGATCACGGGCCTGAACGCGCCGGCGAACCCCGGCGGGATCTCGCTCTACACGCCGGTCTGGGGCGGTGCGACGCCGCCCGCTGCGGGTGCGACCGAGGCGGTCATCTACCCGTTCCCGGCCTTGACGCCGGGCGCCGACCTCTCGGGCCCCGTCGTCCAGTTCACGCAGGGCGGCAACACGCCGATCCCGCCGGGCGGGGCCGTGCTCTCGGCGCAGGGAGGATCGGCCCAAAAACTCCAGGCCGAGGCTCCTCCGGGCTCGCGGGTGCTGATCCGGTATGTGCTCAGTTCCGGGTGGAACGCGGCGGTGGACGCGATCGGCGGCGGGCCGCTCCTCGTCAGGAACGGCAAGCCGGTCTTCCGCGCGTTCGAGAGCTTCGCGCCCTCGATCCTCGCCCCGCGCACCGCTCGGACGGCCGTCGGCCAGCGCCGCGACGGCTCGATCGTCCTCGTCGCCGTGGACGGCGGGCAGGTCGGCTACAGCGTCGGGCTCACCAACTACGAGCTCGCCCAGCAGCTCGTCCGACTCGGCTGCGTGACAGCGGCCGGTCTCGAGCCGGGCCCCTCGACAACGCTCGCCTTCGACGGGCAGAAGCTGAACAGGCCCTCCGATCGCTCCGGCGAGCGCGCCGTCTCGGACGCCCTGTTCGTCTACTACTACGGCGTCTACGTGCCCGCGCCCTCGGAGCCGGTGCTGTCGCCGAACGGCGACGGGGCCGGCGATCGCGAGGCCTTCAGCTTCAAGGTGGTCAGGCCCTCCACCGTGACGGCGAGGATCATCGGCCCCGACGGCGTCGCCCGCTTCACGCAGACGGGGGTTCAGGCACCGGGCACGTACAAGTTCTCCTACCCGGGCACGAAGCCCGACGGCAGCGCCGAGGCCGAGGGGCGCTGGCGATGGTCCGTGAACGCCGTCGACGATCTCGGCCGCGCCTCGTCGGCCGACCAGCCGTTCTGGCTCAACAACACGCTCGGGTACCTCCGCGCGCCCCCGCTAGCCGTCGTGCGGGCGAACAGGCGCGTGACCGCAGCGAGGTTCAGGCTGACGCGCGCCGCGAGGGTCACGACCACGATCGAGAGCACGAACGGCGTCGTCATCCGCAGGCTCGGCCAGGGGTCGGTCAAGGCGGGCACCGCGAACGTGCGCTGGGACGGCCGCAACTCGCGCGGGAACCGCGTCTACGGCGGTCGCTACCTCGTCCGGGTGCGGGCGCAGAACGGCTACGGCCCGGTCGAGCTGACGCAGATCCTCAGGGTCCGGCGCGGGTAGTCGGGGCGCGTCCGTACACTCCGGGCCCGTGCTCGCCTCCCTGACGAGCTCGCTGACGTCGTTCGTCGGCGACTACGGGCTCTACGCGGTCTTCATCCTGATGTTCGTCGACGCCGTCCTGCCGGCGGCGAGCGAGCTCGTAATGCTCTACGCGGGCGCGCTGGCGTCCGGAGCGTTCGCCGGCCAGGACGTCGTCCTCTTCGGGCACACGATCGAGTCGGACCTCTGGGCCTACGTCGCGATCTCCCTCGCCGGGGTGGTCGGCTATACGCTCGGCTCCCTGTTCGGCTGGGCCATCGGCGCCTATGCCGGCCGCCCGTTCCTGGAAGAGCGCGGCCGCTGGTTTCACCTCGACCGGGCCAAGCTCGAACGGGCCGACCGCTGGTTTGACCGGTACGGCGACTGGGCCGTGCTGCTCGGCCGCGTGACACCGGTCGTGCGGTCGTTCATTTCGATTCCGGCCGGGTTCGTGCGGATGCCGCTCGTGCGCTTCACGGTGCTCACGTTCGTGGGAACGATCCCCTGGTGCTTCGGCATCGCGGGCGCTGGCTGGGCGCTCGGGAGCAGCTGGGACACCTTCCACCACGACTTCCGCTGGGTCGAATACGCGGTTGTCGCGGCGATTCTCGGGGCGGCGGTCTACCTGATCCTGCGGCGGCGCTCGTCTACACTGGCTCGCCGTGCCGGTTCCTCTCGTTGACGTCCGGGCCCAGTACGCGCGCCTGATTCCCCAGATCCTCGAGCGCATGGAGGAGGTGCTCGAGTCGGGCCGCTTCATCCTCGGGCCGCACGTGAGCGCGTTCGAGGACGAGGCCGCGGCCTATCTCGGCGTTCCCGAGACGATCGGCGTCGCGAATGGCACCGACGCGATCGTGCTCGTCCTGGACGCGATGGAGATCGGCCCCGGCGACGAGGTGATCTGCCCCTCGTTCACCTTCTACGCGACCGCCGAAGCGATCATGCGCACCGGCGCGCGGCCCGTCTTCGTCGACATCGACCCGGTGACGCTGAACCTCGATCCCGAGGACGTGGCGGGCAAGGTGACCGAGAGGACCCGGGCGATCATGCCCGTGCACCTGTTCGGCCGGCCGGCTCCGCTGGGGGAGCTGACCCGGCTCGGCGTGCCCATCGTCGAGGACGCCGCGCAGGCGTTCGGCGCCAAGGGGATTGCGACTACCGGCGTCGCCTCGACGTTCAGCTTCTTTCCGACCAAGAACCTCTTCGCGCTCGGAGACGGCGGCCTCGTCGCGGCGACGGACGAGGACCTCGCTTCGCGGGTGCGAATGCTCCGTTTCCACGGCTCCAAGGACAAGCAGACGTTCGCGTACGTGGGCACCAACTCGAGGCTCGACGAGCTCCAGGCGGCGGTGCTCCGGCTGTTCCTGGCCGAGCTCGACGGTTGGAACCGGTCGCGGCGTGAGGCGGCGGCGCGCTACGCAGAGCTCGGGCTCGGAGAGTTCTGCGAGCTGCCCGAGGACGAGCCCGGCCACGTCTACCACATGTTCGTCGTGCGAACGCCCGAGCGCGCGCGGATCGCGGAAGCGCTTGCGGCAGCGGGGATCGGTAGCGCCTCGTACTACGTGACGCCGCTTCACCTCCAGCCGGCGCTCGAGGAGCTCGGCTACGAGGAGGGTGCGCTCCCCGAGACCGAGCGCGCCGCCCGCGAGAACCTGGCCCTACCCCTGTGGGCCGGGATCTCGCCGGAGGTCCAGGAGCGCGTCGTCTCGGTCGTTCGAGAAGCTTCCTCCGTGGGCGCCCCCTCTTGATCCCTGTCAACCGGCACCGGCTGTGGCAGCTCGTCGCCGACGGCGGGCTCATCGCGCTCGCGTGGTTCCTCGCGTTCGAGCTGCGCTTCGACCACGGCGTCCCCGTCTACTACGACACGCTCTTCAAGCGTACGGTCCTGATCGTCGTCGGCATCAAGCTCGTTGTCTTCATCCTCTTCGGGTTCTACGACCGCTGGTGGCGCTACGTCTCGACGCGCGACATGTGGGGCGCTGTCCGCGGCGTGACCGTCGCCTCGCTCGTGGCCGACGTCACGGTCTACTTCGCCAGCCCGGTCGCGGACGTCCGCCTGCCGCGCTCGATCGCCGTCATGGACTGGCTGTTGCTGATGGCTTTGATCGCGGGCTCGCGGTTACTGGCGCGGACCGTCTTCGAGCGTCCCGCCGCGGGGCGGCTGGTGGCGCGCGGCAAGGAGGTGCTGGTCGTCGGCGCCGGCGAGGCGGCCCGGGACACGATCCGGGAGATGCACCGCAACCCGCAGCTCGGCTACACGCCGATCGGCCTCGTCGACGACGATCCGCGCAAGAAGAACATTCGCGTCCACGGCGTCCGAGTGCTCGGCACCACTGCCGACCTGCCGCACCTCCTGCGCGACAACAGGCCGGATGAGATCCTGATCGC
>JBKPOY010000021.1:0-7206 GCA_046733295.1 Actinomycetota bacterium | reverse complement strand
GCGAGAGACGCACTGATTGTTGCCGGGGGAGCCATTACTTGTGGTGGGGGGTGTCGAGGTCTTCGGGGGTCGCGTAGACGCCGTCGGCGAGCTTCGACGGCTCCGGCAAAGGCGATTCCTCGGCGCGCGAGAGGGCTTCGTTGAGCAGGCGTTTGACGCCCGACGAAATCTCGTCCTCCTCGTCGTCGGACATCTCCGCGTGCTCACGCAGCCAGGTCCGGAAGCGCTCGATCGGGTCGTTCTTGGCCCACTCCTCGAACATCTCCTTCGGCACGTAGAAGGCGTCGTCGTGGACGGCGTGGCCTTCCATGCGGAGCGTCAACGACTCGATCAGGGTGGGGCCGCCGCCCCGCCGCGCCCTCTCGATCGCGCGCTTCGCCTCGCGGTAGACCGCGAGGACGTCGGTGCCGTCGACGACCACGCCCTCGAACCCGTACGACTGGGCGCGGTCGGCCAGGTGCTCGCAGGCGTACTCGAGGTGCGTGGGGGTCGAGTAGGCCCACTGGTTGTTGTCGCAGACGAAGACCACCGGCAGCTGGCGAACGCCGGCGAAGT
The DNA here is from genome assembly GCA_046733295.1 of Actinomycetota bacterium. Lineage (GTDB taxonomy): Bacteria > Actinomycetota > Thermoleophilia > Gaiellales > Gaiellaceae > 13-2-20CM-68-14. Next base: position 6,651 of record JBKPOY010000021.1, on the reverse strand, counting down.
TCATCGCCTCGTGCGTGTCGCCGCGCGCGGAGGCGCCTTCGCCGTACCAGCCCACCGCCACGCGCTCCTCACCGCGGATCCTGAAGGCGAGCGCGCAGCCCACCGCGACCGGAAGCATGGCCGGTAGATGGCTGACCATCGCGATCAGGCCGAGGTTCGCATCCGCCATGTGGACGTTGCCGTCGCGACCCTTCGTCGGGCCGTCGCTCCGGCCCATGTACTGCGCGAAGATCCTCCACGGCTCGATGCCGCGCGTCACGTGCACGCCCATGTCACGGTGCAGCGGCGTGCCCACGTCCGTCGGCCCCAGCGCGGTGGCGACGCCGACCGACGACGCCTCGTTGCCACGGCCGGTGTAGAAGGAGCCCGGGATCTTGCCCTGCTTGTAGAGGATGTGGCCGCGTTCCTCGATCCCGCGCGTGATCAGCATGTTCCGGTAGACCCCGAACAGGTCCTCGCGGTCGAGGCCGGCCTCCTTGATGTCCTTCAGCGAGCCGACGGGCTCGGCTTCACGGGCGATCGCCATGGCCGTCGAACTCTAACGACTCGCCACGAAGGCCCGGGACGCGTCCGCGCGGGCCATGTCGCGACGTCGGACACCGTTACGGAACCGTGACGAACATTCCACATTCGCCTGCATCCCGCGCCGTTCCCTCCGGTGTCGGACACGGTCTCCGAAGTGTCGCGAACGGCTGACCCGATGGTCACGCGGCTACGATCCGACCGTGGGTAAGGCTGCGGATTGGCTGCGCGAGGAGCGGCGAAAGACGCTCGGGGACTGGGTCGCGTTCTGCCTGGACTGCGGCTTCGTGCAGCGCTACTTCGAGCAGTTCGAGGACGAGCTCGCGGAGACGTGCCCTCAGTGCGGCGGCGAGCTGCGCGCCCGCTGTCCCGCCTGCGACGCCCGTTTCAGCTCCGCGTTCGCCGTCGAGTGCGAGGCGTGCGGGGCGGCGCTTCGCGCGCCCGAGCAGTTCGGGGTCAGGATCAGGCGGCCGACGCGCAGCTAGAAGCCGCTCGGCGGCTTGATCTTCGAGAACCGGATCACCGTGACGGTGTCGTCGTTCGTCACCTCGCGGTTGTAGAGCTGGCCCAGGAACGTGGCCATCTCCTCCGTCCGGCGGATCTCCGGATTGTCGTGCTCGATCTCGCGCGGCGAGAGCTCGCCGAGCGTCTTCACCTCGACCTTGTCGATCACGGCCTCGAATACCTTCTCCCGCGGGCTGTAGCGCGCGCCTGCCAGGACCTGGACGATCATGCCCTTGCGGTACTTGGCCGCCTTGTCGCCGAGGCGGATGGTCGCCGTCTTGCGGCCGGCCCGGAGCTGATCGGCCACCATCGGCGAGTAGAAGTTGAGGGCATACATGGCGTCGGTCACGTCGGCGGGCCGAGCGGGATCATACGGTGCCGGTTCGGATTGCGGCCACAGCTTTTTCGGCCATTTCCCGCTCGCCGCCGTAGGCGAGCAGCTTCGGGGCCTCCACCAGGGGCAGCCAGCGCACCTCGTCGACCTCGTGCGCGGTCTTGGGCGCCAAGTCGCCGAGCCGGCCCCGCGTATAGCGAAGCAGGAAGAAGCTCACGATCTTGAAGATTCGCTCGCCCCCCCAGGTGTACGTGTAGCGGACGTCGCCGAGCTTCTCGACCAGCCGCCCGTGCGCTCCCGTCTCCTCGATCACCTCGCGAACGGCGGTCTCGCGCGGGTCCTCACCGGGCGAGATGTTCCCTTTCGGGAGCGCCCAGAGCCCGGGTTTCTTCCCGGCCGGGCGGATCGCGGCGACCACCCAGTCCCCGCGTAGCCGGCGCACCAGCACGCCTCCCGCCGAGAACTCACGCTTCATCGCCGACGTTTGTAACACAGCGGCGCCAAGCGGACCCAGGGGGCTTGCACAGCCCGCGTTCCTCCATATAAAATCGCCCTGGCACTCCGTAGGGTAGAGTGCCAGGACGTGTCACAAAGTAGGGAGCAAGGAGGCATCTGGATGGATTTGCAGCCGCTGGGCGACCGCCTGATCGTCGAGGTCCTCGAGGAAGAGGACACGACCGTCAGCGGCATCGTCCTGCCCGACACGGCGAAGGAGAAGCCGCAGCGCGGCCGCGTCCTCGCCGTCGGCCCCGGCAGCCGCAACGACAAGGGCGACATCGTCCCGATGGACGTTGCCGAGGGCGACGAGATCATCTTTTCCAAGTACGGCGGGACCGAGGTTCGCCTCGGCTCGGACGAGGTTCTGATCCTGCGCGAGACGGACGTGCTCGCGAAGGTCGTCGGGACACGCGAGCCCGCCGGCGCCGCTGCGTAGCACCAAGGGAGGAAGCTGAATGGCACACAAGGAGTTGAAGTTCAACGAGGATGCGCGCCGCTCGCTCGAGCGGGGCGTGAACATCCTCGCCGATGCGGTCAAGGTCACCCTTGGCCCGAAGGGTCGGTACGTCGTGCTCGACAAGAAGTTCGGCGCACCGACGATCACCAACGACGGCGTCACGATCGCGCGCGAGATCGAGGTCGAGGACGTGTTCGAGAACCAGGGCGCGCAGCTCGTCCGCGAGGTGGCCACGGCGACGAACGACGTCGCCGGCGACGGCACCACGACGGCGACTCTGCTCGCTCAGGCGATCGTCCGCGAGGGCCTGAAGAACGTTGCGGCCGGCGCGAACCCGATGGCGCTGAAGCGCGGCATCGAGACCGCGGTCGAGTCCGTCGTCGAGGACCTCAAGGGTCAGTCCAAGGAGGTCAACGGCAAGGAGGACATCGCCCGTGTCGCCACGATCTCCGCGCGCGAGCGCGAGATCGGCGACGTGATCGCCGATGCGATCGAGAAGGTCGGCAAGGACGGCGTCGTCAACGTCGAGGAAGGCCAGACGTTCGGCCTCGAGCTCGAGTTCACGGAGGGCATGCAGTTCGACAAGGGCTACCTGTCGCCGTACATGATCACGGACGCAGAGCGCATGGAGGCGGTCCTCGAGGATCCCTACATCCTGGTCGCGAACCAGAAGATCGGGGCCGTGAAGGATCTGCTGCCGGTGCTCGAGCAGGTGATCCAGGCGGGCAAGCCGCTGCTGATCGTCGCCGAGGACGTGGAGGGCGAGGCGCTCGCCACCATCATTGTCAACAAGCTCCGCGGCACGTTCACGGCCGTCGCCGTCAAGGCGCCGGGCTTCGGTGACCGCCGCAAGCGGATGCTCGAGGACATCGGAATCCTGACCGGCGCCGAGGTGATCTCCGAGGAGATGGGCCTCAAGCTCGAGAACACGAAGCTCTCGCAGCTCGGCCGGGCCCGCCGCGTCGTCGTCGACAAGGATTCGACCACGATCATCGACGGCAGCGGAGACTCGGAGGGGATCAAAGCTCGGATCAAGCAGCTCAAGTCCGAGATCGAGAACACCGACTCCGACTTCGACCGCGAGAAGCTCCAGGAGCGGCTGGCGAAGCTCGCGGGCGGCGTGGCCGTGGTGAAGGTGGGCGCCGCGACCGAGACGGAGATGAAGGAAAAGAAGCATCGCGTCGAGGACGCGCTGCAGGCGACCCGCGCGGCCCTGGAGGAGGGCATCGTCCCGGGCGGTGGCGTCGCGCTCTTGAACTCGGTCGACGCGGTCAAGCTCGACAGCATCGAGGACGCTGACGAGCGCACCGGCGCGGCGATCATCGTCCGGGCGCTGGAGGAGCCGATCCGCCAGCTCGCCCACAACGCCGGGATGGAGGGCTCCGTCGTCGTCTCGCAGGTGCGCGAGGCGAAGCGCGGCGAGGGCCTCAACGTCGACACCGGCGAGGTCGAGGACCTCTTCGCAGCAGGGATCATCGATCCGACGATGGTGACCCGCTCGGCACTGCAGAACGCGGCGTCGATCGCGAAGAACATCCTCACGACCGAGGCAGTCGTCGCCGAGCCGCCGGAGAAGACTCCGGCCGGCGCCGGCGCCGGCATGCCGGACATGGGCGGCATGATGTAACCATCGCGGCCGCTGCGCGGCCGCTTGGTTTCACGGGGGAAACCCGGTTTCCCCCGTGGGCCCCCTCGCTGGGTGCACAGCAAACGGGCCGGCAAAGCCGGCCCGTTTGCTTTGTCGTTCGAGCCCTTGAGATCCGCGAGGGCCGACCACTGCTTTTTGAGAGAGGGCGGCTTTGCCGGCCTCGTTCCCCTTGTGGATCCTCCTTAGAAGGGGGCAACACGGGGGAAACACGGTTTCCCCCGTGCCCTAAAACGGCGAAACGCCCTAAATGGGCGTCTCGCGCGAGGGGGATGGGGAGGTGGGTCGCGATTCTTATCGGCGACCCGGGGCCGCCTCCTTCTCCCCCGATCGAGTGAACCCTCCTAGAAGGAGTAGCGCTCTTCTTTCCAGTAGTCCGCGTCGTTGTGGTAGCCGTAGCGCTCCCAGAACCCGGGTTGGTCGTGGTCGAGGAGCTCGAGCCCGCGCAGCCACTTGGCGCTCTTCCAGAAGTAGCGGCTCGGGACAACGAGCCGAAGCGGCCAGCCGTGCTCGGGCTCCAACGGCGCGCCGTCCGCCTCGTAGGCGATCAGCGCGTTCTCGTCCTCGATCGCCTCGAGCGGCACGTTGGAGGTGAAGCCCTGCTCGGCGTGCGCGACCACGAAGCGGGCGCTCGGCTTCGGCTGGACGAGCCCGGCGAGGTCCCGCCAGTGGACGCCTCGGAAGCTCGTGTCGAAGCGGCTCCACCGGGTGACGCAGTGGATGTCGATCGTGATCTCGGTCGCCGGCAGGTCGTTCAGCTGCTCCCAGACGAGCGTGACGGGGTTCTCCACCTCGCCGAAGACGCGGAAGTTCCAGGTCGCGAGATCGGTCTCCGGAACCGTTCCCGCATGGAGCACGGGCCACTTGTCCGTGAAGTACTGCCCGGGCGGCAGCCGCGCGGGGTCGTAGCCGGCGTCCGCGACCTTCTGCTCCGCTTTCGACCTGAACACGATTCCTACACTAACGACGGTGGTTGCCCAGACTTCCCCGCCCTCGGTGGCGCGTCGGCCGCGCGCATACGTCCGCGTCTCGGGGCCCGACGCCGCCGATTATCTGCAGCGAATGGTCTCCAACGACGTGGAGGCCGTGCCGGTCGGCGAGGCCTGCGACGCGCTCCTGCTGACGCCGAAGGCGAGGGTGATCGCGACGCTGCGGGTCTGGCGGCGAGCGGGCGACGATTTCTTGCTGCTGACCGAGCCCGAGCTCGGCGAGAAAGTGGCCGCCGAGCTGCGGCGGATGCGCTTCGCGGCTAGGTGCGAGATCGAGCCCGAGGAGCACACCTCGTTCGTCGTCTTCGGCGGCAGCGGCGGGATCGCGAACGAGGACTACGGGTCGCCGGCCCGGGAGCTTCTCGACGCAGACCTCGAGCCGACCGTCGCCGACGAGGAGCTCGAGCGTCTGAGGATCGAGTCCGCAACCCCTCGCTTCGGCCGCGAGCTCGACGATCGGGTCCTGCCCGCCGAAGCGGGGCTCGACGAGACGCACATCAGCTTCACCAAGGGGTGTTATCCGGGCCAGGAGCCCGTTGCACGTCTCCATTACCGCGGGCATGTCAACCGCCGGCTCCGGGTCGTGGAGGTCGAGTCTGCGAGTCCCGGCGACGAGATCTCACTCGACGGGAAGACGGTGGGCCGCGTCACGAGCGCGGTGCCGGGACTGGCGCTGGCCTACGTGCGGACCGAGGTGCCGGACGGGGCGGAGCTCATGATCGGGGCCGCGACCGCGCGGCTACACTAGGCGCCGCGCGCCCGTAGCTCAGGGGATAGAGCGCTGCCCTGCGGAGGCAGAGGTCGCATGTTCGAATCATGCCGGGCGCATCGAGCTTCTTCCCTGCTTAGAGGCACCTTCCGTGGAACAGGCCAAAGGCGGCCCCACCGCCCTCGTGCCCCAAACCTGCCCCAAAGCTTGACACTCCGGCTCTCTAAGCCGCTCCAGCAGCACCCCGGTCCCCTGCCCCGGCCGCGGCTCCGTGGCCTGGGGAGCTCGGAGAGAGACGGGGAGCGGGCCGCCGCTCTGTTGTCCTGATCCTTGGAAGATCGGGAGCCCGAGGAGGTACGCGTCAACGGCGGCCTTCACCTCCAGGAACCGCGCTGGGCTCCCGCCGAAGAGCGGCCCCGGAGGAACCGCCACTCCCGGCTATCTGCCTCGCGGGCAGCAGCTCCAGGTCCCTCGCGGAAGTTCTCGTCATCGCGGAAGCGCCGCCATCGGTACGAGCCGAGCGGCACCCACACCGTGTCGCCGAGCGTCTCGCCTGCCATCAGATCTCCGTATGCGAGCGAGAGGCGGTACTCGAAGCGGTCGAAGACGTCGATGAACTCCCCGCTCGGGATGAGGTCTCCCAGCGGCTCGCGCAGCACCTCGGCCAGGTGGTCGTTGACGGGCGTGTGGAGTCGCTGTCCGGGCCTGTTCTGGAAGATTGCTCCCTCCACGACATCGGCCGCGGGGACGCTAGTTGCCCTCGCCATCGCATACTCCGTGCCGTGGCGTTCGAGACGTTCCCTCGGCCTCGACCACGACGCGATCTCCGATCTTCGCGGTCACCATTCCCCCTCGCAGGATCGACTACTCGGCCGTTCGGACCAGATCCGGCATCGCCGCTAGGATCGCTGATCGCGATCGCGAATGCCAGCCGCACGACAGGCGGCTTTCCGGCGTCGGCGGCTAGAGGCGCGCGCCCGCGAGCTCGACGAC
>JBKPOY010000020.1:0-15857 GCA_046733295.1 Actinomycetota bacterium | reverse complement strand
GGTGGAGGGGGTGGCGGGGGCGGCGGAGGCGGGGGTGGTGGGGGCGGAGGGACGGCCGCGGCGAGGGCGGCGGCGACGTCGATCCGCCCGTACCCGTAGCTCGATTGCCAGGTGCAGGCCGTGCACGTGCCGAACGGGTCGGTCCCGTAGGCGACGCCTCCGACCTTGGCTGAGCTCGCCGCGAGGACCCGACGTACAGCGGCCGGCGTCTCCGCGGGATGCTCGCCGCGTCGGAGGGCCGCGAGCCCCGCCACGAAAGGCGACGCCATCGAGGTGCCGTCCCACGTGTCGTAGTCGTCCGGCCACAGCGTCGAGTAGATCGAGACCCCTGGCGCCGAGACGAAGACGTCCGGATAGCCGTAGTTCGAGAACGAGGCCGGCTCGTCGAGACTGTCGGTCGCAGCCACGCCGACCACTCCTGCGCAACCCGCGGGCGAGGTCGGGTCGGAGGTCGATTCGTTCCCGGCCGCGGCGACAACGAGCGCGCCGTACACGTTCTCCGCCGTCCAAACGGCGTCGCAGTCCGTCTCGGAGTACGGGCCGCCCAGACTGAGGTTGATCACGCGGGCGCCCTTCTGGGCGGCCCAGACGATTCCGTTCGCGACGTCGGAGGCCCAGCCCCCGCCGTCCGCTTCAAGGACCTTGACCGGGATGATCGGCGAGGAAAAGGCGACGCCGGCGACGCCGACCCCGTTGTTCGTCGCCGCCCCGGCGATGCCCGCGACGTGCGTTCCGTGGCCGTTGTCGTCGGCTCCTGCGCCGGCGACGCAAGGCTCGAGCGAGACGCAGCTCGCGCCCAGGTCGGTCCGGACCCGGCCGCTGAGATCGGGATGAGCGGCCTGGACGCCTGTGTCCGCGACGGCGAGCAGCGCGCCCCCAGTCGCGCCGTACGCGCCGGGGTAGGCCGCCCACCCTGCGAGGGCTCCCGTCGTTGCGAACGCCCACTGAAGACCGAAGTCGGGGTCGTTGGGCGGATCGAGTGCAAAGGCGTGCACGCGACGATTCGGCTCGGCGAAGACGACGTCCGTGCGGGCCCGGTACTTCGCCAGCCGCGCCGCGACCGGGGAACCCTGCGGGACGCGGACGACGGCGACGTGGTTCGCCGTCTGCGCCAACGCCACGTCGCCGAGCGCACGAACCTTCGCGGCGGCGGTCGCGGGTCGATCGAACTTGACGAGGATCGTCGCCGGCGGTGCCGCGAGCGCCGGCGCCGCGCCGAGCAGCAGCAGCAGCAGCCCCGTCAACGCGAGCTTGCAAGAGAGTCGTCTCATCGTGGCCCCTGATCCCCTCATCGGCAGCGTAACGCTGTTTCTCGACCCCGCCAAGGTGTCTGGCAGTCTCCAGACATGCGCCTGTTCCAGCGCCTCTTTCGCCTGATCTGGGGCACGAACGTCGATGCCGCCCTGCGGCCACTGCTTGGCATCACGTTCGCCGGCACGGTCGCAGGCTCGTGTGTCTGGAGCTTCGTCGGGATCTGGGCGATCAAAGAGCTCGACGCCGATCCGTCGGCGCTCGGGCTCGCCTACCTGATCTCGGCGCTCGGCGGAGTCGCCGCAGGCTACGTCGGCGGCCACCTGTCCGACTACTTCGGCCGCAGGCCGCTGATCTTGACGGCCTGGGTCGGCCAGACCGCGCTCGTGCTCGCCTTCCTCGCTGTGGGCGACAACGCGACCGCAGGCCTCGTCGTCCTGTGCTTCGGGGGTGTGTTCTTCCAGATCGGGAGCGCGGCGGACACGGCGCTCGTGGCCGACCTCGTCCCGCCTGACCGCCACGAGTTCGGCTACGCCGCGACGCGGGTCGCCGCCAACCTGGGGATCACCTTTGGCCCTCCGCTCGGCGGGCTCTTCCTGCTGGTCGGAAGCTGGAACGCCCTCTTCGTCGGCGCCGCGGCGCTCTCCGCCGTCGGCGCGGTGATCGCCGCGACGTATCTGCCTCGGCGCGGCGCGTACGCGCCGGACGAGCCGCCGACGCGAGGCTCGCTCGGCGTCATCGTCCGCGACCGGCCGTTCCTCCTGTTCCTCGTCTCGGCTGCTTTCGCCTGGCTCGTCTACGTGGCGTTCGAGACGGTCCTGCCGATCTCGCTCGTCGAGTCGCACGGGTACTCGGATGCCACGTGGGGATTCCTGGTGATCGTCAACCCGGCCCTCGTCACGTTCTTCCAGCTGCGGCTGACCGAGCGGCTGCGCTGGGTGCCGGCGGCTCTCAAGCTCGCTGTCGGCCTGCCGCTGATGGGCCTGCCGTTCCTGCTTCTCAACGTGAACGACTCGCTCCCGGTCGTGATGCTGATCCTGTTCCTCTTCGTCGTCGGGGAGATGCTCTGGGTTCCGACCTCGCAGACGATCGTCGCGGGCCTGGCGCCCGCGGACATCCGCGGCGCCTACATGGGTGCTTTCGGCGCGATGGGCGCGATCGGCTTCGCGCTGGCGCCGTTCGTGGGGCTCCAGATTCGCAAGACCTTCGGTGACGATGCGCTCTGGCTCGCGCAGGCGACGATCTCGCTCGTTGCCGCGGCCGCCGGCGCAGCCGCCTGCCGGATCGCCGCGGGCCGGCGGGACGAGGCCGAGCCCGCGTCCGCGGCTGCCTAGGGCACCCGCCCGCAAGTTCCGGCACGCGCCCGGCGGCGTCTCGCCGCCCGTGGCTGCGTCCTCGGTCGCCCCGATAGAACCACTATCGGGACTCCCTGCGTCCTTGCCACGAACGACGATCCATCCCCCGGATCACGCAAACTCACGGACGGGCGAACTAGCCCGGAGCGCCACTACACTCGACGCGTGGAGACGATCTCGTTTGCACGCGGCGTGCCGGCGCCCGAGATACTTCCCGTCGAGGAGCTCGCCGATTGCGCGAAGGCAGCTGTCGAGCGCGACGGAGCGGCCGCGCTCTCGTACGGCGGCGGCGGCGGCTACGAACCTCTGCGCAGCTGGGTGGCCGAACGCCACGACGTCGATCCCGCACGCGTCCTGCTGCTGAACGGCTCGCTCCAGGGCTTCGTCTTCCTGGCGACGCACTTTCTCGCCGGAGGCTCGCGGCGAGTCGCCGTGGAGGCACCGACCTACGACCGGCCGCTCAAGATCCTGGCCGGCCTCGGCGCCGAGATCGTCACGATTCCCCAGGACGAGGACGGCCTCGATATCGCCGAGCTCGAGCGTGTGCTCGAGGACGGCGAGCCGCCGGCCTTCCTGTACACGATTCCGACCTTCCAGAACCCGACGGGGCGCACGTTGTCGACGGAGCGCCGCCGCCGGCTCGTCGAGGCCGCGAAGGCGCGGGGGATGCTCGTGCTCGAGGACGATCCGTACGGGCTCGTTCGGTTCGAGGGCGAAGCGCCGCCGACGCTGTTCGAGCTCGACGGCGGCGAGCGGGTCGCGTACTCCTCGTCGTTCTCGAAGACGATCGCCCCCGGCGTCCGCGTCGGGTACCTGATCCTGCCTGCCGAGCTGGCGGGGGCGATCGAGGCACTCGCCGTCTCCACGTACATTTCGCCCGGTTTCCTCTCGCAGGCCGCCGTCTGGGAGTTCGTGCGGCGGGGGAACTTCGAGCCGAACCTGACCCGGGTGTGCGAGCTCCTCGCCGCGCGCCGCGACGCGATGCTGGGAGCCCTCGAGCGCGAATTTCCGGCGGAGACCCGGTGGAGCAGGCCGCAGGGCGGTTACTTTCTGTGGCTCGATCTGCCCGTGGACGCCGCCGAGCTGCTCGAGCGGGCGACCCAGCGCGGGGTCACGTTCGTGAAGGGCGCCGATTTCTTCCCACCCGGCGGCGGGGGCGACCGCGCGGCCCGGCTCGCCTACAGCTTCGTCTCGCCGGCCGAGATCGAGGCCGGAATCAAGCGGCTGGCCGAGCTAGTCCCGGCGGCGGCGGCGGTGTAGCTGCGACAGCAGCGCGCCGCCGAGGGCACCGATCGCGAGGACAAGCAGGAACAGCCAGATCAACGAGACGGTCGCGGTGAAGAAGACGAAGTGGACGTGAACCTTCTTGCTGTTCTCGATGATGAACGCGATCACCCAGGCGCCGATCGCAACCAGCCCGAGCAGCTTCGCCCAGAAGCGCGGCTGCCACTCGCGAATCTGCTCCTCGCTGAACCGGCCCATCCGCGGCATCAACGCCGAGTCTAGGCGGCGCGGCGGCTAGGCGGCTGCGCGGCCGGCGATCTCGGCGAGCGAGCGTGGGACGAGCTGCGGCTGCTGCGGCGGCATCAGCGAGCCGCGGCTGTCGGCGCGGAAGGTCGGGCAGGGTGTCTCGGGTGAGAGCGCGCAAAGTCCGGCGCGACGGAAGTAGCAGTCGTCGCAGGTTGCTTTGCGCTTTTTGCCCATTGCTCTCCTTGATCTAAAGGGCCGCAGACGCCCGAACGGCAGGATGATAGAGGCGGGGCGGCTTAGTTCAAGGAGGCGATTCGGGAACTTTGCGCTCTTTGCGCGGCTTTCGGAAACCGCCTTCGTCAGGCGTTCATGCGGCCCTTCAGGGGCAGTTTTGTCAGGGCGAGCAACGCCTGTGGAAAGGTCTGCACAGGGATGATCCGCAGCCCGTGCGCATACCTCCTTGCGTCGCGCGCGTTCGAGCCGGCCGGGACGAGGAAGACATCCACACCCGCTTCCTTTGCGCCGATCGTCTTTTGTTTGATGGCGCCGATCGGAACGACCGAGCCGTCGAGCTCGAGCTCCCCCGTCGCCGCGACCTTGTAGCCGCGATCGACGTTGCGGCCGAACTCCTCCATCAGGTCGAGGGCGAAGGCGAGGCCCGCCGACGGCCCACCGACCCCGCCGGTGTCGATCCGGACGTTCACCGGCAGCTTCCCGATCGAGCCCCCGACCTCGCGGACAAAGACGCCGATCACCGCGTCCGCGGGATCCGTGTCGTCGGGGACGGTCCGCGTCGTCACGGTCTGCGTCTTCGCGTCGCGGCGGATGACGAGCGCCAGCCGGTCGCCCGGCTTGTGCCTCGAGAGCAGGGTGTGCAGGCGGCCGACCGTGTGGACGGGGGTGCCGTCCACCGAGACGAGGACGTCGCCCGAGCGGAGGACCTTCGCGGCAGGCGTCCCGGCCACGACGCCATGAATCACGATTCGCGGAAGCGTGATCTGCACGTGGTAACCGAGGCGGTTCAACGCGATCGCTGCCGCCGTCTTCTGCGAGAGCGCCATCTGGTTCAGGTCGATTCGACGCTGTTCCTTCTCGCTCGTGTCGCCGAGGACCCGGGCGGTCGGCTCCATCGTCGCACCGCGGGCCAGCGGGCGCCCGAGCAGATCCTCGAGCAGGCGGGCCTTGCGGAAACGAACGTCGACGAAGTAGACGCCGCCGTCATCGGGCTGGGCCTTCTGCCCGGCCACCTGGACGAGCGGGGCGAGCTCGTGGGCGCGGTCGGGGACGAAGACGTAGTACTTGTCCGAAGGGATCAGGTACAGGGCGACGAGCACGACCGCAGCGAGCAACACCGCCGCCGCAGCTGCCCGCCCGGCCGAAAGGAAGCGCATCCGGCTTCGAGGATACTGGAGGCCGCACGCCCTCCCGGTGGTCGCGCGGCCTCCTCCTGGTGCAGCGTTCTGCGGGTCTCGTGTCTCCCGCGTTCTACCTTCTAAACAAGGTCAGGACGGGTCTAAAGAAGGAAACGCGTCAGCCCGCCGTCGACCGGGATCACGGCGCCGGTGACGTAGCTCGCGCGTTCGGACGCGAGGAAGCAGATCACCTCGGCGACCTCTTCGGGTCGTCCGAAGCGCCGCAGAGGGATCTGGTCCATGTCGGACGCCCGCGAGCGCTCGCCGGCCACCTCTGCGAGCCGCGGCGTGTCGATCCGACCGGGCGCGATCGAGTTGACGGTGATCTTCCGCGGGCCAACCTCGCGCGCGAGCGACTTCGCCCAGCCGATCACACCGGGGCGAATCGCGTTCGAGAGCGCGAGGTTGTCGGTCGGCTCGCGCACAGTGCTCGACTCGATGTTGACGATCCGGCCGCGTCCGCTTCGTTCGAGCTGGGGCAGGCACAACTCGGTGAGGCGGATGACGGAGAGGAGCAGCAATTCGACCGCTGCTTCGATGTCCTCGTCCTTGAGGCCGAGCGCCGGGCCGCGCGGCGGGCCGCCGCTGTTGTTGACGAGGATGTCGACTCCGCCGAACGCCTCGATGGTGCGGTCGACCAGCCGTTTGAGGTCGGCCGGGTTCGTCACGTCCCCGCGCACGGAAAGAGCGCCGAGCCGCTCGGCCTCGCGATCGAGAAGCTCGCGCCTGCGCGCGAACATCGCCACGTTCGCGCCCTCGCGCGACAGAGCCTCGGCTGTCGCGAGCCCCATGCCCGATGAGGCTCCGCAGACGATCGCCGTGCGGCCCTTCAGGCCGAGATCCAAGCGGCCGCTCCCTCCCTCACAGCCCCACCCTGGGTGGGGAGGAACGTTGTCCACCCGCCACCCGCGCCGAGCGTAGCGATCGCGGTGGGACGGATCTGCCTCCGGTCTGCGCCGAGACGGTGACGATTCGTCCCCAGGCCGTTCGCGTCGTTCACCTCAGGTCGTGAGGACGCCGACGACCTCACGGACGGCGTCGGCCGACTCGTTCAGCATCGTCTGCTCGTCCTCGCTGAGCTCGAGCTCCACGATCTCGTCGATGCCGCCTCGGCCGAGCCTGACCGGCACGCCCATGTACAGCCCGTCGATCCCGTACTCGCCCTCGAGATACGCGGTGCAGGGCAGCACGCGCTTCTCGTCGAGCATGATCGAATCGACCATCTGCGCCGCGGCGGCCCCGGGTGCGTACCACGCCGAGGTGCCGAGCAGCTTGACGAGCTCGCCGCCACCCTTGGCCGTGCGCTCGACCATCGCCTGGAGCGCGTCCTCGCTAGCGAGCTTGGGGAGCGGAATGCCGCCGACAGTCGTGGCTGAGACGACGGGGACCATCTGGTCGCCGTGCCCGCCCAAGACCATGGCGGTCACGTCCTTGACCGATGACCCGGTCTCCCAGGAGATGAAGGTCGAGAAGCGGGCCGTGTCCAGGATCCCGGCCATGCCGAAGACCCGTTCCTTCGGCCAGCCGCTGACGCCCTTGGCGACATGGCACATCGCGTCGAGCGGGTTCGAGACGATGATCAGGATCGCGTCGGGCGACTGCGCGACCGCCGCGTCGGTGACCGACCCGACGATCTTCTCGTTCGTCGACACCAAGTCGTCGCGGCTCATATCCCCGGTGCGGGGCACGCCCGCCGTGATCACCACGACGTCGGAGCCGGCGCTCTCCTCGTAGCCGTTCGAGCCGACGACGTTCGGCTCGTAGCCGAGAACCGCGCCCATCTGGTTGATGTCGAGGGCCTTGCCCTGGGGCAGCCCCTCCTTGATGTCGACGAGGACGACGTCGGCGTAATCGCGCTGCGCCAGCACCTGCGCGCACGTCGCGCCCACGTTGCCTGCGCCGACGACAGTGACCTTCCGTCTCTGGCTCAAACCCGGGCCCCCATCTTGTCGATGATCGCGTCCGCGACGTCGCTCGTCCCGACCGCGGTCGGATCGTTACGCGAGGGCTTCATGTCGTACGTGACGCTCGCGCCCTCGCGGATCACGTCGGCAATCGCCCCCTCGAGCCGGTCGGCGGCTCCGATCTCCTCCAGGTGCCGCAGCATCAGCATCCCCGAGAGCAACATCGCCATCGGGTTGACCTTGTTCTGGCCGGCGTACTTCGGCGCGGAGCCGTGCGTCGGCTCGAAGATCGCCGCGTGCTCGCCGAAGTTGCCGCCTGGCGCCAATCCGAGGCCGCCGATCATGCCTGCGGCGAGATCCGAGACGATGTCGCCGTACAGGTTCGGCAGCACGAGCACGTCGTACTCCTCCGGCCGCTGCACGAGCTGCATGCACATGTTGTCGACGATGCGATCGTCGAACTCGACGTCGCCATTCTCCTCGGCGACCTCGCGCGCGACCCGCAAGTAGAGACCGTCGGTGAACTTCATGATGTTCGCCTTGTGAACCGCTGTGACCTTGCGGCGGCCGTTGCGGCGCGCGTAGTCGAATGCGAATCGGACGATCCGCCGCGTCCCGCTGATCGAGAGCGGCTTGATCGAGATCCCCGCGTCCTCGTGCCGGAGCTTGCCGCCGTGGTCGCCGATCCAGCGGATCAGCTCCTCCGCCGCAGGCGTGCCCTGCTCGTACTCGATCCCGGCGTAGAGGTCCTCGGTGTTCTCGCGGACGATGATCAGGTCTACCTCGTCGAAACGCGTTCGGACGCCCGCGTACGTCTTGCAGGGGCGAACCTGCGCGTAGAGGTCGAGGGCCTTGCGAAGACCGACGTTGACGGACCGGAAACCGCCGCCGACGGGCGTCGTGATCGGCCCCTTCAGGGCGACGCCGGTGCGCCGGATCGAGTCGAGCGCCTGGTCGGGAAGCGGGTTGCCTCCGAACTGCTCCATCACGTCCGCGCCGGCCTGCTGGACGTCCCACTCGAACTCGGCGCCCGTGGCCTCGAGCACCCGCCGGGTCGCCTCGGTCAGCTCCGGCCCGGTTCCGTCCCCGGGGATCAAGGTGACTTCGTGCGCCACGGCCCGGCAGCCTATCCAAGCTGCCGTCGGGCCCGGTCCCGGTAAGTTTCCGCGCGATGCCCGACGATTTCAAAGCGGGTCTCGAGGGGGTCGTCGCCGTCGAGACCGAGATCGCGGAGCCTGACCGCGAGGGCGGCTCGCTCCGCTACCGCGGCGTCGACATCGAGGAGCTGGTGGGCCGCTACCCCTACGAGAACGTCTGGGGCCTCCTGGTCGACGACGACCTGGACTCGAAGATGCCCGACCCGGAGCCGTACGAGCCCGCCCGGCTGACGGGGAACGCGCCGTCCGACCTCCAGGCCGAGACCGCGCACCTCTCGGGCGAGTGGAAACTCGGGAAGCTGAACGAGATCTCGGACGAGCAGGCGCGCGAGGATCTCGGACGGCTTTCGGCGCAGATGATGTCGCTCGTCGCGCGGTCGGCGCGAGTCGCGGACGGGAAGACCGACGTGATCCCGGACGACGTCGTCGCCCAGGGAGAGACCGCGGCCGAGAAGTTTCTCCTGCGCTGGCGGGGCGAAGCCGATCCGCGCCACGTGAAGGCGATTGACACGTACTGGATCTGCACGGCCGAGCACGGCCTGAACGCATCGACCTTCGCCGGCCGGGTCGCGGCCTCGACGGGCGCCGACTGCGGCGCCTCGCTCTCCGCGGCTGTCGGCGCGCTGTCCGGGCCGCTGCACGGTGGCGCCCCCGCGTATGTGAAGCCGATGATCGAGGAGGTCACAAGGATGGGCGACCCCGAGCGCTGGGTGAAGGAGGCGCTCGCAACCGGCAAGCGGATCATGGGTTTCGGCCACCGGATCTACCGGGCGGAGGACCCGCGCTCGAGGATCCTCAAGCGGACGGCGAAGGAGCTCGGCTCGCCGCAGGTTGAGGTCGCCGAGCAGCTCGAGCAGGTGGCGCTGAAGGCGCTGCAGGAACGGCACCCGGAACGCGTCCTCGCGACGAACGTCGAGTACTACTCGGCGATCGTCCTCGACGTCGCCGAGATCCCACCTCCGCTCGCTCCCGCGATGTTCGCCTGCTCGCGTGTCGCCGGCTGGTCGGCGCACATCCTCGAGCAGAAGCGGACCGGCAAGCTCTTCCGGCCGAACGCCCGCTACATCGGCCCGGCCCCGCGCTCGCTGCAGTCCGTCTCGTGAGCCTCGCCGAGGCCGCCGGAACCGCTGACGGCCTCGCACAGCAGGGGGCGGAGCGCGAGCTGGCGCAGCTGCGAGCCCAATGGGGCGAGGAGCTCGAGTCGGCCGCTCGAAGCCCGGATTACCGCGAGCGAGCCGTCGCCTATCGAGCGATCGGGCAGTTCCGGTTCCGCCAGAAGCTCGAGCTGTTGCGGCGCGGGCTCGAAGACGAAAGCCCGGCCTGCCGCGGTTCGGCACTGCTTTCGCTCGAGCTGCTGTCGCGAGACCACCCCGGCGCGGTCAACTCCGACCGCCCCCTCCTCCACACGATCGTCTCGGACGGTGAGGAGAACGCGGCCGTGCGCCGGCTCGCGCTCGCTGCGCTCAAGAACGGCTCGCCTCAGCGCGACACGATCGTGATCCTGGAAGGGCTGGCGGCGAACGACGAGGAAGACCGCGAGCTGCGCGCGGCGGCGCGCAGGGTGGCGGAGCTCCTGAAGAAAAAGGGCCGCTAGTCCCGGTTCTAGGGTCCGCAGGCGCGGCGGCTGCGAAGATCCCTGCCGCACGACGACGTCGCTTGCGATGTCGTCTCAAAGGGTGCGCGGGCTTCGCCCGTGCGCCCGTCTAATTCCGGTTCTAGGGTCCGCAGGCGCAGCCGCTGCGAAGATCCCTGCCGCACGACGGACAAATCTGGCGACGGTGCTTCCATTCGAGGGCGCTCTTCTGGATGCCGGCGAACGCCATCATCACAGCGGCCCCGAGCGCGGCGATCAACCCCGCGAGGTGTGGATCGGTAGCCATTCGTCTACAAGTTGTCGACCGACAACGGCTTCCTGAAACCTGTCGAGGCGCTACGAGCGGCGCCGGGCATGCGGGTGCGCCTGGAAGTAGAGCTCGCGGCGGCGGCGATCGCTGACGTGGGTATAGAGCTCCGTCGTCGCGAGATCGGCGTGACCGAGCATCTCCTGAACGCTTCGCAGATCGGCTCCCCCTTCGAGCAGGTGCGTCGCGAACGAGTGCCTGAGGAGGTGCGGGTGCACGCGCTCGGGCTCGAGACCCGCCTTCTCGGCGAGGCGGCGCAGCACGAGGAAGACGCCTGCTCGGGTGAGACCGCCGCCCTGGGCGTTCAGGAAAAGCTCCGGCCGGTGACGCCGGTCGAGATGCGGGCGCCCGCGCGAGAGATACCGCCGTAACGCCTCAGCTGCGGGGCGGCCGAGCGGGACGACCCGCTCCTTGTCGCCCTTCCCGGTTGCGCGCACGAGCCGTTGCTCGAGGTCGACGTCCGTCTTGCCGAGGCCGACCGCCTCGCCGACCCGGAGGCCGGCGCCGTAGAGGAGCTCGACGAGCGCACGGTCCCGGAGCGAGCGGGGGGTCGTTCCGGCCGCCGCGTCGATCAGCCGCTCGGCCTCGGACGGGGACAGTGTGCGAGGCAGGCGCCGGCGCTTCCTGGGCAGCGGCACCGCCGCCGCAGGATTGTCCTCCCGCTGCCCGAGCAGGACGAGGTGGCGAAAGAAGGAGCGAGCCGCAGCGGTGCGCCGCGCGATCGTGGCGGAGGAACGGCCCTCGGCGCGAAGGTCGGCGAGACAGCGTTCGAGCTCCTGCGTCGAGGCAGTCTGGAGCGGCTTGCCGAGGCGGGTGGTGAGATCGTCGAGGTCGCGCCGGTACGCCTCGACCGTACGCGGCGCGCGGCTCGCGGCGAGCAGCGCGAGGAAGCCTTCGAGTGCCGGATCCCGGGCCGTGGCCATCGCCCGGCCTCAGTTCGCGTTCGCGGCTCGAACGCCTGCGTTCGCAGCCGGCCACCGATCTGCTCGGGTCGGCCCGCTTCCGACGCAAAGGCGTGCGGAATGCGCCGGTACGCTCGACGCGAGGGAGGCGGGATCAGCCCCACCCAGGGCGGGGGTCTTCGCGCGCAGGCGCGCGGGCGCGGGCGCGCGAGAAGTGAACCCTTGCGCTTCGGCTAGGAGCGCGGGTGGGCGCGGTCGTACACCCGCCGCAGGCGGCGGCCGTCGACGTGTGAGTACGCCTGGGTCGTCGAGAGCGAGCTGTGCCCGAGGAGCTCCTGGATGGTGCGGAGGTCGGCGCCCCCCTCGAGGAGGTGCGTCGCGAACGCGTGCCGGAGGCGGTGAGGGTGGGGCAGCATCCGGCGGAGCGTGCTCGTGTCGAGGCGGCGTCCTCGCGCCGAGAGGAAGAGGGCGTTCTCCGCTCCGCGGGCGAGCTCCGGACGGGCATCGCGCAGATAGCGCGCGACCCAGTGGCCAGCCTCCTCGCCGAGGGGGACCGTGCGCTCCTTGCCGCCCTTGCCGCGCACGTGGACGAGCTCCTGCTCGAAGTCGACGTCGCCGAGGTCGAGGTCGACGGCCTCACGGCTGCGGAGCCCGGCCGAGTAGACGAGCTCGACGAGCGCCCTGTTGCGCAAGCCGAGCGGTCCGTCCGTCTCCAGCGTGCCGAGCGTCGCATCGACCTCCGCGGCCCGCGGGGCGTCAGGGAGGCGCCGTGGACGCTTGGGTGCGAACGAGGTTTCCGGCACGCGGTGCGGTCCCAGCGCGAAGCGGATCAATGCGCGGACGGCGGCCAGCTTGCGAGCGATCGTCGCCGGCGCGAGCTTGGGCCGACCGCGGCCGAGGTGGGCCGCGTAGTCGGCGACGACCCGAACGTCGACGTCGTCGAGCCCCAGCCCGGCTCCGTCGAGCCAGCGCTCGAACTGGCCCGCGTCGACCGCGTACGCACGGCGAGTCGACTCGGCGAGGGCGGGGCTCTCGAGGAAGCGTGAGATTCGCTCGTCCACGGAGCGCGTTTCGCGCCGGCCGGGGGGAAGCCTCCGTCAGTCGAGCTCGCCGGGCAGCAGCGAGTAGACCGCGTAGTCGATCCTCCGCGCCTGGCGTTCGTTGAACGCGCTCGACCGCAGCGTCCCCTCGCGGACGAACCCGGCTTTCTGGGCCACGCGCTGCGAGGCGATGTTGAGGACGTCCGCGCGCAGCTGGATCCGCTGAGCGCCGACGACGTCGAAGAGCCAGGCACAGATGAGTCGAAGTGCCCGCGTGGTCAGGCCGCGGCCACGCGCCGGTGCGGCAGCCCAGTAGCCCACCTCGACGACGTCGTTGAGCGGGTCGATCACCCGCATCCCGATCGAGCCGGCGATCTCGCCGTGTTCGTCCAGGACCGCGAAGGTGCCGCCGGTGCCGTCCCGCCACGCCGCTTCGACGGAGGCGATGTAGTCGTGCGCATCGTTCTCCGTGTACGGCTGCGGGATCAGGTGCATCCACCAGGCGATCTCGTCCTCCGCGCACGCCGCGGCAACGGCCGGGGCGTCCGCCTGGTCCCACTCGCGCAACGAGACGACGCCGTCCGAGAGCCCGTCCGGGGGTCTGACGTCCACGCTCGCACGGTAACGCCCGCCCCGCAAACGGCTGCAGGAATACGATATGCGCGGACCGACCCGCACTCCGGCGCGGGTCTCATTTCTTTCGCAACGGGAAGGAGGGCCGCCATGGCGACGACGATCGGGGCCGAGGGCCGCGTGGATCTCTCCGCGCACGGCATCGATGCCGGCGGTCGCGTGTACCGGCAGCCCTCGACGTCGCTCCTCTACACGCACACGCTCCTTCGCGACGAAGGTCGCCTCGCCGAGGGCGGGCCCCTCGTCGTTGATACCGGACGGCAAACGGGCCGCTCGCCGAACGACAAGTTCGTCGTCCGCGACGAGGCTTGCGAGGAGCGCATCTGGTGGGGCAAGGTCAACCAGGAGATCGACGAGGACCGTTTCGAGCGGCTGCGGGACAAGGTCGCCTCGTTCCTCGAGGGTGAGGACCTCTACGTCGTGGACTCGTTCGCAGGGGCGGATCCGGCCCACCGCCTGGCGGCGCGGACGGTCACCTACAGTCCCTGGCACGCCCTCTTCGCGAAGACGCTCTTCATCGAGCCGAGCGAGGAGGAGGCGGCTGAGTTCGAGCCGCAGGCCCTGATCCTGCACGCGCCGGCCGTCGAGGCCGATCCCGAGATCGACGCAACGAGGAGCTCCACCTTCGTCGCCCTCCACCCGACGCGGGCCGAGATCCTGATCGGAGGCACGTTCTACGCAGGCGAGATCAAGAAGTCGATCTTCACGCTGATGAACGACAAACTGCCCCGCGAAGGCGTCCTGCCGATGCACTGCTCGGCGAACGTCGACGACGAGGGTCACGTCGCCGTGTTCTTCGGCCTTTCCGGGACCGGGAAGACGACGCTCTCCGCCGACCCGAGCCGCCATCTGATCGGCGACGACGAGCACGGCTGGAGCGACGACGGCGTCTTCAACATGGAAGGGGGCTGCTACGCGAAGGTGATCCGGCTCTCGCCAGAGGCCGAGCCGCAGATCTACGAGACGACGCGCTCGTTCGGGACGGTGCTCGAGAACGTGATCATGGACGAGCAGGGGCGGCTCGACCTCGATGACGACTCGAAGACGGAGAACACGCGTGCCGCCTACAAGCTGGAGCAGATTGCCAACGCGCTGCCGAGCAAGCGCGCAGGCCATCCGACCTCCGTCATCTTCCTCACCGCCGACGCCTTCGGGATCCTGCCGCCGGTCGCGCGGCTGACGCGCGAGCAGGCGATGTTCTACTTCCTCTCCGGCTTCACGGCGAAGCTCGCGGGCACCGAGATCGGGGTGACCGAGCCGCAGCCGACCTTCTCGGCCTGCTTCGGCGCGCCGTTTCTGCCGCAGCCGCCGGCGGTCTACGCCCGGATGCTCGGCGAGCGCCTCGAGCGGCACGGCGCGACCGTGTGGCTCGTCAACACCGGCTGGACGGGAGGACCGTTCGGCGAGGGCCAGCGGATGCCGATCGCCGCGACGCGCGCGCTGCTCGACGCGGCGCTTTCCGGCCAGCTCGACGAAGCGGAGTTCAGGACCGACGAGCTGTTCGGTTTCGAGGTGCCGATCGAGGCTCCGGGGGTAGACAAGGGGCTGCTCGACCCGCGGTCGACCTGGCACGACCCCGATGCGTACGACCGGAGGGCGCGCGACCTGGCGCGGATGTTCCGCGACAACTTCGAGCAGTTCACCGCGGAGGCGGGTGAAGCCGTGGCCGCGGCGGGCCCGCGCGTCTGAAAACCCAAACGTCTTACTGCGTCAATCGTTACAAGCTGATGAAGGTGGCCTAACAGCGCCTTCTTACGGTCCGCCACGGATCGACTGACTGGACGGGGCCGGAAGGAGGGCGTGATGAGCGCCAGGTTGATGCTTTTGAGTGCGGTCGGCGCTGCTGCGGTTGCCCTGATCGGCGGAACCGGAGCTGTCGGCGCAGACGCGCAGAAATGTCTCGGCGAGAAACCGACGATCGTCGGCACCGCCGGCGACGACGTGATCACTGGGACCAAGGGCGACGACGTCATCGTCTCGCTCGAGGGCAACGACACGATCGACGCCCGGAACGGCGACGATCTGATCTGTGCCGGCGACGGCAACGACAACGTGAACGGCGGCGACGGCTTCGTCAGCGGCATCGACGGAGGCGCGGGAGACGACACGATCGACGGCGGCGACGCGGCGTTCGGCCTCGTCATGTACAACGACGCGCCGGCATCTGTCGTCGTCGACCTCGCCGCAGGAACAGCGACCGGCTGGGGAACGGACAAACTCGTCAACATCGAGGTCGTGATGGGCTCGCGCGGCTCGGACGTCATCAACGGCAGCGCCGGCGTGAACATGATCGACGCCGGCCCGGGCAACGACGTCGTCAGGGCCGGCGCGGGGCCGGACCTTCTGGTCGGCGGCGACGGCCTTGACAAGCTCGACGGTGGCCCGGGTACCGACCAGGCCTCGTACTACGACTCCCCGCGCGGCGTCGTCGTGGATCTCGTTGCCGGAACCGGGCGCGGCTGGGGCGCGGACACGATCTCCCACGTCGAGGACATCGACGGCTCCCCGTTCGCGGACACGCTTCGCGGCAACGGCCAGCGGAACGAGATCGATGGTGAGGGTGGCCGCGACGTCATCCTCGGGCGCACGGCCAACGACGAGCTGACCGGCGGCAAGGGCCGGGACTTCGCGGACGGCGGGCGGGGCCGCGACACCTGCTCAGCCGAGCGAAGGGTGCGCTGCCCTTAGCGGCGCCGGCGGCGATCGCCCGGACTGCGGCCCGGGCGATCGCCGCACCTGCAACGAAGCCGTGCCTACAGTGGTTCCGATACCGTCCGACAGCGGTGGAAGCCAAGCACGATGTGCTGATCGTGGGTGCCGGCTGCGCGGGCA
>JBKPOY010000019.1:0-11119 GCA_046733295.1 Actinomycetota bacterium | reverse complement strand
CTCCTGGTGTACAGAGCGCTCGCTTCACCGTTCCTCAGGACGCGCCGGCTTCGGCCCCGGGCATGTTCAAGTGGGAGGTCATCGCCAGGGCGCGCCGGCGCCGACGGCTGGACGCGGTGGCAAGGCGCGAGATTTCCGTTCTTCCGTGAGCGTGCAACCGGGCGACCTCGTCGATTTCTGCCCGGTGTGAGGTGAGGCGGCGTCGCCTCACCTCACACACCGAAGTGCCTTAGGGCTCGATCCGCCAGACCGCACCGTTGCCCGCCGACGCCCCATTGACGGAGACGTACAGGGCTCCGTCCGCCCCGAGGAGGAGGCCGGTCGCGCGGGGCAGGCCGCCGGCGACCAGCGTGGATGTGCCGCCGCCGCCCGGCGGCACCCGCCAGATCGCGCCCGGGCCTGCGAACGGGAACGGGATGCCCGGAATGGCCGAACCGTGCTGGAGCACGTACAGCGAACCGTCGGGCCCGAACGCGAGGTCGGTCAGCGCGGTCAGGTTCCACGCATAGAGCGTCGGAGCTTGGCCCGAAACGACGCGATAGACCGAAGCGGTGCCCGCCGTGAACGGAAAGCCGGTCAGGGTCGAGACGTAGTACGCGCTGTCAGGGCCGACCACGACACCAGTCGGCACCGCGTCACGAGGCCCGAACGGACCCGGTACCGGCGCCTTCGGAAACGTCGCAACCGTCGTCACCTCGCCATTTGCGGACACGTCGACCAGCGAGTTGCCGCCCGCGTCTGTCGCGAGGCGATGGCCGGGCAGCGCGATCAGCCCGTAGGGGTTGCTGTCGATCAGCCCGCCGTCCGGATTCGCTTCCGCCTCGTAACGGGCGACGTCTGCAATCGGCCTCGTGTTGCCCGAGGCCGACGCCTTCAGCAGGTAACCGAAACCGAGGCCGTTGAGGAGCGCGCCCGTGGGCGTGGCCTTGTTGCAACTGCACCCGATCGTGACGAACAGCCCACCGCGTCCCTGGAAGGAGACGTGCTGCGGCCCGGCCGCCGTGTCGCGCGCCGGCAGGAAGGCGATCGACGGCAGCCCGGTGACGACTCGCTCCTGCACGCCGTGCCACAGGCGTGAAACGGCACCGGTTGCGCCGTAGCAGCGCACGGCTGGCGGCGGCGCGTCGGGAGCGGGCACGCAGACGCCTGAGCCGCCGCGTCCTGCCTCGGCGACATAGAGCCCACCCTCCGGACCCCATGCGAGCCCACGCGGGTTGTCAAGCGCCGTCATCACCGCCTGCGGGGGCGACGCGGCGAGGCCAAGCGCCGGAATCGCGAGCGCCGCGGCAATCACGCCAATGCACACCAAAATCCTCATGCTGACTCCCTTCTCCCTTCGGAAGCCGCCGCGTCCTTTGCCGGCGCGGCCAGCCGCAGTGAGCCTTCGAGCCTAAGGTGGCCGCCAGTCGAAATCAAGGAAACGGCACGCCAGGCAAGCCGAAACGCGTAGCGGCAGCCGGGTCTGGAGATACGAGATCCTGCCAAGGTCGATGAAGGTTCTCGCCACTCGCCGCTACCCCGGGGACTCGTTCGAGGAGCTCGACGACGTCGAGGTGGCGCCGCTTGCTGCCCTCGCGCGAGCCCGCGCCGATGTCGAGGCCCTGGTCGTAGCGAACGAGCCCGTTCCACTCGACTTGCTGCCCAATCTTCGGATCGTCGCCAACTTTGGCGTCGGTTACGACCGCGTCGATGTCGGGGCCTGCGCCGAGCGCGGCGTCGTCGTCACGAACACCCCCGGCGTTCTCAGCGACGCAACGGCGGATCTCGCCTTCGCGCTGATCCTCGCGACGAGGCGGCAGGTCGTGGAGGGCGACCGGCTCGTTCGCTCGAACGGCTGGGCGGCGTCGTGGTCGGAGGGAGCTCTGGCGGAGGAGGTGACCGGCTCCACGCTCGGGATCGTCGGCCTGGGGCGCATCGGGAGCGCCGTCGCGAGGCGTGCCCGCGGTTTCGAGCTTCACGTCGTTTACACACAGCGCCGACCCGTGGACACTGACCTCGCCGAGTTCCGCGGTCTGGACGCCCTCTTCGCGGAGGCGGACATCGTCACGATCCACGCGCCGTTGACTCCCGAGACCGCTGGGCTCGTCGAGGCGCGCCGGCTCTCGCTACTTCGGGACGGCGCCTGCTTCGTCAACACCGCACGGGGCGAAATCGTCGACGAGGAGGCACTGGTCGCCGAGCTCGTCTCCGGACGGATCCGGGCTGGGCTCGACGTGTTCGCTCACGAGCCCGACGTGCCGCGTGAACTCCTGGGCCTCCCGAACGTCGTTCTGACCCCGCACCTCGGCAGTGCGACCTGGCAGACCCGGGCGAAGATGACGAGGGTCGTCGTCGACAACCTGCTGGCTCTGGAGCGTGGAGAGCCGGCCATAACGCCAGTTGAGACTTAGGCGTTCGGGCCGGTACGCGCAGGCCGCGGGCTACGTTTTCAGGTCGCCGAGCCTGCTGGACTTCGGCCCTCAGAGCGCGGCGGCATGAGCTCGTACCGGATGACGAGAGAACGGAGGGGCACGCAGGTCAGCGCACCCCTCCGTTCCTCAGTCAGCTAGCAGGCGAGGGGTACCGTCCCGCTCAGCCCGTTCGGATTGCTTGCCGTGCAGGTGAACAGCGTGACCCCGCCCTGGGCGATGGTCAACGTGATGTTGGTGACCGTCAGGGTCGGATTCACTCCCGTCCAGTTCGGGTTCGGACACCCTGCCGCCGCCCCGGAAACGGTCGACGGAGCCGTGAGGACCGCCGGGTTGGTGGTGAAGGTGACGTTGCCGTTCTTGATCGCGTCGCCGGGAATCGTCGTCGGCGTCGTCGCCGGGCCGACCAATACCCTGTTCTGGCCCGGTGCGGTCTGGCCGCCGTTGTTCTGGCACTGGTAGACGGCAAACCCGCTTACGGTCGTGCTGAGGTTGAGGTCGCCGCCGCCGAGCCCGGCCAGCGAAGCCGTACACGTTGTCGACGTCGAGTTTGTCCCGCTGCCTGCGATCGTGCAGACGGGCTCGCCGCCGTGCTTGAAGTGTGGGCTCGCTGCGAGCGCGGCCGCCGACAGGGCGCCGAAGAGCGTGAGCGCGGCTGTCGCGATCAGAATCCGTGTGCGTGAACGCACGATTGAGTCCTCCTTTATTTGGGTTCACCCGTGCTGGGTGAATGGCTCATCGAAAGATGTTTCGCCGCGTCAGCGCGGCGGTAGATCAGCCACTAAGCACCACCTCCCCTCTTCGGTCGTCCTTGGTGGGCGTCGGGGAAAAAGAGGTCGGTGCAACCGCCCCGCCCCACGCGTAACCGTGGGGTGGGGCCTTTCTTTTCGTGCCTGGCGTGAGAGCTGAAAACAGGGCCATACGTCCCTTCCCTCCGAGTGGACGTAGCGACAGCCCTTATGACGTGCCGCACGTACGATGGATGTTTTCCCTTGTGCAAATGAATTGCAACCCAGTAACTCCGCAAACAGCGGCCAAAAAGGGCGCAAGTAGCGGTAAATTCAGCCCGCTCCCCCGGCAGGGAAGAGACGAGGCGGCCGACCACCCAGCCAGTTTCAGTCCGGCAAGTCAGCCGGGTTAAGCCCGCACGGTCCGGAACCAGCGTCCGTCGCCCCGCAAGGAATGAGTCGGAGCGGCACCTATTGAGAAAGAGCCGGCGGTTGCGCCCCGCCAGCCTTTCGGCCGCCGCGGCAAGCCCGCCGGCTCTCTTCTAGACGGTGTGCGCCGTGCCTTTTCTTCCCGCAAGACCAATTCGAGTCTGAATGCAGCGCCACCTCGGGTTGTCTGCGACTCTCCCCGCTGAGCCCACGAGTACAAGACCCGGGACACTAAATGTCGACCGCCCTGTGAGCCGCTGGCGCCTCCCCTTCGTCCATAGGTCGCCCAAGGAGATCGATCTCGTGAGCCGGGGCTGGCCGCTCATGCCCTGCGGCTGGCTGACGGCCCGCGGTGCGGGGGACGCGCGTGCCCCGGCTCGTGTGACCTTTCGGCCCCGGCGGCCCCGTTCCCGCTCGTGCACACCGGCCACCAGGCAGCCACTCCGGCACGGGGTCGCAGCAGCAGCAGCCGAAGTTCGCGCTCTTTGCGGTGATTTCCCAGGCATCCCCTGTTCGAGGGATGCCACACCGCGCACAACCGCGTAGAGTCGCGCCCGGCGTCGCTGCGTGAGAGCCCGAATCGCGCAGCGCCTGCGGTTCACTTCAAAACAGGAGTTATCCACAGTTTCCACACAGAAAGTGGGGAGTGATTCTGCGCCCGAGCACCAGCCTGAAAGGCTGCCTGCGCCTGAGTCCGAGCTTCCGGGCGAGTTCGTGTCCGAGGACTTGCGTGCCGACTGCGCCCGCTTCCTCGAGGAGCAACGGGCGCTGATCGGGCGGCGCGCCGATCTGCCGCCCCCAAGTACGGGGTGGGTGCCAAGCAGCGTCGATCGTGAGTGAACGCCGGAGACCAGCTGCTAGCCAGTTAGCGTTTGGCTCCTCGAGCTCGATTTCCACGACGCACAACGCTTGCTCTTAAGCCGCGCCTGGTTTCCGGATCAGCTGCAGGACCGGGCCCCCGCCATCAAGCGTGTCCGAGTCCACCTAAAGCCCGCAAACTGGCCGGGAGGCCCGGCTTTCGCCGGGCCTCCGGACCAAGGTTCAGTTTTTCGGATACGGGTCCTGCGAACTGTCGCCGCCGCTCGCCGGATTCCAGTCGTTGGGGCCGCCGCAGCTTGGGCAGGGCGGCAACGACTGAACCGACTGCACCTGAATCTCGTTGCCGCAGTTCGTGCAGCGGTAGGTGCCAGCGGAGACATCGCTCCCGATTGGGGCTGGATTAGCCATGCAGTGACGGTCTCCGGCGCGACGAGGGTGAAACGTCAGCTTCGCTGCATCACCTGCGCGACGCGCTGCTCGACCTGCTCGCGGGGCTGACCCGTCTTTTCCTGAACGCGGTCGACGATGTCGTCGGGATCGTCGCTTGCTTCGTCCATGTCCTTTTGCGTCACTTCGCTGAACTCATCGACGAGCTTCTGTTTCAGCTCCGGCGCACGGTCACGGATCTGCTGCTTGAGCATGTCGTCGATACCCATTTCTTGAACCTCCCGGGTCGAGTTACCCCGCGGCCTACCCGAACTACCACCCGCTAATCCGGCGCCTGGGCAGAGGCGCCGCAACGAGTCATTCGCCCAGTCCCGCTGTCGGCGCCTCTGAGACGACAGATGCCGCAACACCGACTTGCTTGTACGACATGTCTGGTTCGGGAGAGGGGCCACGAAGCGACCCCCTCACCCCGCAGCCCACTCCCCTCGACCTGCCCGCCGCAGGGGCAGGCCCAACTCTTCTCGGCCGAATCAGAAGCGAATAAACGTTCTTGCCAGCCCTGAGGATTGCCGAGCCTCCACAAGCATTGACCGCTCGCCCGGCCGCTGCCACGATTTCTCGGATGGACGACTTTCGTCAAGGGAGGGTTCCGAGCCGGGCCACCGAGGCTCGGCTCGACCGGATCTTCGACTGGATTCGCCTGGCGTGCGTCGAGTGCGGCCGGCGGCCTGCTTCGCACCACGACGCTCTCAGCTACCGCGCCTACAGAACCGACGAAAAGCCGCCACAGGCCGCTCTCTACTGCCCTGAGTGCGCGGCCGGGAAATCCGGCGCCCGCGGCTGACAGACGCCGCCCGCTTTCCGCCGCGGATGGCGATGCGTCGGCGAAGCCCCAGGGTGCGGGGCTTCGCCGTAGCGCTCGAAATCGCCTAGATGCCTGCGCCGGAGCCGCCGGTGCCCCGGCCGGTGTAGTACCGGCCTAGCTCGTCACGGTAGCTCTGGTCGCGGTGAGTCTTCTCGTCGAACTCCGGAGCGTTCTTGATCTCGTCCTTCGTCAAGTCGACGAAGATCGTCTCCGTGTCGGGATCGATGTCCTGGATAACGCCGGCCGGAAGCATCACCTTCTTGCCGAAGATCCACGGGCCGGTGTCGACGACGATGAAGCTCCCGCCCGCTTCGTGGGTCGCTTCATCGACCTTGCCGATCCCGCCGTCCCGGGCCTCGACCTGGAAGCCGGCCAAATCGATGTTCGGTGGCGTCGCGACTGTGAAGGTCCACAACTCGATAGTCGCCATGCCCACACCTCCTTCGTAGGAGTCGTCTTTCGGCTACCCCCGAGGTCCTGACTCAAACTCGTTCACCCCAGCGCCGCCAAAGGCATCGCAATGCTTTACAAGGGGCGCCCGCGAGAGGTCCTGCCCAGCCCCTCGGGCCATGGCTCTCCGCAGCCCCGTCCGGGTGAATATCGTCGCAGCGTGACCTTCGGCGCTCAAGAAGATCTCGTCCTCCTCGCGCTGCTCGTCGCGCTCGCCGCGCTGCTCGTGCTCGCTCCGGTTCTGCGGACGCCGTACCCGATCCTGCTGGTGCTGGGCGGGCTGGCACTCGGGTTCGTGCCCGGGATTCCGACGATCACCCTGCCGCCGGATCTCGTCCTCGTTGCGATCCTGCCGCCGCTCCTCTACTCGGCCGCCTTCTACACGTCGCTCCGCGATCTCCGGCAGAACGTGCGGCTGATCTCGCTCCTTGCGATCGGGCTCGTGATCGCGACGACGGTCGCGGTCGCGGTCGTCGCCCACGAGCTGACCGATCTGGGCTGGGGCCCGGCGTTCGTGCTCGGCGCGATCGTGTCCCCCACCGATCCGCTGGCAGCGGTAGCGATCGCGCGGCGACTCGGGGTGCCGCGGAGAATCGTCGCGGTCGTCGAGGGCGAAAGCCTCGTCAACGACGGCACGGCACTCGTGCTCTACCGCGTCGCGGTCGTGGCCGTCCTCTCCGGGACGTTCTCCCTCTGGGAGT
This sequence comes from Actinomycetota bacterium, assembly GCA_046733295.1. Taxonomy (GTDB): domain Bacteria; phylum Actinomycetota; class Thermoleophilia; order Gaiellales; family Gaiellaceae; genus 13-2-20CM-68-14. Next base: position 4,332 of record JBKPOY010000019.1, on the reverse strand, counting down.
CGGGGCTCCGTTTCGTCTGGACGGCCGCGGGTGGCGTCGCCGTGGGCCTCGTTGTCGGCTTCATCGTCGCCGCCGTCCGCCGGCGGCTCGACAACCCGCCCGTCGAGGTGACGATCGCGCTCTTGAGCGGCTACTTCGCCTACCTGCCCGCAAACGCACTCGACGTCTCCGGCGTGCTCGCGGTCGTGACGACGGGGGTCTACATGGGCTGGCGCACGCCCGAGCTGACGAGTGTCCAGACGCGTCTGGACGGGGCCGCGATGTGGGCGATCCTGACGTTCGTCGTCAACGCGCTCGTCTTCGCGCTCGTCGGGCTCCAGCTCAACCACATCCTCGACTCGCTCTCCGGGCGCAGCGCCGGTGAGCTCCTCTGGGACGCGGCCATCGTGGCCGGAACCGTGATCGTCGTCAGGATCGTGTGGACGTTCCCCTTCGTGTACGTCCCCTGGCTGATCTGGGGGCGCGTCGGCCAGCACGACCCGGCGCCGCCCTGGCAGCGCCCCGCGATTGTCGCCTGGATGGGGCTCCGCGGGGCCGTCTCGCTTGCGGCCGCGCTCGCCCTGCCGCTCACGACCGACGCCGGTGAGGCCTTCCCGAACCGCTCGCTGATTATCTACCTCGCCTTCGCGGTCATCCTCGCGACGCTCGTCTTCCAAGGGCTCAGCCTGCCGTTCGTGATCCGCGTGCTCGGCGTCGAGGAGGACGGGCTCGACGCGAAGGAGGAAGCAAAAGCGCGGATCCACGCCGCGGACGCAGCGCTCGCGCGCCTGGAGGAGCTGGTGGACGAGGACTGGGTGCGGCCCGAGACGGCCGAGCGCCTGCGCGGCGCCATGGGCTTTCGCCGCAACCGCTTCGCCTCGCGCTTCGACGCCGAGAGCGACGGCGCGCTCGAGGAGCAGTCGGTCGCCTACCAACGGCTCCGCCGCGAGCTCCTCAACGCCGAGCGTGCGGCGGTGCTCGAGCTGCGCCGCCAGGGGCGCATCAACGACGACGTGATGCACCGCGTCACGCGGGATCTCGACCTGGAGGACGCTCGGTTGGACGTCTAGCCGGCATCTTTTATGCTCCACGCTCCCGTGAGCACGCTGTCCGACCTCATGACGAGCGACGTCCTCTCCGTGGCTCCTGAAGACACGATCGGCGAGGCCGCTCAGAAGATGGTCGACCGCGAGGTCAGCTCCCTTGCGGTGTCCGACTACGGGCGCCTGATCGGCATCCTGACCGAGCGCGATCTGACGCGGGCCGTCGCCGGCAGGACGCACTCGAGCGAGGCTCGCGTGCGTGAATGGATGACCCCCGACCCGCTCACGCTCCCGCCCACTGCGTCGCCGAAGGAGGCGGCCGAGATCATGCTCGACCGAGGCTTTCGCCACATTCCCGTGGTCGAGGGCGATCGTGCGATCGGGATCGTCTCGATCCGCGACGTGGCGCGGTGGAGCACCGAAGAAGACGACTGAGCGCTAGCCGATCAGAAGACGACTGAGCGCTAGCCGATCAGCGCCAGCTGGCGGTGATCCTCGAGCCCCGAGACCCCGACGCCGACGAGCCTGAGCGCGCCGGGCCGGTCCGCGAGCGCCCGGTCGAGCAATCCGCACGCGAGCTCCGCGATCCGGCCGGCGTCGTCGGTCGCGACGGGGAGGGTCGTCGAGCGGCTGCGGATCGCGAAATCCGGATAGCGCACCTTCGTCGTCACCGTCCGCGCCGTCTGGCTGGTCCCCTCCAGCCGTTCCGCGACCTGCGCCGCCATCCTGCGTACCTCGGCCTTGAGCTGCGCCGGGTCTGCGATGTCGCGGTCGAACGTCTCCTCGGTGCTGATCGAAACCGTCTCCGACGACGTCTCGAGCGGCCGGGGATCGATCCCACGGGCGCGGTCGCGGAGAAGCGGGCCGAGCCTGCCGGGCAGGAGGCGCTTCAGCTTGCCGTCGGGGAGGCCCGCGAGCGCGCCGATCGTCTCGACCCCGCCCCGGCGGAGCCGTTCCTCGGACCGCGGGCCGACACCGGGGAGGCGGCGGACGTCGAACGGGGCGAGGAACGCGGCCTCTCGTCCCGCGGGCACCACCGTCAGACCCCCGGGCTTCCGTCTGTCGCTCGCGATCTTCGCCACCACCTTCGAACTCGCGACTCCCAGCGAGCACGACAGGCTCGTCGCGCCACGCACCGCCGCCTGCACGGCCTCGGCGACGACTCTCGCGCGCGCGTAGTCGGAAGCCACCTCGCCGACGGCGAGGTAGCCCTCGTCGAGCCCGGTACGCTCGACCGTGGGGACGACCTCACACACCGCCGTCCAGACCGCCCGCGAGTAGTCGCGGTAGAGCCTGTGCCGTGGTCGCACGAAGACCGCGTGCGGGCAGCGTCGCAGAGCCTCGGCCGCCGACATCGCCGAGTGGATCCCGAACTTCCGTGCGGCGTAGTTCGCAGTCGCGACGACGCCGCGGCCGTGCGGGTCGCCGCCGACGACGAGCGGCTGCGCGCGGAGCTCCGGCTGCTCGAGCTCCTCGACCGCCGCGAAGAACGCGTCCAGGTCGAGGTGCGCGAGGATCATGCCGGCTCCTCCCTCCGGGTCATCGGAATGCCGAGCCGCGCCGCCACGTACGGAATCGTCGCACCCTGGACGAGCACCGAGAAGGTGACGAGGACGAAGACGATCCCGTAGATCCGCTCGGCCCCGTCGACGTGCTCGAGCAAGGCGAAGGCCGCGAGCAGGATCGGCACCGCCCCTTTTAGCCCGCTCCACATCACGAACAGACGCTCACCGCGGTCGAGCCGGGCCGGCAGGAGCAACGGCCCGACCACGAGCGGCCGCGCCACGAAGGCGAGCAAGCCGGAGAGCAGGAGGGCATCGAGCCAGACGTCGCCGAGATCGACCGTGTCGATCGTGAGCCCGAGCGCGACGAAGACCACGATCTCCGCCAGGCTCGCGAGCGAGGTGTGGAAGCGCTCGACCGACCGCTTCCTGGGGACGTCGAGGTCGCCGATCAGAATCCCCGCGACGAAAACAGCGAGGAAGCCCGAACCGTGGGCGACCGCGGCGAGACCGTAGATCACGCCTGCGCCCGCGAGGGTGCGCAAGGGATAGAGAGCCGTCGGCAGCTCGATCCGGCGTGTGGCCAGCACCAACGCATATGCGCCCGCGACGCCGATCGCGAAGCCAACGGCCATCTCCACCGCGAACTCGCGCACGACGACCCAGAACGTCGCGTCGTCGTGCGTCGCGAGCTCGATCATGCCGATCATCAGCGCGATCCCGACGGGATCGTTGACGCCGGACTCCCCTTCGAGGATCGTTCCCGTCCGCCCGGCGACCTCGCGGCGGCCGAGGACCGAGAACATCACGGCCGGGTCGGTCGGCGCCAGGGCGGCGCCCAGGATCCCAGCCGTCGTCCAGTCGAAGCCGAAGAGGTAACGGGCGAGAAGCGTCATCGCGCCCGCGGTCGCAAACGTGCCCACGACGCCGAGCGAGGTGATCGGGACGGCGGCCGCCCGGAAGCGCCGCCAGCCCACGCGCATCCCCCCGTCGAAGAGGATGACGATCAGCGCGAGAACCGCGATTCGCTCGACGTCCCGGATCGAGAGCTCGTCGCCGAGGCTCGGCACCAGACGCGCCGCCAGCGCCGCGGCGAGCAGGAAGATCGCGGGCGCCGGGACGGCCAGGCGCTCGCTGAGCTTGTGTGAGAGGACGGCGAGCGCGAAGACGCCCGACCCGACGGCGATGACCAGGCCGAAGTCCGTGAGCTCGGTCACGGGGCGACCCTAGTGCCGAAGGCGGTCGACTCAACGGGTGTCCTGGAGGCGCGCATCGCTGCTCGCCGACCAGACTTCCCGGCACGCCTGACCGGAGTCTATTCGTCGACGGTCAGGGCCTCGCGTGCGGTGCTCGTCGCTCCGGCCGCGATCGCGCGGGCTCGGGCGAGCCGCGGGTCGTCGCTGTGCATCGCGAGATTCACCTCCACCAGCTTCGCGGCCGCCCAGGCCGCACCGAGCGCGAGAGCCGCGGCGGCGGCCGCATCCGCACGCAGGTCCGGGGTCGCGCGGCCGGCCGCCTCGGCGGCCAGCCCGGCGACGTTCTCCGCGTGGTCTGCGATCTCGAGGGGGATGTCGGCGGCTTTCGCGAGCGCCTCGCCGAGCGCGAAGTCGTCGCCGCGCTCCTGGAGCCTCGCCATCGCCGCCTGGTAGGCCTCGGTGTCGCGGCGGGCGAGGGGGACGAGCCGGTTGCGCAACCGGCGGGCCTGAGCCGCGGCCCCGCCCGCCTCCGGCCAGTCATCCGGGCCCGTCGAACGCGCCGCGAGCTCGACGAGCGCCGCCGCCGCGGCCGCGCTCAGCGCGGCGATCGCG
>JBKPOY010000018.1:0-7692 GCA_046733295.1 Actinomycetota bacterium | reverse complement strand
CCGCATGACGATTCGCTCGGAGACGCTGCAGGTGAGCGGCATTCGCTGCGAGCGATGCGTTCAGCGGCTCGCCGGTGCCCTGCGCGGCCACGACGGACTCGAGTTCGCGAACGCGAACCTGATGGGTCAGGTGATGCTCAGCTGGGACGAGGAGCGCACCGACCTCGATGCGCTCCTCTCCGCGATGGCAAAGGCCGGCTTCCGTCCGGCTCAGCCGGTCTAGCGCGAGCCCTTGATCCTGTCGCCGAGCAGCGCCGGCGACGAGCCGAGATCCTCCTGCCCTTCCTGGATGCCGCCTTCGCGGATCTCCGCACGCTGCTGGTCTGCCGTCTCGCGTCCGGCGAGGATCGCCTCCTCGTCCGCGCTGCGGCCCGGATCGTCGGGCTCGACTTCGCCGTAGCCCTCGGTCTCCGGGGCGGGTGTGCCCTCGGCGAGTCCGTAGTGCTCGGCGACCGCCTGCGTGTCGATCGAACCGTTCTCGATCTTGGGCGAGGCGTCGACGATCTCCTTCGAGACACTGAGGCGGACCGTCTTCTCCGCGTCGTCGACGTGGGCGAAGGTCTCGGGCACGGCGTGCTTCGTCTTCCGCAACGCTCCGTGCTCGATGATCAGGTGCCCGCCTTGAACCTCGGCGACGTGGCCGAACTTGCAATCGTCACTGGTCACGACGTCGTAGCCTTCCATTGAACCCCGTCCTTTCTCGTAGGGCGACACCCGTCGCCTACCCAGGTCGGCTTACGATGTAACCGGGAATGCCCCTCCTTTTTCGGTCGTTGCAGCCTGAAAAGAAGCGTTGCTAGGGTGGCCGTCGTGGGCGAGACGGCACCCGAAACACCGGCGAGAAAGCTGGCAGAGGACGCACGAGACCGCGTTCGGTTCGAGGAGGAAGCCCTCGAGCTGGCAGACCAGGTCTATCGCGTTGCCCGGCGGCTCGTCTCGTCCCGTGAGGAGGCCGAGGACCTGATGCAGGAGGCATATGCGAGGGCGTTCCGCAGCTGGCGGTCCTTCCAGCCCGGCACGAACCTACGCGCGTGGCTCCTCCGGATTCTCACCAACCTCAACATCGACCGCGGCCGACGCGTCCAGCGCGCGCCCGACATGCAGCCGCTCGAGGAAGGCGACTACTTCCTCTACAACCGGCTCGAGGAGGCGACGCCGGACCGAAATCCCGACGAGGAGCGCGTGATCGAGCGGCTCTCCCAGGACGACGCGGTCTCGGCGCTCTCCGCGGTCCCGCACGACTTCCGCGACGCCATCGTCCTCGTCGACATCGGCGACTTCAGCTACAACGACGCGGCGCAGATCCTCGACATCCCCGTGGGCACGGTGATGTCGCGGCTGCACCGGGGACGGCGCATACTGAAACAAGAGCTCGCCGATCGGGCACTCGCCGACGGAGGTAGTGGATGAACGGAGTCGCGGTCGATCCCTGTGACAAGTGCGAGGAGCTGCTGCAGCCCTTTCTGGACCGCGAGCTGAACGACGATGAGCGGGCGATGGCGGAGGAGCACCTGAACCTCTGCGACTACTGCCGCAAGCGGTACCGCTTCGAGGAAGCGCTGCGACGCTTCGTCCGTCAGGCCGCGAGCGAAGAGATGCCGCCGGAGCTCAAGTCGAAGCTGGCCGAGCTCCGGACACCGCTCTTGTAGGCGGCTTCTCACCCGACCCGCGGCGGGCCTGCGATCACGACCAGGCGGCGCGGGTTCGTGCCCCCGGGAAGCGGACGGGCCTTGACCCCGAGCTGCTCGGCGAGGCGGCGGCCGTAGGCCTCCCCACCCGGCTCGAAGTAGACGGCCGTGTCCGGGTAGTCGAACCGGCTAGCCTTCGCGACCCGCTTGATCTTGTAGCCCAGGGCCCCGACCTTGCTCGCCACGGCGCGCGTGTAGTAGATGTCGCCGCCGCCGTTGAGCACGTCGACGCTGAGTCGCCACGGCGGCGGCAGCGGCTTCGCCGGCTGCTGCCGCGTCTTGGTGTCTCCCCCGAAGCAGAGTAGTGCGACCGCGAGCGCGCCAAGCACCGCGAGCGCAGCCACGGCCCCCGCGATGCGGCTTCGCTGATAGCGGTCTGCGCGTGGGCCGACCGGCAGGCCTGCGAGCGCCCTCGCTTCCTGCTTGTCGATTCCGAGGGCGGTCGCGTAGAGGACGACCGCGACGATGGCCTCGTCGGCGCTCGGAAAGCGGTAGACGCGACCTTCCTCCAGCCACTCGATCTGCTCGGGCGTCAGTCCGGCGCGCCGGGCGGCTTCCTCGACCGTCAGCTTGCGCTGGAGCCGCGCCGACGCGAGTGGAGAAGCCTCGAGGGCCTCGAGGTGCTGCGCGATCGACATCGACGCGTTCATCGTTCTGCGCTCGGGTCGCGCGCCCTTCCGGCGAGGTCGGCCGGCGTGTCGACGTCGCCGGGCGGCCCAAGGTCGTCACAAGGAACGAGCGCGGGCTCCAGACCCCTGGCGCCTTCGTCCGGAACGGTTCCCCAGGCCTCCCGGCCCAGCACGACCGGGTGGCCCCGGTTTCCGCCGTAGCTCGCGGCCACGACGTCGCCGGCGCCATGGCGCCACGCCGCGAGCACGCGTTCCACTGCCGCCGGCGAGAGATCGGGCCCGTCGGCGAGGACGACCACGGCCGCATCCGTCTCGGGCGTCAGGGCCGCGAGCCCGCACCGAAGCGAGGCGCCCGGGCCGCGTTCCCATTCCGGACACGCGACCGTTCGCGCGTCGGTCTCGATCGGGTGCGCTCCGACCACGACGACGATGGCGTCAACGCCGGCTGCCCGCTTGAGCCGCTCGAGCACGGGCTCGAGCAGGAGCCGCTGCTTCGGGGAGCCGAACCGTGTCGATGCCCCGGCCGCGAGCACGATCCCGGCGACCATGTCGCACATTGTTCACGGCCGCCTGACGGACACGCGCGCCGCGGCGCGCTACGGTCGCCTCGGGGAGGAGGCCGGGTGCGCCTTCAAACGCGTGCTCTAGCCGACCGCCTCGAGGGCGCGCCGGATCAGCGCCCGGGCGATGTCGACCTTGTACGCGGTGCCGGGCAGCGGTGTCGCGGCTTCGAGAGCGTCGGCCGACTCCAAGGCCCACGGTACGGGCGCGACCCCGGCGAGGCCGAGCCGCACACCGTCCGTGAAGCGGGCCGCGGCGACGCCGACCAGCGCGAAGGAGTACTTCCTGCGATCCATGGCCTTGAGGTAGAGGCTCGCCTCCGGCGACGGCACGTCCAGCTCCAGGATCAGCTCCCCCGGTCGGAGCGTCGTCACGTCGCGGTCGTCGTCGGTGGGCAGCCGGTAGAGATCCGCGACGGGGAGCTCCCGCGACGTCGTCCGCAGCCGCGCACCGAGCGCGAGCAGCGCGGCGGCCGGATCCGACGGGTGCGCCGAGGCACAGCGCTCGTTGCCGAAGATCGCATGCTCACGATGCTGGCCCGCCTTCGCGTGGCACACGTCGCCGCCGTGGAGGTAGCACGGGAACTTCAGCCGCCAGTACCAGCAGCGGGTCGCCTGCAGGAGGTTGCCGCCGATCGTCCCCATCGAGCGAAGCTGAGGCGAGGCCGCGAGCACGCATGCCTCTCGCAAGGCCTGCGGGATCTCCGGGTCGACCTCGAGCTCGGCGAGCGTCGTGCCGGCGCCGATCGTCGTCCCTTCGACGCCGCGCGGCAGGATCCCGCGTACCTCAACGAGACGCTCCGCCTGCAGGATCCCGTCGCGCAGGAGCGGAACGACCTCGGTCCCGCCTGCCAGCGCGACCGAGCCGTTGCCGAGCGACCCCGCGGCGGCCTCGCTGGAGTCAGGCCGAAGGAGCTCCAACTCTTTCCGGTCTGCGGTCGCGCCGGGCGTTCTCGGCCTTCCGCAACGCCTGCAGCAGCTCGTCGCGCGTGATCGGCAGCGAGCGGACGTCGGCGCCGGTCGCGTCGCGGATCGCGTTGGCGATCGCAGCTGCCGTCGGGACGATCGGCGGTTCGCCGAGCCCCTTCGAGCCGAGGTTCGTCAGGTGTGCGTCCGGCACGTCGATCAGCTCACTCACGATCTCGGGAACGTCGGCGATCGTCGGCAGCTTGTAGGCATCGAGCGTTTTCGTCAGGACGTTGCCGGTGCGCGGATCGAGGAGCCGCTGCTCGGAGAGCGAGTGGCCGATCGCCTGGATGATCCCGCCCTCGATCTGGCTCTCGGCGCCGAGCGGGTTGATCACACGGCCGATGTCGTGAACCGCGTAGATGCGCTCGACCACGACCTCGCCGGTCTCGATGTCGACAGCGACGTCCGCCACCTGGATGCCGTAGGTCATTACGCGCATGCCGGCCGGGTTAGGTCCTCGGGCGCCTTTGCCGAGGATCTGCCCGTCCTCGAGCAGGCCCGCGATCTCCTCGAGCGGCCAGCTGCCGCCGTCTGCGCTGACGATCCGTCCGTCGCTCAAAGAGAGGACCCGCTCCTCTACGTCGAAGCGCTGCGCCGAGATCTCGCGGATCTGGCGCGCGACGTCCGCGGCGGCTGCGCGCACCGCGGGACCCATCGACGGGGTCGTCGAGGAGCCGCCGGAGACGACGGCGTAGGGGCCGTGGGCAGTGTCGCCGAGCTCGACCGTCACGCGCTCGAGCGGGACACCGAGCTCCTCGGCCGCGATCTGCGCCATCGCCGTGCGCGTGCCGGTACCGATGTCCTGCATGGCCGTGACGACGCTGACCAGCCCGTCGCCGGAGAGTCGCACCCAGGCGTACGACGGCGGCCCGCCGCCGCCGTACCAGAGCTGGGTCGCAACTCCGACGCCGCGGCGCCACGGCCCCTCCGAGCGGGCGCGCACGTCGTCTCGCCGCGCCCACGCGGACTCGGCCCGGCGGTAGCACTCCATCAGCTGCTTGCCCGAGAACGGTCGCTCGTCCATCGGATCGTGATCCGCGTGGTTGCGGCGACGGAGCTCGAGCGGATCGAGGTCGAGCTTCGCGGCGAGCTCATCGAGTGCGCACTCGAGCCCGAACGTCCCCTCGACGAAGCCCGGAGCCCGGAATGCGTCCATCGGCGGTGCGTTGAGCCGGACGCCGTATTCGACGGTGGCGACGTTCTGGCAGGCGTAGAGCATCTGCGCCGGGCCGGCCGTGGGCGGCAGCCAGCCGTCCCAGCCGAGCAGGCACAGGTACTCGCCCGCGATCGCGGTCAGGGTGCCGTCGGCGCGCGCGCCGAGCCGTAGCTTCTGGATCGTCGGATTGCGGTTGCCGGAGTTGACGTTCTCCTCACGGCGGTCAAGGCGACAGTGCACCGGACGGCCGGTCGTGCGCGCGAGCTCCGCGGCGATGAAGGTGTAGTCGCCGGCCGACCCTTTCGCACCGAAGCCGCCGCCCATGAAGCGGCAGATCACGCGCACCTTGTCCTTCGGGAGTTGGAAGGTCGCAGCGACTTCGTCGCGGACGCCCCACAGAAACTGCGTCGACGTGTAGACGACGAGGGTGTCGCCTTCCCACTCGCACGCGGTCTGATGGGTCTCGAGCGCGTTGTGCAGGACGCTCTGCGTCCGGTATTCGGCCTCGACCACGACGTCGGCCTCGGCGAGGCCCTGCTCGACGTCCCCGCGCTCGTACCGGCGCGGCTCCGCGACGAAGGACTCGCGCTCGAGCGCGACGTGCGCGTCGAGCAGGGGGTCGAGCACCTCCCACTCGACGTCGATCAGGTCGATCGCAGCGCGTGCGTCCTCGATCGTCTCCGCTGCGACAGCGGCGATCGCCTCGCCTTCGTAGTTCGGCGCGTCGGTCAGCACCTCAAGGTCGCCCGGGCCAATCGCGCCGCGAACGCCGGGCGCCTCGCGAGCCGGGCCGAGATCGATTCTCTTCACGCGCGCGCGCGCGTGCGGGCTGCGGAGGACCGCGACCTGCAGCATTCCGGGCAGCCGCAGATCCTGGGTGTAGCGCGCCTCGCCACGGGCACGCGCCAGGCCGTCCACCCTCGGCGCCGGCCGTCCGACAGTCCGCAGCGGTCCCTCCGGCCACTGCTCGAGCGCGTCCTCCTCGACGACGATCCACTGCTCGGTGTAGCGGCCCTCGACCTCCTTCTCGGTGCGGATCAGCCTTGCCATCAGCCTCCTTTCTCTCCGGCCGCGACGGCCTGAATCGCGCGCTCGATCTTCGGATACGTGCCGCAGCGGCACAGGTTGCCCGCCATCGCGTGCCTGATCGCCTCGCCGTCGGGGCTGGGGCTCACCTCGAGCAGCGCCGCGGCGGAGACGATCTGGCCGGGTGTGCAGAAGCCGCACTGCGTTGCGTCGGCTTCGACGAACGCGTCCACGAGCGGATGGTCGCGGAGGCCTTCGATCGTCGTCACCTCCCGCTCGCCAACCGTGTGGACGAGGGTGATGCAGGCGAGAACAGGGACTCCGTCGAGCTGCACGGTGCAGGCGCCGCAGTGCCCCTCGCCGCACGCGATCTTCGTGCCCGTGAGGCCGAGATCGAGGCGAAGCGCCTCCGCCAGCGTCCGTCCAACCGGCGCGTCCACCCGGTAGTCGCCGCCGTTCACTCGAAGCTCAACCACGAGGCGTCACCGCCAGGATGTCGGCGATGTGGATGAGGCGGAACGTCGTCCGCCCGACGATCCGCTGATCCTGCTCGTCCTCCACCTCCGGCAGGACGCGCCAGAGGTCGCGTGCCGCGATCAGCAGCTCCTTGATCCGCTCGCGCTCGTCGGAGTGCCCGTCTCGGTCGTAGGTCGCATTCAGGGCGAGCCCGATCACGCCGACGGTGTCCGGCTGGCGTGTCCAGAGCAGCGGTGTCGCCATCGACAGGTACTGGTGGATCCGCGCGAAGGCCATCGGCTGCGAGAACGTCTCTCCGCCCTTCGGCCTCGTCGGCTCGAGCGGGGGCTCGCCGTTCGCGATGCGGTTGGCATTGCCGGCGAGCATGTTCCGGAGATCCTCTTCGTCGAGGCCCGAGACCTTCGCCGTTCTCAGTGCGATCAGGAGCGAGCTCGGCTGCTGGCCGTAAGGAAAGTCGGAGGCGTAGAGCACCTGCTCCGGCGAGAACACCCGGAAAACGCCGAGCAGGTCGATCGGGCTCCAGACGGACGTGTCGAAGAAAACGCCCGCCTTGCCGGCGAAGTGCTCGGCCAGCGCCGGCATGTCCGCGATGCCGCCGTGGGCGATGATCAGCTGGGCCTGCGGGTACCGCTCGACGAGCGATGCGAGCTCGTTTGCGATCGGCGGAAGGCCGCGGCCGCCGTGGATCAGGATCGGCACGCGCCGCTCGGCCGCGAGCTCGAACACGGGCGCGAGCCGCTCGTCGTTCAGCAGGAACCGCTGCGCGCGCGGATGCAGCTTGATGCCACGGGCCCCGAGGTCGAGCGCGCGCCTCGCCTCTTCGATCGGCTGCTCGCCGAGGTCGAGCCGGACGAACGGGATCATGCGCCGCTCCGACCGCTGGGCGTACGCGAGCGTCCGGTCGTTCGCCGCCCGGAAGGCCGGATGACGATCCGGCTCGTCGAGGCAGAACATGTTGCAGCGCGAGATCCCGTAGCGGTCCATGAAGCGCATCAGGTCGTCGTAGTCGCCGCGGAAGCCGTCGATGTCGGTGCCGAGATGGACGTGGGCGTCGAAGATCTCGGCGCCCTCGGGCAGCTCCTCGCGAAGCGACTCGTCGTACTTCTCGACGACCGCCTGTGCTCTGGCGAGCTCTTCGTCCACGACACTGAGTCTACGCGCGGCTTTTCGCCCCGGTAGCATCACGC